>JBAZGO010000003.1:11404-158089 GCA_041652995.1 Prolixibacteraceae bacterium
CCTGAAAAGAAAGAGTTGAAAACCAGTCTGGACACTGTTTGGTACGATTACCTGGTTATTGCAACAGGCGTAAATTCCAATTTCTTCGGAATGAAAAACATGGAAGAATTTGCCATTCCGATGAAATCGGTTTCCGAAGCAATGGCATTGCGCAACAGGTTGTTGCAGAGTTTTGAGAAAGCCGTTACGCTACGCGATCAGAATGAGAAAAAATCATTATTGAACGTGGTTGTAGTTGGCGGCGGGCCAACCGGGGTTGAAGTTGCAGGGGCTATTGCAGAGATGAAAAACTTCGTTTTACCAAAAGATTATCCAGATCAGAACTTTGACCTGATGCAAATCAGCCTGATTGAAGGATCTCACGCACTTTTGGGAGGTATGTCGAAACATGCATCAGAAAAAGCTCTTTTCTACCTGAGGCGTCTGGGTATAAATGTAACCTTAAACGCACATGCTACCGGCTACGATGGACGAATACTCACACTTGGTGATGGACAGACCATAAAAACTCAAACTGTAATCTGGGCAGCAGGAATCAGTGGACAATTGCCGGCGGGGTTCCCCAAAGATTCGGTTGGCAGAGGCGTTCGCCTGATTGTCGATGAATTTAATAAATTAAAATCCTTCGATGCTATTTACGCCATTGGCGACGTTTGCCTGATGTCGACTCCAAAATATCCGAATGGACATCCGCAGGTGGCACAGGTTGCCATTCAGCACGGAAAAAATCTGGCGAGAAATTTCCTGCTGATGAAATCAAATGGTCAGTTGAATCCTTTCAGGTATACCGATAAAGGTTCGATGGCAACCATCGGCCGAAACCGTGCAGTTGCCGATTTGCCATTTTTAAAATTCAGTGGTTTTATTGCCTGGCTCACCTGGATGTTTGTGCACCTGATGTCGATCGTTGGTGTAAAAAACCGTTTGCTGATATTTATTAACTGGATGTGGAATTATATGACCTACGACCAGTCGCTGCGCCTGATTCTTTGGGCTGCGCGAAGAGTTCCGCTAATGCCACCTGTTCAGTCAGAAGTAGAAGTGAAGAATGAACTGGTTGAAACCTGAATTCCAGAATAATCGTCTGATTTATAAGACTAAGCAAATTACACACAATTAGTTTACGGGTTCCAGACTCTTGTTTTAATTCGAAACTTAAAGCATTAAACTCATAAAAACGTTTCTTTTTGAAGCATCGGATTTAATGTTTGATTAAAATCTAAATTTATTTAGCTTTGATAAGTAGTAAATATTCCAGAAACAAGAATTTTCGCTATACACAAACATGGATGAAGTTCAAATTAGCGAGTTCCATCCGGCATAAAATTCAATCAGATTCGGATGAAATATAATTTCAAAATAATTTCGGCCCAAACAAATGAATCAACTACCCAACCTTCTAATCGTTGACGATACAGAGGAGAATTTACTTTTACTTGAATTTGTTGTAAAAAGTATAAATGTCAATCTGATTAAGGCAAACAATGGTATTGAAGCGCTTGAGAAAACCAGGGGAATTGAGCTGGCTCTCGCCATAATAGATGTCAGAATGCCAATTATGGATGGCTTTGAGTTAGCAAGGAAATTAAATGAAATCAGGTCTGATGCCAAAGTGCCAATTATTTTTCTCACGGCAAACTATGACAGAGACGCCACGGAAGGATATGAATCCGGAGCGGTTGATTACATTTACAAACCACTTCACCGGCGAATATTACTAAGCAAAATCAATGTTTTTCTTGATCTTTTTAATCAAAAGCAGAGTATTGTCCAAAACACAGTACTTTTGAAAGAATCGTCGGATGAATTAAAAAAATCGCTCGATCAATTGCACAATCTGGCAAAATATACCGAAAAGGCAAGGGAATATGAACGGAAATCAATTGCCAGGGAACTTCATGATGATTTAGGACAGGCGCTTACAGCCGTAAAAATTGATTTAGGAATTATCAAGCGAAGCGTTAACGAGGAGAACCTGCTTGTTAAAATAGATAAATTAAGCGCTTTGGTTGGCGATACGATAAAAGCAGTTCAGCGGCTTACATCGCAACTAAGGCCTGAAATTATTGATGATCTGGGTCTGGAAGCTGCTATTGAGTGGTATACCAAAGAATTCGGGACAAGAAATAACATTGATATTTTTCTTGATATTGAATCCGGAATACCTGTTTCTCCTGACGATTCAATCACTCTTTTCAGGATTATGCAGGAATCACTTACCAATATTGCACGGCACTCAGGAGCCAATCGAGTTGAAATCAGCCTTTTTTGTTCAGAAAATACGATCAACTTCAAAATATCCGACAACGGAATTGGAATACCCGATTTAAAACTAAGTTCAAAAAAATCATTTGGTTTAATAGGCATGCGTGAAAGAGCAATTGCTTTGGGTGGAACTTTTCAGATATCTAATGAATCGGGGAAAGGAACCGTTGTCAGTTTAATTTTTCCAATTGATCATCCGGGTTCCGATCTTGTAAATGAATAAGTAATGGGAATGAAAATCTTAATTTGTGACGATCATAAAATTGTAAGAGAGGGTCTCCGTCAAATCCTTAGCCAAATTTCAGAAATCACATTTATTGGCGAAGCGGGCAACGGCGCTGACGCACTTGATCTCCTTAAAAAAGAAGACTTTACAATTTTGCTTCTCGACATTTCATTGCCTGACAAAAGTGGGTTAGATATACTTCAGACCGTGAAAACAAAATGGCCACAAATAAATGTACTCATGTTGAGCATGTTTCCTCAGGAACAATATGCTATTCGGGCGCTGAAGTTGGGTGCATCCGGGTACCTTACAAAAGATACCGCTTCTGAAGAATTACTGCTGGCCATTAAAAAAGTTTCGGCAGGAGGGAAATATATCTCGACCTCTTTGGCCGAAGGATTGGCTTTGAATCTTGAAAAAGATTATTATGCCCAGAAACATAACAGTCTTTCAGCGAGGGAATTTGAAATCCTGATTAAAATTGCCAATGGAAAATCGCTTCAGGAAATTGGAAATGAACTCTTTATATCTATTAAAACGGTAAGCACCTACCGAAGTCGAATTATGGAGAAAATGGATCTTAGCCGAAATACTGATCTCACCAGGTATTGCATTGAAAACAAGCTGATTTAAATTCTTACTCTCCATAAATAAGGGAATAAGGTTGTTCATTAGGGTAAGTAAATCTCTATTAAAAGGAACATGATAAGGTTTTAAAACCTTATTTTTTTGGATCAGACCTTCGTGCAAATTTTCTGTATATATCCATTTAACCTTATTAACTTGTTATATTTCAATAGCTATTTATCCTATTTATATCGTACTCAGGTTAATACTTTGAATCAATACTCCTTTACTTCCCAACTATTTATAAATCCCGAACACTTTTTGTAGGAATTATCCTACATGAATTTCATCGTTTTCCTACAAACCATCTTGTATCGAATGAATAGTTTAGTCGAGTCAAAAAAACTGTTTCATCATGAGGATAGTAATAGCAGACGATTCAGCTTTAATTCGAGAAAGATTGCAGAATATGCTGCTCGAATATGGTCTGGTAGACATTGTGGGATCATTTAATAATGGATCCGACACCCTCATCGCATTACAAACACTGAAACCTGATTTGGCAATCGTTGATATTGAAATGCCCGGACAAAGCGGACTGGAAATATTGAAAGAAATCCGAAAAAAAGATAGCGCCCTCAAATTTATCATACTTACTTTTCATGCAACCGATTACTACCGGAAATTGGCTATAAATACCGGTGCTGATTATTTTTTCTCGAAAGTGGATGATTTTGATAAAGTTGAATTGGTTATAAATAATTTACTCAATAATAATTTACAATAAACATAAAAATATTAAGTCATGAACCGACTTATTTCATTACTGATATTTAGTTTTCTTATTTCGGCTGGGAACAAAGCAACAAGCAAAACAAAATCAACTTTGCCAGTTCATAGAATTGAAATATCGAATGATTTTTCGTGTGAAGACACCCTTTCCAAAACATATTTCAGCAGCAATGATATTCGCAAAAATATGAATGGCGAACTAATCGATGATTTACATTCAAAAATAAAATCATCCGAATTAAAAGTTGTCCCTTCGCATGGGAGTTATTTGGTGAGCTGCGACAATGAAGACTATTCTGTCAAAATTAGCGGAGCGAATTTGGGCAATGGCTGGGACATTAGCAGTGTATCAATTTGTGGTGTTGAGGTTTGTCAGATTCTGTTACAATCTTCAAATGTAGTGCTGGTTTATCCGAATTCCGGAACTCCAGGAACCGGGGATATTGTAATAAATTCAAAAAGCAAGGGTAAAACGATCATTAAAAATGGATTTACATATCAAGTTGAGGCTCCAACCGATCAGTCTAAAAATTTGAACTATTCAAATGTTGAAACAACTTCATGTGATATAAGTTGGACCAGAGGTAATGGCGAAGCATGTGTTGTGTTTTTAAAAGAGATCAATGCCGGCTCTTTCATCCCGAAAGATCAAACAACTTACACTGCAGTCGCAAATTTGCAAAGCAGTAAAGAAATTGGGGACTCCGGGTGGTATTGTGTTTACAATGGAATGGGTTCATCGGTCTCCTTGTCAGGTCTTAAATCCGGAGCAACCTACACCACACAAGTTTTTGAATTTAACGGTCCGGTAGGTTTTGAATCTTATCAGAGAGCTTCAACAACAGATAATCCAAAAATTCAGGAAATGAAAAGACCTGAGATTAGTAACGATCCAGTACCCATGAAGAATACGGCAACTTTGACTTTTCGAAGTCTCGAAAATAAATAACAAGACCAATACTTTGAATAATTAAACAGGTCAATGAATCAGAAATTTAGCATATTAAGAAATAGTTTTATAACGTTCCGTGCGGGGTTTTAACGATGAACAGCATAAAACCTTTTGATTGTAGAATTTAATTTAGTCGGTAAGGTTATGCATTTATGTTGGTGGCTCTTAAAAAGATTAGTTTTGAAAGATCTGGTTTTGAAAAGATCAAAAGTTAAATATCCTTTTGGATGATATTCTATTTCAAAAAAACCTCTTTTTGCGTTTCAATCTTCATTTAAAATCAATTCCATCGCATCACTAAACCTTATTGATCAAAATTACCTGCACTAAAAATTAAAAAATCAATCAATTCATATTGCAATTAACAAAAATGCCGGTCAAACTAATTTTGACCGGCATTTCCTTTTCAATTTTAGAATCTGCTTACCAGATCACAGCCCGATCAACCTCGGGCAAATACATGTAATCGCCTTCCTTCACGCTAAATGCATTATAGAATTCGGGCATATTTCGCAGCGGCCCCAAAATACGGAACCGACCAAGAGAATGTACATCTTCTTTGGTGCGACGGATAATTTCCTTATCACGAATATTCTGAGACCATAAATGTGCATAGGCTAAGAAAAAACGCTGATCAGGAGTAAATCCATCGATTGGTTTTTCATTTCCTGTCAAAACTTTTTGAAGCGCATCGTAAGCCACATTTAAACCACCCAAATCAGCAATGTTTTCGCCAAGCGTCAGTTCTCCGTCAGCTTTAATGGTATCCAGAACTGTAAAATTATCGAACTGATTAGCCAGAACTTTAGTGCGTTCGTTAAATGCTTTCGAATCGGCTTCAGTCCACCAATCAGTCAGGTTTCCAACTTTATCGTACAAACGTCCCTGATCGTCGAATCCATGAGTCATTTCATGGCCTATCACCACACCAATTGCGCCGTAATTTACAGCATCGTCACCCTCAACATAAAAAAATGGTGGTTGCAGAATGGCAGCCGGAAATACGATTTCGTTCATTGATGGATTGTAATAAGCATTTACCATTTGTGGTGGCATTTGCCATTCGGTGCGGTCTACAGGTTTATTTACTTTCGAAATCATGAAATCGAAATCGAATTTGCGGGCACGCAAAACGTTTGCAAAGAATGAATCGTTTGAGACTTCAAGTCCTGAATAATCCCGCCATTTATCCGGATAACCGACTTTTACCCCGACCACATTCAGCTTTTCCAGAGCTTTTGTTTTGGTTTCGTCGCTCATCCAGTTTAATTTCTGAATACGATCGCCCAAAGATAATTTCAGATTGTTAACCAGCTCGATCATGCGTCTTTTCGATTCAGCCGGGAAATACCGCTGAACGTACATCTGGCCAAGCGCCTCGCTCAAAGCGCTATTGGTTGCACTCTGAACCCTTTTCCAACGTGGCCGCTGAGCCATTTGACCACTAAGTGTCTTACCAAAAAAATCGAAGCTCTGATCAACAAATGCTTCAGACAAATAAGAAGCACTGCTCCGGATTACATTCCATTTCAGATAAATTTTCCAATCATCAACAGAAACCGTTTTGATCATTTTTCCTAACTCAGTAGCAAATTCGAGCTGACCAACAATAAAATCACCCGGGTTTTCCAGCCCCAAATCTTTGAATTGGGCAGTCCAGTTAATTTCCGGAGAAATTTTCTGAAGTCCGTCGATGTTCATTTTATGATAAAGCTTGTTTGGATCACGCAGCTCCAGTTTGGTCATCGATGATTTCGCCAACCGGTATTCAATAGCATAAACAATTGAGCTATTTTGGGTTGCAGTTGCTTTGTCGTCGCCTGCAAGTTCAAACATGTTCTGAAGTAATGTCATGTAGGCCTCCTGCAATTTCTTACTTTGCTCATCGTCTTTTATATAATAGTCGCGATCAGGCATTCCCAGCCCACCCTGGTACAAATAAGCTACAACCATTTCAGAATTTTTCTGATCGGCATCGGAGAAAAAAGTGTAAAGCGGCCGAATTCCCTTTGATTGCAAAACGGCCACTACGTGCATAACATCATCGGCACTCTGAATAGCGCTAATTTCGTCAAGCAATGGCTGTAAAGGAGCAATTCCTTCGGCCTCAATTTTGGCAGTATCCATCCCTGTATTGTAGAAATCAGCAATTTTCTGAGCAATACTTCCTGTTTCCTGCTTGTTCCGGGCGATATCTGTTATCAGTTTCTGAACCTGAACTTCGCCTGAATCGGCCAGTAAATCGAATGATCCAAACCGACTTTTTTCGTCAGGAATCGGGAACCGCTTTTTCCATCCCCCATTGGCATAATTGTCAAAATCGCTTGCAGGACTAACACTTGTATCCAAATCTGCAAGATCAATTGCCTTTTGTTTTGGCGCCTCCTGCCTGCACGAAAAGCTTCCCATCATTAAAAAGATTAAAAAAAATCGAATTAAATTTCTCATAATAAAAATTTATAGTTGTAAATATTCAGCCTTGTTGTTATTGCAAAATTAAAATACTGAATATTTGTAAGCCATTTGAAAAATGATTACAAAAAAAAACAAAATTAATTGAATTGTAAATTTAGGGAAGCAAAACAGCCAATTTAACCTAAAACCTTATAAGACGACATGCTCAAAAACAGTCATAAACATTTAAAAATCAGGCCAAAACTATCAAATCTATTTTTTTATGAATTTCTTTTGAAGTAAATTCCAGTTCAAATTCAATGGCCGATTCAAATGAAAATTTTATTCTTGTGTACCGGCGGTAATTCGTGCCGAAGCTTGATGGCGGAAGCATTTCTTCAGGAAATGGATCCAAAACTTGAAGTTTTTTCAGCAGGCCTGCGTCCTGACGATCAAGCCGATCGATTGGCCATTGAGGTAATGAATGAAATTGGCATTGACATCAGCACGAAGCAGCCCAAAGGTTTTCAGGAATATGCCAGCAAAAGCTTTGATTTTCTGATAACCCTTTGCGATGGAACGAAAGATAAAATTACAACTGTCGATATTCAGGCCAAGCACAAAATACATCTGGGTTTTGAAGACCCGAAAAAAGCCAACTACCCTAAAGATCAACTTGTAGATCATTACCGTGAGATTCGCGATGAAATAAAAAATGAACTCGACTATTTTTACAGCCGCATTTTGATGCATGAATTGCTGACCAAACAAAATCAAGGGTGAAAACAAATATGGTTCGGTAATCGGTTACCAAACCATATTTTATTCCTGAAATAAGTTTACTAACGCATTAAGTTTTCAACTTCATCAACCGTAATCGGAATTCTGTCGCCAATAATTTCGCTGCCGGTGTCAGTGACCAGAATATCATCTTCCAAACGAATTCCGCCAAAATCGAGGTAATCGGCCAACCGATCGAAATTGATAAAATTCGTATTGATTTTCTCAGCTTTCCATTTTTCAATCAATGCCGGAATAAAATAAATTCCCGGTTCGTTGGTAATTACAAAACCTGGTTGAAGCTTGCGGCCCATACGCAAATATGCTGTTCCAAACTGGTCAATCGGCCGGGTCTCGTTGTCGTACCCAACGTAAATCTGCCCCAAGTCTTCCATGTCGTGAACATCCATCCCCATCATGTGACCAAGTCCGTGCGGCATGAACAAAGCATGCGCTCCATTTTTTACAGCCTCTTTCACATCGCCCTTCATCAAACCAATTTCTTTTAACCCTGAAGCAATAAGTTCAGCAGCAGCCAAATGCACGGATAAATAAGTTGATCCCGGTTTTGTTAATTCACGGGCATGGTTATTTGCGGCCAAAACAATCTCATAAATCTCGCGCTGTTTTTGAGTGAATTTCCCGTTTACCGGAACTGTCCGGGTAAAATCCGAAGCATAATGCGATCCGATTTCAGCCCCGGCATCAACCAACATAAGTCGCCCATCCTGAAGCAATTTCGAATGATCGTGATTGTGTAAAGTTTCTCCGTTTTGCGACAATATCACCGGAAATGAAACCATTCCGCCACCCGCATTGGCAATGCCTTCGATAGTTCCGGCAATTGTTTGTTCCCAAATGCCGGGTTTTGCCATTTTCATTGCTGTAACATGCATCTGGTGCCCCACGGCACACGCCATTTTAATTTCTTCAATTTCCTGAATCTCTTTTACCGAACGCAAATTAATAATCGCTTTTACGAGCTCGAGCGAAGAATAAGCTTTCAGTTTTGACACAGAAATGCCAAGCAGTTCATTCAGCAAAATTTTATTTTCGGCACGGTAAGGTGGTAAAAAGTGAATTTTACGTCCGGAAGAAATGGCTTTGAAAATTATATCCTGAAGATTTTTAAAAGGTTGGGTTTTGGAAATACCAACCTGTTCTGCTTTATCTTTCAACGGAATTTGAGGCCCCATCCAAATAATATCTTCAATGCTCACATCATCTCCAAAAATGGTTTCTTCACCTGATTCTACATCTATTGCAGCAGCAAGGCCCTGAAAATCAAGCCCCAAAAAATACAAAAACGAACTATCCTGCCTGAAATAAAATGTATTGTCGGCATAGTTCATGGGTGAGTCAACATTTCCTAAAAGCAATACAATTCCGGAGGATATATTCTGTATAAGTTGCTGACGGCGTTTACGATAAGTTTCGATACTAAACATTTTTTAAAGTTTTAATTTATTCAGGGAAGATATAAAAAATAGCTTTCACAATTGCTGATTTTCGGATAGGTGGTGTTATATACCATAAAAAATAATGTAAAATCAGGTGTTGGTTTTCAAAACTAGCAGGCGAATATTTCGTAAACCACATGAACCAAAGATCCAAACGACATGAACAACACTTTAATGGTTTATCTGAATAAAAGGCTGCATCACAAGGATGCAAAATACATTGCAGCCGATACTCAACCAGGACCAGTTATTTGCATTTCAAGAGAAGTCGGATGCGGTGGACTTAATGTTGCCAAACTTCTCGCTCATGAACTCGACAAACAGTGCCTGTGCAAAAAATGGAGAGTATTGAGTAAGGAAATTCTACAGGAAAGTGCCCGTGAATTAAACATGGACACGAACAAACTCCGCAATTATTTGAAAGAAGGTGACCGGACTTTATTCGATGATATTTTGTCGGCTTTTAGCGAAAAAAGGTTCAAAAGCGATCGAAAAATCAGCAAAACCCTCATCGACCTGATTTCAAGCTTCGCTAATGATGGCCACTGCATTATTGTTGGCCGGGCCGGACACATTATTTCCAGAGAAATTGAGCGGTCGTTACTCGTTAAACTAACCGCTTCGATGGATTGGCGGGTGAAACAGATTATGGAAAAAAACAATCTGAATTTCAGGGCTGCTGTTGAATTTATTGAAAGAGTTGAACGCGAACGTGAAAATTTACGCAAACACATCGCCGGTGAAAAAGCAGAACCCGATGAATTTGACCTGATTATTAATATCTCGCGAATGAGCCCGGATGAAGCGGTTAAGATGATTGAGTTTGCGGCCAGATCGAGAGGTTTGATTGAAACAAACAAAAGTAAAGTTGAAGTTTTTTGAGTTCCGAATTTCAGGTTTCAAATTCCAGGTTCTTCTGCCTCCTGGAATTTGAAACGCTGAACCTGAACATTATTTGAGCCATTTATCAAGCCACTGTTTAAATACCCTTTGCCACAAGATTCCATTCTGAGGCTGTAAAACCCAATGGTTTTCTTCAGGAAAAATAAGCATTTCGGCAGGTACACCACGTAAAACCGCCGCATTGAAAGCAGCCATGCCCTGCGAAGCTAAAATTCTGTAATCTTTCTCGCCGTGAATGACTAAAATCGGAGTGTCCCATTTGTCGACAAACAAATGCGGAGAATTGGCGTATGACCGCTGTACAACCGGATTTGATTTGTCCCAGTATGGTCCGCCCAAATCGCGGTTTACAAACCACATTTCTTCGGTTTCCAAATATTGCTGATCGAAATTAAACATTCCGTCGTGCGCAATGAATGCTTTAAACCGTTTTTGATGATGACCTGCAAGCCAATAAACTGAAAAACCGCCATAACTTGCACCAACACATCCCAATTTATCCTTATCTACAAAAGGTTCTTTTGACACCTCGTCGATGGCCGAAAGATAATCATTCATGTTCTGGCCGCCGTAATCACCACTAATCTGGTCGAGCCATTCCTGTCCGAAGCCCGGTAATCCACGCCGGTTTGGAGCAACGACAATGTAACCGTTGGCAACCATTTGCTGAAAATTCCAGCGATACGACCAAAACTGACTGACCGGAGATTGCGGGCCTCCCTGGCAATACAAAAGGGTTGGATATTTTTTATTCGGGTCGAAATGTGGCGGATAAATTACCCAAACAAGCTCTTCCTTGTTGTCGGTGGTTTTTACCCAGCGTTCTTCAACTTTTCCCATCGTAATCTGATCGAGAATTGGCTTATTCAGAAAGGTTAATTCTGTTTCGTCCCCTGAAGCCGGATCGATTGCATAAATTTCGTCTGGTTTGCTCATGGAATGTTTTACGCCAATTAGCTTGTCATTTGCTTCTGACACAAAGGCATAATCCTGAACTCCATCTGTTATTTTTGTTATTTTACTGTCAGTTATATCCAGTTTATAAATCTGGGTCAGCGCATGCCAGCAACTCACAAAATAAATTGATTTGCTATCGCCACTCCATGAAAGTGCAGCAGAATTCTGGTCAAAATCAGCCGACATATCCGACTTTTCACCTGTTTCAAGATTCATGACAAACAATCGGTTCTTGTCTGATTCATTTCCGTCATGCTCCATACTTTCCCAGGCCAGCCATTTTCCGTCAGGTGAAAAAGCAGGATTTTGATCGTAACCCATCATTCCCTCTGTTTTATTTTCAGTTTGCTTTGTTTCTATATTGTAGAAATAAATATCTGAATTGGTAGAAATTGCATATTCTTTGCCTGTTTTTTTGCGGCAAGTGTATGCGATTGTTTTACTATCCGGGCTCCAAGCCAACTGTTCCATGCCACCAAAAGGTTTCATCGGGCTTTCGAACGGTTCACCTTCCAAAATATCTACTGCATTTGAAAGTTTTCCGCTTTCATAATCTGCGACAAACGGATGCGGAGCGGTTTCAACCCATTCGTCCCAATGTTTGTACATCAAATCAGTTTCAAGGTGTGCGTTGGCTTTAGGTAAATCAGGAAATAAATCGTGAATATCCTTTCCAACTTTCACATCGGCTGTATACAGTATTTTGGTTAAATCAGGCGAATACTTAAAACCGGTTATTCCACCCGGAACTTCGGAGACCTGAATCGAATTTTTCCCGTCAATATCCATTTCCCAAAGCTGAGTATCTCCTGATTTTGACGATAAAAAACCAATTTTTTTACCATCAGGCCTCCATGAAGCTGATGATTCTTTTTCAGGAGTATCGGTAAGTTTTACTGCCTCACCACCGCCAACCGGAACGGTATAAATATCGCGGTACGATTTATTCTCTTCAATATTGTAATTGGTAACTGCGTACAAAACAGTTGTTCCATCAGGCGAAACTTCTGGTTCACCCAATCGGCCAAAGCTCCAGAGAACTTCTGGGGTCATTACATCTGAAGCCAGTTTTGGAACTTCAGGATTAAAATTTTGTGTCATTTCTTTATCCGTTTTCTGATTGGTACATGAAAACATAATCGCCACAAGGACAATTAAACTGGCAGGCTTTATCATGCTTGTAAATTTAGTTTTACTTTCAACTGATTTTTAAAGCTGTGAATGTAAATAATGTGACGCAATAAAAAAAAGAAAAGCATCTGGTATTGATCACCAGATGCTTTTTCAAAACCGAATTAATTGAAACTTTAATTAATACTTGTATTCGCCGGTATATTCGAAATCGTCACCGTCGAACCCCTTGGCTGTAATCTTGAATTTTGTACTATTTTGTCCCTCTATTTTCAAAGAGTCCAGATCGAATGTAACAATAGCAGAAAGAGTCAGTTGTTCGCTGTCGCCATTGTTATTGTGCCTGAGCTCAAGCAGAACCGGGCCGCTTGCATCGGACACATTTCCAGGTTGCTTGACCAGGTTGATGTAATGTGTTTTTTCTCCGCCACGATACTTTAATTCAAAGTTGAGCATATTTTTCTTTATCCATTTGTCTTCAACTTTAATCGGGTCGTTGCCAATACTGTCTTCAATTTCAGGAGTAATATCCAGAATTCCCTTGTACAGAATTTTCTTCAACGAATTAATCCTGACATAGTAATACTCGTTGTGATCAGGATTTTCCTTATTCCCGACAATTGTAAAATTCGTCAAAACACGCTCATTGTCTGTTACCTCATTCCAATATCCTGAATTTGAAACCGGATAAAGTACCTCACCGTCATCCATTTCGATTGTAAACGACTGAGATCCGGATTCCTGATGGATTAAACCAAATCCAACCCAGGCATTGTCTAAAGAATAATCATCATCATCCAGGCTACATCCTGTAAACAGGCTTAAAAAGGAACCCACCATGCATAAAATTAATAGCTTCTTCATTGTGATAAAATATTTATGTATTGTTTTCATTGGCAAAATCAATGATTGGATTCTAAAAATTCAAGACAACCTAATCACTACATTTTGCAAGCTTTTCTGTTTATATTTTAACCTATAGATTTGAAAAGGCGTAAATAGGTTGCGTAGGCATAAATTTTTTTCTGCAATATTGCCCCTAATGAAACATTTTTACTTTGGCACAACAATTGATAATTCATATCTATATATTTACATATTTCAATTGAATAACTATGTTTTTGCAGTAACAATAAGGAGATTCAAACACAAATATTTATATACCATTAAATTATGAAACATCTGTTTTTAACATTAGCCGCTGTTGCTGTGATTTTTACAGCGTGCGGAAATCAAAAGAAAGGAGACAGTAAAAGTTCAGATTCAAATGCGGTTGCTGCTGTATCTGAAAATTCAAACGGCTCCGAAAAACTAACGAAAGCTCTGTTTGTGGAGAAAGTTTGGGATTATCCGAGTTCTCCAAAAGAATGGAAATACAAAGGCGACAAACCTGCAATTATTGATTTTTATGCCGACTGGTGTGGCCCGTGCAAAATAGCAAGTCCGATTCTTGATGAGATCGGGAGTGAATTTGGGGACAAAATTGTAGTCTATAAAGTAAATACTGATCAGGAGAGAGAATTGGCCCAGGTATTTGGCATTCAGGGAATACCGGCATTCTTATACATTCCTGCAACCGGAAAACCTGTCATGATGTCAGGTATTGCTCAGTCGAAAGAAGAAACCAAGCAGATGTTTATTGATAACATTGAAAAATATCTTTCGGTAAAGAAATAAAAGGTTTGGTCAAGGGAGAAAATGAAAAGGTAAAATGCAAAAACCCCGGAATTACTTCCGGGGTTTTCTATTTCAACGAATTTACTGATGCTATTTATTTGGCTCTTTCCAGAGTAATTGTTTTGGTTGGCTGATCGCAAACTTCGGTTGGTCCCCAATACTGGATTGGTCCCGGATAAACAAAAGAAGTTTCGATGGCCCATTTTTCACGGTTTGCAACCAGGTATTTAAATGGTGCGCCTTCCAGTTCAACCAGCGCTTTTTGAATTACTGGTTTCATGTGTCCGTGACGACGTTCCATGTTCATCATCATGGTTACCGGAACTCCACCGGCAATCCAATCGGCTGCAGGTGCAGTAAGATTCCGAACCGATGACATATAGCCGGTTTTCCCAGCGGCAATCAGGAACGATGCATTGTAACCCAATGAATAACAATAGTCGGCATCGAAATTCGAAGGTGCTGCACAACGACCTTCGTAACCGAAGAAGTGATATTGAGTACCAAATTTGCCCTTGAATTCGCCAGCCTTTTTCATTTCTTTCAATCGGCTTTTCACCATTTCACCCAAAAGTTTTTCGGTTTCAATTAACGAAACCTGAACGTTTCCGTGTGGGTCACGATCAAGAGTTAACTGATCGGCAATTCCGGAAGGAAGTGAGGTGTAAACTTTTGCCGATTCGGCTGATAAAATTCCGGCAACAAATGCACGTCCTTCTGCTTTATCCTGGTAAGATTTAAATTTCTGTTCAGACGCTGAACCTTCGGCAAGCAGGTCGTTCAATTCAGAAATTAAAGTTTTCATTTCCGGAACAAATTCGACCAAACCTTCAGGAATTAAAGCTACCCCAAAGTTTTCACCTTTAGCTGCACGTTTTGCAACAATGCTGGCCATATAATCAACGATTTCGCTCAAAGTTTGCTTTTTCAACTCAACTTCTTCTGAAATCAAGGTAATGTTTGGCTGAGTCTGCAGGGCACATTCCAACCCAATGTGTGAAGCAGAGCGGCCCATCAGCTTAATAAAGTGCCAGTATTTTTTTGCTGAGTTGGCATCGCGCTGAATGTTTCCGATTAATTCGGAATAAACTTTAGTCGCAGTATCGAACCCAAAAGAAGTTTCGATCATGTCGTTTTTAAGGTCGCCATCGATTGTTTTCGGGCAGCCAACAACCTGAATTCCGGTATTTTTAGCTGCATAATATTCGGCTAGTACACAAGCGTTTGTATTGCTGTCGTCGCCACCAATAATAATGAGCGCTTTGATATTGAGTTGCTTCAAAATTTCAGCACCTTTATCAAACTGAGCAGTTTCTTCGAGTTTGGTTCGGCCCGATCCAATGATATCGAACCCACCTGTATTGCGGTATTCGTCAATAATATCAGCAGTCAGCTCAACGTATTTGTGATCAACCAATCCACCAGGACCGCCTAAAAATCCGTAAAGCTTACTATCCGTATTGATATTTTTAATGCCATCAAAAATTCCTGAAATTACATTGTGACCGCCTGGAGCCTGACCGCCGGAAAGGATAACTCCAACATTTACTGCCTGATATTCCACTTTCTCAGCACCAGCTTCAAATGCAATTAATGGCATGCCGTAGGTATTCGGGAAAAGCGCTTCGATGCTCTCCTGATCGGCAACCGATTGGGTTTTTTCTCCTTCAACCAGTTTAACTGAAGATTTTAATGAATTGGGTAATTTCGGCTGATATTTCGCCCTTTCTGATTGCAAAGCACTTATGGTCATAGTTTTTATTTTTGATGGGATTAACATTTTTTAAACCGGTGCAAAAATATACTAAAACCACTGGATTTACCATCAGATTGAAAGCAGATTCGACTAATTTAAAGTAAACTTAAACAGTTCGATCATCCCACCAGGAAATCAGCAATATTGCCCAACGTACTTGCTTTCCCTTTATAGAATTCGGTGTATTTGCATCGTGTACAGGTCACTGCTGTAAACTTTCGGTTCTGAATGTCAAAAAATCTGGTGAAACCTTTTCCGGTAGTTCTTATTTCATCGACTTCGGCTTGTGTGTTTCCACATTTCGGGCAATGATATTTTGTTTGCATGGGTTGATGTTTTAATGATTTTTTTTAGTCAGTAGCCACCAGTTTTTGGCCTCCATCCATTGCTAATGTTAATTGAGCAGGAATTCTATATTCTTTCCTGTTTGTAGTAAGCTGGGATTCATTTAAATTAATTCTTGACTTCATTTCAGAATTAGAAATACTACCTTTAAATTCAACGTTCGACAACAAAGCTTCATAAACTGCATTTCCATTGGCTTCCTTCCCTCCAACATGGTAAAAATGTTCCTTTGTAGATATGGAACAATCATTCCAAGTAGAAAATACATATTCATTAATTCTGTATTTATTACTTAACCATGTCGAAAGAATGAATTTTGCATTTGAATTAATTAAACCATTCTTTAGAATGTTTTCTTCTTCTTCCGACCAAGAATCAAAATAATCTACATGCCTTCCAATATAGGGAGGATCTGAATACACTAGATCTGTTGGTCTAATTTCTTTCAGAGTTTCTTTAAAGTCTTGATTTTTAAACTCATATTCACTAAACCCAATTATTTGAGAGATGTTTTCTACTTGATTCGTAATTTTAGTTATTAAAGCTTGAGCAAAACGATTTGGTTTCTTACAAAAAGGAACATTAAAACCTCCCTTCCCATTGAATCTCATCATCCCATTGAAACAAGATCGACTCAAAAATAAAAAATCAAGTGGATGTCCATGAGTATTAAATCTTTTTCGAACATCATAATAATATAGTCCATTAGAATTTAAAAGATTCTCTCCTTCTTCAGTCAAAAATTTTTTCACCAACGCAGAAGTTATTTCTTTCGATTGTATTGCTCTATAAAATGAAATCAAATGAGGATTGCTATCACACATGAGTGCTTTCTTGGGTCGAATATTAAATGCAACGACTCCTGTCCCCATGAAAGGTTCGACCCATCTATCATATTGAATCTCTTCAACATTGGACGAAATCCACTCTACAAGTTTAGTCTTTATCCCTTGTGATTTTATTGGTGGCACAAATATTTTCATTATTTTCTCCTTTTTGCTCCTTTAGCAACAACACTATCAAATAAATCTATTCTTCCTTTAAACTCTAAAAACTCCCAAATACTTGATATTTTGACAATCTTTCCATCTTTTATCATTGTAGCAGCACCATAGTTCATCCAGTATTCATCAAACCAATTTTCACCGAGTTTACTGAAAACCCCATTACCTGCCTTTAAATCTTCAATATCTTTAATGGAGCCAATATTTGCAGTGTTCCCAGACCCTTGACTATCGCTAGCAATCTTCCATTTCGGAGCAGCGAAAAAGTCAAAGTCTTTGATTACTGAAGTAATTGATTTTAAGTTGTCAATTTTCGTAACCTGCCTTTCTCCTATTGGATCCTGTAATTCACCATACTGAACTGAAAGATCCTCAACCTGAAAAATCTCGGTTTCGGCTAAATCGCTATCAAAGTCAGCTCTTGTATAAATTATCCCTAAACAATAATGTCCAATATATTGATTGTATGGAAACTGTATGTTTTTGTCTTTATCCCTATCTTTAAAATAACCACCATGACTTCCGAGAGTAAATCCAGCAGTTGTTTTATTCCTTCGAAAAGTTGTTTTTAAATCAAGAGCAAATTTTACACTATGATTTTGTTTGTGTACAAAAGTCAGATCTGGATACCAATTTTGATGTTTCGCCAGAATTATTTTGTATCCCGCATTTTCTGCAAATCGAAGAATTTCTGGGAAGATGTGTATCTCAAGAATTTTGGATACGATTTTTGTATCCGAAGAAATGGTATAAATATTTTTGTAAACATCAATGAACCCTTTAATAGTCCAATCTCCTGTTTCTGTTGATACATAACGCTTCAATTCAGTAACAAATTCATTTAAAGCAGCTTCAAATTCAATCTTATATTTATCCTTATTCCATCTTTTTTAAATCTCGTTCACAAAGATAACAAATCACTTTTCAATGATTCATTCACAACGATAAACGGTTCTTTTATCTTTCAATAGTAACTTGATCTGGAATCTTTAACATTTTCGTTCGACTTAAACTTACGATTCAATTCCCTCTGATTCTTCATTGGTAGTTTTTTCAACCGTCCGCCTTGCATCGCGAAGTGCCTTGGTAATAATCCATTCAATTTGTCCGTTTGCACTGCGAAATTCCTGTGCCGCCCATTTTTCAATGGCATCATACACATCAGGATCAAGACGTAACATAAATGATTTTTTCTTTGTCATAACTTCGCACTTAAATTTTACTCAATTCAAAATCGCTGCGAACATTTTACCTTCAGGAAGAGCTAAATTTTTGTCTACTTATTCAAAATGAAACCGCCAATAGTTTTTACCAATTCTTCATTTATGGGAAGATTTGGATCTCTGTAGGTTAGCATATTCTTCATACGGTCGGGATCAGCATTTTTCAAAATATGGTTCATTCCCTGGATAACAAACAGTTTCGCATCGGGTTTTGCAGCATGAAGACTATCGGCATCGGCAACACTAACCTGAATGTCAGTTGTTCCCTGAACAATCAACACTGGTTTCTTTAACTTAGCGATTTCGGTTTGCGGATCGTATTTAAACCAGGAAATCATGTAGGGCTGAACGCTTGGCCGGAATAACGCGTTCAACATCGGAGGAACATTTTCAACCGCATTCCCTTTGACGAGCTCATCAAGAATCGGGGTCGATTGAGCAAGAACGACCGGAGGCTGATTTTTCAGTTGCTCCCGGATTACTTTATCAGCGGGCAGCCCGGCACCTTCAAGCGAAATGAACTTATCCACATTTGCATCCCGTGAAGCAATCATCCCAATTAAAGATCCTTCGCTGTGCCCTATTACATCAACCTCATTAAAACTTTTGTCGTTCTTCAGAAGTTTAACCCAGGCAACCGCGTCAAGAATATACATTTCGAACCTCACATCTTTCTCGTTTGATCCCGCATCTTTGCTGGCGGCAATTCCGCGTTTATCATATCTTAATGAAGCAATGCCCTGATTAGCAAGCCCTGTTGCAAGCATTTTCAGCGAATTGTTTGTCATCATCGGGTTATTTCCATCACGATCAGTTGGACCGGAACCGGCAATAATCAAGGCAACCGGAACCGGCAATTTTGCTGTTGGCATCATTAATGTTCCGTTGATATTGCCAGTTTCAGTATTTAAAACAATATTTATTTCTGATTGACCAAGGGCCAGCACCGAAACCAGAACGCCCAGAATAAAAGCTATAATCTTCATTTTCTAGAATTTATGAATAGTTCTAATTTACTGTTTACGTTTTATCACTTCGTCCATCGCATATTTAATTGCCTGTGAACGTTGAGTGCCGAATAAAACTTTTTTACCATTGGTGAGATAAAGCTGCAAGCCAATATTGCCGCTTACATTATAGGCCCTGCCCCATTTGAATTTTCGTTTAACACCCCAGCCTCCGTAATCGAGAATCGGTTTGTACTTCCTGATTTCGAAGCGCTGAATCTCACCTTTCGAGATCATTTTCACATTTCTGATCAGCGGAAAAAATCTGTAATGAATTCCTTCCTCATTTATTTCGACTTCAAGTTTCATTGAAAAGAATCCCCAAATAAAAACAAGCATAAAGAAAAACAAGGAAACTAACACGACATTTGGCGCAGGGTTGTCACCAACCTGTATTCCTCTGAAAACCTGCTGAATGAAAGCATAAATACTGAATATTAATACTGGTACAGTAGAAGCCAGCATTAATACAACAGACCACCATTGTCGAAATTGCTGCGTTTCCTTAAACAGTACTTTGTTCATATTCTACTGGTATAATGTTCCGGTATTTACAACAGGTGTAGCTTCTTTGTCGCCGCATAAAACGACCAAAAGATTGCTCACCATAGTCGCCTTTTTATCTTCATCGAGGGTTACAATCTCACGTTTGCTCAATTCGTCCAAAGCCATTTCGACCATACTTACGGCACCCTCCACGATTTTAAACCTGGCTGCAACAATAGCGGTTGCCTGTTGGCGTTTCAACATGGCCTGGGCTATTTCCTGTGCGTAAGCAATGTAATTGATGCGAGCTTCAATGACATGAATACCGGCAATATCAAGGCGTTCCCTGATTTCGTTTTCAAGTTCATGATTAACTTCCTCACCACCATCACGAAGTGTAATTTTCGCATGGTCGTCTTCAATATTATCGTAAGGATATAAACCTGCAAGTTTCCGGAGAGCAGCTTCGCTTTGCACGACAACAAAATGTTCATACTCATCAACTCCAAAAGCAGCGCGATAAGTTTCTTCAACCTTCCAAACCAAAACAAGTCCGATCATAATCGGATTCCCCAATTTATCGTTTACTTTAATTGGTTCGCTGTTAAAATTACGTGCACGAAGAGAAAATTTCTTTTTGGAAAAGAACGGATTTACCCAAAAAAAGCCGTTGTCTTTGATGGTTCCTTTATAAGCGCCAAACAAAACCAACACATAACTCTGGTTAGGATCGACAGCCATAAAACCAGGCGCCAGAATCACAAACAAAACAACAAATATAATTCCGGTAATTACAGACTGCATTGTAAAAGAAACAATCGCAATACCCAGGAACAATACCTCAAGCAAAAGAAACAAATAACCCGAGCGGGCACTAAATGACTTTTCCATACTATCAGATTTAAATTATTTTGATATTATATTGATATCACAAATGTAAATAAAAAAAGCATCCGTGTCAAGATGCTCTTTAATACATTTTTGGGATCAATTCAGATTCAACTCGATATTTCCGGTTTTTGCCGATTTCAGAACTTCATACTGCGATGCAAAATTCAATATAGCATCAATACTTTTCTGAGAAGGTTCATATCCAACCGCACTAAAATCCATGGCATTATTAAAATCTGTTACACCAACCTGAAGTGATTCAAGTTCATTTTTACCGTTACAATACGAATTGATCAAATAATTTAACGTAAAGAATTTACTCATAGGCATTGACATCTAATTTTTAGTTATAGTTATCAAACGCCCTCTATGTAAAAATATTGTAACTGATTTGTTATATTTTAGTCAGGCTCAGATTTTTTTTCTCGATTAACTTCCGGAGATTAATTAAAGCATATCGCATCCGACCTAAGGCAGTGTTGATACTAACATCAGTCAGATCCGCTATCTCCTTGAAACTTAAGCCCTGAAAGTGCCTCATCATAATCACCTGCTTCTGATCGTCAGGCAATTCTTCGATTAAGAGGCGCACATCACTGGTGATTTGATCGTAGACCAGCTTGTCCTCAATATTTTCTTCCGAATACTTCGGCGAATTAAAAAGGTCAACACTGGTATCATCATTCGAAGTTGTGCTGAGCAATTTTTCTTTTCTGAAATGGTCGATAATCAGGTTGTGTGAAATACGAAGCACCCACGAAATAAACTTACCGTTTTCGGTATATTTTCCTGTCTTCAGCGACCGGATGACCTTAATAAAGGTATCCTGAAAAATGTCCTCGGCGAGATGATGATTCTTAACAATTAATACGATGTAGGTAAAAACTCTCTTTTTATGACGGTCAATCAGCATTCCTATAGCTGCCTGATCTCCATCAACAAATTGTTTTACGAGCGAATTATCGCTCAGATCTTCTGGTCTGAACATTACTCTAAATTATTATGTGACTGTTTTCAATAATTAAAGAGTATAGTTCCTTCTATAGGCAAGCTTTTTTAAATGAGAGTTAAACAATTTGCTAATTTTGTGCGTGTAAAAATGAATCATTTTTTTCAATAAAACAAATTTTTTGTACCCAAAATAACATAACGAATGAGTTCTTCATCAAATTTTTCTTCTACAATTCAAATTAAAGGTGCCAGAGTACACAATTTAAAGAATATCGACTTAAATATTTCCCGAAATAAATTTATTGTAATCACTGGCTTATCAGGTTCCGGAAAGTCATCTCTGGCTTTTGACACACTGTACGCTGAAGGTCAGCGCAGATATGTTGAAAGTTTGTCATCTTATGCCCGCCAGTTTCTTGGCCGAATAAATAAACCTGAAGTCGATTACATTAAAGGTATTCCTCCGGCAATTGCCATTGAGCAAAAAGTAAATACCAGGAATCCCCGATCAACTGTCGGTACATCAACCGAAATTTACGATTACATGAAACTGCTTTTCGCGAGGGTTGGGAAAACAATCTCACCGATTTCAGGAAAGGAAGTGAAACAGCACCATGTGAGCGATGTTATAAATTTTATTCAGTCTTTTCCTGAAAACACACGATTACTCATTGCCTCACCGCTCAAAGTAAAAAAGGACAGAACTCTGCTACAGGAAGCTGAATTGCTTTTACAGCAAGGATTTTCGCGGCTGGAAATAAATAACAAAATTGTGAAAATTGACGATTTCCTGAAAGAACCCAATCAGAAAAACTCCAAAGAATCAGGCTGCAATATAGTAATTGACAGAGCTTCGGTAATTGACGACGAAGACAATTTAAGCCGCCTCGCCGATTCTGTACAGACAGCATTTTTTGAAGGACATGGTGAATGCATCATTAAAATGTTCGCAGAGCCGGAAGTAAAAGAAGAACATTTCTCCAATCTTTTTGAAGCCGATGGGATTGAATTCGAAGAACCAACCGTTCACATGTTTAGCTTTAACAATCCGGTTGGCGCCTGCAAAACCTGCGAAGGTTACGGCAAAGTAATCGGGATTGATGAAGATTTAGTCATTCCAAACAAATCACTTTCGGTTTACCAGGATGCCATTGCTTGCTGGAAAGGTGAAAAAATGGGAGAATGGAAAGATGCCCTGATTTATGCTGCAGAAAAATTCAAGTTCCCAATTCACAAGCCCTTTTATGAATTAAGCGACGAACATCGGCAACTGTTGTGGACGGGCAATAAACATTTCCAGGGCTTGAACCAGTTTTTCAAAATGCTCGAAGAAAACACCTATAAAATTCAATACCGTGTAATGCTTTCACGATACCGCGGAAAAACCAATTGTCCCGATTGCCGCGGAACACGCCTAAAAAAAGAAGCGATGTATGTGAAAGTAGGCGAAAAATCGATGCAAGATTTGGTTTTGCTTCCCATAAATGAGCTTCAGGAATTCTTTAAAAACCTGAAACTGTCTGATCACGACACTAAAATTGCAGAACGAATTTTGACTGAAATTAACAACAGGCTGGACTTTTTGTCTGATGTCGGACTTGGTTATTTAACCCTGAACCGGCTTTCATCAACACTTTCGGGTGGCGAATCGCAACGCATAAATCTGGCGACTTCGCTTGGAAGCAGCCTCGTTGGCTCGATGTACATTCTGGACGAGCCCAGCATCGGACTTCATTCGCGCGACACAGCACGGTTAATCCGGGTTTTGCGCAAACTTCAGCAATTCGGAAATACTGTTTTAGTGGTTGAACACGACGAAGATATTATCCGCGAAGCCGATGAAATCATCGACATTGGCCCTCTAGCCGGACGTTTGGGTGGCGAAGTTGTTTTCCAGGGAACTCACGAACAATTGGAATCTTCGTCGGACAGTCTGACAGCCCATTACCTGACCGGGAAAGAAAAAATTGAAATACTTCAAAGCCGCCGGAAATGGAGCAATTTTATTGAAGTAACCGGTGTGCGCGAAAACAACCTGAAAAATGTGGATGTTAAATTTCCGCTTAACACGATTTGCGTGGTCACCGGCGTTAGCGGATCGGGGAAATCGTCGTTGGTTACCAAAGTTTTGTATCCGGCCATAGCCAAAATGTTTGGGGGTTTCAGCGAAAAAACCGGCCAGCACGACATTATTCGAGGCGATTTTAACCTAATTACATCCGTTGAATTTGTTGATCAAAACCCAATCGGGAAATCTTCGCGTTCGAATCCGGCAACTTATCTGAAAGTTTACGACGAGATCCGGAAATTGTATTCCGAGTTACCTGCATCAAAATTTTCAGGATTTAAACCCTCACATTTTTCGTTTAATATTGAAGGCGGACGTTGCGAAGAATGCCAGGGCGAAGGCGAAATTACGGTTGAAATGCAGTTTATGGCCGACATTCACCTGCAATGCGAAAGCTGCAAAGGCAAACGTTTTCGCGATGAAATTCTGGAAGTTGCTTTCGATGGTAAAAACATTTTCGATATTCTTGATCTGACTGTTGATGAAGCCATTGATTTCTTTGGGAACCACAAATCAACTTCAGCAAAAAAAATAGCCAAACAACTCAAACCACTTCAGGATGTTGGGTTGGGTTACGTTAAACTCGGTCAGTCGTCGAGTACGTTGTCGGGCGGCGAAAGTCAGCGCATCAAACTGGCCTCTTTTCTGGCCAAGGAAAAAGGAAGTCCATCGCTGTTTATTTTCGACGAACCAACCACCGGGCTGCATTTTCACGACATCCGAAAATTGCTCGATTCGTTCAATGCACTGATTGCCAGAGGGCACAGCATCATTATTATTGAGCACAACCTGGATGTAATTAAATGTGCGGATTGGGTGATTGATTTAGGACCTGAAGGCGGAAAAGACGGTGGCAAAGTTATTTTTGAAGGAAAGCCGGAAGACCTGGTAAACATTCCGGGATCATATACTGGCGCAGCCTTGAAAGGAAAACTCTGAAATTTCAACTCAAAATTGTAACAACCAATTTGCGGTGGCCGCCAAAATTTCGGAATTCGCAAAGGTAAATGCCCTGCCATGTTCCCAGATTCAGCCGGTGACCGGTAATGGGAATGGTCAGACTGGTACCAATCAGCGCAGATTTCAGGTGTGCAGGCATATCGTCACTTCCTTCAAGAACATGAATATAGGCCGGGTCATTTTCAGGAATAAGTTTATTCATGAATGTCTCGAAATCGTAACGTACCGATGGATCGGCATTTTCATTCAAACTAATTCCGGCAGAAGTATGCTGAATCAAAATATGGAGCAATCCCTTCTCCGGAAGTTTGGGAAGTTTGCTTTCAATGCGATCGGTTATTAAATGATAACCACGCTTAAATGCAGGTAAAATAATTTCGAATTGTTCGGTCATGACAAAAATTTTCATTTTAGATAATGCAGAGACGTAATATATTACGTCTCTGCTAAAAACCATTACGACCGTTTTCCCATGAAATCGTCGAACGCATTGTAAACGCCACCCGTTTGCTGTTTTTGCTGCTGAATGGCTTGTTGTTCTTTCCATTCTTCGGCCATAAATTTCAAGGTTTGATCGGCATGTTTGAAAAATAGTTTATACGAAGTACAGAATCTCGGTTTACGGTGATCTTCAGGATCTTTGATTCGATCTTTGGTGCAACCGCCGTGACAATTCCTCAACCAACTGCACTGCCTGCATTCACGAGGCAAAACAGCCTTTGCAGCACCAAAATTTTGCTGAGTTTTCGAATTCAGCATGTTGATGATACGTTCGTGCATCACATTGCCAAGACGCCATTTGGGCTCAACAAAAAAATCGCAACTATACACATTTCCGTTGTGTTCAATGACCACATAAGGACCACATTCCTTCATCATAGTACAATCCGGAGCCTCCAACCCAACATAAGTGTGAAAAACCGATTCGAAATGCCGAACCGAAGTTGTTGGCACTCCATTCACAAAATCGGCTTGCCACAAGTCAAAAATCCTGTTCAGAAAATTGCCGTAATCGACCGCTGAAACCGAAAAATCAGCCGCACGTGACGGATCATTTTTATCGGTTTCAACAATGGGAATAAATTGCATATACGTGTATCCCAGGCTTTTGTAATAGGCATACAATTCTTCCGGAAACTGTACAGAATAGGAAGTCAGTACGCACATAGCATTTGCAGCAACTCCTTCCTGCTGAAGCATTATAGCATTCTCCTCCACCCTTTTGTGCGTGCCCTTCTGCCCTTTGTCGAACCGGTAACGGTTGTGAATGTGCTCCGGGCCATCGAGCGAAATACCGACCAGCCAATCGTATTCTTTCAGGAAAGCCGCCCAGTTCTTATCCAGCAGCATTCCGTTGGTTTGCAAACCATTCCCAACCAATTGGTTATGTCCATATTTTTTCTCCAACTCTATGGCGCGTTTATAAAAATCGAGTCCCATTAAAGTTGGTTCGCCACCTTGCCATGCCAGTGAAACATTGTCGCCCGACTGCTGCATCACCTGCCGTATCATTTCTTCCTGAATTTCAGGGCTCATACGGTGTACAGGCGTTTGCTTAAACAACTCAGACTTTTCGAGATAGAAACAATAGGTACAATCCAAATTACAATCGGGGCCTGTGGGTTTTATTAATACTGAAGATAAAGGTCGGTGTTTAGCCATGTTAATGCATCAAAACTGATTTCTGCCAACAAACTTAGAAATATTCAGGACTTAAAAAAAGATACAATCGGTTAATCGTTAAGCGCCATCCTGCTTATCAACTCCTGAAGTTCCTGAATTTTGACGCGACGTTCGAAGGAAAAATTTGAACTTGTATTTTGAAGATAGGAAAACAAAAACAGTGATTTGCGCAAATAAGCCGCTCTGGTTAGCGTAAATGACCGTTCAATTTCAGATCCCAGAATTTTTAAAATACCGGCCAGTTTTTCCAGTTGATCATCGCTGGTAAAATGTTGCTTCATTATCGAAAAAAACTCAGCATCGTCAAGAACAACAAGTTGATCGATATCAATTTTCAACTCCTGAATCAATGCCCCGTGAACAACAGATTCCATTTGCTCCTGCTGATTCTCTTCCTTCAACTTTAAAATCCGGTGAAGTAAAAGCGCCAGAAAGATGCCCATTTCTTCAATTTGCCTGATCAAATAATCGCGTGAAGCCATGTCAAATTTTCATTTATTGTTTGATCATCAAAGGTAAGGACGGATTGACTGTATTGGAACATTCCGGCCAAAGAAATTTCGTGATAACGAATTTTATGGTAGAGACAGGGCATGCCCTGTCTCTACCGGTCAATGCGCGACTTAAGTTTAACAAAAAAGTATTGCGCAAAACAATTAATACTTTCCTGAACAGTTAATTATGCAGATAATATTATTTTTGCCGGCATGAGGTCAATACAATCTATCTTAATCTTTTTCTCCCTGTTTTTGAGCGCACAACTAATTCATGCGCAAAGCAACAATGCAACGCTGTATGGCAAAGTAACCGACGAAAACGGAAAGCCACTTGAGCTGGCCAATATATCACTGAAAAACTCATCCATTGGCACCAGTTCGAACCGCGACGGGGCATACCTTTTGAGGATTCCGGCAAAAAAACCGGTGGTTATCGTTTATTCAATGATTGGCTACCAATCGGTTGTAAAAAACATTACCGCCTCCGAAGAACAACGTTTGGAAATGAATGTCTCGCTGAAACAAATTGACCAGGAAATCGGCGAAGTTCAGATTACACAGCACCGGCGAGATAAAACCAACATGAACCGTATCGATGCCAAATACCTGAACAACATGACTGACGCCGGAACCGGTGGTGTTGAAGCGCTGATTAAAACCCTTCCCGGCGTTTCGTCGAACAATGAATTGAGTTCGCAATATTCGGTGCGTGGTGGAAACTTTGATGAAAACCTGGTGTATGTAAACGACATTGAAGTTTACCGTCCATTCCTGATCCGTGCCGGTCAGCAGGAAGGAATGAGCTTCATCAATTCCGACATGGTTTCATCCATTGAATTTTCGGCGGGTGGTTTCGATGCCAAATATGGCGACAAAATGTCGTCGGTACTCGATATTAAATACCGCAAACCAACAGAATTTGCCGGATCTGCTTCGGCCAGTTTACTGGGAGGTTCAGTGCATATTGAAGGCCTCAGCAAAAACGGTAAATTTTCTCATATCTCCGGAATCCGATACAAAACAAATCGCTATTTGCTTGGCTCGCTCGATGAAAAAGGTGAATACAATCCTAATTTTATTGATGCCCAAACATATCTGACTTACAAATTCACCAATGCCTTTGACGTTTCATTTTTGGGAAACATTGCACAAAACAAATACACGTTTATTCCGCAAACCCGCGAAACAAGTTTCGGTACCTGGAACCAGGCCTACAATGCGACTATTTATTTTGAAGGACAGGAAGTGGACAAATTTGTAACGTCGACCGGCGCATTGGTTGCCAATTACCATCCGGGAGAACATTTGAATATGAAACTTATCGCCTCCGCTTTTCACACGCAGGAAGACGAAACTTACGACATTTTGGGGCAATATTACCTGAACCTTTTGGAGCGAAACCTGGGATCGGAAAATCTGGGCGACAGCGTTCTGAACCTTGGAGTAGGCACTTTTCTGAACCATGCCCGAAACTATCTGGATGCCACCGTTTACAGTCTGGAACACAAAGGTGCATACAATTCAGAGCATCATTTGGTCAATTGGGGCATTAAAGCTCAATCAGAGAAAATTGACGACAAGATGAATGAATGGATTTTGCGTGATTCAACCGGATACTCCATTCCTTATTCCGGAGATGCCATTAATTTGTACAGCACCACACTTTCGAACTTTCGAATGAATTCAATGCGCTTTACTGGTTATATTCAGGATACTTACCAGATTCCGCTTGCCAAAGGCGCTTTATATGCCACTGCCGGAATCCGCACACAATACTGGTCGTATTCCAACGAATTTATATTAAGTCCGAGGGCTACTTTACGTTATTATCCTGAATGGGGCGCCAATTTTGTTTTTCATCTTTCCGGAGGAATTTACGACCAGCCACCTTTTTACAAAGAGCTGAAAGACCGGAACGGCACAATTTATCCAAATACGAAAGCTCAGCGATCGAGCCAGATTGTGTTAGGCAGCGATTATATTTTTCAGGCCTGGGACCGGCCGTTCAAATTCACTTCTGAGATTTACTACAAATACATGACTAACCTTACGCCGTATCAAATTGACAATGTGCGGATAAGATACATGCCAGACCAGAAAGCCAAAGGTTATGCAACCGGTTTAGACATGAAAGTGAACGGCGAATTTGTCAGCGGAATTGAATCGTGGGTAAGCCTTTCGATCATGAAAACGGCAGAAGATATTTTGAACGATTTTTATACGGTAAATTACAACGCTGCCGGTGAAATCATTCATCAGGGAGTAACGGAAGATGATGTTGTGGTGAGTTCAGGCAATATTTACCCCGGATATATTCCGCGACCAACCGATCAGCGTTTTAATTTCAGCATTTTCTTCCAGGATTATTTTCCCGGAAACCCAAGCTGGAAAATGCATCTGACAGCGTTTTACGGCTCGCGGCTTCCCACCGGGCCGCCAAATTCGCAACGGTACATGGATGTTTACCGCATTCCTCCATATCGGCGAATTGACTTGGGGATTTCGAAAGTACTCATCAACCAGGATCATGGAAAGTTCAGGTACAAAGCTTTCGATTCTATTAAAGATATGTGGCTGAGCCTGGAAGTATTCAACCTTTTGGGCATCAACAACACCATTTCGTATCTTTGGGTGGCCAACAATTCGGGCGATATGTACGGCGTACCGAATTACCTGACCAAACGGAAATTAAATTTGAAATTAACGGTAAAGTTTTAACATGAAATTCAAGATTTTTCAGGCCGATGCTTTTGCTTCCGGGTTGTTCCAGGGAAACCCTGCTGCAGTTGTTCCATTAACGAAATGGCTTCCGAACGAAACGATGCAGAAAATTGCTCTGGAAAACAATCTTTCGGAAACCGCCTTTTTCATTCCAGAAGACGATCATTTCAACATCCGGTGGTTTACGCCGAAAGCTGAAGTTAAACTTTGCGGTCATGCCACACTGGCAACTGCGCATGTTTTATTCAATGAATTGAATTTTCAGGGCGAAACTATTTCATTCAACAGCCAAAGTGGAATCCTGACCGTCGACAAGATTAATGACAAACTGCAACTCAACTTTCCGGCCGATTTTGCACGCGAAGTTGAACCCGTTTCATTATTCGCTGATGCTTTTGGTGTTCAACCGTTGGCAACGCTAAAAGGCAAAACCGATTATTTGCTGCTCTTTGATTCAGAAGAATCCATCCGAAAAATTAATCCTGATTTTAACGTATTGCTCGAAAGCGATGCGCGCGGAATAATGGTTACGGCCAAAGGAAACGAGGTTGATTTTGTCAGCCGCTTTTTTGCTCCGGCAGTCGGTGTCAACGAAGACCCGGTGACTGGTTCGGCTCACACTGTACTCATTCCATTCTGGGCAAATCGACTGAACAAAACTGAATTGACGGCGCTGCAACTTTCGACCCGGGGCGGACAATTGTGGTGTACACTTTCAGGAGAAAGGGTTTTAATTGCAGGCAAAGCCGTGACCTATCTGCGGGGCGAAATCGAAATTTAACCTGAAAAAATACAAACGATGCATACCGACCGAAAAGTAATTCTATACATCGCCACAAGCCTGGATGGCTTTATTGCCAAATCCGATGGCGACATCAGTTTTTTATCGTCCGTTGAAAAAGAAGGCGAAGATTATGGATATTTCAGCTTCCTTGAAACTATTGACACGGTGATTCTGGGAAGAAAAACATACGACAAAGTTTTATCTATTGGTTATGAATTGACCTATGGCGACCGGAATGTTTTTGTGTTAACCCGTAACCCGCATCCCGAAACAGATAAAATCACTTTTTACTCCGGAAGTTTACCCGAACTAATTTCGAATCTGAAAAGCAAAGACGGGTTAAATATTTTTTGCGATGGCGGCGCCGAAACTGTACATCGTTTGCTTCAGGATGAATTGATTGATGAACTGATTGTTTCCATTATTCCCGTTTTGCTGGGCGACGGAATTCGACTATTCAAAGAAGGTTTTCCGGAGCAGAAACTTCAGTTTGTTCAGGCAAAATCTTTCGAAAAAGGCTTGGTTCAACTACACTATATTCGAATCAGGAATTGAAAAATCGACAATCAATCTGTATTTTGGGCAGACAAAACCAATTTGAATCCAAAGCATGAAACATTTTTTCCTCATTTTATTTTGCCTGACGGTTCTAAGCACATTTGCCCAAACCGACAAACAACTGCTCGAACGCGGATTATTCAATTTACCCAATGTGTCGTTCACTGATGTTTCCAAACCTGGCGATTCGTTTCTGACCTATAATTTGATGATTAAGCAGCCACTCGATCATCAACATCCTGAGAAAGGTTCGTTTTACCAGTGGGTACAGTTGCGCCACCGCGGGTTCGACAAACCAACGGTAATTGAAACGCATGGGTACCAAATGGGCACAGGGCAAAATGAGGTTGAAAAAATACTGGACGCAAACAACGTCGGCGTTGAATACCGCTTTTTTGGCAAATCAGTTCCCGATTCCCTGCTCTGGCAATACCTTACGCTTGAGCAATCTACGGCCGATTTACATGCTGTGAACCAATTACTCAGGCAAATTTACAAAGGGAAATGGATCAGCACCGGAATCAGCAAAGGCGGGCAAACGACTCTCTTCTACAAATATTTTTATCCTGAAGATGTGGACATGGCCATACCATACGTGGCTCCCATTGACAATGCTTTGGAAGACACGCGTATTTATACTTTTCTCGACACTATTGGAAGGCAGGAATGCCGGCAAAAAATCTTCGATTTCCAGAAATTTTTACTTCAGAATGAAGATAAAGCAATTGAAAAACTGAAATGGTATTCGAAAGGTGCCGGGCTGAAATTTCAATATACAGGAAGTCTCGGGAAAGCGTTTGAATATGCTGTGCTTGAATATTCGTTTTCGTTTTGGCAATGGGGACGGTCGTGCGACAGCATTCCGACAAATAATTCCCTGGACGATTACCTGGATGAATTGCTTAAAACCAGTAATATTTCGTTTTTTGCCGACAAAGACATGGAAAATTATGCGCCGCATTATTACCAGTCGGCCACCGAAACCGGTTATTACAGTTACAACATTGAACCCTTCAAAAAATACATCAAACAGTTTAAGTCGAATCCGTCAGCCATTTTTGCGCCCAAAGGCATAAACTATAAACCTGCCACCTGCGAATTGAACGAAAAACTTCAGGAATGGCTGAAAACAAAAGGCAACAACATTCTGTACATCTACGGAAGTATTGACACCTGGTCGGCCGCGCGGGTGCTGGTTTCCGATCAGGTTAATTCCAAATCGTTCCTGATTCCGGGCGCCAATCATGGTTCTGCCCGTATCAAAAATCTTCCGGAGAAAATGAAAGCTGAATTTGTGGGCAAGATCAAAGAATGGACCGGGCTGGATAGCAAATTGGAATTGCTGATTAAGAAATAAGCTGATTAAAATCAAAAACTGAAATCATGGGAACAAAAATTGAAAACGCAAATTGGGAAATAGCGGGCGAAAATTCTTTTTGATGATTTAACCAGGGAGAAATCTAATTTCCTTAAAAGTTTTACTCTTATACAAATCGAAGCTACCCAAGAGAAAAAACAAATCGTTATCGAACTTCTTATTACTACCAAAGAATTTCTTGGCTTCAAGTATTGGATTATCAAAGATTCCTGTTTCTTTGATGATTTCAAAGAAGTCATAATCTGGAACAAAACCGTATAAAACTAAAAATCCCGAAGCCTTCAACAGATTTCGGGATTTTTTATTTGCCAATTTTAGTGTATCAGAACTGATGGTAAAGGCTTTCTTCCAGATAAGGATGATTCTTTGGAACCAGATTCGCTTTCGACAAGGTGTTCGCCACAACAAATCCAAACAGACCTAAAAAGCCGAGATAAGTTCCGATTTCGAACAGCCCAAATTTAGCTTCGTGAACGACTGCGGGCCAAATATAGTAGTACAATTCTGTATACTGACCGATCATCATCAGCACAATTACCGGAAGAATAAACACTTTGCTTCGTGATGTCATGCGTGGCATCAGGAATAAAAATGGGATAAACCAGTTCAGGATAATGTTGGCAAAGAATAAAACACCGAAAACACCTTCGGAACGCTTAACATAGAAGATAGTTTCTTCAGGAATATTTCCATACCAAATCAGCATAAATTCGACAAAATTGAAATAACCCCAAATGATGGCGAGCATAAAAATGTATCTCGAAAAATCGTGCAAGTGACTGCGGTTCAACATCGGGAGATGCCCAATCCGATGCAAAATAATTACGATCAGTGCAATAACAGTCGATGCATGTAAAAATGCTGCGATAAAACTCTTTGCTGCAAACAGCGCGCTAAACCAATGCGGTTCGAGTGACATAATCATATCAATACCAAATAGTGTAAAACTGATGGCCACAATGAAAATCAGGATCTTTGAATACTTTTCCGATTTGTAAAAATACTCCATCCCGCCTTCTTCATCTTCCTTCAGCGAAATTCTGCGCAACAACCGAATCATGAAAATCCACAATCCAAAAAACAATACAACACGCACAAAAAAGAATGGAATATTCAGATATGGCGCTTTATGTGCAAGCAATTCGTCAGTCTCTGTAATTCCGGCTTCAGACCAGTGAAAAATAGAATGCATCCCGAAATACATCATCAGGAAAAAGACGGCGGCAACCGGAACATACGAAGCCATGGCTTCAGGAATACGTTTAAAAGCCGAAGACCAACCCGACTGGGTGATGTATTGAATGGCCCCGAAAAATGCAGCGCCAATGGCAAGCGACACAAAATAATAGTTGTTTAGCAAATAGTTTGCCCAGGCCCGGTGCGGGTCGGTCAGAAATCCTGCGATCAACGAAATGATGCCGATGCCCATAAACCCAAACATCAGGTATTTAAAGTTCTTTTGAACAATTAACCGATCTTCCATGCTGTTCATATTTTTTGATTCTTTTTGTTGTTTCTTCTGACTCCGATCTCCTGACTCCTGACTTTTTATTGTTTTTGCAGAACCTCTTTAATATACATAGCCACTTTCCAGCGATCTTCAGGTCTCACCTGACCACCATGCTGCGGCATCACCCCAAAACCAACGGTAACTACATGAAATATTTCACCTGCCGGAGCAATTATCATCTTTTCTGATAATAAGTTTGCGGGGGGAAAGGGATATCTTTTACTTGTAAATAAAAATCCTTTGCCATCGCCTTTATCACCGTGGCAATTCATGCAATAAACTTCAAAAACCTGTTTGCCGCGTTCCAGATTCTGAACAGTCGGTTCAAGCGGATTTACCAGTTCTTTTCCGGCTTTCACACGGTCTTCATCGGTTTTTGTATATAAATAAGGTTCGTATCCAAGTGGAATTGTTCCTTCAACCGGATTACGCATGGTTTTTCCATCAGCAAAATTCGGGTTTGGCGTATACGATTCATAAGCTGCGGAGTGAGCCATGTCATCAAAATATTCCCATCCGGTTGTGTTTCTGTCCCGGTCACACGATCCGAAAACCGCAATCAGGGCTACAGCTGCCAAACTTTTATTGAGGATTTTAAAGTTCATTCGTTGAAAATTTAGAAGCCCCCTCCAAACCTCCCCCAAAAGAGGAGGCCTAAAAAAAGCAATGTTTTTAATTGTGTTCTGAATGTCATCTGCATGCGTGTCCAAATTGTTTTGTTTTGTCATAAATGATTCATTCGATGTTTTTTCAGCTAGTAGCGGCTTCTTTTTCATATACTTCAGTGGCTCCATTGTTCCGGAACAACTGTGTTATTGCAGGTTTTTCAATACTCATTTTTTCCTGATCGAGCACAATCACAAATTTGTCATCGGTTGCACGAACATCAATAATATCGGCCTTTTTGCCCGGAAATATCTTCGAGCTTACCGAAAATGTGAATAAGGTTAAAAGGGTTATTGTCAGGATTGTCCCAACAATGGTGATCACAATAAACGATGGAAAAGTGTTGAACGGTTTTCCCCCGAAATGCAGCGGCCAGCTAATCACGGCAGCATAATACATTCCACCCAGAAGCATGGCAACACCCAAAATTCCATAGAAAAATGCCGCATGTGAGATGTAAGTCTTCGTTTTCATCCCCGTTAAGATTTCATGTATCGGATATGGTGTGTAAACTTCTTCGATCACGACACCCTTTTCAAGCGCTTTCTCAAACGCATCAACCAACGTATGCTCGTCGTCGAAAACTCCTACTAAATATTTCTTATTCATATTCATGGTGGCCTGGTTTAAGGTGATCGGTCTGCTGTGTATTGTATTTTGAAATCATTTTTACTTCGTGAATGGCAATTTGCGGGATATAACGGAAGAACAACAATACTGCCAGTGAAAACATTCCGAGCGTTCCGACATAAAAACCGATTTCGACCATTGAAGGATGGTAAGGCGCCCAACTCGCCGGAAGATAATCTTTCGACAAGGAAGTTACCACAATGATGTAACGTTCGTACCACATCCCAATGTTGATGAAAATGGAGATCGCAAATACAACCCAAATGCTACGGCGAATTTTCCGGAACCAGAATAATTGTGGCAACAGCGCATTGTAAACAAACATCGACCAGAATTCAAAAGCATATTCTCCGGTGATCCTGTTTTTGAAGAACGTAAAGAATTCATATTCTGAACCCGAATACCATGCAATGAAAATTTCGGTGATGTAAGCCGTTCCCATGATCAAAGAAACGAAAATCAACACCCGGCAAACTGCATCAACGTGGTTATCGGTAATAAAATCTTCCATCTTGTAAAGTTTCCGCATCAGCACCACAAGCGTTAAAACCATGGCAAATCCTGAAAAGATAGCTCCAACCACGAAGAACGGCGGAAAGATTGTAGAATGCCATCCCGGAACCACACCGGCAGCAAAGTCGGTTGATACAATGGAGTGAACCGAAACTACAAGCACAGCAGCAATACCTCCCAATACGAAAGCCAAACCTTCGTAGCGCAACCATTCTTTTGAAGACCCAGTCCAGCCAAAGGAGAAAAATCCATAAACAGCTTTCTTGATTTTCGACTTAGTCGTATCGCGGATCGTTGCAAAATCGGGAACCATACCGAAATACCAGAAACTGGCTGAAATCAGCAGGTAAGCAGAAATAGCCACAAAGTCCCAAAACAAAGGCGAGTTAAAGTTTACCCACAATGGTCCGCGTGTATTCGGATATGGAAAAACATAGAAAAACAACCAGGAACGTCCCATGTGCATCAGCGGAAATAAGGCGGCACAAAAAACAGCCGCAACAGTCATCGCTTCGGCGGCCCGGTTAATCGACGATCTCCATTTCTGACGCAAAATCAGGAGAAATATAGAAAATGCTGTTCCAGCATGACCAATTCCGATCCACCACACAAAGTTGATGATGGCCCAGCCCCAGGCAACTGTATTGTTAACTCCCCACGAGCCGATACCTACAGTAAGCGTGGTGTAAATACTTTTGGCTCCCCATGCAAACATGATTAAACTAATGAGCATCGCACCATACCACCACTTCGGAGATTTGCCTTCCATTGGCGAAAGAATATCCTGCGATATTTGGGCAAGTGATTTATCCCCGTCAACTAATTTTCCTCGTACGTCCGTTTTGTACATAACCTGTTCTATTTTCTTTTATTTGATGATCATGCGTTTGTATTTCATTCTTTCATTTCTTTCAATTGAGTCTGCAAAACTCTCGCACATTACTTTTTCTTTCATTTTATATTCTCTGCGGAATGGAACTCACCTCAGCCCATCCTAAATATGCGATCTTAAGCAATTGGCTCGTTTCTAACTTTGGTCAGGTATCCAACCGACGGCAAAGTGTGTAATTCTTCCAATAGATGGTAATTGCGTTTGTCCTTGAACAGCTTAGAAATGCGGCTTTCAGGATTAGCAAGGTCCCCAAAAACAATAGCATTTCCGGGACACGACTGAGCGCACGCTGTTTTAATTTCGCCTTCGGCAATTGCCCGGCCTTCGAGTTTGGCCAACTGTTTTTTCTCCTGAATACGTTGCACGCACATCGAGCATTTCTCAACTACCCCACGTGAACGAACGGTCACATCAGGATTCAGAACCATGCGACCCAAATCGCTGTTCGAAGCGAAATCGAATTTATCGTTCTTCACATACTGGAACCAGTTGAAGCGACGAACCTTGTACGGACAGTTGTTGATGCAATATTTTGTTCCCACGCAACGGTTGTAAGCCATTTGGTTCAAACCTTCTTCGCTGTGCGGAGTTGCAGCAACCGGGCAAACGTTTTCGCAAGGCGCGTTTCCGCAATGCTGGCACATCACCGGCTGGAATGAAACTTTCGGATTCTCCGGATTTTCAGAATAATAGCGGTCGATCCGGATCCAATGCATGATTCGGCGATTGCGAACCTGCTCTTTTCCGATCACCTGAATGTTATTTTCGGCCTGACAGGCAATGGCGCAGTTACCGCAACCGGTGCATGAATTCAGGTCGATGGCCAGTCCCCAATGGTGACCGTTGTATTCCGGAGCTTTATATAAACTAACCGCATTGGCTTCAGCTTCCTCGTGCATTTCATTTCCTGAAGCCGGATTTTTAATATAGTCTTCCAGCGAAGTTTCCCGGGCAATCGGACGGCCTTCCATTAAATAATGCGTTTGCGAAATAGCCAGTTCGAATACTTTTCCGGCCACTTTTTCAACTTTTGCTGAAGTCACATAATATTTTCGGGTTCCGTTTTCTTCGGAAACAAAACCATACAGATTTTTCCCGGTACGGTCACCCACTTTTCCGGCCACTTCGCGGCCATAACCCAGCGCAACCGAAATGGTGTCTTTAGCTTGTCCTGGCTGAACAAACACAGGTAATTCCATGCCATTTACAGTGATAACATCTTCATTTTTCAGGCCGTTTGCTTTGGCATAAGCAACAGGTACCGCTGCAAAATTGTCCCAACTGATTTTGGCAACCGGATCGGGCAATTCCTGCAACCAGGGATTGTTGGCAAATTTTCCATTACCAAGCGCCACTGTTTCGTACAGAACAACTTCAATTCCTTCTTGAGTCGCTTTAATTTTACTTCCGGCTTCCTGAATTCCTTCAGAAGAATATGTAAGTTTTGATTCAGGAGAAGTTTCAAAAACCCCATTCTGCAATTTGGTGTTCCAGAACTGCCTGAAATCGCCAATCTCTTTTTGCTTCGCGAAATGGTTTTCTTTCCAGAAATTCTGAAGATAATCGCGGTATTTGATATCGTTTCCCATCCATTTCTGCAGGGTAACCTGAGGTTGACGTGAATTGAAAATCGGAGCTATAACAGGTTGTGCCAGACTATAAATTCCAGCTTTTGGCTCGAAATCGTTCCAGCTTTCCAGGTAATTCGATTCAGGTAAAACATACTGACAAAGTGCAGTCGTTTCGTCCGGACGTTCGGAAAATGAAATGCTTAATCCCAGTTTACGGATGGCATCGGCAAATTCACTTCCCTGCGGATGATCGTAAACCAGATTGGCGCCCCAAACAATCAAGGCTTTCACGCTTCCGGCTTTTAGGTCAGCAAGAAGCTTGTCAGCATCCTGATCCAAACCTTGTTTAATCATCAGCGGCGAATCGAGTCCAATAGTTTGTCCGTAATTGCCTAGCATCTGGTTAATTCCGTTCACCAGCAATTGCACATTGACATCATTGCTTCCGGAGATCACTATACTTTTGGCTTCATTTTCCAGTAAATCTTTAGCCAGTTCACTAACATCCACTGAAGATTGCGCTCCTGAAACGGTTGTACCACCTTTTGCTTTGGCAATGGCATTGTAAAGCGCCAGCACCAGTGGGCCTTCTTCCGATGGTTTGATCGGGAAACGAACATCGGCATTCGAACCGCTTAATGTCATTCCTGATTCGAACTGATAATGGCGCAGCATTTCCTTTCGCCCTTCCTGCAATTGGCGGGCCGCCGTGTAAGCCTTGGTATATTCAACAGTTGAGAGCCATGTTCCAAGGAAATCGGCACCAAAACTCACCACCACTTTTGCCCGATCGAAACGGTAATCAGGAATAAGTGCGGTGCCAAAACTTTTCTGATTGGCTTGCAATATTCCGGAAGCAGAAACCGGATCGTACTGAATCCAATCGGTATTGGTCTGATTTTCAATAAATTTCCGAATAATTTCACGGGTTACCGGAGAAATGATGGTTGACGTAAGTAAAACAACTTTTTCGCCGTTGGCCTGCATACTTTCGAGCAAAGTTTTTATTTCCTTGTCCGCATCTTCCCAAGTGATTTCGTTACCTTGTTTCGATGGGCCTTTAAAACGCGCATCGTCGTATAAATTCAGGACCGAAGCCTGAACGCGAGCACTTGTGCCACCCTGAGATATTGAACTTTGGGTATTTCCTTCAATCTTAATCGGACGACCATCGCGGACTTTCACCAAAATGCTTCCATATTCATTTCCTTCGAAATACGAAGTTGAATAATAATCAGCTATTCCCGGGGTAATTTCGTCGGGTTTAACCAAATACGGAATAGCTTTATCAACAGGTCGTTTACAGCTTGCAACAATGGAAGCGGCGGCAATACTGAACCCAAACGTTTTCAGAAAATCACGACGCGAAGAAGCGTTCATTTCTGAATCGCCTTTCATCAGCATGCTTTTGTTTTTGGCCTCCTCACGCACTTCTTCTCTGCGCAATTCTTTGGGATTGGTAAGTTCTTCAATACTTCTCCAGTATGTCTTCATCGACGAATATATTTTGTTTTATTTATTCAGAAACAATAAAATTTGGTTTTCACCATTCTGTCCGAATCAGCATTTGTTATTTATTCAACATCAGCTCGCGGACAGTTTTGTACTTTGTTCTTCTTTCCCGGGGTTTCATTCGTTCCTCATTTTACCCCGGGCTACCAATCTTCCGCTCCTACGGAGCTAAAAACTGACCAATTCAAATGCCAACTTGAAACCTGAAACTTTAAACTTTCTAATAATGGCAACGCATACAGTCGTTAGCTCCAATATTGACGGCCCTTACTGTATCCAGTTTGCCCGATTTTAATTCATCGTGCAGTTTCAGATAGCTATCGTAATACGCGTTATCCTTAAAGTTCACTTTCGTATCGCGGTGGCAGTTGATACACCATCCCATCGACAAATCGCTGTTCTGGCGCATAATATCCATTTCCTGAACGGGTCCGTGACATTTCTGACAATCGACTTTGGCAATGCCAACATGTTGCGCATGACTAAAGAACACGTGATCGGGTAAATTGTGAATCCGAACCCATTTAACAGGTGTTTGTGTTTCGTTGGCTTCTATGACCTTGGCAATTTCGAATTTTCCTGAACGGCTTCCTTCACGCACAAGGATGTGGCAATTCATACACAATTCCATGGCCGGAATTCCGGCGGACTTGCTGTATTCAGCAGTTGTATGACAATATTTGCAATCGATTTTATTATCGCCGGCGTGCACTTTATGCGAAAATTTGATGGGTTGATCGGGTGCATAATTTTGTGAACGACCCAGACTCATAGCGGCTTCAGCGACCATTTTAACCTGAACAACCAATGCAATCATTAAAATGGCAACAGTTATTAATTTGTATTTGATTTTATGCGTGAAGATTAAATCGACCAAAGCCAATAACATTAACAAACCCAGAAAAATAAAAAGCATGATTTGGTTAACAGTTGGGCCAATTGTTGGAGGACCTGTTTTAGCGAGTTCATCGAGATAAAGTTTTACTTTTTTGAGGTCTTCTTCCTCAATCTGGAAATTTTTATGCGATGCCTCCATTTTAACTCCGTTGGGCTGCATCACAGCGCTCTGAAAATCAGCAAAATCTTTTCCGGCGTACTTTTTAGCAATATCCATGGCCGACGGATTCCAGTTCATGGTATCCGATTTCGTCAGGATATGACATGATTCACACGATTCGTATTTGCGATCTTTTGGCAAAAGCCCCTTAAAAAATCGCTCACCTCGTTGAATGTCGTTGTGATGATGAATATCCGGCATTGCTGCTTCCTCTTCATCCTCAGATGTCTGAGCGCTTAATGGATTTCCGGAAATGATAAAAAACGATAAAAATACCAGGGGAATAAATGTTTTCAATTGTAAAGGGAAATGCCGGAGAAGTATAACTTTTCTCATTCAAATGGAATTAGTATTTAATATTAAATGAAACCATTTTAAAAACTTCCATCATAACAATCGAGTGAAGTAATGGTTTCCCCTTTAAATATAAAAAAAATCGCAACAGGTTTGTCAATGTTGCCAAAACAAATGTTGAACAAATTAAACGAAGATTAATTCATTGACATTTAAGCCGGTTTTGAAAATAGCCACTGCTGGTTGATTCGACTTTATTAATGACAAATATTTTTCAGTTAGATAAATTCAATGACATATTTTTTAGTTTCCAAAAACAAATCACCCGAAGTGAGTAAATTTTCAGGCAATACTATTTTGAAACACAACTAAGTTACCGAACAAAACACACGAAAAATGGTTAAGGGTTACAAATTGAACTGGAAATTATGAAGGAATCACAACGATTTTTGACGACTTCAACATTGTTTAATGTATTGATTTAAACACTGTGAGATTAATTAATTAAACAAATCATAATTTTCCAGATATTTTAGATGTTGAAATTCAGATATTGTTATCTTTAGAGTTATTCAAAAAAGTAACTGATAATTGGAATGAATAATCACGAAATATTTGCATTAATCATTGAAAGTGAGGTTGATTCGCTTAATCGGGCTGTCGCAATTTTTCGTGCAAATCCATTGATTTCAGGAATCGAAACTGCGGCAGATTCGGATCAGGCAATATTGAAGATGATAAGCTTCAATCCGGACATAGTACTTTTTGAATATCCGCCCAAAGGAAATTCAGGCAAGGATCTTCTCAAATTTATTCAGGCCAAACTTACGGAAACAACGATTATTATCGTTTCAGAAACCAAAGATTATGCGGCAACAGTCATTCGGAAAGGAATCTTTAATTACCTTTTAAAACCCGTTTCAAAAGACGATCTGGATAAAATAATAAGTAAAGTTAACCTGATCAAACAAACAAACGTTCAGTCAAGGATAAACGAGATTATTGAAAATACTCAGGAAGAAACCAGGCTTAAATTTCAAACAACGAAAGGTTATCTGATTGTTGATCCGGAAGAAATTTTGTATTGTAAAGCCGATGGTTCTTGTACTGAAATACACCTGACCAACGAACGAACAGAACTCATTTTCCTTTTCCTTCGGAAACTTGATGAAATTTTGCGGCAGTTTAACTTTCTGCGCGTAAGTCGCTCCTATTTAATTAATCAAAAATTTATCCGGAAAATTTACAGATCGAACAATACGATTATTTTGTCGTCGAATGGGAAAGAATACGAAGTAAAAGCTTCAAAACAACAAATTAAAAACCTGATTAATTTTGATTCAGAATAACTCAAATATGGATTCAGTCAGCATTTCAGCAATCATTATTGATGATGAACCTGATGCCATTAACCTGCTGGAAATGTATCTCAGGCAATTCCCATTTATTAAAGTTGTAGGGAAAGAAAATCAGGCAGCTAAAGGGCTGCAACTGGTAAATGAAATTTTACCGGAACTGGTTTTCCTCGATATTGACATGCCTGACATGAATGGGTTGCAGGTTGCCGACAAAATTCATTCAGACAACTTTTACTCCGAAATTGTTTTCACAACGGCACATCAGCATTACGCCTACGACACCCTCGGCGTTGAACCGCTTGATTTCCTGACTAAACCATTTTGCATTAGCGATTTGGAAATTGTGATTGAGAAATTCAGGCAAAAAACCGAAAAGAAAAAACAGGAGCGAAAACTCGATACTTTTATTCATTCGCAGGCAAACAGCCCCAAAATTAAGCTGCCTTCCACAACCGGAATTTTAATTATTGATTTGAAAGATATCGTAATTCTGAAATCGAAAGCCAACAACTGTAACATTTTTCTCCAGGACGGAACAACTGAAACCATTACCAGGAATTTGTATAAGGTGGCTGAAATATTAAATTCACAGGCTTTTTTCCAGACCAAACGGTCGACATACATAAATCTGAACTATCTGAAACGAGTAGACAAAAAAAAACTAATGTGTACCATTACTTACAATCAGACGACTGTTGAAGTGCCAATTTCACGGCACCAAATGATACTCCTGGATAAATACAATCTATTTCAGATGGTATAGCCTGATCTAAAAACACGAACAGCGGACAATTTCGAATTATCCGCTGTTCGCCGTGTTTTGAAAGCAAAATTTCTTATGCTATTTGCAATGGATTTTCAACTTTTGTATCAAGCAATGCAATACTTATTACCTCCAGAATAGTATCCACATGATGAAAAACCAACCCTTTAATGTAAATTTCCTTAATTTCTTCCAGATCTTTCCGGTTGGCTTCCGACAAAATAATTTCCCGGATTCCGGCCCGCTTGGCAGCCAGTATTTTTTCTTTGATTCCGCCAACAGGCAATACCTTCCCACGCAATGTTATTTCACCGGTCATCGCCAGATTCTCACGAACTTTACGCTGCGTAAATGCCGATGCAATTGAGGTCACCATCGTGATTCCTGCAGAAGGGCCGTCCTTTGGAATAGCACCTTCAGGAACGTGAACATGAACATTGTACTTGTCAAAAACTTCAGGATTAATTCCCATTTGCTCGGCATGTGAACGAAGATATTCGAGGGCAAGCATTGCAGATTCCTTCATCACATCGCCCAAATTTCCGGTCAGTGTAAGAGAGCCTTTCCCTTTACTCAGACTGGTTTCCACATATAAAATCTCGCCTCCAACGGCTGTCCAGGCCAAACCTGTAACCACTCCGGCAAACGTGTTACCCTGGTAAATCTCCTTCGAATAGGTCCGTACTCCCAGGTATTCACGAACATCTTCCCTGGTCAGTTTTACTTTGTATTTTTCCTCAAACGCTATTTTTTTAGCCACACGCCGAACAATTCTGGCAATCTTTTTATCAAGATCGCGCACACCCGATTCGCGGGTGTAATTTTCAATCACATGCTGAATAACTTCGTTGGAGAATTTCACCTGATCTTCTCTCACTCCATGATTTTCGAGCTGCTTTGGGATCAAATGCCGTTTGGCGATTTCAATTTTTTCCTCAACCAGATAGCCGCTAACTTCTATCAGTTCGAGCCTGTCGCGCAGAGCTGGTGCAATGGTATTGAGCGTGTTGGCCGTTGCTATAAACATGACTTTGGACAGATCGTATTCAAGTTCCACATAATTGTCGTGAAATTCGAAATTCTGCTCCGGATCAAGTACCTCAAGCAACGCTGAAGCAGGGTCGCCATGAAAATCTTTGGACACTTTATCCAACTCGTCAAGAATAAAAACAGGATTCGAAGATTTTGCCTTTTTAATGTTTTGCAAAATTCGTCCCGGCATGGCGCCAATATACGTTTTGCGATGGCCGCGAATTTCTGCCTCATCGTGCAGACCACCTAAACTCATTCGCACATAATTCCGACCCAAAGCTTTGGCAACAGATCGTCCCAACGAAGTCTTTCCAACTCCCGGAGGGCCGTACAAACAAAGGATCGGCGCCTTCATATCGTTTTTCAGTTTCAAAACGGCCAAATGCTCCATGATGCGCTCTTTGGCTTTCTCCAAACCGTAATGATCTTCATCAAGCACTTTTTCGGCGCGCTTCAGGTCAAAATTGTCTTCGGTGTAATCGTTCCACGGAAGATCGAGCAAAGTCTGACAATAGGCAAACTGAACGGAATACTCGCCGGCAGCCGGATTTAGTCGTGATAGTTTATGGAGTTCCTTGTCAAAATGTTTGGCTGCATCTTCGCTCCAGTTCTTCTCTTTCGCTCTTTCTTTAAATTCATGAATTTCCTGTTCTGCCGGATTTCCACCCAATTCATCCTGAATGGTTTTCATTTGCTGGTTCAGCAAATATTCGCGTTGCTGCTGATCAAGTTCAGACTTAACCTTGGTCTGAATATCGCGTTTCAACTCAGCCATCTGAACTTCGCGAACCAAATAACTAATGGCCTGAATTCCACGTTCTTTAATATCGCTTATTCCCAAAAGGATTTGCTTCTCCTCAACTTTGAGATCGGTATTCGAACAGACAAAGTTGATCAGGAAAGTCGAATTCTCGATGTTTTTAACGGCAAATGAAGCTTCCGGAGAAATGTGCATGGAGAACTGTGCAATTTTTATCGACAGATCTTTCAGTGAACCCACAATCGCAGAAAACTCAACAGTATCATCCTGCGGACGGATATCCTCCATAGGAGTTACGCGCGCTTTCAGGTAAGGAAAATCCTGAGAGTATTCAACTACTTCAAATCGCTTTTTCCCCTGAATAATGACCGAAGTTGTACCGTCAGGCATTTCCAAAATTTTTAGAACCTGCGCTATGGTTCCCGTCTGGTACAAATCATTCTGCGCCGGATCGTCGACATTGCTGTCTTTTTGAGCTATGGTTCCAAGCAGGCGGTTACCCCTGTATACTTCCTGAACAAGCTGAAGTGATTTTTGACGTCCAACGGTGATTGGCATTACCACCCCCGGAAACATTACAGTGTTCCGTAAAGGTAAAATTGGCAAATTGTCAGGAACTTCTACGTTTGTCAATTCTGATTCATCCTCGTCTGTAAGAATCGGAATGAATTCATTTTCATCGTCCATTATGCTGGAAATAAGTATATTTTGCATTGTCAATTGTTTTCGTTAATCGTAAAGAAGCTTTTTTTGCCTGACATACTGACGTCCAAAAGCGGGTCAAAAATGTCGGTACTGATTTTTGCAATAGCCATGCCAAACGACCATTTTGTTCTATCAACAGTCAAAAATACATGTGTTGGCCAGATAGCCTGAAAAAAATCCAATTATTTTTTGATTTGGAAAAGCATAAAAACAAAAAAAGCTTCGACCATGCGAAGCTTTCCAAATATTTTTAAACGAAACAGAATTATTTTTTTCTGTTGTCCATGTGTTTTTGATAGCGTGAATTGAATTTATCAACACGTCCCGCAGTATCAACAAGTTTCATTTTACCTGTATAGAAAGGGTGCGATGCACTTGAGATCTCAAGTTTTATCACCGGGTACTCAACTCCGTCTACCTCTTCTGTTTCCTTTGTGTTAACAGTCGATTTGGTAATAAATACATGACCGTTTGACATATCTTTGAATGCAACAGTACGATAATTTTCTGGATGTATCCCTTTTTTCATTTTTTAATCTCTTTACTTTTATTTTTAACGGCTTGCAAAGTTATATATAGGAATGTAATTTCCAAATATTTCTTTTTATAAATTTCTGATTTTTCGAATTTATTCTTCAAGTCCAAGAACAGGGGCTCTTTTAAAAGGTTTGGTCCGGTCGAAAAGATAGCGCATGGTGTAATGCGTTTTCACATGAACACCTCCAACCGACTTATACAGAGCAATTATCTTCGGGTTATAGTCTCCTGCCCACGACAACTCCACCTCTGTATATTGCGGTTTGTGTTTCATTAATTTATCCTGATGCCAGAAAATAGCCGATTCAATTCCCGATTTCTGGTATTTCGGCGTTACTCCCATGATAAGAATACGGGTTCGGGTCATCGTTTTTTTGCGCTTGTAATACAAAAATTTCAGCATATTCACAAAATTCAACTTCCCATTCAGCTTTTTCAGAATTTGATTAATATCCGGAATCATCACAAACAAGGCAATCGGAACTCCTTCATGGTAGGCAAACCAAACCATTTCCGGATCAAGGATCGCTTTGGAGGTTTGAATAAAATCGCGGATTTCTTCCTTATCCAACGGCTGAAAATGTTCCATGTGCCGCCATGCTTCATCGTAGATGTAACAGAAATCGTCGATAAACTTTTCTGCTTTATCAAACGAAAAATGTTCGAATGAATAACCTGGTTTTTGCGCCACCCAACCTGCAATTTTCCAGAATCGCTCCGGAAAAGGTTTTGAATAATCGAGGTGATAACTAAACTGCTTAAAATAGATTTCAAATCCATAATTCCGGAAAAGATCGACATAATAAGGCAGATTGTAAGGCATTCCAAATCCCTGGTGCATGAATCCATCGGCCAGAAGCCCCCAGTTCATGTAGTTCTCGCCAAAGTTTACCGGGCCGTCCATCGCTTCCATTCCCCTTTCGCTGAGCCAGTTTTGGGCAGCATCGAACAACATATTGGCCGCAGCCTGATCGTTAAAACATTCGAAAAAACCACAACCACCCGTTGGCTGATCAAATGTGTGTGCCTTTTTCCGGCTGTAAAAAGCGCCTATGCGACCATAAACTTCGCCTTTCTCGTCAACAACAATCCAACGAATAGCCTCGCCACTCTTGAATGATGGATTTTTGGCCGGGGTAAATATATCTTCAACCATACCATGCAACGGGCACGACCAATTCGGATCGTCGCGATAAATCAGGTGCGGAAGTTCATGGAAAAGTTTTATCGTTTGTTTATCAGAAACTTGAATGATTTTCATGGTCATTTTTTTGTTTGACAATTTACAACATTTTAGGTATTAAATTCATGCAAAATTATTATTCGATGATAGGTAATCTTTCGAATGGCTTATTCCTGTTGAACAGATAGCGAAGAGTTTCGTGCGTTTTGACATGGTTAGCTCCAACCGAATTAAAAAGAGCAATCATTTGGGGATTGAAATCTCCCACCCAGCTCAATTCCATTCAAAAAAGCCAATATTTCCGGCAGGTTCCTTCCCTTCTTCAAGTTTGCTTCGATCGTAAAACGCCGCGATTCGGCCAACAAATTGAGTTCCGTCTTTTATCAGCCATCGTTTCGCAGCGCCATTCAGGAATCCGGCATTTTTCTCCGGATTAAAAATATCTTCGATCATCATTTGCAACGGCGGGACCCAGTTTTTATCTTCTTTGTAGATCAGCATAGGAAGATTGTGAAATGAATCGATCGTCTTTTGATCAGCAACCAAAATAATCTCCATAAAATCCTTCTGCTTTTTCATTAGTCATGCCGAAAATAACACTAAATGCCGGAAATCAAAAACAGGGACCAAAGCCCCTGTTTAAAAATAATCGTCATTCTCCAATTTAAATATTCCTCTTAAAACCCAATCTGGACAATTAAAAGTACTGTGTTTTCGATGATTTCCGTTTATAACTATTGAAATCGTACCCAACAAAGATTTCATGGGTTCCCAATTGAAATCTACTGATGTCGGCAGCAACCGAATAATCAAGAGCATAACCTATTCTCAATCTGTCAGACAATTTGTACTGACTGAATAAACAAACTAATCCGGTACTCCTGATATTAATTCCAAATTGCAAAACCGGCGGCAAATATACAATTCCGGCCACATCAGCATAAACTGGCTGCCCTTTTGCTCCTGCCACCAATAAATTCGGTCGAAAACGAACTCTTCCGGGAGAGCCGAAAATATAACCCGTACTAATGTACATTGTTTTATAAACTGACGACGACATAAAATTGGTCTGATTCGCTTTGAATGTATTGCCAATTATCTGTGGAACTGAAAGACTGAAATAATAATTCTCGCTGAAATAAACCGCTCCAATTCCGAAAACAGTCATGTTGTGCATTTTGACATCAGGTACCGTATTTGGATCAGGAATGTAATCGGGATAAGGTTGATAATTTTTAAGGTTGTTGTCGTAACTGACCAATCCGCCACGGAAACCTAACTGAAGATAATGGGTCACATCTATTCTCAGTCTGTACGAATAATCGCCTGTCAGGAAGAGTTTCTTTTCCTGACCGATAACCACACGTTGAAGGCTAATCCCCAGGCCGCTTTTCTGTTCTTTAACCGGTGTGGAAAAATTAATGTATTGCGTGAGTGGAGCTCCGTTTATTCCGGCCCAGTTTGTCTTTGTTGATACGATCATTCCAGGCTTATCCCAGATTCCGACATAGGCAGGATTAATCGTTTGCATATTGTTTACATACTGCAGCAGCGTTGGAATATCCTGAGCTTTTGCCTGTCGTTCAAAAACGGTACAACATGTCAGGAATAAAAATATACTATGAACTAATTTTCGAAACATGGATTGGATTAATCTTTTGAAAATAGTATTTAGTAGGATGGAGCTTTACCGTCCGAAAGCAGGTCATGACTTATTCGGCCTCATTTCGATAACGGTATTTTCAATTGGATTTACTTTCTAATACGAAACAAAAACATAACTTTTCCGGACTTCCCCATTACCCAAATCAAGTACATAATAATATGTACCAACCGGTACCACACTGCCGATTTTACCAGCAAACTGATTCTTTCCATTCCACCAGGCCCGAGCTACAGTTCCCCAGAATTCAAGATTTCCGTAATGGTCTTTTTCAAAAACCTTGTTTCCGTTTTGGTCGAACACATAAATTTTGGCATTTGGATAATGTTCGATGCAGTAAATCACAAAGTAATCATGGATATTATCCCTGTTCGGTGTGAAGATATTTGGAATCAGCAGGTCACAATCGCGGCCATAATCCAGGTATTCCGGATGCCCGTCATGATCGGTATCGTCGTTGCTGTAATCACCGTCAGCGTTTAAATCTTCGAATCTGGTCAGGTACAAATCATCATCGTCGTTGTCGTCGCGCCAGTCGCGGATGCCATCAAAATCAAAATCCTGAAGAGGGGCATTGCTTCCGGTAATGTTTCCTGAAGAAGTCAACCGGCTCACCGTATCAAAAGCATCATCGAGACCATCGTTATCCGAGTCTTTTCCTGAAACGATTACATCGGCTTTCCCGTCATTGTTTTGGTCATTCCCTTCAATGTAATCCGGCACCATGTCACTATCCGAATCATGATCCATAAAATCAGGAGTCCCGTCAGTATCGGTATCCTCCGGAACAATGGCAGTTCCTTTTTGATCCGAGTCGTACGCATCATCCAGCCCGTCACCATTGGTGCCGATGAATAGAGGAGGAATATAATCAGCCGTGCTTTGGGCTTCGATATGATCCACAATTCCATCGTTGTCCGAGTCAATATCCAGGTAATTTGGAACTCCGTCGCCATCGGTATCAGCGCCATAATCTCCTTCATTTTCGTTTGCTATTCCATCACCGTCAGCATCCGGATCAATGTCATCAGGAATTCCGTCACAATCCTTGTCGGCAATAACAACCAGAAATACCTCAGCCGTATCGCCCAAATAATGATTGGCATCGTAAATGGCATACCTGAAATAGTCGTTGCCGGTAAAATTCAGTTCAGCCCGATAAGCGAACGAACCATCCGCATTTAATGTCAGACTGCCATGCTGCGGTTCTATAACCGGAACCGGATCCAGGTAGAAAGCATCACCTTCAGGATCGTAATCATTGACAACCAAGGTTCCGGTTCCCGTATAACATCCAACCGATATTTGATCGAACATGGCCACCGGTGGAAAATTCGGCAATGGAATTGTGATTCGTTTGGTTTGCGTACATCCATTCTGATCGGTAACCGTCACACTGTACGATCCGTCATTCAGGTTTTGAATATCCTGAGTTGTTTCACCTGTGCTCCACAGATAACTGTACATTCCTGAACCGCCACTTACCGAAAGGTCAATCGCGCCTTTTCGGTGTGTTCTCAAATCAATTTCGGTAACCGTTTCGTTGATCACAATCTGGCCGGGCTGGCCAACTGTGACATTTATTTTTTCGCCTGAAGTACACCCATTGGCTTCGATGGTCATGTTGTCGTAATTTCCTGCCAAAGCAATTACCTGAGCCATTCCTCCGGAGAAACTCACATTGTTAAACTCACCTCCATCATAGTTCAGGGTATAAATTCCGTCGGTTGCATGGTCAACCGTAAAGCGAATACGGCCAGTACCTCCGTAACAGGTTGCGTTCTCAATAGCTGTAACCGCAAGTACAGGCGCCGGCGCGTTGGCTGGCACAGTGACCAATGTTGCAGTTGCTGATTCGCAACCCGAATTTGCCTGTCTGACCCGAACGAAATGATCGCCCCATTTCAGAATTTCAAACATCGCCGAAGTTTGATAAGCCCCGCCATCGATGTTGTATTCGTAGCCGGTTCCCTCTGCCGGGCTGGATACCACAACTGTTCCGTTGGGGAAGTTACAGGTTGGATTCACGGTTACGCTGGCTGTTGCGGCCCCGGGAACAGGAGGAACCGGATCGACTGTTAATGCGATAGCCAGCGACTCGCATCCGGTGGAAACTTCCCTGGCTTTTACTGAATAATCGCCCGGCGCCAATCCGGTCAATGCGTTACTTTTTTGGTAAGTCATTCCATCGGCACTGTATTCATACTCTGCACCGAGTGGTTCTGTAACTTCAACGATTCCTTCCGGAGTAAAACAGCCTGGCTGAACGGTAACTGTTGCACTGCATGCAATTGCAGGCGGTTCTTTTACCAACGCTAAAACAGATACCGGGTCGCAACCATTTCCATCGGTTACTGAAACGCTGTAAATTCCTGGAGCCAGTCCGGTTGCTGTTTGCGTGGTTTGTGTGGCCGGATCGTCCCATTGGTAATAATAATTGCCTGAACCGCCTTTTGCCGTGACAGTAACTGAACCTTTGAAGCCAAAGCACAACGGATCTGTCGTAGCAGTCGTTGCTTCCAATTTCGATGGAGCAGCCCCCATGACTCCGCTAATCAGGTTCGAAACGCATCCGTTGTTGTCGGTAACAATAAAACTATATGCCTTTCCAGGCTGAACCGTAAATGTTTGGGCGCCAACGTATATTCCGCTTCCGCCAGTGGCTCTCACCGTAACGGTTCCATTGTCGGACGAACATTTCGGCTGATTGACAGTTGCCGTCGCAATAATTTTGGAAGGTGCAGGCATGGTGTAACTTATCTCATCCGTGCAGCCATTTTCGTCTGTAACCGTAAATGTTTTCCTTTCACCTGCTGCCATCACATAAGTTCCTGTTCCCACAAAAGGTTCTGAGCCGCCCCTGGCATAAATGATCACTGAACCACTATTACCGGCACAAAGCGGAACGTTACTGGTAAAGTAAGCTTCCAGTTTTTTAGGCTCTGTGATTACAATTTCGCCAAGTGAAGCCATGTTGGCTGGAACAGATCGGTCGCGCAGCATAGGACGGTATGTTTTTGCAGCCAAGCCGTTGAAATTACCGTTTTGCTGCCAGGTAATTCCGTCGATACTAAAGTCGTAACTGCCTGCTCCTGAAGGGTCGGTAATGGTGATGTTTCCGTTACTTTTTCCATTGCAACTGACATTCATTGAATATACTTCGGCTGAGAGTGAGCCTGCGGGTTGTATGATTTTTTGTGTGGACACTTTACAATCCGGTGCATTTTTATCCTGAATCCAAACCGAATATGTTCCGGCTGATAAGCCTGTGAAAACAGTGTTTGTTCCCCAACTTGTTTCGTCGAGACTGAAAAGATATTCGCCCGATCCACCTTTGGGCGACGTAATTGTCAGTCTTGCATCGCCTGCACCGGCAAAAGTTTCACTGGCGGCATTCACCAGGACGCTCAAAAGTTCAGGCTGTTTAAGTTCAACCGTGCCCAGTTCAGAACTATTCACCGGAATATCGGCATTGCGAACCATCAACACATAGTTTTGCGAACTCAGTCCGGAGAAATACGGAGAGCTTAGCCAGCTTGAGCCACCAGTAATGCTGAATTCGTAATTCGTTGCTCCTGAAGTTTCGGTAAATGTAATGCTGCCATCGTTTCCGTGATAGCAACTGACATCGGTAGTTGTGTATTTCGCCTGAATCGCCCCGGCAGGAAGAATGACAACTGAAATACTGATCAAACAATCGATAGCTTTGCCATCGCTGATTTGAACCGAATAATTTCCGGGGGCAAGGTTCGTGAATTCCGGAGAATTCTGCCAGATATCTTCCCCGATACTGAATTGATACTCGCCCGATCCACCTTTCATTCCGCTGACTGTAACCGTTCCATCACCGGCATCAGGATTGGTTTGGTTGGTTCGCGTTACAGTTGCTTCAAGTTTTTCTGGCTGAGTGATTTCAACCGTTTGCAATTTCGAAGCACAGGAATTCACATCCTGAATAACCATCAGATCGTATGTTTTTGCCGACAGTCCGTAGAAAGTTCCATCCGTTTGCCACGTAATCCCGCCATCCAAACTGTACTGGTACGGAGCTGCTCCATTTAAAGGTTTAGAGATTGTTATGGTTCCGTCGCTTCCTCCGAAGCAGGTCACATTGGTCGGATCAACCTGGGCAACAATTTGTTCAGGCTGTTTCAGTTCAACATCAGGAAGTGTAATCATACAATCGTGTGCAGCGGCATCGCGAACCTGAACCGTATAGAATCCAACTCTCAAATTCTCAACTTTGGTTGGAAACCAGTCGGTGCCATTTATTGAATATTCATAATTTCCGGAGCCACCACTTTGGCTTGTAAAGCTGATGTAACCATTATTGCCCTCATAACAGGTCACATCTGTTGGAACGATCGTTGCAGTCAGAATATCCGGTTGGTCAACATCGAAAGTACCAATTGTGACTACGCAATTTTCGGCCATTGCATCGCGCATCTGAACGGTATAGCTTCCCTTCGCCAAATTGCTGAAAACTTCGGAAGCCTGCCAGTTGCTGCCATCCATACTGAATTCATACATTCCGGAGCCGCCTTCAGGATTGGAAAGTGTAATGAATCCATCGTTTCCACCGAAACAGGTGACGTTGGTTGCGATTGCTGCTGCCCAAAGGGGTTCAGGTTCTGAAATGATTATTGTGGCAATGATCCTTTTGCACGAAATTAATTTTGCATCGCGAATCTGAACCGTATATGTTTTAGCTGTCAGACCGGTAAACGAACCATTGGTAGTCCAGTTTGTATCGTCAATGGAGTATTCATAAAATCCTGAACCACTTTCAGGATTGGTGATTGTTATGGTGCCATCGTTCCCCAGACAGGTAACATTGGTTGAATTAACCGTTGCACTCAAAGGATCAGGTTCAACAATTACAACTGTTCCAATATCCTGCATACAACCTTTCGAGTCGCGCATTTGCACAGGATAAGACTTTGGCCAAAGTCCGGTAAATGAACTGCTAAACAACCAGTTGCTTCCGTCGATGGTAAACTGGAATGGAGGATAACCGTTTTTAGGATTGGTGACCGAAATGGTTCCGTCGTTTGAGCCATAGCAGGTAATATCTGTCGAATTAAACTTAGCTTCCAGTTTCAAAGGTTCGGTTATGATCACTTCGCTAATCATCCTCACGCACGAGATCGCATTGAAATCGCGCATCTGAAGAATGTATGTTCCGGCAAACAATCCGGTAAAAGAAGCGCTGGTTTGCCAGTTTACTCCATCAACCGAAAACTCAAATTTTCCTGAACCTCCCTTTGGATTTGATACAGTTATACTTCCGTCATTACCTCCAAAACAGGATACATTAGTCGAAGTATTCCCAGCGGTCAACTGTTCAGGTTGAGTCAGCGTGCTGGTCGAAAGAATGATAGCGCAGGCTTTGGCATTAAAATCACGCATCCTGACTATATAATTTCCGGCGGGAAGATTGTCGAATGACAAGTCGTTTTCAGGAATCCAGTTTGTTCCATCGATACAGAATTCATAAATTCCTGAACCATTTACCGCATCAGTGATCGAAATGCGGCCATCTGTTCCTCCGAAACAACTGACATGGGTTAGTGTAACTTTAGCAGTTATTGGCGCTGGTTTGGAAATAACTACCGATCCAATGACTGCACGACAATCGGGCACATTGGCATCGCGCATCTGAACGGGATAAGTTCCCGGAAACAATCCGGCAAAGAAACCGTTGAACCAGCCTCCGCCAATGGAATATTCATAACTTCCGGAGCCACCTGAAGGATTTATAATCGTGATGGTGCCATCATCGCCCAAACAGGTTGCATCGGTATGCCGGATTGAAGCAGCAAGCGGATCGGGTTCGGTAATGGTGATATTTGCCAGTGTTGCATTACAGGTTGGCAAACTCTGATCGCGCATCTGAACGTTATAATTGCCCGGACCAAGATTGTTGTAAATCCTTGAATTGGTCCAAACTGAGCCATTGATTGTAAATTGATAATTTCCGGAGCCACCTATCGGATTAACAATCTCAATGGTACCATCCTTTGCTCCATAACAGCTCACATTGGTGGAAGAAACTATTGCTTCCAGTTTAATGATATTTATGCGGACTGTTGACGTGGCGGGTGTACAGGTCGCCCCTTCACCAAGACCTTCCGCCGTCAGGGTTAAAACCGATTCACCGGCAACAATGTCACTCGGGCCGGGCGTATAGCTGGTTTTTAAAATTGTTGCATCATCAAAAGTACCATCTCCGGAACTTGTCCAATGCAGTGTGCTGAAGTTTTGAGCTGTGGCACCGGTTAAGGATACTGCTGAACCGGAGCAACTGTTTACCGTATTTCCGGCAAAAGCGGTTGGTTGGTCGTAAACGGTTATCAGTTCAGACAGTATTTCACCACTGCAAAAACTTTGGTGTTCCTGTACTTCAAGGTCAAACTCACCAACAGTCAACCAGGTAATGTGAATCGAATTTGTGGTCGAACTTTGCATAACTCCGCCAACCTTCCACGTGTAAGTTGACCCAACCATACCATTAAGCCAATAACGATGGGTGGTTCCAACGCATATTTTTTCGGGCGTAGTTAGCTGAGCCAACACCGGTAGAGTGCTGAAAAACAGGCAGAACAGCAATACAATATATCGATATCGCTTTAGCATAAACCGTTACAATTCAATGGTTCAGGATTACATCAAACTCATTTTTCTTGTTCTGAAAAATCAATAGTTAAATCAATAACTCCGGAGAAATTTCCCTGACCGACACTCTTGTGCCCCGACCTTGTATCTCTTCGCCCCACCACCCTTCTGCTGTTAAAGCAGAGGGCGATGTGGTTTTTGAGAAGTAACTATGTCTATAGTCCATGTTTTAAACTGTATGAATTAATCGTGCCAGATCGTATCGGTAGTTGGTTTTGGATTAATCACAATAGTCTTTGTATCAGTAGCCTTACATCCTGAAGTTCCTATTGTTTCTTCAACGCTTACAGTACCACTGGTTATAACAAGCGTTGGATCCCAGGTAACGGTTATCTGATTTGTTCCCTGACCAGTAAATGATCCTCCAACAACAGTCCAGATGTAGCTATTCCCAGAATCTGTCGTGCTATATGTTTCATCATCCCCACCGCAAATTGGATCAGTTCCCGAAATCAGAGGAGTTGGAAGTGGGTTGATCACCACGTTCGTCGTAACTGAGGCTGTACATCCGTTCCCATTGGTTACCGTTAAAGTATAATCACCTGAAGCGGTCGCAGTAACTCCAGTGATTGTTGGACTCTGTTGATTTGATGTGAATCCATTTGGGCCAGTCCAATCATAAGTCGTCATTCCGTCCGGCGCTCCAGTCAGTACAAGATCATTGCCCACACAAACCGGACTGTTCGAACTTGCTGCCGGTAACGGTAAATCATTGATCACAACTGTCGTCGTAGCTGAGGCAGTACATCCATTCTCATTGGTTACCGTTAAAGTATAATCACCCGAAGCGGACGCAGTAACTCCTGTGATTGCTGGACTCTGTTGATTTGATGTAAATCCATTTGGACCAGTCCAGCCATAAGTCGTCATTCCGTCTGGCGCTCCTGTCAATACAAGGTCATTGCCTACGCATACCGGACTGTTCGAACTTGCTGTCGGTAACGGTAAATCATTGATCACAACTGTCGTCGTAGCTGAGGCAGCACATCCATTTCCATTGGTTACCGTTAAAGTATAATCACCCGAAGCTGCCGCAGTAACTCCTGTGATTGCTGGACTTTGTTGATTTGATGTGAATCCATTGGGACCAGTCCAGGCATAAGTCGTCATTCCGTCTGGCGCTCCTGTCAATAAAAGATCATTGCCTACACAAACCGGACTGTTCGAACTTGCTGCCGGTAACGGTAAATCATATACAGTCACCACAATAGAAACAGTTACCAAACAACTCGTAGCATTTGTTTCGGTGAGTTCTAATCTAGCAGTACCAACTGCATTCCAATCAATAGTTAGTAAATTGGGTGTTGCACCAGGCGTCGAAGTTCCGTTACCACCAGTCAACGGAGTGATTGTCCAATTATAAGTAGTATTAGCTGTAGGATTTACCCCATAGTGTTTAGTTTCTCCCAAACAAACAGCGTGATCACCAGATTGACTTAACCCGGAAGGTGCTTGCGCCCATGCGCCAATGGTACCAGCCACAATCAAAAGCATCATGGCCAGCCGCTTTAATAATCGATTTTCAGTTTTCATTTTTATAAATTTTAAGGGTTTAAATTCTTTCAATTCAAGGTTTAAATTTTGCAACCGGGGGCTGCCTGATTCTGCTCCGTGAGCCGAATCTGCTGCATCGTCTCCCTGGCTCCCGGATAAATCAAGATTTGCAAGCCAGTCGAGAAGTCGCATTTGTTTTGTTGTAGGAAGATTGATCGGTTTCGGATTTTTTGGATACTTTTTCATCGTTGTATAGTATTAATCATGATATATGGTTGGTTCTATTGGCAAAGGATTGACCGTGAAAGTGAATGGCGGCGAAGTTGTTTGATTACATTCAGGATGTGCCGGATCAATAAAAATCCGGTAATAATAAGTCCCGGAGATTTCACTTGGTGGGTTATAAGCAGGATTTGTAGCCAGTGGAATGTCTGTCCAAACCGGAATGGTTAATGAAGGGCTTGACCTCCATTGATAGGTATAATTGCCTGTTCCATTAGTTATGTTGGCACTTAAAGTTGTAATATCGTTTTGGCAAATATTAGTCACTCCACCAATACTAACTGTTGGGTCAGGCACAATTAATATTACTTTGGCGATTGTCGTATAACTTGAACCACAATGATCACTCACCACACAATCGTAACTATAAGTACCAGCTAATGTTAATTGAGGAGGATTGAAAGAATCAGAAGTTTCGCCAGGCACATCGATCTGGTTGATTCTCCATTGGTAGGTATATGGGGGATTTCCTCCGGAAGTGGGAGTTGTAAAGCTTAATTCCGCAGGATTATAACCAGTACATTCCGTCAGTGCAACTGTGTTGTGTGCGCCTGCAACCATTTCAGGATAAAGTGAAATCGAAATATTATAATCTGAATCATCATATCCGCATGAATTTGTAGCTCGCACCCAATACCACTCTTTATTTGCTCCATAATAAGGTGGAGTGGTATAGGTAGAAGATGTAGCTCCGGGTATTGGGGTTACTCCTGCATACCATTGGTAAGTGGGAGTAGGAGTTCCACTGGCCACGGCAGTAAAAGTTGCCGTACCTCCCGGGCAAACTTGCTGAGAGACTGGTTGTGTAGTAAACTGCGGTGAGTAATTTAAAATAGCGGTTATCGCTGTTCTGGACGTAGTATATTCTGAATATTGAGCTTCAACATAATAGGTTGTTGTGACAGTAATAATGCCGGTAGAAAAAGGATTCCCGATATAAATCGGGTTACCTCCAGTTTGACTTATGTACCATTTTATGGTTGCTCCGGCTGAAGGCGTCGCTGTTGCTGTAATTGTAAAACTACCTGTATCACAGGCTGAAGGTGGGGAAATGGAGGCATCGACAATAGTATAGTCACCCGGGTTCATCAGATCGTCAAATGTTGGATTACCCGCAGCATAATATGTTGTCCCGATCTTGATCCAGTCGTTGTTGCTTTGACCATAAACTATACCTCCCGGACCCACAATAAAAGTGGCCGCATCAGGTAGTGTTAGAGATCCTTTATTTGTTGAGAAATGAATAACACCAAAACCCGGAGTAACTATAAACAGGAGTGTATTGAAATTAGTGTCAACATTTGAACCAATGCTAAGTGTTCCATTGATCGTTACAGATCCTATGTCCAGGGTTGTCAAATGGCTACTTGCTGTTACATTATTTCGTGCGACAATCGTAACAGCGCCAGTACCTGCATATTGTCCCGGCCATCCTTCTCCTGAAGTTGGAACCACCCAACTTATACCATTGTAACGTTGCCAGGTAGTCAGCTCATTCCAGTTTCCATTACCTGTTGATTGATAAACGCCAACCAATTGGGCAAAACCAGCCAAAGAACCACAGGAGAAAAGTAGAACAATGAGTATAAGTCGTAAAACGTTGGGACATGCCAATGGCCTTCCGCATGCTTTCTGCACAGTGGAAAATTTGGTGGACCGATCTTTTCCGGCCTCCACCCAATGCTTATTGGACGATGGATTCAAGGAAGATCGAAGATTAAGAAATAAATGCGGTGTGCGAATTAAAGAAATCGCACGAATGGAAGATTAATTACGAGTACTATTTAGAGCGTAAACCGAATTGTCCCAAGAGAACAAATGCTTTATAAGATATTGATCTTAATGCTTTCTGTATGATAAATCATTTGAGCAAAAACTAAAGGTTGCCCTACTGTTACTCCCATTGAAAGTAAAATAACAGTCTATTGAAGAAAATTTCAGGAATTGCGAAAAACGCAATTAATATATACCAGCAAATGAGATAATTCTGGAAGATCTGTAGGCAGTATTGAATAATCGCAACAAGTATCTTTTTCTATTCAATTTTTGGATCTTCTCAATCAAATATAATAAATACGAACATAATAAACTTAAAACTAGCTGAATAACATATCTAAATACCGCAACAAATTTCTCATTAGAAGGCAAAACGATTCACGATATGAAGTACATGATTTGTGTTCAGGAATAATTATCACATCCTCATAAATTACTGAATGGAAAGGACTAAACGAGAATAATTTTATCGGACAAGTAGTAATGATTATGGATTGACGAAGAAAAATAACGAACCACTAACAGCAAAATACGCGCAAGTCGGGTTTCAGTGCTTCGTTGACAGGAAATTAGTGCCGGTTGCTATCGGGATGAAATACAACCATTGATCCTATCAAAAAAAAATCTGTCCTTGCAGATCTGATATCAGAAGCACAAAGACAGATTCTTTCAAAAACGTTCAGGACAATTCAATCCTAATTTCGTGGTATTAATCGCGACTTGCAAATTTAGAGAGCAGTCTCAGAATTTCGAGGTATAACCAAATCAGGGTTACCATCAGGCCAAAAGCTCCATACCATTCCATGTATTGTGGTGCACGGGCATTTGACCCTTTCACAATCATATCGAAATCAAGTATCAGGTTAAGCGCGGCGATGGCAACCACAACCAAACTAAAGCCAATTCCTATCAGGCCATTTCCGTACATAAAACCAAGGTTGGCCCCAAACATTCCGGCGATAAAACTGACAAAATAAACCAGCGCAATTCCACCGGTAGCAGCAAAAATCACTGTTCTGAATTTATCCGTTGCACGGATTGTTCCGGAGCGGAATAGCAGAAGCATAATCAGGAATACGCCAAAAGTAAGCGACACCGCACGCATCACCAATCCGGGATACATGGCTTCGAACAATGCCGAAATTGCGCCTAAAAACAAACCTTCGAAAACGGCATAGATTGGTGCAGTCATGGCTGCCCGGCGCGGACTAAATGTGGTGATGATGGCTGTAATAAAACCGCCAATTGCGCCAATCAAGGTCCATGTCATAATTCCTGAAGGTAGAACTCCGGGAGTAGCCGGATCGATGGCGCCAAAGAATTTGCGCCAGGTAAAAGTGGCAGCAAATACGACAATCAGCAACATTAAACCTGTTTTGTTTATTGTTCCGTTAATGGTCATCACTCCACTGTCGGCACTGGTAGCCGGTTGACTAAATATATTCTTCCCAAATATCGGGTTCGATGATTTTGTAAGATCCATTGTTTAAAATTTAAATTTCTGTCAACATCTATAAAAACTATACCAAAATTAATCAGATTTGCGCGTTTCACAAAAAGGTTAAGTATTCTTAACAAACGATTCCTGCACGTAATCGCTGGTCAGTTCCGAAATTATCGATTCAGCCAATCCAATAACATGCTCTGAATCAATATTCTTTATTTCTTCAGCAAACAGGACAGCCTTTTCATTCATCGGTTTACTCTTCATTCCGAGCATGATAACCGAACGGTAAAAAACCTGGCTCAAATTCTGGTCTTTGGCCAAAGGTGACAGAACGTCAAAAAATGGCTCAAAAAATTCGTCCATGGCAGATTTTTCGATCAGCGCCAAACGCCCCATTAAATGTAAACCGGTAAACCTCACCAAATGTTTTTTGCCTCGGCACCATTCGAGCGACTTTACAAAGGCAAACCGTGTTTTTACCCACAGAAAAGTATTCAATGTTTCGGCGATTTCAGTTGTCTCCAGACTTTTTGTCCAGTAATCCATCTGTTCTTCGGTAACCTCTTTCGGAACATCGAGCATGGCAGCCAAAATCATGGTTTCGCGCCACTGTTTGTTCCACAACTTCAGCGCCAGCAAATGATTTGGTTCGTATTGGCGGGCCATTTCCCGCAATGAAACAATTGAAGCTCCCCAGTTCAACTTGTAATTCAGGCCGTGCTGTTTCATCTGTTCGGCAGTCTCTCCGTTTTTTGCCAACCTGATTTTAGTCAGTATCTGGCGAAATTCCATTTCCCTCTGCGGGTCATCAATAATTAGTTCCATTTTAGCAAATCAAAAATTCAACGGACAAAAGTAGCGAATAAAGCAAATGTTCCTCAAATCTTTCTACAGCCGCTTTGCTATTAAGTGAGTGAAACAATTAAATATCGTATTGTTTTCTTTGACTCACCCCACGTCCGCCAGCGGGCCTCCCCTCTCGCTACATATAGAGGGGAGCAAAGCGAGCACTGCGAGCTTTGGGTGAGTAAATTTAAAATGCAACATTACATACTCCTGATTACTTATTTCCGTCAAGGAGAAAATTTATTTCCGTCAAGGAGAAAATATTTGGACATCACTAATTCTACTTTAACAGATTCAATTCAGGGGACAATTTTTCAGTTTTTTCACCCCGTCCCTACTGCAGAGCCGTCAAGCTAAAATTTAAACACCCTATTTCCTGCCACTAAAGTTTATTAGCAGGGGCTAAAGCCCAGTTTCTTCCGTATCCATAAATGTCCGTTGGCTAAAGCCAAACGGCAAAGGATACTGCTCAACTCGTCTTCAAAACGGTATCCTTTGCCGTCACATTCATGTGACGCGCGCGAATATTCCCATTGTGTTGGGGCTTTAGCCCCTTGAGCCCTTAGCTTGACGGCCATGGCCCCTATGGGAGAAAGCTGAAAAATCAACCTGTCCCCTTTCAGGTTAAAAAAGGTTGATTTTTCAAATGTTGAGTCTGATATCCCAAAAACTGATTTCCGGTGGCTGAGCCGTCGAAGCCGCGATACCTTACACCAAATCGCACGCTTCAGGCGGCATCCAGTGCCGTTCTTTGCCTTCCCATTTGATAGTGCAGCCAATGGGGTTTGTTACCGAAACCGATACTTTTCCTGAAGAAAGCAATTCGGATAATGTGCGGTCCAAATCGTTCACCGTAATATTTTCAGGCTGGCGCGGTTGATCGACAGCCCGTCCGGTATAAACCAATTTCCGGTTTTTATCAAATACAAAAAAATGAGGCGTCTTTAAAGCGCCGTATTTCAAGGCAATTTCCTGAGTCTCGTCGTGCAGATAAATCCACGGAAATTTGTTTTTATTCATCCGGAGAACCATATTTTCGAAGCTGTCTTCTTCATACGTGTTCGGACTGTTCGAATTAATTGCCACAAAGCGAGCGCCCAGCTTCTGGAATTGGTTGGCTGATTTTCTGGTCACCTCATCGCTGCCCAAAACATACGGACAATGGTTGCAGGTAAAAAACAACACGAGAATTTCGGCATCGCCGAATGACGATAAGTTATAGTATTTTCCGTCGGTAGCTTTCAGGTTAAAATCGATTGCCTGATCGCCAGTTTGTAATGTATAAGCCATAATAATAAATTCAAAAATTAAACTAAATTACCAGATCTCAGCAGAAACGGGCTCCTGCTCTGAATGTAGATCGGTCATCCATTCGCTTCAGAAATAAGTCGCCAGGGTGGATTTAACCTGTTTTCACCACCATAAAACAGAATAAGTTGGCTTCCGTCGGGATCTTTTAACCGGGCCTCCCGCCACAACCAAGTCTTATCATTGGGCAGTTCATCAAATCTCACTCCTTTTTGTATCAGTACATTCACATATTCGTCAAGATTTTCACATTCAAAATACACCCAAATTCTATCGCCTTTTGGCAAACTTTCAGCCTGATGTAAAGAAAATGTCGAATTTCCGTCCGGACATTCAAACCGGGCGTAATGTGGCAACGCTTTCACAATTAACTTTAGTCCCAATTCCTGATAAAATGGAATTGATTTCGTTAAATCCAACGCCGGAACTGTTACCTGGTTTAAGTTCATATTCTGCATTGAGTCGGTTTTTTCGTTCCAGCCAACCCGAAGATATAACAACCTATTGACCGAAATGATCAAAAAAAATCGCTAATCTGACTCTGTCTCAAATTAGCGATTTCCGTTTTACCTTTCGTGTTCCCCGTTCCTCCTGAATATTAATCTTCTTCAGGATATGCTATTACACGTTTGTTTTTCAGTACATTAACAACAACATCAACAATCTGATCGTCGAGCATGGTTGAATAATTAAAAATGATGTCGAAGTCGTTGTTATCCAATTTCCGGCCAGCCACATGTTCAACAAACAAATCGCGCTGGCGGTCAACTTCAAGAACATACTCCTGAGCATCGGCCCACGACAGGTTGCTGATTTGCATAATTCGGTTAATTCGCCAGTCTAGTGGCGCCTGAAGTTTTATGCTCAGCCGTTTGGGAATATCCTGAGAAATGACGCTTGCTGCCCGTCCCACAATAATGTAGTGGCCTTCTTCGGCAATGCCGCGCACAACCGACTTTACAGTATCAATTACTTCCTGATCATCGGCATCGTATACTTTTTCGTTCGAAAAAGCGGTAGTGACGTCATGAATACTTTGTTTCGCTTCGGACAAAAAAACATTGCGAACTTTAGAAATATCCATTTCGAGTTCCCGGGCAGACATTTCAATAATTTCCTTGCTCACCCATTTCCATTCCACGTCGGTTTTTGTTTCCGACAAATAATTGTAACCGGTAAGTATTTTCGAAAGTTTGGTTGCAATGCGCTTGGCCGAACAACCGCATTCGCGCGAAATGGTAACCACCGGTCCCGGCTGCTGAAGTTTTCCACTACTTTTCCGTCCGGTTTGTTCAACATAATGGCTTAAAAAGTCTTTCATAGGGTTATTTTGTTCATTTAAAATTACAGTACTTTAATCCTGATTGCTTAGTTAAAGCTACAAATGAAATCGCGAATCTAAAACACAATCTGCTTTACAATACCTGATATGATTTATGTTCTTAAACTGTTTTATCCGGGCAAAATGCTAACCTTTTTGTTTCCAACCAATTCTGAAAATTCTACTTCTCATTTTCCAATTTAATCTGAAAAAACTTAATTGATTTTCCGAAGATTTGTAATGAATAAATTATGCGACACACGAATAAAGCATCAGTAAATATTTAATTTTACAAAATCATTCATTCAGTTGAAAATAATTACTCAAGCATAAATTTCCGCCATGAAACGATTAATCCTGCTCCTTTGTCTGCCAGCGCTTTTCCTGACCGTATTTTCATGTCATTTTGGTTCTATCGGAAAAACGGCGCAAGTTGATCCGCTTGTCTCGCACATTGACTCAACAGTCAGACCCGGTGACGACTTTTTCCAGTATGCCAACGGAAAATGGTTTGCCGACAATCCCATTTCGCCCAGCGAACAAAGCAGCGGAATCTGGCAAATCATTCAGGATACAATCAATTCCCAGGTTTTAAAAATCTGCAAATCGAGTGCGGAAACAACATCAAAAAAAGGAACGAATAAGCAAAAGATTGGAGATTTTTATTTTTCAGGAATGGATAGCCTGAAGCTTGACAATGAAGGAATTAGACCTATAAAGAAGTATCTTGAGCAGATTGACGCCATTAAAAATCTGGATGAACTGATTTCGGAAGCTGCTTTTTTACAGGGCAGTTCTGCTTCAACCATGTTTGGCTTCGGTATTTGGCAGGACAGTAAAATAAGCAGCAAAAATGCGGTAAACATCTGGCAGGGAGGATTAAGTTTGCCCGACCGTTCGTATTATTTTGATACCGACGAGCGAACCAAGCAAATCAGATCGAAATTCCAGTCACACCTGGAAAACATGTTTAAATTAATGAATTACGACCCAGCGTCGGCAAAAGCTGCTGCAATCAGCCAGATGAAAATTGAAACTTCGCTGGCTGAAGCTTCGCGCAAAAAAGAAGATACACGCGATCCGCTAAAAAACTACACAAAACTTTCGGCTGCCCAATTGCAATCGTTAACTCCGGATTACAACTGGCAATTATTTTTCAACGGAACGGGACTCCAGAATGTCGACACCGTTATTGTCGGACAACCTGAATTCCTGAAAGCTTTGAACGCTGATCTGAAGAAATATCCTTTAAATGACTGGAAAAATTTCCTGAAATATAAATTCATCAGGGGATTGGCGAATTATCTCGACGACAGTATTTACCATGAAACATTCAGTTTTTATGCACAAACTTTGCGCGGCATTAAACAGCCAAAACCGCGCTGGAAAAGGGTAGTTGAACAAACAAACGGTTATCTGGGCGAATTGATCGGGCAGGTATATGTTACGGAATATTTGCCGGTCGGAACCAAAGAAAAACTGGTTGAAATCGGCAACGCAGTTAAAAGTGTGTATGCCGAACGAATCAAAAATCTGGATTGGATGGGCGATGTTACAAAGGCAAAAGCCTTGCGGAAACTCGATACCATGATCATGAAAATTGGTTATCCGGATAAATGGAAAGACCTGAGCAGCCTCGAAATTGGTCGCGAATCGTATGTTCAGAATGCCATAAATGCCAATCTTTGGCAATCAAATTATAACATCTCGAAGTTTGGTAAACCAGTCGACCGCACAGAGTGGGAAATGGAACCACAAACCTACAACGCCTATTACAATCCGTCGAATAACGAACTGGTAATTCCGGCCTGCAACATTATTGTTCCGGGCTATGAACGAAATATGGCCGACGATGCCATTCTCTATGCCATCATTGGCGGTTCAACTTTTGGCCACGAAATGACACACGGATTCGACGATATGGGCAGTAAATTTGATGAATCGGGGAACCTGAAAAACTGGTGGACCTCCGAAGACAGCGCCCGTTTTTACAGCAAAACAAAAAAGATCGTTAAGCAATTTAACCAGTACAATCCGGTTGACAGTCTGCACATTAACGGTGAACTGACCCAGGGCGAAAACATTGCCGATCTGGGAGGCATCATTATGGGCTACAAGGCTTTCCAAAAAACCAGGCAATATCTTTATCAGGAAAAAATCGACAATCTGACTCCTGATCAGCGGTTCTTTTTGGGATTTGCACTTGCATGGATGGTTAACCAACGTCCTGAAGCCATCGCCAACCAGGTTCGCAGCGACGAACATTCGCCTGCAAAGTACAGGGTTATTGGCACACTTTCGAATATGCCCGAATTCTTCAAAGCATTTGATGTAAAGGAAGGTGATAAAATGTGGCGGCCCGACAGTCTGATTGTGAGAATTTGGTAAAAGATTATGCAATTGATACGATGACTTTGAGTCATCGTATCAATTATGCTGCACTAATGTTCTTAAGAGCCAGCCAGGTCTTCACACCAAAGTGAAACCCGGACACATTCTAAATTTGGGATTTCTGAAATTTTCAGTATATATTTACGCTGAAGGACTTCTATTTCAGACCCAAACCTAACGATGAACGGATGAAGACGAAAATGGTAATCAGTTTTATCATTACCCCGATTTTATCACTTTTAATTGTTCTTTTTGCCGATTTAAAACCCGGTGAACCCGCAGTTACAAATACTCTGGCCGTAACTTTACTTATGGCAGTTTGGTGGATTACCGAAGCCGTTCCCCTGGCAGTAACGTCGCTTTTGCCGGTTGCCCTGTTCCCTGTTTTAGGGATTTTAGATGCCAAAACGGTTTCGTCGACCTATTTTAACAACGTCATTTTCCTTTTTATTGGTGGATTTATGATTGCCCTGGCCATGCAGCGCTGGGATCTTCACCGCCGCATTGCACTCAGGATTTTGCAAATTACCGGCATAAGTCCGGGCCGGATCTTGTTTGGGTTCATGCTGTCAACCGCTTTTCTTTCGATGTGGATTTCCAATACAGCCACAGCCATGATGATGATGCCTATTTTAATTTCAATCATCGACAAACTCGAAGAAGCTGTTGGCGAGAAAAACATTAAAGATTATTCGGTTGGGCTGCTGCTTGGAGTCGCTTATGGGGCATCAATCGGGGGAATTGCAACTTTAGTCGGCACTCCGCCCAACCTATCATTTATCCGGATATTTCACATTTATTTTCCCAATGCTCCTGAAATTTCTTTTGCTTACTGGCTTCTTTTTGCTTTCCCAATTACCGTAGTTATTTTTATCAGCGCATGGACTTTGCTGCATTTCTGGTACCGGCCGAAAAAGCAAAACTGGGCCAGCGTCAACCGGAACACATTTAAAGACGAATTGCGCACGATGGGCCCTATGCGATTTGAAGAAAGAATTGTGCTCATCATTTTTACACTGACTGCCCTTCTTTGGATTTTCAGGCTCGATCTGGATTTTGGAATTTTCAAGATTCCCGGCTGGGCTGGCATTTTCCCCCAAAAATCGTTTCTGGATGACGGAACTGTTGCCATCTTTATGTCGGTTCTGCTGTTTGTACTTCCGGCAAAAACTGAAGGTTTTAAACGAATTATGGACTGGAAAACTGCTTCAAAAATTCCATGGCACATTATTTTACTGTTTGGCGGTGGGTTTGCCCTGGCTACCGGGATAAAAGATTCAGGACTTTCGGGCTGGATTGGCGAGCAACTGGTGTTTATGGCCAACCTGAATCCGATTGTAATTATTCTCATTGTTAGTTTAATCATCACTTTCCTTACCGAACTGACATCGAACACGGCCACCACCGAAATGATTTTGCCTGTTTTAGCCGGAATTGCCATTAGCACCAAAATAAACCCGCTGCTGCTCATGCTTCCGGCAACACTTTCAGCCTCAATGGCTTTTATGATGCCAGTTGCCACTCCGCCCAACGCCATCGTTTTTGGAAGTAACCGAATTACCATCGTTCAAATGGCAAAAACAGGTCTGATCCTGAATCTGATTTGCGTAGTGATTGTGACACTAATGACATACTGGCTGGGCACATACGTTTTCGACATTCAAATTGGGGAATTTCCCGACTGGGCTGTTCCAAAATAAAACGATGAAATAATTGCAGCGGACAAATAAAGTCGGTTGATATATTTCGGAGATTGATGAATCAACTCATTTCATAAATATTTGATTTCAGGATTTAAAATACAGCCGGAATTTTACTATTTTAGTCTCAGCTCTGTATAAAAAACCATGAAGAACCTAACCCTTAGTATTTCCATAATTATTCTCCTGTTTTTTGCCTCCTGCAAAGGAAAAATTCTAAATCCAACAGAGGCTGACCGCTCCATGAAAATTCTGAACAGTAATCTCGTCAATTTGTTATCCACCGGTTCTGAAAAACCTGAATTTAAAGCAATCGCCTTTCTCCTGAATCTTGAAAATAGTCCGTTGCCAATATCAAAAAAAACGAGCACTTCAAAACCGGACACTTCAGCATATAAATTTGAAAAAATGACCGGCATTTATACCTGGAATCCCGAAACAAAAGAATTTGACAAGTCAGTTAACGCAGAAACAATAGCTCTTCATTTTCCGGAAAACAATTCAGGACACAACAATGCAAATCTGATCCTTAAACAATATCAAAGCGAGGCATATTCGAGCAGACCCGACCTACCTACCTTAATTGATGCGGCTATCCGCATAAACGATCGTCAAATAGCAACGATAAAACACGAAGCGAACATTACAAATAACCTTCCTGAAAACATTCATACCACAATTAAAGGAACCGATTATGAAATGGCAATGATGCTTAAACGCACTCAAATGAATACAAACGGAACCCTCAACATCAATCTGTATTTAAAAACCAAAGGATACAAAGTTATTTCAGGAAATACGGATGCAAAAATTGAATACAGCCGGCATGGTTACTTTTTTAAAACCATAAATTTAAACCTGGAACTTATCGATCATTATGTAACCGGAAACATTAATTATGCTGCAATCGATCCGACTTCGGCCGATTATATTGATTCGTTTAATTCGAATGCTGATATTAGACTTTTTGAAGGAAGGGATCAGGTTGGCATTATTGTTTTGAACAAAACAAATGACGGCGAGCTTCTGGATTACTTTATCAGATTCTCCAATGGCGACGAGAAACTATTGAGTGAATACCTTCCGGTGTTAAAAAATTTGCTAAATTTGAAATACTGATCCTTAAAACCTATAAGTATGAAAACCAAAAATCTGTTTAAAGCTTGCTTTATTCTGTTTTTATTTGTGGGCATCTCAGCTTGCGACCTGCTTAAAGACAAGGAAGAAACTGATCCAGAAAAAACTATGGGGAAAGTCGGAAATTACTGGTCGGCCAATGTTCCCGGAGTTGGAAGTACAACCGTTACAATTGATGAAAACAGCGGTGGAAATGTAATAGCTACAATTCCATATAACGGGGTAAATTACGAAGTGGAAGGAAAAGTGACCGACACTGGTATTTACGACTACGTTTACAGCAATGGCGATAAAAGCAAACCATTCACGCTTGTTAAATTCGATGCCAATGTTGGTGACAAGTGGGAATACAAGGTTGGAAACCAAACAGTGACCAGAGAAGTAGTCAAAAAAAGTACGACCGACGACACTTCTTACCAGGGTTTCTGGATGATAAAAACAATCGATGTTATGGAAACCATTCCTTCGGGATTTACATTTACCGGAGGTGTTTTTAAGTTGAAATCAGGCTCTGTAGAAAATCCTGACAACGCGCACATCGGTACAATGGTTAACAGCGGAACCAGCCAGGTAAAATCTATTCTTTGGAAATTCAACCACAAATATGGATTTATTTCTGCCCAAATAACCAAAACAGACAATTCAACTGTTACGGTCAACCAAAACGACACCAATGTCGAAATGTAACGACAACGCCATTTTTTGATAGATAATGAAAAAGGGTGGGACTAAAATCTCACCCTTTTTTGTGTATTTATAGAATCATTGTCAAAATACGGACTGGAAATCAAATCGTTCGGATAAACCATAATTCCACCATTTGGATCCAGATCAACACCAGCAATTTCATAAAAAGCCTGCCAGATCAACAGCGAGCAATACCATATTTTCTTATCCTGAAAAGTTTTGTTTTTTTCTCCTGAAGTAGCCTTCGGAAGACTTTTTTGAGCCCTCCATGATGAAAGATCAGAATCCTGGGACAAGACAAAGCGTACAATTGAATCGCGTTGCGATGGCGTTAAATTGAACCTTAACCGGTAACGGACTCCCTCGTTTTGCCTTCCAAACGTAATATTGGCAAACCTGAAATCTGAGCCTTCCTCATAACCTTTTGCAGATCTTAATTCATAATCTTCTGGAACATGGCGTGCCTGCGATTCAAAAATCCTGATTTTCCGGAGCAGGTCAATTGCGTTGGTATCTTTTCCGCCTTCAATAACCAATAGAGCGTGGCCAAAACCCCGGCCTCCATTAACCATTGCGGTTCCCGGAAACCAGTTCATATTTGGTTTTACCAAAATATCGCCAGCCTCGAGTTCGGTTAATTTTACCAAGGTATCGTGCGGAAACTGAAATTCTTCAATTTCCAGTCCTTTTTCCTGTCCCGAATTTTCACCGGGAGTATATTCAGAACAGGAAACAAAACCTGTCAGACATGCAATCAGAGCAATAAAAGCTTTAATTTTTTTCATTCCTGAAAGAATTATACGGTTCGCCTGAAAACAGATTCAGGATATTCAATATCTGTCAGGAATAAACCATGCGCGGGAACCGACATTCCGGCGGCGCTTCGATCTTTCGACTCAATCACACGACGGAACTCAGCCAAATCAATGTTTCCGAGTCCTACTTCCAGAAGTGTGCCCACAATTGCCCGCACCATATTCCGGAGAAACCGGTCGGCTCTAACTGTAAAAATTAATTCAGAACCGATTTGTATCCATTCAGCCTGAAAAATTTTACAATTGTTGGTTTTCACATCCGTATGCAATTTGCTGAAACTTGTAAAATCGGTGTAATCAAATAAAATCAGGCAAGCTTCGTTCATTACTACCACATCGGGTTGTTTATAAAAATGCCACGAAGTTTCCTGAGTGAATGGATTTTTGCGCACATTTAAATAATACCGGTAAGTTCTCGAAATGGCGTTAAACCGGGCATGAGCTTCGAAACCGACTTTTGAAATTGAAAAAATGACAATGTCTTTATCGAGAAAACTGTTCAGTTTGTAAACAAAATCAGGTTCAGCAAGGTTTAGATTCGACGATTCGAAGTGAGCCACATAATAGGAAGCATGAACACCTGTATCGGTTCGTCCGGCACCGGTTACAGAAATCGGTTCGCGGAGAATAACCGACAGTGCTTTTTCAAGGCATTCCTGAACGGAAACGGCATTCGGCTGAATTTGCCAGCCATGGAATTTTGTACCTTTGTAAGCGAGCTCTATGAAATACCTTTGTGTCAACTGATTAATTTTTGGCAAAAATAAAAAAGTGAAATCATATTCTGTTAAAGATCGCTGAATTTATTAATTTTACTGCCCTTTTGAGCGAAAAATAGCTTAACAAAATTTAACGAAAATTTACCCTTTTTCAACCTAGTAAGGAGTATTTTCGTGGTGCAAAAAAAAACGCTGAAATAATTTTTATATCAAAATAAATATGAATCAAACAGTAGATATCCGTGAATTAAACGAGAGAATTCAGAAAGAAAGTTCGTTTGTCGATATCATCAGCATGGAGATGAACAAAGTGATTGTGGGTCAAAAACATCTGGTTGAAAGTCTTTTGGTAGGACTTCTGTCTGGTGGACATATTTTGCTCGAAGGGGTTCCGGGGCTGGCAAAAACTCTGGCCATTAATACGTTGGCAACAAGTATCGACGCCAAATTTGCCCGTATCCAGTTTACTCCCGATTTGTTGCCTGCCGACTTACTGGGAACCATGATTTACAGCCAGAAGAAAGAAGAATTCATCGTTAAAAAGGGCCCGATTTTCACCAACTTTGTACTGGCCGACGAAATTAACAGGGCCCCGGCAAAAGTACAATCGGCACTGCTCGAAGCCATGCAGGAACGCCAGATTACCATTGGTGAAAACACATATAAATTGCAGGAACCATTCCTGGTTATGGCCACTCAAAACCCGATTGAGCAGGAAGGAACTTATCCGCTTCCCGAAGCACAGGTCGACCGTTTTATGCTGAAAGTGGTGATCAAATATCCATCGAAAGACGAAGAAAAGCTCATCATACAGCAAAACCTGATGAAGCAGTTTCCAACCGCCTCTGTTGTAATGCACCCGAACGATATTCTAAAAGCCCGCGAGGTTGTAAAGGATGTTTACATGGACGAAAAAATCCAGAAATACATTGTCGATATCGTATTTGCAACCCGCGATCCGAAAGCCTACAAACTGGATAAATACACCGAGATGATTTCGTACGGAGGTTCGCCGCGAGCAAGCATCAGTTTAGCGCAGGCCGCTAAAGCATTCGCGTTTATTAAACGTCGCGGGTATGTTATTCCTGAAGATGTTCGCGCAGTTTCGATGGATGTGATGCGTCACCGTATCGGGTTGAGTTACGAAGCTGAAGCAAACAATATTACTTCCGAAGAAATTATTGCTGAAATATTAAATACGGTTGAAGTTCCATAGCGAAACGAATTACGAGGTGTGGGTTCCGGGTTAAAACATGCCACTCGCAACACACAACCCGGAACAACAATTTTGGAACCTGGAACCTGAAATTTGGAATTTAATACATGGAAACAAGCGAGCTAATAAAAAGAGTCCGGAGAATTGAAATAAAAACACGTGGATTAAGCCGCAATATTTTTGCCGGAGAGTACCACAGTGCGTTCAAAGGACGAGGGATGGCTTTCAGCGAAGTTCGTGAATACCAGTTTGGCGACGATATCCGGAACATCGACTGGAATGTTACCGCCCGATACAACAAACCCTTTGTGAAAATTTACGAAGAAGAGCGCGAACTGACGGTCATGTTGCTTATTGATGTGAGCGGATCGCGGGAGTTTGGATCAAAAGATAAACTCAAAAAGAATATCATTACTGAAATTTCGGCTATTCTGGCTTTTTCGGCTATTCAGAATAACGATAAAATCGGGGTTATTTTCTTTTCCAATAAAATTGAAAAATTCATTCCGCCGAAAAAAGGAAGGAGTCATATTCTTCGTATCATCAGCGAGTTAATTGATTTTGAACCGGATGAGAGAGGAACTGATATTTCGGGCGCCATTCGTTACCTGACAAATGCCATTAAGAAAAGGTGCACCGCCTTTGTGATTTCCGATTTCATTCAGAAAGACGGATCGCTCGAAAATGCGCTGTCGATTGCAAACAACAGGCACGATGTGGTTGCTTTAAGAATTTACGACGAGCGCGAAGCCGAACTTCCAAACATAGGCATGATCAAACTGAAAGATGCCGAAACGGGAAATTATACCTGGGTTGACAGTTCGGACCGGAAAGCCAGGCAAATTTACAGGAACTGGTGGAATGACCTGTCAAATCAACTCGACAACAGTTTCAAACGAAGTCGTGTCGATTACGTCAACATCAGTACAAATCAGGATTATGTGAGATCGCTGATGACCCTGTTTAAAAAACGAGGATAAAAATCATTTGAAATGAAGCAAAGCTTATTCTATATTGTACTTTCAGTTTTATTCATAGGAAGTACTCTTTCGCTGAAAGCACAGCATGTGTCGGTTAAAGCAAGTATCGACACCACACAGGCACTGGTTGGCGATCAGCTTAAATTACTGCTCGAAATTGAAAAACCTAAAACTGTTACCGCTCAATTTCCCCAGGTTCCCGACACATTCAGTACGCACATTGAAGTTGTGAACAGGTCGAAAATCGACACCTTGCCACTTGATGATAAAGAAATGGAAAAACTGACACAACGAATTCTGATCACTTCGTTCGACAGCGGAATGCACCAGATTCCCCCATTTTACTTTAAACTGAAGGACGGAACAACGCTTGATTCCGCTGCTACAAGAGCTTTGGCATTTCAGGTACATGGTATGAAGATCGACACGACAAAAGGACCTGTCGACATAAAAACGATTTATAGCGCGCCGGTTACAATAAAGGAAATAATGCCGTACATTTTAGGAATAATCCTTATTGCAGCGATTGTCTTTTTCATTTTCTATTACATCAAATGGAAGAAAAAGAAAGGTCCAATTTTCGTTAAGCCTGAAAAACCAGCCGAACCGGCACACATTATTGCATTGCGCGAACTCGACCGCATAAAAACGCAAAAATTGTGGCAGCAGGAAAAACTCAAGCAATATTATTCTGAAGTTTCCGATACCATCCGAGCTTACATTCAAAACAGGTTCGACATACAGGCCATGGAACAGACTTCGGCTGAAACCATTGGAACATTTAAACAAAACAAGAATTTGGTTGAAGAACGCACACTCGACCAACTTCAACATATTCTGAGCCTGGCTGATTTGGTTAAGTTTGCCAAGTACACACCTCTCCCCGACGACAACAATCTGACTTTAATGAATGCCTATTTCTTTGTGAATCAAACAAAAAAAGCGGTAATAAAAGCTCCGGAAAAGCCGGAAGATGGAACTGAAGAGGAAGAAGTTACAGTCGTATAATAACCGAATAATGATGATGAACGGAATTAGTTTTAAAAACCCTGAATATTTTTATCTGCTGTTGCTGTTGTTGCCCATGATTGCATGGTATATCTGGCGCAACAAAAAAGCAGGGGCCAGCATACAGTTTTCATCGGTCATGGGTTTATCCAAAATACCGAAAAACTGGAAGCATTATTTCAGGCATAGTGTTTTTGTTTTCCTATTGGCCAGTATGTCGTTCCTGATCATGGCTTTGGCCCGGCCACAATCGTCGAACAGTTGGCAGAATGTGACCACCGAAGGAATTGACATTGTCATTGCACTTGACATTTCAAGTTCGATGCTGGCTATGGATTTTCAGCCAAACCGGCTGGAAGCCGCCAAAGATGTGGCCATACAGTTTATTTCGGGTCGCCCGAACGATAAAATTGGGCTGGTCGTATTTTCAGGAGAAAGTTTTACGCAATGTCCTTTAACAACCGACCATGCGACTGTAATCAACCTATTCAAAAATATTGAGAGCGGAATGATTGAAGACGGAACCGCGATCGGAAACGGACTGGCAACAGCAGTTTCGCGCCTGAAGGAAAGTACAGCAATAAGTAAAGTTGTGATTTTGCTTACCGATGGAGAAAATAACCGTGGAGAAATTGCCCCCGTAACCGCTGCCGAACTCGCCAAAACTTATGGAATCCGCGTGTACACGGTTGGTGTTGGTACAATCGGAACTGCACCTTATCCCGTTCAAACTCCTTTTGGCGTTCAGGTTCGTGATATGGATGTAAAAATTGATGAAGCCACGCTGCAGAAAATTGCAGAAACCACCGACGGAAAATATTTCAGGGCAACCAACAATACCAAGCTGGCTGAAATCTACAAGGAAATCGATAAGCTCGAAAAGTCGAAAATGGACGTACATGAGTTTAGCAAAAAAGAAGAGGAATACCTGAAATTTGCCTTGGCTGGAGCTCTGTTCCTGTTATTGGGCTTATTTTTAAAAATTACCATTTTCAGGAATATTCCCTGACAAAGAAAAAGTAAAAAGGCAAAAGATAAAAAACGATCAGTCGCAGTGATCAGTTTACAGAGAAAATTTGGAATTCGAAACTTGGAATTTGAAACTTTAAGAAATGTATAGAATAGCAAATCCGGAATACTTATATGCCTTGCTGGTGATACCGGCGCTAATGATTTTTTTCTGGTACGCCAGAATCAGGCGAAAAAAAGCGTTAGCCCTTTTCGGACAAAAAGAAATTTTATCGGTATTAATGCCAAATGTCAGTTGGGGCAGGCCAGTCCTGAAATTTATTATTATGCTGCTGGCGCTTTCAAGTATAATTATTGGGTTGGCGAGACCACAATTCGGTTCGAAATTAAAAACCGAAAAGCGTAAAGGAATCGAGCTCCTCATTGCACTCGACGTTTCGAACAGCATGATGGCCGAAGACATTGAACCAAACCGGCTCGAACGCGCCAAAAGGGCGATTTCGCAACTGGTTGATAAATTAAGCAACGATAAAATCGGACTGATCGTTTTCGCAGGAGATGCGTACACTCAGCTTCCCATCACTGCCGACTATGTTTCAGCCAAATTGTTCCTGAGTTCTATCAGTCCGGAAATGGTACCGACGCAAGGCACAGCCATTGGCGCAGCGATCAACCTTGGAATGAAATCGTTTAATCCGCAGTTTACCGGCAGCAAAGCCATGATTATTATTACTGACGGAGAGAACCACGAAGACGATGCGATTGAAGCCGCTACAGAGGCCGCAAAACAGGGAATCGTAATTTACACTCTTGGAATGGGATTACCCCAGGGAGGGCCGATTCCGGAGTATTCAGGCGGACAAAAAAGTTACCGGAAAGATAAACAAGGAAATATAATTGTGACCAAACTGGATGAAGCCATGCTGCAAAAAATAGCAGAAGCCGGAAAAGGCGCCTACATTCGCGCCAACAATTCGCAGGTGGGTTTGAATAATCTGTTCAGCGAAGTAAATAAAATGGAAAAATCGGAGCTCGAAACGCAAATTTATGCCGACTACGATGACAAATTCCAATATTTTATCGCACTTGGGCTTTTCCTGATTTTACTTGATTTTATGATACTTGAACGGCGAAACAAGTACTTGAAGAATTTCAAATTGTTTGGAGAAAGAAAATAGAAAAGATATGAAACAAACGAGTATATTAATATTGCTGCTTTTAGTTTTATCGCTTGCAACACGAGCGCAAAACGAACGAAAATTTGTTCGGCAGGGGAACAAATATTACGAGGCGGCCATGAAAGATACCAGCAAACTCGACACAGCGCAGTTTAATAAAGCTGAAATTGAATACCGAAAAGCGCTCGATAAAAAACCTGCTGATTCGAAATGGGATTTCAATTTGGCAGATGCTCTTTATAAACAAAAACGGTTTGATCAGTCGGCAGAAAAGTTCCGCGAAATTGCCGACAAATCGACTGACAAAACGGAGAAAAGCCGCGCACTGCACAACCTGGGAAATTCGTTCCTGATGGATCAGAAACTTGATGAAAGCATTGCAGCTTACAAAGAAGCACTGCGTAGCAATCCAAAAGATCTGGAGACCAAATACAACTTGCTTTATGCCATGAACCTGAAGAAAAAGCAGGAGGAGCAAAAGAAAAAACAGGATCAGAATAAAGACAAAGACAAGAAGGATCAGGATAAAAAGGACCAGGATAAAAACAAAGATCAGAATAAGGATCAAAATAAAGATCAGGACAAGAAAAATCAGGATCAGCAGAAGCAGGACCAACAGAAACAAGACCAGCAAAAACAGCAGCAACAGGCACAAAGCAAAATATCGAAACAGAATGCTGAGCAAATGTTACAGGCGCTCGAAAACAACGAAAAGAAGATTCAGGATAAAGTGAAAAAAATTCAGGCGCTGAAAGCTCAATCGAAAAAAGTAGATAAAGACTGGTAGTGAAATTCAGGTGAAGCGCCAATTTTCTGAATCTTGGAATTTGAAATTTGGAACTTTATTTTTGTGCGATTTTAGAAAAAGAATATCAAGACAATATGATCAGAAAATTTAAAGTACTGATAATTTTAATGTTTGCGGGTTATCTGGCGATGGCTGATAGCACACAGTTTACCATGGAAGGCCCTGAAGTGGTTGCCATGGGCGAACAATTCAGACTGGGTTTTACCCTAAACGACAGGGGAGCTGATCTGCAATTACCCGACTTGTCGAATTTTGATGTGCTGATGGGACCATCCACTTCGCAAAGTTCAAGCATTCAGATTATCAACGGAAAAACAACCCAATCGGTAAGTTTCTCCTACATTTTTATTCTTCGGGCCAAAAAAGAAGGAAAATTTACCATTCGTCCGGCCTCCATCAAGGTAAATGGAAAAACTTACGAATCGAACAGTCTGGAAATTCAGGTTGTAAAAGGACAGCCGCAGCAATCGAATAGTCAGCAATCGAATAGTCAGCAGGGAAGCCAGCAACAACAAGGCAAGCAGGAACAAAGCGATGCACCTGTAGGGAATATCAGTAAGGACAATCTTTTTGTGCGCGTTGTGGTTGATAAAACCAATGTTTCGAAAGGCGAACAAATTCTGGCCACTGTAAAATTGTACATCAGCCAAAATGTACCGCTGAACGGATTTGATGATGTAAAACTTCCTTCGTACGAAGGATTTTGGACCAAAGACATTGATGTACCATCGCAGGTAAATTTCTCGCGCGAAGTTTATAACGGGAAAATTTACCAGATCGGTATCCTGAAAAAGACGATATTGTTTCCGCAGCAGACCGGTAAAATTCGAATCGATCCGTTTGAGATTACCTGCCTGGTGCGGCAAAGAGTGCGCCAGCAGCAAAGTTTTTTCGATGATTTCTTCGACAATTATCGTGTAGTAAAAGCAAAAGTCGTCAGCGATCCGGTAACCATCAATGTAAAAGATTTGCCAAATCCGCCTGCCGCATTCAATGGCGCAGTTGGTAATTTCAGTTTTTCTGGATCGATTGACAAAACAAATGTCAAATCGAATGAAGCGGTCACACTGAGACTTTCGGTTTCAGGAAGCGGAAATCTAAACCTGATAAATCCACCCAAGATTGAATTGCCGCAGGATTTTGAATCGTACGAGCCAAAAACGACCGACAAAGTAATTGCCAACGATAACGGGCTGAACGGATCGATTTCGTTCGAATACTTATTTATTCCACGCTATGCAGGCGATTTCACGATTCCCGCAGTACCATTCGTATTTTTCAATCCGGTAACAGGCAAATTCGAAACACGCGAAACCGGTCCGTTTACCATCAAGGTTGAAAAAGGAAACGACGATAACTCATCTGTGGTAAATTCCTACTCGAAAGAAGATGTGAAAATGATCGGGAAAGATATCCGGTTCATCAAACAAAACAATGCAAAGTTGAAACCAAAAGACAGTTCGTTTTACGGCACTTTCGAATTTTACAGCATTTATATTTTAAGCCTGATTGCCTTCGCAGTGTTCTATGTTTTGAACCGCAAAAAGATTAAGGAAAGCGCCAACCTTACGCTGGTAAAAAACAAACGGGCCAACAAAGTGGCTTCGAAACGACTGAAAGAAGCATCGCGATTCCTGAAAAACAACCAGGCCGAGCAATTTTACGAATCAGTTATCAAGGCGCTTTGGGGTTACCTGAGCGATAAACTGTCAATTCCGGTAGCTGATCTGAACCGTGCCAAAGCATCAGAAAGTCTTCTGGAGCGAAAAATTGACCAACAGGTTGTTGACGATTTGATGAAGATTATTGACAACTGCGAGTTTGCCCGCTATGCACCAGCCGCATTTTCAGGAACCATGAATGAAATTTACGACGGCGCCGCAAAAGTAATCGGTATTTTCGAAAAGCAAATTAAGTAAACATCTGAAACAAAGCAGGAATGAAGAGAATATTCAATACAATACTGGCGATTTTGTTTACTGCAACTGTATTTGCACAGAGCGACCTTTTGCAGAAAGCAAACGATTATTACACTCACGACAAATTCAAGGAGGCCATTGAAACCTACAATCAAATCCTGAAAACCAATATGGAATCGCCCGAGGTGTACTTCAACCTCGGAAATGCTTATTATAAAACAGGTCAGCACACGCTGGCAATTTTGAATTACGAACGCGCCAAACTATTGGCTCCCGACGATGAAGACATCAGTTTTAATCTTCAGGTGGCTAACCAGAAAGTGGTGGATTCTATTCAGGAATTACCGGTGATTTTTATTGTCAATTGGTGGAATTCGTTAATTAACAGCCAGACAACCGACAGATGGGCTACATGGAGTATTCTCGGCTTTATTGTTTGCCTGGTGATGCTTGGTTTCTATTTTTTCGCCCGAACCACCGATGTCAAGCGAATTACGTTCTGGTCGGCCTGTTTCCTGATTGTGTTCACTATTTTCACATGGTCGTTTGCGGCCCAGCAAAAAAACCGAATGGTTAAGCACAACTTCGCCATAGTGATGCAGCCAACGGTAACCGTAAAAAGTTCGCCCTCAGAAAAAGGAACAAATTTGTTTGTTATTCACGAAGGGTTGAAAGTAAAAATTACCGATAAACTGGGCGAATGGGTCGAAATTCAACTGGCCGACGGAAATAAAGGCTGGCTTCAGACTGAATCAGTCGAGCGTATTTAAACCCGGATTTCAGGAGTAATTAAAACCCGAATAATCCGACTCCGGAAAAAGATAAGTCTGTCCGCAAATATTTTTCATACTTTTGCAGCGAAACAGTTCAGGGTTTGAATATCGCAATTGAACTGCCACTCAGATTTTTAGAAATACGAGTGGCAACTTATTTTGCCTGAAACATGCGGTTTTATTGAGCAAATGAAGATTCGGACTCTATATTTTGATTTAATTTCGTAAACATCGGCAACCATTTTCAGAAACGGTTGTTATCTATTCATAAATTTTTAACTATGGCTTATAATTTACTGAAAGGCAAGAAAGGAATTATTTTTGGAGCATTGAATTCCGATTCGATTGCCTGGAAAGTTGCTCAACGTGCCTACGAAGAAGGTGCAACTTTTACGCTGACCAACACCGGAGTAGCAATGAGAATGGGTGATACGGCAAAGCTTGCTGAAGCATGCAACACTGTTGCAATTGAAGCTGATGCGACCAGCGTTGAAGATCTGGAAAACCTTTTCAAACAATCGATGGAAGCTCTTGGCGGTAAAATCGATTTCGTTCTCCACTCAATTGGTATGTCGCCCAACGTGCGAAAAGGTCGTCACTACAGTGATCTGGATTACAATTACCTGACGAAAACGCTCGACATTTCGGCTGTTTCGTTTCACAAAGTATTGCAGGTAGCCCGCCAACTGGATGCCATCAACGAATGGGGATCGGTTGTTGCACTGTCGTATGTGGCCGCTCAGCGCACTTTCTACGGATACAACGACATGGCCGATGCCAAAGCATTACTTGAGTCAATAGCCCGCAGTTTCGGGTATATTTACGGACGCGAGCGTAACGTTCGAATCAACACCATTTCGCAATCTCCTACCCTTACAACTGCCGGAAGTGGCGTAAAAGGAATTGGTCAGTTACTTGATTTTGCTGAACGTATGTCGCCACTTGGCAATGCAACCGGCGACGAATGTGCTGATTATTGTATTACGCTGTTCTCAGATCTTACACGTAAAGTCACCATGCAGAACTTGTTTCACGATGGAGGTTTCTCTTCGATGGGCATGAGTTTGCGCGCACTGACCCAATATGAAAAAGGATTAGGTTGCGATTGTGAATGTGGTAATGACGAACCTTGCGGCGATCACAAATTCGATTAATTTTTAATTGTTCAAGCATAAAAGAAAACCGGTTTAGAGCCGGTTTTTTTATTCCTGAAATTTTATCAGGCAAACAAAACGGGGCAGTTTTTCAACCGCCCCGATCTGATTTTTATGTGACCCGGATTAAGCCTTTCCGGCCGAACCCAAAACATTTTCGTTTTTGTGTTTGTACAATTCTTTCAGCGCATCGCGGGCTGGTCCCAAATATTTGCGTGGATCGAATTCACCCGGTTTTTCAACAAATACTTTGCGGATAGCAGCGGTCATGGCTAAACGGCCGTCAGAATCGATATTGATTTTGCAAACGGCTGATTTTGCAGCTTTACGAAGTTGTTCTTCAGGAATACCAACTGAATCTTTCAGTGCGCCACCATATTTATTAATCGTATCAACATCTTCCTGCGGAACTGAAGATGAACCGTGTAATACGATTGGGAACCCCGGAAGTTTTTGTTCAATTTCTTCCAGAATGTCGAAACGCAACGGAGGTGGGATCAACACGCCATTTTCGTTTCGGGTACATTGTTCCGGAGTGAATTTATTTGCGCCGTGCGAAGTACCAATCGAAATGGCCAGTGAATCAACACCGGTTTTGGTCACAAATTCAATTACTTCTTCCGGTTTGGTATAATGCGATTTTTCAGCAACAACATCATCTTCGACTCCTGCCAAAACTCCGAGCTCGCCCTCAACAGTAACACCGAAAGCGTGAGCGTATTCAACAACTTTTTTAGTCAAAGCCATATTGTCTTCAAACGAATGGTGAGACCCATCAATCATGACTGAAGAAAACCCGTTGTCAATGCAGTCTTTGCAAAGTTCGAAGGTATCGCCATGATCGAGATGCAAAGCGATTGGAATTTCGCATCCCAATTCTTTGGCATATTCAACAGCGCCTTTTGCCATATTCCGGAGCAAATTTGAATTGGCATATTTACGCGCTCCTGATGAAACCTGAAGGATAACGGGTGATTTTGTTTCAACACATGCCTGCACTATTGCCTGAAGTTGTTCCAGATTGTTGAAGTTGTATGCAGGAACAGCATAGCCTCCGGCAACCGCTTTTTCAAACATCTCTTTGGTGTTCGAAAGGCCTAAGTCTTTAAAACTTGTACTCATTTTGTGATGTATTAATTGATTAAAGATTGTGATTTTTTGGTTTTTTTAAAGCACCGCAATACTAGTGATTTATCTTTAAAATTCAGATAGTTCCGGACGTTTAAAGCCATCTGTTAAAATAAGCTTAACACAACCTGTACTTGCTTTTTAAATGCTAACTTTGATATGATCTTAGTTGCCCCGATTTGTGACATTTTGGCTTTCGTTTTACGATAAATTCAGAATATCAGTCAGTTAAAAAATTCAACATTTCAGGATTGAACAATACAAGCCTAGGATAGTTATACTTTGACCAAAATAAAATTTTAGCAAAAGAGTAGTTTAATTTTAATATTCATACAATGACAAAGATTTCAGAAGTAGTAAAACCCGGAGTAGTTTCCGGAAACGATTTGCAGAAGGTTTTTAAAATTGCCAAAGAAAATCAATTCGCTTTACCTGCTGTAAATGTGGTCGGTTCCGATTCAGTAAATGCTGTTATGGAAGCTGCCAAGCTGGTTAATTCGCCAGTAATTATTCAATTTTCGAATGGCGGCGGACAATTTTATGCCGGAAAAGGATTGAAACTTGAGAGACAGGCAGCGGCTGTTGCCGGTACAATCGTGGGTGCAAAAGCAGTTCATTTACTTGCCGGACTTTACGGGGTTCATGTTGTACTTCACACCGACCATGCTGCTAAAAAACTGTTACCCTGGATTGACGGACTTCTGGATGCAGGTGAAAAACACTTTGCAGAAACCGGAAAACCATTGTTCAGCTCACACATGCTCGACTTATCGGAAGAACCGCTTCAGGAAAACATAGAGATTTGTAAGAAATACCTTGCCCGAATGAGCAAAATCGGAATGACCCTTGAAATTGAACTGGGTTGTACCGGTGGAGAAGAAGATGGCGTTGATAACACAGGTATGGACAACTCATTGCTTTATACACAGCCTGAAGATGTAAATTATGCCTTTGAAGAACTGAGCAAAATCAGCCCGAATTTCACCATTGCCGCGTCGTTTGGAAACGTTCATGGCGTTTACAAACCCGGGAATGTGAAATTGACACCAAAAATTCTGGATAATTCTCAGAAATTTGTTTCAGCCAAACACGGACTTGGGGCGCAACCAATTGATTTTGTATTCCATGGTGGGTCAGGATCTTCGCTGGAAGAAATCAGGGAAGCCATTTCGTACGGCGTGGTAAAAATGAATATCGATACCGATACTCAATGGGCAACATGGGATGGCGTTCGGAAATATGAAGCGCAAAAACACGATTATTTGCAGGGTCAGATTGGCAATCCTGACGGAGCAGACAAACCCAACAAGAAATATTACGATCCTCGCGTGTGGTTGCGGAAAGGACAGGAAACGATGATTGAAAGGTTGAAAATTGCTTTCAACGATTTGAACAATATCGACAGAAGCTAATTTTCGAATTCGCTGAAAATATGAACCCGGAAATTTTTTCCGGGTTTTTTATTTTCAAAAATTGGCGTAAATTAGAGAAATACATTCCACCTTATGAACTTCAGACAAATTATCCGGGATTATTTTACGTTTAGCCGAAGCGAGCGAAGAGGAATTACAATTCTTCTAATCCTTATTTTTCTTCTGGCAATAGCAAACAAAACGATATTCTATTTCGAAACACCAGCAAAGATCGACACTGAACTTTTTGATTCAGCAAGACACAAACTTGCGCTAAAAAACGATTCAATAATCCAACACAATTCGTTAGGAACACTTTTCCCATTCAACCCAAATAAAATTGATTCAGCGGCGCTTGAAAGTCTTGATATTCCAGAAGATGTGAAAAGAAACATTTTAAAATTCAGGCAGAAAGGAGGAAATTTTTATAAGAAAGCTGATTTTAGGAAAATCTACGGGGTGACAGATCAATTATTTATAAAAATTGCACCTTACCTGGTTCTTGATTCTGAAGAAGTAAAATCCGTTCCGAGTAAACCAGAACCAGTTTATTTCGTTTTCGATCCAAATAACGCTTCCGATAAAGAATTTCTTCACCTGGGATTTTCTGAAAAACAAATAGTTTCCATCCGGAATTACATGAGCAAAGCCGGAAACTTTCGATCGAAAGACGAATTCCTGAAGATCAGGGCGCTCACCGAAAAACAAAAAAGCATTCTGGCAGACTATATTGAAATAAAAAGCGATGAAAAACTATCGCAGAAATCGCCAGAGCTCAAAAATGAAACTTTGCTTGACTTAAATTCGGCCGATTCCATTCAATTAAAAGTACTACCTGGGATAGGAAATGTATTGTCGAAGCGTATTGTAAAATACCGCGATTTGCTTGGAGGATTCTATTCCGAACAACAATTGAAAGAAGTCTATGGGTTGAACGAGCTAAATATAAACCAGTTATCAGGCAAAGTCACTTTCGATTTAAAAAGAATCCGTAAAATAGACTATAACTTTGCTGACGTAAAAGAATTGGCAAGACATCCGTATCTAAAAAAGAACCTGGCAGAAAAGATAGTTAATTTCAGGGCAAAATATGGCAGTATAAAAGATTTGGAAATTCTACGCGATAGTATGATTTTAAACATAGAGGAATACCAACGATTAAGGCCATATTTTTGAAACAAAAAGTCATTTTTTCTGTTCTAATTCTCAGGAATTAAATGATCAAATCTTTAAAAAAATAAATTTTTTGGTATAAATTTGATTAGTAATGTTTAATTCATAAATTTGCGGCTCAAATTTTAACAAGAAAAATATAATTCCATGATCGTTATTCCAGTTAAAGAAGGCGAAAATATCGAAAGAGCGCTTAAAAGATTTAAGAGAAAGTTTGAAAAAACAGGTGTTGTAAAAGAATTGCGTGAAAGACAAGCATTTACAAAACCTTCAATTGAAAGAAGGGCTGAAATTAAGAAAGCCATTTATATTGAGAACTTGCTGCGTCAGGACGACTAGAATCATCTGGAAGGTTCCTGCATAAGATGAAAATTATTGACTAATGTCCCATCAGGAATCATTTATTAATTACCTGAAATACGAAAAAAGGTACTCGCAGTTAACTGCTATTGCCTATAAAAAAGACCTCGATCAGTTTGAAGAGTTTTTTGTCCAAACGATCGGGGATTTTAATGTTGAAGGAATAAATGACAGGATAGTCCGCAGGTGGATTGTTGATTTGATGGATAAGGGGATTTCTCCCCGTACGGTGAATAAAAAAGTCTCAGCCTTAAAGTCTTTTTATAAATATTTATTGAGGTTAGAGGTAGTAAAAGAGAACAACCTGGTAAATGTGATTGTGCCCAGGATTCGAAAAAAGCTACCCACATTTGTTGAAGAAAAAAATCTGGATCATTTGCTTGACGATGGTTTTTTCGGAAATGACTTTGAAGCAATTCGCGACAAATTAATTATAAGTCTGTTGTATGGTTCAGGAATTCGTTTATCAGAGCTGATGCATTTAAAAGATGCCGATGTTAACCAAAATGAATCTCTGATAAAAGTGTTGGGAAAGCGAAATAAGGAACGAATAATTCCTTATCCCCGAAGCTTAAATATTGAAGTTGAACAATATAAGACAGAAAGGACCAAGTTATTTGGCACTTCAGTCCCCTGTTTATTTCTCACATCAAAAGGGAAACCAGTTTATGAAAAGCTCATATACAGGGTTGTTTTAAAAAATCTCGCTTTGGTTACCACAATAGATAAAAAAAGTCCGCACGTGCTGCGACATTCTTTTGCAACGCATTTGCTAAATCGGGGAGCCGATTTGAATGCAGTGAAAGAAATGTTGGGTCATGCAAGTCTTTCCGCGACACAAATCTATACTCACACCTCTTTGGATAAAATTCAAAAAGTTTATAGACAAGCACATCCACGATCATAAATTTTAGGAGGATTAATTATGAACATTCAGGTAAATTCTGTACACTTTACACCCGATCAGAAGTTGATTGACTTTGTAAATAAAAAAGTACCAAAATTGGAAACATATTTCGATGGTATTATTGGTGCCGAAGTCATCATGAAGGTTGTTAAACCTGAAACAGCGAACAATAAAGTAGCTGAAATTAAACTATCCATTCCCGGATCTGACTATCTTTTTGCAGAAAAACAGGCTGATTCGTTTGAAGAAGCTCTTGATTTAGCAATCGATGCCATTCGCAGGCAACTGACCAAACATAAAGATAAATTGAAAGATAAATAAAATTGAAAAATTTATTCGCCAGTGGTGGATTCCAATAAAATATTTATACATTTGCAAACCTTTTTCGGAAAAGATTCTTTTTAGGGAATTTTTACTGATTTAAACCCCTGTAGACAGGATATTGAATTGTTTATAGGGTCTTTGACATGATGTATAAGTTATGCCGAATTAGCTCAGTTGGCCAGAGCACGTGATTTGTAATCTCGGGGTCCACAGTTCGAATCTGTGATTCGGCTCGATATAAATTCCTGAAAATGGAAATGGGGAGATACCAAAGTGGCCAACTGGGGCAGACTGTAACTCTGCTGGCGTACGCCTTCGTAGGTTCGAATCCTGCTCTCCCCACAACAAAGTTCAAAGTTCCAAAATACAAGTTCCAAGTGTTTTTTCTTGAAACTTGGAATCTGAAACTTGGAACTCTAATGCGGGAGTAGCTCAGTCGATAGAGCATTAGCCTTCCAAGCTAAGGGTCGCGAGTTTGAATCTCGTCTCCCGCTCAAATGTTGAAAAGCTGATGTAGCTCAGGGGTAGAGCGCTTCCTTGGTAAGGAAGAGGTCGCGAGTTCAATTCTCGCCCTCAGCTCAGATGAAAGTTTAAAAGATAATTTAAAATTATTACAAGTTATGGCTAAAGCAAAATTTAACAGGGACAAAGACCATGTCAATATTGGTACAATTGGCCACGTTGACCATGGCAAGACTACTTTGACTGCCGCTATTACTATGGTATTAGCAAAAAAAGGGTATTGTGAAGTGAAATCATTCGAATCAATCGACAGTGCTCCGGAAGAAAAAGAACGTGGTATTACCATTAATACTGCACACGTTGAGTATGAAACAGCTACTCGTCACTACGCACACGTTGACTGTCCTGGACACGCTGACTATGTGAAGAACATGGTTACCGGTGCTGCCCAAATGGATGGTGCAATCATTGTAGTTGCTGCAACTGATGGTCCTATGCCTCAGACTCGTGAACACATCCTTTTGGCTCGTCAGGTAAACGTACCAAAACTGGTAGTTTTCATGAATAAAGTGGATATGGTTGATGATCCTGAGATCCTTGAGCTTGTTGAAATGGAAATTCGTGAACTGTTAAGTTTCTATAAATTTGACGGCGACAATGCTCCTGTCATCATGGGCTCTGCACTTGGTGCATTAAACGGTGAACCAGAATGGGAACAAAAAGTTCTTGATTTGATGGATGCAGTTGATACCTGGATTCCGCTTCCTCCACGTGATATAGATAAACCTTTCCTGATGCCAGTTGAAGACGTATTCTCGATCACAGGTCGTGGTACTGTTGCAACAGGTCGTATCGAAACTGGTGTTGTTCATACAGGTGATGAACTTCAGTTGATCGGTTTAGGTGCTGAAGGTCGCAAAACAGTTTGTACAGGAGTTGAAATGTTCCGTAAGATTTTGGATGATGGTCAGGCTGGTGACAACGTAGGTTTGTTGTTGCGTGGTGTTGACAAAAAAGAAATCAAACGTGGACAGATTCTTGCAAAACCAGGTTCAATCACTCCTCACACTACATTTAAAGCTGAGGTTTATATCCTGAAAAAAGAAGAAGGTGGACGTCACACTCCATTCCACAACAAATATCGTCCGCAGTTCTATTTACGCACGCTTGACGTAACAGGTGAAATTCACTTACCTGAAGGACGCGAAATGGTAATGCCAGGTGATAACGTTTCGATTGAAGTTGAATTGATCTATCCTGTAGCTCTTAACATTGGTCTTCGTTTCGCTATTCGCGAAGGTGGACGTACTGTAGGTGCCGGTCAGGTGACTGAAATTACTAAATAATTTCTTCTAAGATATTCTGATAGAAAGTCCCGGACTTTGCCGTCCGGGACTTTCTACGGATGATACTCAGTCGGGAGTTCTGTTTTAAGTAAATAGTAAGTTCGAACCTTACCATCCGTACAAAATCTTTTATAATACAAAATGAAACTTAAACTCTATTTCGAAGAAGCTTATAACGAGCTTGTTCATAAAGTTTCCTGGCCAACACGAAAAGAATTACAGAACAGTGCTTTCATTGTAATGGTTGCTTCCATAATTATAGCACTAATAGTCTTTGCGATGGATTTCTCTTTTGAAAACATCATGGGCTTTGTGTACAAATTATTTTATTAAAACCTTTTGGAGTACAACATGAGCGAAAACGTAAAAAAGTGGTATGTTCTTCGGGCAATTGGAGGAAAAGAAAAGAAAGTCAAAGAATATATTGAAAACGAGATTGCAAATGCTGGTCTCCAGGAGTTTGTTTCACAGGTTTTAATTCCTACAGAGAAAGTATATCAAATTCGCAACGGAAAAAAAATCAGTAAAGAAAGAAATTTCTTTCCCGGTTACGTTTTAATTGAAGCGTGTCTGGTTGGAGAGATTCCTCACATGTTGAAAAATATTCCCAACGTTATCGGCTTCCTTGGGGATACAAAAAGTGGGGAACCAGTTCCAATGCGTCAGTCTGAAGTTTACCGGATTTTAGGTCGGGTAGATGAAATGGCTGAATCAGGCGAAGAGATGAACATTCCATTTGTGGTCGGAGAAACTGTGAAAGTTATTGACGGGCCATTCAACGGCTTCAACGGAATCATTGAAAAAATCAATGAGGAAAAGAAGAAGCTTGAAGTTATGGTCAAAATTTTTGGACGAAAAACTCCTTTGGAGCTTAGCTTCATGCAAGTAGAAAAGGAGTAATAAATCATTTATCGATTTTATTATGGCTAAAGAAATTGCTGGATTCATTAAATTGCAAGTAAAGGGGGGTGCTGCTAACCCTTCACCTCCGATAGGCCCAGCATTAGGTTCTAAAGGGGTAAATATAATGCAGTTTTGCAAACAGTTCAACGGAAGAACACAAGACCTTGCAGGGAAAGTGTTACCCGTTGTAATTACTGTTTATGCAGATAAATCGTTTGATTTTGTAATTAAACAACCCCCGGTAGCTGTGCAACTAATTGAAGCTGCAAAAGTGAAAAAAGGTTCAGCCGAACCTCATGTAAACAAAGTAGGTTCTGTAAGCTGGGATCAGGTTAAAGCGATCGCTGAAATTAAAATGGAAGACCTGAATTGTTTCTCACTTGATGCAGCCATTAGCATGGTAGCTGGTACTGCCAGAAGTATGGGAATCACTGTTGATGGCGAACGTCCGTCAGCAAACTAATTAAAATTACTAAAATGGGCAGAATTACAAAGAATAAAAAGCTTGCTCTGGAAAAACTCGAAAAGGGAAAAATCTATTCTCTGAAAGAAGCTTCTTCACTGGTAAAAGAAATCACTTTCACCAAATTTGATGCTTCCGTAGATATTGATGTTCGCCTCGGAGTTGACCCAAGAAAAGCGAATCAAATGGTTAGAGGCGTAGTTACCTTACCTCATGGTACTGGTAAAGAAGTGCGCGTATTAGCCCTGGTTACTCCTGACAAAGAGCAGGAAGCCAAAGATGCTGGTGCCGATTATGTTGGTCTTGACGAATATGTTGATAAAATTAAAGGCGGTTGGACTGATGTAGACGTGATTATCACTATGCCACCTGTTATGGGGAAAGTAGGAGCACTCGGACGTATTTTAGGTCCGCGTGGTTTGATGCCAAACCCAAAGAGTGGTACAGTTACAATGGAAATTGGAAAGGCTGTTGCAGAAGTAAAAGCTGGTAAGATTGATTTCAAAGTAGATAAATTTGGTATTGTTCACACTTCAATTGGTAAAGTTTCATTTGCTCCTGAGAAGTTGATTGAAAACGCCACCGAATTTGTAAACACTTTGATCAAACTAAAACCATCGGCTGCAAAAGGTACTTACGTTAAAAGTATCTATTTGTCGAGTACAATGAGTCCTGGAATACAAGTTGAACAAAAGTCTGTCTCTGAAAAGTAAATTGATATGAAAAGATCAGAAAAATTCGAAATTATCGGTAGTCTTACAGAGCAGATCAATTCATCAAATCATTTTTACCTGACTGATATTGAAAGTTTAAATGCTGCCGACACAAGTAGCTTGCGTCGTTTATGCAACAAGCAGTCAGTGAAATTGGTTGTCGTTAAGAATACCCTCTTGCGTAAAGCAATGGAAGCTTCAAACAAGGAAGCTGCCGAGCTTTATGGTGTACTAAAAGGCAATACATCTGTCATGTTTTGCGATGACGCAAATACTCCCGCAAAACTGATTAAAGATTTCAAGAAAAAACATAAGAAACCAATTTTAAAAGGGGCCTATGTTCAGGAATCAGTTTATGTTGGCGAAAACCAATTGGATGTATTAGTTTCTATTAAGTCTAAAAATGAACTCCTGGGTGAAGTTATCGGATTGTTACAATCTCCAATGAAAAATGTATTGGGTGCATTGCAATCTGGTGGAAACACAATTCATGGAGTTTTGAAGACATTGGGTGAAAGAGAATAAAGTTAGTTATAAAATTATATTAAAAAATTATTATCGAAATGGCAGATTTAAAAAAGCTTGCGGAAGAGTTAGTGAACTTAACTGTAAAAGAAGTAAATGAATTAGCCGGAATTTTAAAATCGGAATATGGTATTGAACCTGCTGCTGCTGCTGTTGCTGTTGCTGCTGCTGCCGGCCCTGCTGAAGAAGCAGAAGAAAAAGTTCAAACTGAATTCGATGTTATTCTGAAAGCTGCTGGTCAATCTAAATTAGCAGTTGTAAAATTGGTTAAAGAATTAACTGGTCTTGGGTTGAAAGAAGCTAAAGAAGTAGTTGACGCTGCTCCAAAAGCAGTAAAAGAAAAAGTTTCTAAAGAAGAAGCCGAAGCGTTAAAATCACAATTGGAAGAAGCTGGAGCTGAAGTTGAACTTAAATAAAAGTCTTACGACCTTATTTATAGGTTGATATGGTTTAGAACCTCACATACGTGGGGTTCTATGCCTTTTTGTATATTTATCTTATAAGTTCAATTAATTAATATACATAGATGTCAGTAAAAATTGAAAACCAGAGGATTAGCTTTTCTTCAACAAAAACTGTCTTCGATTATCCTGATTTTCTTGAAGTACAAATTAAGTCCTTCATTGAGTTTTTCCAGCTTGGAACAACTCCCGATCAGCGCAAAGAAGAAGGTTTAAGTAAAGTGTTTGAAGAAAATTTCCCGATTACCGATACCAGAAATAACTTCGTTCTTGAATTTGTAGACTATTCGGTTGACCCACCCCGTTATTCCATCGATGAATGTATCGAACGTGGTCTGACCTTTAGTGTGCCGTTGAAAGCGAAATTGAAATTATACTGTACCGATCCGGAACATGAAGATTTTGATACCGTGGTTCAGGATGTCTACTTGGGCACAGTTCCTTACATGACCCCAAGAGGTACCTTCGTTATCAACGGAGCTGAACGCGTTGTTGTTTCACAGTTGCACCGCTCCCCCGGAGTATTCTTCGGCCAGAGTATGCATGCCAATGGTACAAAACTTTATTCAGCCAGGATCATTCCTTTTAAAGGATCATGGATCGAATTTGCGACCGACATCAACAGTGTCATGTTTGCGTACATCGATCGTAAGAAAAAATTACCAGTTACCACGTTGCTTCGTGCAATCGGTTTTGAAAGTGACAAGGATATCCTTGAAATTTTCGACCTCGCTGATGAAATTAAGGTATCAAAATCTGGTTTAAAGAAAATTGTTGGCCGTAAACTGGCTGCCCGCGTTTTGAAAACCTGGGTAGAAGACTTTGTTGATGAAGATACCGGTGAGGTTGTATCCATCGAACGTAACGAAGTGGTGATCGACCGTGAGACAATTATCGAAAACGATCATATTGACGAAATTATCGATTCAGGAGCAAAAACAATTTTGCTTCACAAAGAAGATCAGAATCTTCAGGATTTTGCCATTATTTACAATACCCTTCAGAAAGACCCTTGTAACTCTGAAAAAGAAGCAGTTCTGCACATTTACAGACAACTTCGCAACGCAGAACCGCCAGATGACGCAACTGCAAGAGATGTGATCGATAAATTATTCTTTTCAGAAAAAAGATATGACCTTGGTGAAGTGGGTCGTTACCGGATCAACAAAAAACTGAACCTCAACATTGATATGGGAGTCCAGGTGCTGACCAAGGAAGATATTATTGAAATTATCAAATACCTGATCAAGCTGGTAAATTCAAAGACCGATGTTGATGATATTGACCACTTGAGTAACCGTCGTGTTCGTACAGTTGGCGAACAGATGTACAATCAGTTTGGTGTAGGGTTGGCCCGTATGGCTCGTACCATCCGCGAACGCATGAATGTGCGCGACAACGAAGTGTTTACGCCAATCGATCTGATTAATTCAAAAACATTATCCTCTGTAATTAATTCATTCTTCGGAACGAATGCATTGTCTCAGTTCATGGACCAAACAAATCCGTTGGCTGAAATGACTCACAAACGTCGTATGTCGGCTTTGGGACCTGGCGGTCTTTCGCGTGAAAGAGCTGGTTTCGAGGTTCGTGACGTTCACTTTACTCACTACGGTCGTTTGTGCCCGATTGAAACACCTGAAGGACCAAACATTGGGTTGATCTCTTCGTTGTGTGTTTTTGCGAAAGTCACAGATTTAGGATTCATTTCAACTCCATACCGAAAAGTTGAAAATGGAAAAGTTGACCTGTCGGATGAAGGAACAGTTTATTTAACTGCCGAAGAAGAAGAAGGCCGGGTTATTGCCCAGGCAAATGCGCCTATCGATGATGCAGGAAATTTCGTCAATATGAGGGTAAAATCGCGTTTGGATGGTGACTATCCGATTGTTGGAAAATCAGAAGTTAATTTGATGGACGTTGGGCCAAACCAGATTGCCTCTGTTGCTGCTTCGTTAATTACTTTCCTCGAGCACGACGATGCGAACCGTGCATTGATGGGATCTAACATGATGCGCCAGGCAGTTCCGCTGCTTCGCCCGGAAGCTCCGATTGTGGGAACCGGTCTTGAGGCTCGTTCGGCCATTGACTCACGCGTGTTGGTTGTTGCTGAAGATAGTGGTGTTGTTGAATATGTTGATGCGGATGAAATTCAGATTCGCTACGACAAAACAGAAGAAGAGCGTTTCGTAAGTTTTGACTCTGAAATTGTTACTTACCGCATTGCTAAATTCCAGAAAACGAACCAGGGAACTGTTGTCGATCTGAAACCAATTATTTTCAAAGGCGACCGAGTTAAAAAAGGCCAGGTTTTAACTGAAGGATATGCCACCCAGGGCGGAGAATTGGCGCTGGGACGTAACCTGAAAGTTGCATTCATGCCATGGCAGGGATATAACTATGAGGATGCTATTGTTATTTCTGAACGTGTTGTTCGTGAAGATATCTTTACATCCATTCATGTTGACGAATATGCACTTGAAGTTCGTGACACCAAACGAGGTGTTGAAGAATTTACATCAGATATTCCAAACGTAAGTGAAGAAGCCACCAAGAACCTGGATGAAAACGGTTTGATCCGTGTTGGTGCGGTGGTTAAACCTGGCGATATCCTGATCGGAAAAATCACTCCAAAAGGTGAATCTGATCCTTCTCCGGAAGAAAAACTGCTTCGCGCAATCTTTGGTGATAAAGCCGGTGACGTGAAAGATGCTTCATTAAAAGCTTCTCCTTCGCTCAACGGAACAATTATCGACAAAAAATTATTCTCTCGCGTAGTAAAAGACAAAAAAGGAAAACTTGCTACAAAACCTTTGCTCGACTCCATTGACGAAGAATTTGACCGCGGTGCATCTGCTTTGCGTGCCAAACTCGAAGATAAATTATTTACTCTTGTGAATGGCAAGACCAGTCAGGGCGTAAAAGATTATTATGGTGGCGACATCATTGGCAAAGGAATAAAATTCACACTAAAGCAACTTCAGGAAATTGATTATCTGACAATTAATCCGGCAAAATGGACGACAGATAAAGATAAGAACGACATGATTTTCGCGCTTATCAACAATTACATCATGAAGCACAAAGAACTGGAAGCAGTCTCGAAACGGAAACGTTACAACGTTACCATCGGAGATGAGCTACCTGCAGGTATTATTCAATTGGCTAAGGTTTATGTGGCTAAAAAACGTAAACTGCAGATTGGTGATAAAATGGCAGGACGTCACGGAAACAAAGGTATTGTATCGCGTATTGTGCGCGATGAAGATATGCCTTTCCTTGAAGACGGAACTCCGGTTGATATTGTTTTGAATCCGCTGGGTGTGCCTTCGCGTATGAACCTCGGACAGATATACGAAACTGTATTGGCCTGGGCCGGAAAAGAATTAGGGCTGAAATTTGCTACCCCGATTTTCGATGGTGCTACACTTGAACAGGTTTCGGAATATACCGACAAGGCTGGTGTGCCACGATACGGTAAAACTTATCTGCGCGATGGAGGTACCGGTGAGCCGTTCGACCAACCGGCAACAGTGGGCGTTATTTATATGCTTAAACTCGGCCACATGGTTGAAGATAAGATGCACGCCCGTTCAATCGGACCATATTCACTGATTACTCAGCAGCCATTAGGTGGTAAAGCTCAATTCGGAGGACAACGTTTCGGAGAAATGGAAGTTTGGGCACTCGAAGCATTCGGTGCATCAAATATTCTTCAGGAAATCCTGACTGTGAAATCGGATGACGTTTTGGGCCGCGCCAAAGCTTACGAAGCAATTGTGAAGGGAGAACCAATGCCTGCGGCTGGTATTCCTGAATCATTGAACGTATTGCTTCACGAATTACGTGGTCTGGGTTTAAGTGTGAATCTGGATTAATTTTAGGAAAATCAATTTGTTTTTCCGGATATAAACTTGTTAAAATAACGATCGATATATGGCATTCAGAAAAGACAATAAAGTTAAAAGTAGCTTTGCCAAAATTGGTATCAGTCTGGCTTCACCTGAAGAAGTTCTCGAACGCTCGCATGGTGAGGTATTGAAACCTGAAACGATAAATTACCGGACATATAAACCTGAACGCGATGGTTTGTTCTGCGAACGAATCTTCGGACCAGTTAAGGATTACGAGTGTCATTGCGGTAAATACAAACGGATTCGCTACAAGGGTATTGTTTGCGACCGTTGCGGAGTAGAAGTTACAGAGAAAAAGGTTCGTCGTGAACGCATGGGACACATTTCCCTGGTTGTTCCGGTTGCCCATATTTGGTATTTCAAATCGTTGCCAAACAAAATTGGCTACCTATTGGGTTTGCCTACCAAAAAGCTTGATGCGATTATTTATTACGAAAGATATGTCGTTATTAATGCAGGGATCAAAGCTCAGGATGGAGTAAAATATCTTGACTTCCTTACAGAAGAAGAGTATCTTGATATTCTGGATTCTTTACCAAAAGAAAACCAGTACCTTGATGATGAAGACCCGAATAAATTCATTGCCCGAATGGGTGCCGATGCGTTGTACACATTGTTGCAACGTCTCGAATTGGATGAAATGTCGTTCGATCTTCGTCACAAAGCCAATACTGAAACATCGCAGCAACGAAAAAACGAAGCGTTGAAACGTTTGCAGGTGGTTGAAGCTTTCCGTGCCAGCAAAAATATCAATCGCCCGGAATGGATGATTGTAAAAGTTGTTCCTGTCATCCCACCCGATTTGCGTCCTTTGGTTCCGCTCGATGGTGGCCGTTTTGCCACATCCGATTTGAATGACCTTTACCGCCGGGTAATTATCAGGAATAACCGGTTGAAACGACTGATTGAAATTAAAGCTCCGGAAGTGATCTTACGTAACGAAAAACGTATGCTTCAGGAAGCTGTTGATTCATTGTTCGACAACTCACGGAAATCGAATGCAGTTAAAACGGAAAATAACCGTGCGTTAAAATCGTTGTCCGACAGTTTGAAAGGGAAACAAGGTCGTTTCCGCCAGAACTTGTTGGGTAAACGTGTCGATTATTCAGCGCGTTCGGTAATTGTTATCGGGCCAAAACTGAAATTGCACGAATGCGGTTTGCCAAAAGATATGGCTGCTGAACTTTTCAAACCATTTATCATCAGGAAACTGATTGAACGTGGAATTGTAAAAACGGTAAAATCAGCTAAAAAAATTGTTGACCGGAAAGATCCTGTTGTTTGGGATATTCTGGAAAATGTATTGAAAGGACACCCTGTAATGCTGAACCGTGCGCCCACGCTGCACCGTTTATCCATTCAGGCCTTCCAGCCGGTATTGGTTGAAGGGAAAGCAATTCAGCTTCACCCGCTTGTTTGTACCGGATTCAACGCCGACTTCGACGGCGACCAGATGGCTGTTCACGTACCACTAGGTAATGCTGCTGTTTTGGAAGCTCAGATGTTGATGCTTGCTTCGCACAACCTGCTGAATCCTGCAAACGGCGCCCCAATCACGGTGCCTTCTCAGGACATGGTTTTGGGTCTGTACTACATGACCAAACCTCGTACAGGCGCTCGTGGAGAAGGAATGATTTTCTATTCTACGGAAGAAGTTATCATTGCATATAACGAAGGCGCTGTTGAATTACATGCCATAATAAAAGTTAAAGTAGAAGATGTGGATGAGAACGGTGAAATGTTCAAACACATCATCGAAACCACTGTTGGGCGTATCATTTTCAACCAGTCAGTACCAAAACAGGTTGGATACATCAATCAACTGCTGACTAAAAAGTCGCTTCGTACAATTATTTCTGACATTTATAAAAAGACAGGTAACGCAGTTACAGTTCAATTCCTCGATTCAATCAAGGATTTGGGTTACACTATGGCTTATCGCGGTGGCTTGTCGTTCAACCTGAGCGACGTTGTTGTTCCGTTTGATAAAAAGGAAATTGTTGATGCCGGATACAACGAAGTTGAAGAAGTAATGATGAACTACAACATGGGATTCATTACCAACAACGAACGGTACAACCAGGTAATCGATATTTGGACACATGCCAATGCCAAACTGACCAATTCAGTGATGAAAACGCTGAGTACTGACCGTCAGGGATTCAACTCGGTTTATATGATGTTGGATTCAGGAGCCCGTGGTTCTAAAGAGCAGATTCGTCAGCTTTGCGGAATGCGTGGTTTGATGGCAAAACCACAAAAATCAGGTTCAACTGGATCTCAGATTATTGAAAACCCGATTTTGGCAAACTTTAAAGAAGGACTTTCGGTTTTGGAATACTTTATTTCGACTCACGGTGCCCGGAAAGGTTTGGCCGATACTGCACTTAAAACTGCTGATGCTGGTTATCTGACCCGTCGTTTGGTTGACGTTGCACAAGATGTGATTATTCAGGAAGAAGATTGCGGAACTTTACGTGGTTTGATCGCTGCTGCAATTAAAAACAACGAGGAAGTTGTTGCTTCTCTTGAAGAAAGAATCATTGGACGTACAACAGTTCACGATATTTACAATCCTCTTTCAGGAGATTTGATTGTAGCTTCAGGAGAAATTATTACCGATGAGGTTGCCAGGAAAATTGAAGATTCACCAATCGAAACAGTCGAAATACGCTCAGTATTGACCTGCGAATCGAAAGTTGGGGTTTGTGCCAAATGTTATGGCTTAAATCTCGCCGGAAGTACAATGGTTCAGCGTGGTGAGGCAGTTGGTGTTATTGCAGCCCAGTCAATTGGTGAACCTGGAACACAGCTTACACTGCGTACATTCCACGTTGGGGGTATCGCCGGTAACATTTCGACCCAATCAACCATCGAATCAAAATACGACGGGATTGCCGAAATTGATGAATTGAGAGTAGTTGAGCAAGTTAGTGATACTGTATCTCCTTCAGGAAAAACATACATCGTGGTTAGCCGTTTGGCGGAACTGCGTATTATTGATAAAAATACCAGAATCCAGCTTTCAACACACAACATTCCTTACGGTTCGAAACTCTACATTGAGAATGGGCAGGAAGTTAAAAAGGGAATGCTGATTTGCGAATGGGATCCATACAATGGAGTTATCATTACCGAGTTCAAAGGAAAGATTGCTTTCGAACAGGTAATTGACGGTGTAACTTACCGCGAAGAATCTGATGAGCAGACTGGTTATAAGGAAAAAGTAATTATTGAAACAAGGGATAAAACCAAAAACCCAGGCTTGCGGATTCTGGACGAAAAAGGTGATACCATTCGTACATACAACTTACCGGTAGGCGGTCACATGGCCGTTGAAGACGGAGCAATCGTTGAAGCAGGCGCAGTTTTGGTAAAAATTCCGCGTGCAGCAGGTAAAGCTGGTGATATCACTGGTGGTTTGCCTCGTGTAACTGAGTTGTTCGAGGCCCGTAACCCATCAAATCCTGCTGTTGTTTCTGAAATCGATGGTGAAATTTCATTGGGAAAAATCAAACGTGGTAACCGCGAAATCGTTGTTACTTCGAAAACTGGTGAAGTTAAACGCTACCTGGTTCCGCTTTCACGCCAGATTCTGGTTCAGGAAAACGATTATATCCGCGCTGGTACACCGCTTTCTGATGGCGCTACAACTCCATCAGACATCCTTGCGATAAAAGGTCCAACCGCTGTTCAGGAATATATTTTGAACGAAGTTCAGGACGTATACCGCATGCAGGGTGTGAAAATCAACGACAAACATTACGAGGTGATTATTCGCCAGATGATGCGTAAAGTTGAAATCGACGATCCGGGTGATACTCGTTTCCTTGAAAAACAAATTGTTGACAAGCACGAATTCCTGCACGAAAACGACTGGATTTACAACAAAAAAGTCGTGATCGAGGCTGGTGATTCTGACAGTTTAAAACCAGGTATGATTATCACTTCGCGCAGATTAAGAGACGAAAATTCGAATTTACGTCGTCGTGATAAAAAATTGGTTGAAGCCAACGATGCTGTTCCGGCTACATCGAGCCAGATTCTTCAGGGAATTACCCGTGCAGCTCTTCAGACCAGAAGCTGGTTGTCTGCTGCTTCATTCCAGGAAACAACCAAAGTATTGAACGAGGCTGCCATCCATGGAAAGGTTGATTATCTTGACGGATTGAAAGAAAACGTAATTTGCGGTCATTTAATTCCAGCCGGTACCGGATTAAAAGAATACAAGAATCTGGTTGTTGGTTCACGCGATGAATACGACCGAATGGTTGAGATGAAAGATTCTGACCGTATGAGAGATTAATCATGGAAGATCTGAAAAATAATAATCAGTTGCAGATTGAGTTAACCGAGGAGGTTGCTCAGGGCACCTACTCCAATCTGGCGATCATTACGCACTCGAGTTCTGAATTTGTGCTTGACTTTGTTCGGGTTATGCCCGGAATTCCGAAAGCAAATGTAAAATCAAGAATTATTTTAACTCCTGAACATGCCAAGCGATTGCTTGTCGCTTTACAGGAAAATATTCAGAAATATGAGAGTGTAAATGGCCAGATAAAGAATGTCAGAGGGCATGATCAGATCTTGCCGCCAATGTCATTTGGAGGACCTGCACCCATAGCGTAAGTAATTAATTAGTAGATTATAAACGAAGGGGGGATGTCGATTGACATCCCCGCTTTTGTTTTAACTAATTGGAACATTTCTGTGTTTCGTTTTAAAACATATATACTAATGTTAATTAATTGATAATTGTTAAAAACAGACAAGTTTCATCCCAAACGGAGCCCGATTTAATTGGTAACATTACGATGAAAATCTTTAAACTGGGAAATGTTTTTTTGTTCAAACTAAATAAAATTAATCATGAATGACATGGGAATAGCTCTCGAACTATTAGTAGTCGGGATGGTGACGGTTTTTGTAATTCTATCATTGGTTGTAATCCTTGGCAACCTCATAATCAGATTTGTAAATCACTTCATGCCTGAAGTTAGAAAAGTGGCAACTCAACTCACTGAAGCAGCAGTTTCAGAAATTAGCCCAAAGAAAATGGCTGTAATTGTTTCTGCAGTGAACACTGTTACAAAAGGTTCAGGCCGTGTGACCAAAATTGAAAAATTATAGTTCAACCGAACTTTATCTCCTGTATAACTTTAAATAAAAAATCAACGATTAAAGACAATTGACTTATGAGTGGAAGAAAGATTAAATTTTCATTGGTTTATCGTGACATGTGGCAATCCTCCGGAAAGTATGTACCACGGGTTGATCAATTGGTGAAGGTAGCTCCGCATATTGTGGACATGGGATGTTTTGCACGTGTAGAAACCAATGGAGGTGGTTTTGAGCAGATCAATTTGCTTTTTGGGGAAAACCCTAATAAATCTGTTCGTGAATGGACCAAACCATTTAACGAAGCTGGGATCCAGACCCATATGCTGGAACGCGCCCTGAATGGAATTCGTATGAACCCGGTTCCGGCTGATGTGCGTAAACTGATGTTCAAAGTAAAGAAAAAACAAGGTACCGATATTGCCCGTTCTTTCTGCGGATTAAATGACCCGAGAAACATTCTGGATTCAGTAAAATATGCCAAGGAAGGTGGAATGATTGCACAGGCCACACTGAGTTTAACTTACTCGAAAGTACACACCGCCGAAAGTTTTATAAATCTGGCCGACGAACTGATTAAAGGTGGAGCCGATGAAATCTGTTTGAAAGACATGGCCGGTATTGCACGTCCGGCATGGCTAGGTAAAATCGTAAAAGGAATCAAGAAACTTCATCCTGAAATTCCATTGGAATATCATTCACATTCAGGCCCGGGTTTTGCAATGGCAACCATTCTTGAAGTTGCCCGCGCCGGAGTTGATTACATTGATGTTGCTATGGAACCACTTTCATGGGGTACCGGGCACATCGATTTGCTTGCCGTTCATGCTATGCTGGAAGACGATGGATTCGACGTTCCTGCCATCAACATGGAAGCTTACATGAAAGTTCGCTCGCTGACCCAGGAATTTATTGATGACTTCTTAGGGTATTATATCGACCCCAAAAACCGTTACATGAATTCAATGCTCATCGGACCAGGATTGCCTGGCGGTATGATGGGCTCATTAATGGCCGACCTGGAAAATAACCTGGCCAGCCTGAATAAATGGATGGCCAAACGCAACAAACCGCAATTAACTCAGGATGACCTTCTGATTAAATTGTTCAACGAAGTGGAATACATTTGGCCAATGCTGGGCTATCCGCCATTGGTAACACCATACAGCCAGTATGTAAAAAATCTGGCTTTGATGAATGTGATGCAGATCGAAAAAGGCGAAGCCCGCTGGAGCATGATTGCAGACAACATTTGGGATATGCTGATTGGAAAAGGAGGCAGACTTCCCGGAGAATTAAGCCCTGAAATTGTAAAACTGGCCAAAGAAGCCGGCAAAGAATTTTTCACCGGACGTCCACAGGATTTGTATCCTGATGCTTTGGACACTTTCAGAAAAGAAATGGCTGAAAAAGGATGGGAACTCGGACAAGATGACGAAGAACTTTTTGAACTGGCCATGCATCCGCAGGAATATCGCGCCTATAAATCGGGTGCTGCTAAAAAAGCATTCGAAGAAGATTTGGCTAAACGCAGACTTGAAGGCGGTGGAATTAACGCCGGAACGGCCGTAACAGAAACTCCGGTTGCCGCAGCAACGCCTGCCGTTGATTTCAAACCATCGTCTATGATTATTGATGTTGAAGGCGAACGCTTCAAAGTAACAGTTGAATATGGTGATTCGGTGGTTTCAAACGAAACGAAACCTGCCGCAACAGTTGCTGCTCCTGCACCATCTGCACCTGCACCCGCAACTCAGGGCCCGGTTAAAGCAATTATAGCTCCCCTTGAAGGAAAATTCTATCTGACCAAAGAAAGTTCTGAAGTTCCGCTTAAAGTAGGAAATGTAATTAAAGTAGGTGACCTGATTGGTTATGTTGAAGCAATGAAAACGTTCAATGCCATTCGTTCGGATGTGGCTGGAACTGTTGCTGAGATTTGCTATACAACCGGTTCTGAAATTGAAGAAGATGACATTTTAGTTAAAATAAAATAACCAATCAGGAAAATGGGTATTATTGAGAATCTTTATAAAATGACAGCCATTCAGGATATTATAAATAATCCCGGATATCTGTTAATGTTAGCGATTGGATCATTTCTCCTGTATTTGGGTATTCGTAAGCAATACGAACCACTTTTGCTGGTTCCGATTGCCTTTGGAGTAATTCTGGCCAATCTTCCCGGAGGAAGTATGGGCGTTGTTTCTGCCGATTTAATTAATCTGGAAGGCGGGCATACCAAAAACCTTCTGGAAATTGCGCATGACTACGGCATTATGAACTTCCTGTATTATTCGCTCATTAAAACCGGATTCCTGCCACCAATTATCTTCATGGGTATTGGTGCGCTCACCGATTTCGGCCCGATGCTGCGAAATCTTAAACTGGCCTTCTTTGGTGCTGCCGCCCAGTTGGGAATATTCACTGTTTTAATTGCAGCTATTTTACTCGGTTTTACTGCCAAAGAAGCTGCTTCGCTGGGTATAATCGGTGGAGCCGATGGCCCGACTGCGATTTATACAACCATTAAACTTGCGCCTCATCTTTTGGGTCCGATTGCCATTGCAGCCTATTCGTATATGGCTTTGGTACCTGTAATTATACCATTGGTAGTAAAACTAACCTGTTCAAAAAAAGAACTTTTAATAAACATGAAGGATATGGATAAACAATATCCTCCTAAACTGAAAATTAAGAACCTTAGAGCGGTAAAAATAGCCTTCCCGATCGTTCTGGGAATTGTGGTTTCGATCTTCGTTCCATCGTCCGTTCCGCTTTTGGGAATGTTGCTTTTTGGTAACCTGATCAAGGAAATCGGAACTAACGTAGCCCGCCTGAGCGAAGCTGCAACAGGTTCGATCCTGAATACTGCAACTATTTTCCTCGGCCTAACCGTTGGAGCAACCATGACCGCTGATGTTTTCCTCGATTTTAAAACCATTATGATTGTGGTTGGCGGTTTCCTTGCCTTTGCAATTTCAATCTTCGGAGGGATCATGTTTGTTAAAATTTACAATCTCCTGAACAAGAAGAAGATTAATCCGTTGTGCGGAGCCACCGGGCTAAGCGCTGTTCCGATGGCTTCGCGTGTGGCCAACGATATTGCTTTAAAATACGATTCATCGAATCATATTTTGCAGTATTGCATGTCGAGTAATATTTCAGGAGTGATCGGCTCTGCAGTTGCTGCAGGTGTGCTGATTTCATTCCTTCAGTAATAATTTTACCTGTTATCACCAAAAAACGCTCTCCAGAAATGAAGGGCGTTTTTTGTTTGCTTCGGAATAAGTGCAAAGGCCATATAATATCTTCCTGAAATTTAAGGTAGAACATTAGATTGCTATCTTTGAATCTAGAATGAAAAATTTACCAACTAAATGGTTCTTATTTGTTTTCATCATCATTGTAGGAATGATGAACCAACTGTTTGCAGCAGGAAAAGAACTCAACCTAAGGTTTCAATATCTGACAACAGATGAAGGACTGGCTCAAAATACAGTCGATTGTATTTTTCAGGATAGCAAAGGTTTTATGTGGTTCGGGACATGGAATGGATTGTGCCGCTACGACGGCTATATTTTCAAAACTTATCAGAAAGGAGATGCACAAAAAAGTCTGCCCGACAATTTTGTGCGTGCAATTTGTGAAGATTCTGTAGGTAATCTTTGGATTGGAACCGCAAATGGTGTGGTAATTTACAACATCGCAAACGAAACGTTCTCACTTCCTGAAAATCTGAAAGACCATTTGGGAAACATTGCCGTCACAAGTTTGGTTTGCGACCACAATGGGCAAATCTGGATTGGCGCTGAAAAAGGAATTTTGATTGTTGTCACGCAAAATAATCATTCAATTTCTAGAAGAGTTAATACCGGAAATCTCAGGGAAGCCAATATCAACGCGATCTGCAAACTAGGAAATGGCAAGTTGTTAATTGGAACACAAATCGGTGCTTTTGAGGTTGATTCAGACAAACTTCAGAAATTACATTATGAGTCAAATTTATCCGGAGCGTTTGAATCGGCTATAATTCGAAGCATTTTCGAATCATCGAAAGGAGATTTGTGGTTTGGCACCGAAAGCGGACTTTTCAGGTACGACAAAACAAACCAAAAAATAAGCCAGTTCTCAACCACAACAGACTCAAAAAACAGGATCGACCACGATATTGTCATGTCGGTAGCTGAAGAACCTTCAGGAAAAATAATAATCGGGACACTGGGAGGCGTCGATTTCTTCGATCCTGCCACAGGAGAAATTTCCCGGATTAACGGTCGACTAGATGAAAGCGAAACCTTGAACAACAAATTTGTAAACTCGCTCTTTACCGACCACGACGGGAATGTTTGGATCGGAACAGAAAAAGGTGGCGTAAACAAATACAATACTTTTCAGAAACCATTTTATTCGCTTCGCAATCACCCCGACGACCCAAATAGCTTGAGCAACAATACCGTAAATTCGATTTTGAGTCGTGATGATATTTTGTGGGTTGGAACGGCCGGAGGAGGATTAAACCGTGTAGATCAGCGAACGGGAAAAACAGAACATTTTCATCAGGCAGCTTCGCAACCCGATGGCATTTGCAGCAACTTCATTTCATCGCTTTGCCTTGATGACGACAACCAATTGTGGGTAAGTTCCTGGGGAAATGGAATTGGGAAACTAATTTCAGAAAAGAACAAAACATTTCGGAATTATGTGAGCATTCCGGGTAATCCGCAAAGCCTGGTAAGCAATTTTGTTTCCGGAATTTATCCCGACAAACGCGGATTTATGGTTATTGGAACCAATGGTGGACTCGACTTATTCGATCCAAAAACAGAAACCTTTTTCCATTTTCAGAAAAAGTTTGATACTTCTGTTGAAACACCGGCAATTGGGTGCATTTTAAAAGATCACCAGGATTTTTACTGGATAGGCACAGAGAATGGTTTATTTCATATATCGGCAAAACTGGTGGTGCCAACACCTGAAAAGCTACATCCCTCCGCCTATAGTCTATTCACAAATATTGCTGGCGATACGCTTTCGATACCCGGAAATTATGTAGTTTCATTGTTGGAGGACCACAATGGAAACGTTTGGATTGGAACCTACGGAAACGGAGTTTGCAAAGCTACTTACGATGTGGATGGGACGATTCGGTTTAAAAGTTACGACACATCCGATGGATTGTGTAACAATGTGGTATACTCGATGGAAGAAGACCGAAGCAAAAATATCTGGATAAGTACAGACAATGGGCTATCAAAACTCAATCCCGATAAAGTTTCGTTCCAGAATTTTTATACCAAGGATGGGCTGCTAAACGACCAGTTTTACTGGACCTCGTCGGCTACTGATGAATATGGAAATCTATATTTTGGTGGAGTCAACGGACTCACTTATTTTAATCCCGACAAAATTAATTTTTATCCCGGCTTACCGAAAGTGGTTTTCACCGACTTCCAGGTTTTCAATCAATCGGTTAAAATCGGACAGAAATTGCATGGTAACACAATCTTGCAAAAATCAGTTTCAGAAACAGGTAACATCGATCTTTCTTATAAAGACAATGTATTTTCAATCGAATTTTCGGCGCTCGACTATTTTCTGCCTGACAAGGTTACCTATGAATACAAAATGGAGGGCGTGGATAAGAACTGGGTTTCGGTTACTTCGGCACGCCGTTTTGCCACCTACACAAACTTATCCGGAGGTAGTTACCGCTTTATGGTTAAAGCTGCCAACAGCGACGGTTTGTCGACACCCGAACCAACAGTTCTGCTTATCACCATCGATCCTCCATACTGGCAAACCATTTGGTTCAGGATTGTTGCCATTGTTGCGCTCGGGCTATCGGTGATGGCGTACATTCGCTACCGCACAAACTTTTTGCACAAACAAAAGCGTAAACTCGAGATTCAAGTTCACGAGCGAACCATCCAGATTGAACAACAAAAAGAAAAACTTCAGGAACAAGCTGTTCATTTGCTGCAATCGAACCATGAATTGGCCGACCGGCAGGTTTTAATTGAAGGTCAGAAAATAGAGCTGGAAATGCGAAATCAGTTAATTGCCGAACAACGCGACGAGGTGATTGAACTGAATAAAAAAGTTAGCCTGATCAATCAATTACGCCTCCGTTTTTTCACCAATATTTCTCACGAATTCCGAACTCCGCTCACATTAATTATTGATCCGCTCGAATCGCTGATGAAAAGCCTTCACAACGATAAAAATGCGCTGCAATCGCTGAAGCTCATCAACAGAAACGCACAAAGGCTACTTCACCTGATAAACCAGTTGATGAATTTTAGGAGAATTGAAACCGGCAAAATTGAAATTAAGGTCGTAAATGGCGATTTGCAGGCTTTTCTGAAAAATATTTCCGAATCATTTCTTGACCTTGCCACTCATCAGCACATCAATTTCACATTTGAAACAGATCAAATTAGTGAAGAGACCTGGTTCGATCCGGAAAAGCTGGAAAATATTTTTTACAATTTGCTCTCAAATGCCTTTAAATTCACTCCTGAAAAAGGCAAGATTTCGTTTCGTGTTTCTTTTCATTTACCCGACGAAAGCGTAAATGCATTGCCATTCCCTTACTTTCGGGCGGAAATAACCGACAGTGGAAAAGGAATTGCAGCTACAGATCTACAGTATATATTCGATCGGTTTTACCAGGCTGAATCGTCGGCCGATAATCGGCAAAAAGGCTCAGGAATCGGTCTTGCACTCACCCAGGAACTTGTTCAGTCGATGCATGGGAAAATATATGTAACCAGCGAACTAAAGGTTGGCAGCACGTTTAGTGTTCTCCTTCCCTACCGATCCGTGGATTTTGCCCCCAACGAACTCGATCCGACCGGGGTCGCACAAATCAACAGTTTGCAACCTAAAGTTGATTTGATCACTGAAGAAATCTTAAGACCCAAAGTACTTGAAGATACAGAACCTCAATTGGTTGATAAATCGAAACCGTTAATCCTGATTGTGGAGGACAATTATGATTTGCGAACTTTTCTTTCGCAGTCAATGAATACTGAATTCCGGATTATCAGTGCTGAAAACGGGAAAGAAGGTTTTGAATTCGCGAAAAAATACACACCCGATTTGATCGTCAGCGATATCATGATGCCGGTGATGGATGGTCTGGAATTGTGCAGCCGGCTGAAAAAAGAGATTCACACCAGCCACATTCCGGTAATCCTTCTAACGGCTAAAGCCATGATTGAACACTGGATTGAAGGACTTGAAACCGGCGCCGACGATTATATTCCGAAACCATTTAACCTGAAAGTGCTTCAACTGAAGATTATAAATCTGATTGAATCACGCAAAAAGTTACGGCAACTTTTCGGCCACAGCGAAAGTATTACTCCTGAAGAACTAACAACCAACCAACTCGATCAGCAATTCATAGAACGGGCATATTCCATTGTCGAAAAAAACATTCAGGAGCCAGAGCTCTCAGTTGATCACTTTGCCCGCGAAATGATGGTCAGCAAAAGTTTACTGTTTAAAAAGATAAAAGCCTTAACCGGCTATTCGATTGTTGATTTTATTAATCTTTACAAACTCCGGAAAGCCGCTGCGCGTCTGGCCACCGGTTCGCAACTCAACATTTCTGAAATTGCTTTTGAAGTCGGATTCAACGATCCAAAATATTTCAGCCGCATTTTCCGGAAGGTTTATGGCGTACCCCCAAGCGAATACTCACGCAGTTTAAATAATCAGGGGTAATCTTCATTGGTCTTTATTCGAGAACTGACTTTTCAGGCATAGTTTATTTCTTCTTACACAATTTTTCCTGCCGAATTTCCTTGCTTAAGAAACAGATTAATTGATTTACAAATTGTTAAATTTAAAGTGTCTCATAGACTTTTTTTACAGATTTGTCTACCTTGATTCTCATTTAATCCACCTGTTTCTGGTATCTCCTGATGTAACTTTGACCTGCAAATGGTCTAACTAAAATTCTTAAACGTATGAAAAAAATCCTCTATCTGATGTGGATCTTTGCCGTCTTGTTTACAACAGGAACTGTGTTTGCACAAGGATCTACCGTGAGCGGAAAAGTTTCCGGGTCAAACAGTAATCTTCCTTAATTTACTTTTACCGGACTTAATTAAACGACACAAACCAAACTTATGATCGAACTAAAAGCTGTTGTTTCGCATCTGCTTTTTGCTTTCGCAGATGTACTGTTTCGGCTGCAGGCAAGTCCGCTTGCAGTACAAAAAATCACAATAAAACTGCTCCTATCAAAAAACTAAATCAAAGTGTTGGTTAATACACTAACGACCAAGCTATAATTATAAAAACGAAAGAACTCAAATAAATTTAATTTTATGAAAACAAATAAACTGATAATGTGCGCTTTGGGCGCAGCAGTTTTGGCAGCATTTGGCTTAGGCGGATGCGAGAAATTAGATCTTTATTCAATTCATGCGCCCAATGACCTGCAGAGCAGGATCGACTCAATTGCAGCTTCAAAACCAAATACAGGCGACACTACTTACCTCACCATCGCTACAGCGATAGTTGGAGCTGAAGATAACAGTGCCGCCTGGTGGACTGCATTCTCTGATTACTTCACCATTCCTGCAAACAAGCTATTGCATTTGGAGTTTGTTAACCACGGTACTGGCGTTAACAACTGGAACAACTGGAATCTTGCCGTCGCCAATGAAATAGCAGATCGTGATGCCGCCGACTATAAAGAATACTTTGTTCTCCGTTCTGATGCTTACGGCTGGGGTGGCACAATGGCAAATGATGGTTATGCTTACGACGGAAACATGATTTCCCAAAACTATCCCGACACCGACGGAGATGGCGATATTTGGAACGACTTCCGCACGACCATGCAAGGTGCTTATGTTTCTATCGAAGTTGACCACTCTGCTACCGGCAATGTATTTGTAACAGCCACTGCCGTTGGAATAAATGGTGTAGAGCTAGTCGAAACATATCAACAACCGGTTTCTGCCACTGCTGATATTGTGGCTTTCTTAGTTTGCGATGGCAGCTATTTCGAGATGAAAAAAGCATACCTTATACCTTCTAAAATCACTGTTGTAGAAGACGTTAATCCGGTTTCAATCGCTATTGAAGGAGCTCCTGCTTTTGTTGAATTAGGCAACGAAAACTTCTGGGGTGATGCAAAAGCTACTGTTACTTACGCTGACGGATCTTCCGTGCAAGTTGATTCTACAGATATATCATTCAACGTTATTCCTGATATGACTTCACTCGGAGTCAAGACAGTTGTTGTAGCTTATAGCAAAACTAAGCAAGGCGCATACTGCCAGGCTGTATCAAACTACTACACTCTGGAAGTAACTAACTCTGTTTCAAGCCTGGAGGTTACTACTTTGCCAAACATAACCACATATTATTACTACAGCAGCGACCCTATCCTGTTCAACACTACAGGTATTGTCGTAACAGCTACATATTCCGACGGTACAATAGGTATCGTACCAAACGAAACGCTGACGTTTGGCAAGATTCAAGCTGCCGAAGGTTCTCAGACTGCTGTCATTTCTTATGTTGGTGCAACAAAAACAGTAACTACAACTTGTCCACTAACTCTTGTAAAGGGTGTAAGCCAGGTAGGTGCTAATGACTTTTCGACAGCATGGTGGACGGCATTCTCTGATGACTATACGGTCGCATCAGGTTCGAGTAAAACACTTACAATGTACTGCTACTCCGACAATCTTGCAAACTGGCACAGCCCCTGTACCATTCTTCGCAAAGCTGACAAGACTGAATATGGGGTGGTTCGCATGGACAGCTTCGGATGGGGTACCGGCTATGGCACAGCCACCCTCACAAATGACTGGAATTGGGATATATTCACATCAAGCATAAGTGGCTCCAAGGTAGTCATCACAGTTACAAACAATGGTGACAATACTGCTGATATACTTTACAATGTTACTTACGCCAACGGCGAAACGCATTTCCAAAAGTATGCGGGTGTAACGGTAGACAGTTCTGATTTGAATTGCGCACTCGTAACAGAGGTGTCTTATCTCGTAATTGTTGAATAATCACTAAGATAAAATTATACTATGAAACGAACATGTTTCCCAATAAATACAGACACGCATGGACAAAACACATGTGAGTTCCATCCGGCAGAAATTTCGTTGAAAGAATGTCATTTCGATCCAGAAGAAAAGCAGCAAGTAAAAAGAATTGTTAGGATGAAATATTCATATTTAATCCTGTTGGGATTGCTGGCGCTCGCACCGGCAACATACGCAGAAGGCAACGGCAATACCGACCAGATGTCAATGAATCAAACAGGTAACATAACAGTAAAAGGTAAAATCGTTGACGAAAACGGAGAACCACTTCTAGGCGCAACCGTACAACAAAAAGGTACATCCAATGGTATCATTACCGACATTGGTGGTAACTTCTCTCTTTCTGTTCCTTCAGATGCTACGCTGATAGTATCTTTTATAGGATTAAAAAGTATTGAAGTAACCGTTGGAGGAAAAACTGAACTCGGCAACATCACATTGGTTTCGGATTTAACTGAACTCGACCAGGTGGTAGTAATAGGTTACGGTACACAACGCAAGGTTGACCTCACAGGTTCAGTTGCCATTGTCAACACTGAAGAGATGAAGAAAGTATCAAACTCAAACATCTCTACAATGCTCCAGGGAAAAGTATCCGGTGTTCAAATTACATCCGACGGACAACCGGGAGCCGACCCTATAGTACGTATTCGCGGTATCGGTTCGTTCGGTAGCACCGCACCTCTCTACGTTGTCGATGGAGTACCAATGGGAACAACAATACGCGACTTCTCACCAAACGATATCGAAACCCTTCAGGTACTTAAGGATGCTTCTGCTGCCGCAATCTACGGTTCGCGTGCTGCCAACGGCGTGGTTATCATCACCACAAAGCAAGGTAAGAAAAACGAAGCCATGAAGATAGACTACAGAGGCTACTATGGTGTCGACCAAGTGCAGAAAGGAGTGTACGATGTTATGGATTCTTACCAATATGGTAAATACGTCACCATGGCATACAATAACAGTGGCATGGATGTTCCTGCCGGATACAATCCAACAAACGCAAAATATATCGATCCAAGCGAAGTTAACACCAATTGGTTCGATGAGGCGTTCAAAACAGGTGTTCGTCAGAATCACAACATCAACATGTCAGGAGGTGGCGCTAACAATACTTACAACATCGCTCTCGACTACTATAGCCAGAAAGGAACAATGGTAGGCGCCGGTCCTAACTTCGACCGTTATACTGCCCGTATCAACAATTCGATGGATGTTAAGTTTATCAAAATCAAAACTAACATAGTGTATAGCCACAGCAATCAGGACAATATGGCTCTCAGTAACGCCAACGAGTACGTACAGGGTCTATATGGTGCACAATATCCTGTAATGGCTTCAGTTCTGCTTTTACCTCCAACCATCAAGGCTTACGATGAATCGACCTGGGTTCTCGACGACAAAATTTCGGCTGCATCAGAATACAGCTACGACTCTTACGGTTTTGGCACTTACTATGACGACGTTCATGGAGACTTGCGTGTAACGAACGTTTTGCTCGAAAATAGTTTAATAAAGAGGAACACAACTGTTGACCGCATTGTTGCTTCAGGTTCTGCAACTGTTGACCTTATAAGCATGCTTGGCAACAAGAGCAGCAATCACAAGTTAGATTACAACCTTAACTTGTCGTACAGCAAGACCAATGCTAAGGACTTTACATTCGTGCCTGCATTTATACAGAGTACGACCAACTACTTGTCGAAGAGCAATGAGAACCTGTCAGAGGGCTATCGTAGCTATAGCGATGCACTTGTCGAAAACACTATAAACTACGATGGTAAATTTGGACGCAATCACATCAATATGGTTGTTGGTCAAACATTCCAGCGAGAACTCTATCACACACTCACAGGCACAGGTGTTAACTTGCCTGAACCATATTATCTGCAAGTAAACAACGCAGAGGAGACATCAGCAACAAGCTATGAAACCGAACATGTATTGGCATCGTATATCGGTCGTATCAACTACAATTTCGATGAGAAATACCTTATTTCGGCAACAGCACGTCGTGATGGTTCAAGCCGTCTTTCTCCAGATGACCGTTGGGATTGGTTCCCATCTGTATCAGCAGGTTGGCGTATCGAACGTGAAAACTTCTTCCCGGTAGCCAGATCGACTGTCAACCTACTTAAGATTCGCGGTAGCTATGGTGTACTTGGTAATGAGAACATAGGCGAATACCAATACATGGATGTTATGTCGAGAGGTAACTACACCTATAGTTTTGGAAATGACAAGGTCACTGGCTCGGCAATATCAAACTATGTAAACACAGCCATCAGATGGGAAAAGAAGAAAACTGTTGACATTGGTCTCGACCTCGGTATGTTCAACAATCAGTTGGAATTTACTTTCGACTGGTATAAGTCAACATCAGAAGACCTACTTTATAGTGTCGCAGTTCCAACCAATGCAGGCGCTACCAACGAAACAGTAACGATGAACGCAGCAACAATGGAAAACTCAGGTTTTGAGTTCTTGCTTGCCTATCACAATCGTCAACACGCTGTTAAGTTTGACATTTCTGCAAACTTATCTACCCTCAACAACAAGGTAACAAAGTTGGGCGTTTCAAACACACCTCGTACCGATGGCTACTCCCGCACAGAGGTAGGTCGTGAAGTTGGTTCATTCTATGGCTACGTTTCCGAAGGTATCTTTCAATCGCCAGCAGAGATAGATAACCGTGTCAACTCAGAAGGCGAACACATCAATCAGAACGGAGCACAACCGGGTGACGTTATATACGCCGACCTCAACAACGACGGCGAAATTACCAACGAAGACCAAACTTTCCTGGGTAGCGGTATAGCAAAGTTTCATTACGGCTTGAATGCACGTGCTGAATGGAAAGGTTTTGACCTGAGCATATCGACACATGGAGCTGCAGGTTTCAAAGCTGTAGATTTTGTCGACGTCACATTGCACAGCTCTTATGGTGCACTCAACAAGAGTGTTGATCAATTGAATGCCTGGACAGCGGAGAACACAAACACCGATGTGCCTCGCGTAGCATACAAATCGACAGGTTCAATCACCAACGATATGTTCAGCCAGCGTTTCATCCAAAATGCATCCTATCTGAAAATTGCCAACGTCGAATTGGGCTATAACTTCCCTGACAAATGGTTTAGCGGCTATGTTAACGGGGTTCGTCTATACGCATCAGCTCAAAATTTGGCCACATTATCTAAATACAAAGGTTACAACGTAGACTTCGCCGGAGGTACATTCACTCCCGGTTACAACTATGCTTCGTATCCAACACCACGAACCATAATGTTCGGAGTACACTTATCATTCTAAAAATATAATCTTAAAAATAGGGTATTGATATGAAAAGTATAACTATAATTCTAACAATGTTGGCGCTTATTGGAGGTATGACAGCCTGCAATGACGAACTCGATGTTACGAACCCGAACAATCAGACCACCTATGATTTTGGCGATTCAGAGTCGGAACTTCAGGAGGCTGTTATCGCATGCTACAACCGTATACGCCTCGAAGGTACTTATGCCCGCGTTGGCTATACTTTGGATGCTGTGCGTGGCGACGAAGTTTGGAACTCATCTCAACAGTGGTATTTGGAGTACGACAACCTCAATTCTCCGGGTACAATCGAAATAGGTGACATGTGGATATGGCGCGACTGCTACCATGTTGTAAACCGCACAAACTTTGTATTGTCGAAAGTCGATGGTGTTGATATGTCGGAAGCTTCATCTAATCAGATAGCCGGACAGGCCCTCTTCCTCCGGTCTTTGGCATACTATGAATTGGCTACCTATTACCAGACTGTTCCATTGATTACAGACTATGCATCTTATTCAGACATCAACACCATGTATGCAGCCAACGATACTCAAGACGAGGTGTTTGACCAAATAGAGGCTGACCTCACAAAAGCTATGCAAATGTTGCCATCGCGCGATGACGGTGGCGAATGGGCTAAAGGTCGTGCTACAAGCGGTGCTGCTGCCGGATATTTGGCTCGTGCATTGATGTTCCGTCATAAATATGCCGAGGCTTATACTGTACTGAAAGACATCATCGCCGGCAAGTACGGACATTATGAGCTTACAGCCGACTATGGTGACAACTTCAGGGAAGGTTCGGCTTATGAAAATAACAAAGAGAGCATCTTCGAAGTTCAATTCATGGACTATGGCACAGGTGGCACCGACGAAGAGTGGACTCCGGTAAATATAAGCTCTCAAGCAACTCAGGGTCACGCTGTAGAAAGCAACTACGCTTCTCAGGCATTGGGTAGCTGGGGCGATCTGGCTGGCGCACCCTGGTTGTATAACCTATTCAAAAAAGAGAACTGTACAGATGACCGTCTCGATCCTCGTTTATACTGGACATTGGTTACATTCGAAGATGGATATAACAGCTATACCGGCCTGAAAACTGCGGCATATCCGAATGGAGATCCTCGTGTCAACACGATTTACCAAAAAGACATAACTGCAACTCCTCTATCGAACAATGCCCAGGGTGGAATATCAATAGCTAAGTTCACCAATGCAAGAAACAACATCTATAGCTCTATTACTAACGGATTGCATTGTGGAGTCAACCTACGCCTTATGCGTTATAGCGATGTTTTACTGCGTGCAGCAGAATGCGAAAATGAAATCAATGGCTCAACCCAAACTGCTGTCGATTACATTAACATCGTACGTCGACGCGTTGCTCTTAAAGATCTTAAAGTTTCCGACTTTTCGTCTGCTGATGCTCTTTTCGAACAAATAGCAAACGTTGAACGTCCCAAAGAATTCGGTTGCGAAAACGGACGTGGTATCGACTTACTCCGTTGGGGATTTTTCTATGATGTAAATCGTCTGAATCAGTTGGTTGAACATGGTTATTATAAGCGCGATGGCAAAGCCTCAACAGATGAGCTTACCGCCGAAACCGCTGACGATTCATCGTTCAAATACTACTATAAGGGACATGAATATTTCCCAATATATCAGTCAACTCTTAATGCCAACCCTAACCTTGTAGGTAACTCGGCAAACAAGAATGAAGATAATGGACCTGCTTTCACAGCTAAATGGACTGTTCGTCCTATTGTAGAGTAGGAATCATTCTCTAAAATGTGAGACTTCCTTATCGATGTATTTTTTGTATGTTGATAAGGAAGTTTATTTGATAAAAAACATATTAGACATGAGACTAAAGTATATCCTGATTTTATATATCATCATAATTGCTCTATCGTTTGTAGGGTGCAAAGACGATGGTGATGAATCTAAAGATGAGCCTGACACCGATACAAATTTTACCATTCCAACCTACGCCGACGACTATTCATCGATAGCATCGTGGTCAAACCGAAACAAGTGGAATCTGGCCAACGTTCACGACCCATCAGTTGCCTGGTACAATGGATATTTCTATATGTACGGCACCGATGCCTCGTATGGTAATGAGGCCGTGGGACATGGACATTTTCAAGGCAAACGTTCAAAAGATTTGGTGAATTGGGAATGGGTAGGCGGACCTTTTTATGATGCACCCACTTGGGTTGCCGATTCGCTCAATGCCATTCGTTCGCGCATGGGTCTCGATGCCATTGCCAGAGATAACATAGTTTACGGCTACTGGGCACCGGTAGTACGCCGGGTCAACGTTGGAGGACAAGATATCTTGCGTATGTACTACAGCATAGTTATCGATAACTACATCAAAACTGGCAAAGCCAACACCTCAGCCAACTTTGATGGAAGCTGGACCGAACGCGCCTTTATCGGCTTATGCGAATCGACCGATCCCGCTGGAGCTGTATGGACCAACAAGGGTTTCGTTACATGTTCATCATCAGATCGTGACAAAAACTACAGTCGCTCCAGTTTATCGAATTGGGACGCCTATTTTTACTACAATGCCATCGACCCTACGTATATAGTAACACCCGAGAGGAAACATTACCTAATACATGGCTCGTGGCACAGCGGCTTCGCACTTCTGCAAGTCGATGCAACAACAGGTAAGCCTCTCAACACACTCGGTGATCCTTACGCAAACAGTGCAAGTGAGCTAACAGCCCGATATGGTGTGAGGATTGGCACACGCACAGCCTCGTCGCGTTGGCAAGGCAGCGAAGCTCCCGAAATAATATACAAAGATGGTTACTACTATTTGTTTATGGCCTACGATGGCCTTGATGTACCATACAACACGCGAGTGGTCAGAAGCGCAAACATTGAAGGTCCATACCTCGACATCACCGGACGTAATTTTACCAACGGAAGCGGTGACTGCTACCCTATCGTAACCCACCCTTACAAGTTCAATCTTAGCAACGGATGGGTAGGAATATCACACTGCTGTATCTTCCAAAAGGAAAATACCAACGAATGGTTCTACATGTCGCAAGGACGATTGCCAGCCAACGTTGGAGGCAACGCCTACTCCAATGCCATTATGATGGGGCACGTACGCCGCATCGTATGGTGTCCGGCCTCTCCGGGCGAACCCGACAACCTGTGGCCAATAGCATTGCCCGAACGTTACGCTGCCGTACCTGATTATGGTACGATAACCAAAGACTCGCTTGTAGGAACATGGGAGCACATAAACCTTAAATACAGCTATGGCCAACAAGATGGCGCCTCTGCTCTAACCCTCAAGTCCGACGGCACTATGTCGGGAGCACTTACAGGCAATTGGAGCTACGATGCGACAAAAAAGCAACTCACAATGGGCAACGTTGTTGTTTGCGTTGAACGCGAAGTCGATTGGGAAGCCACCCCACGCCGTGTAACTTATGTATATGCCGGAACTGAAAAAAATCTAAACGCAACCTATTGGGGCAAGAAATCAAAGTAAACACACAAGTATGCAACGACAAATAAAAGCACTTAGTAGAATTGTATTCACCCTGGCAGGTGTTCTAATGGGGCTGCAACTTTTCGCACAATCAATAATCGTACACGACCCGGTGATGATCAGGCAAAACGATACGTATTACATTTTTTGCACAGGAATGGGAATCTCGGTTTTTTCTTCTCCGGACATGAAAAACTGGAAAAAAGAAGCGCCTGTTTTCGAAAAGTCTCCGCAATGGGCCGTTGAGGCTGTCCCCGGTTTTAAAGGGCACATTTGGGCGCCCGATATTTCCTTTTTCAACGGAGAATATTACCTGTATTATTCAGTTTCGGCTTTCGGAAAGAACACTTCGTGCATCGGTCTGGCCACGAACAAAACGCTCGATCCATCCGATCCTCAATTTAAATGGGTCGATCACGGAAAAATTATTCAATCGGTTCCGGGCGAAACCAACTGGAATGCAATTGATCCGAATTTAGCTTTGGACAGCGATGGAATACCGTATTTGGTTTTTGGCTCCTTCTGGGATGGAATAAAAATGGTTAAGCTATCACCTGATGCAATGAGTGTTGCTGAAGACATCAGTAATATTCCAACCATTGCCTCCAGAAAAACTGATTCAAATGATCCAAATCCACCCTCAGTTGATAACAATCCGGTGGATGCAGGTGGCAATGCCATTGAAGCCCCTTTCATTTTCAAAAAAGGGAAATACTTTTATTTGTTTACCTCCATCGACTATTGTTGTAAGGGTGTGAACAGCACCTACAAAATGATTGTCGGACGTTCCAAAAATTTGACCGGATCGTATATTGATCGCTCCGGAAAACCAATGGCAACCGGCGGTGGCACCATTTTGCTGAAAGGCGATGAAAACTGGCACGGAGTGGGGCACAACGCTGTGGTGAGTTTTGATGGAACAGATTATCTCGTTTATCACGGATACGATGCACACGATTCCGGAAAACCAAAACTGAACATACGGAAACTGAAATGGAACGAGAACGGCTGGCCTGTTCCTGCAAATGATATTTTAAAAAATTAATCCCAATAAGAAAATGACAGTAAAATTTAAGAATATTAAAAATAGCGCCAAAACACTTTTGGTCGTTGGTTTGGTCGGAGCAACTTTTGCTTCCGGAGCGCAAAATGCCCGGATAAAAATTGATATCGAACGCAAAATTGGCGAAGTTGATAAACACCTCTACGGAAATTTTGTAGAACATCTGGGTCGCTGTGTTTATGGCGGAATTTACGAAGAAGGTTCCAAATTGGCTGATGAAAAGGGTATCAGACTTGATGTACTTGATGCGGTCAAGGATTTGAAAGTATCGATCACTCGTTATCCGGGTGGTAATTTTGTTTCGAACTACCATTGGCAGGACGGAATCGGACCAAAAGACAAACGTCCGGCACGTATGGAACTTGCATGGGCACGGTTAGAGTCCAATCGTTTCGGCACCGACGAATTTGTCGAATATGCCAAAAGAATGGGAACTGAACCATACTTTTCAGTGAATATGGGAACTGGAACCATTGAAGAAGCCCAGCAGTGGGTGGAATATTGCAATGTGAAAAGCGGGCCATATTATGCAGAACTCCGGAAGAAAAACGGATATTCCGAACCCCACAACATTAAGTATTGGAGTTTGGGAAACGAAATGGATGGTTTTTGGCAGATGGGACACATGAACGCTGAAGATTACAGCAAAAAAGCGCGAGAAGCCGCGAAGTTGATGAAATTGACCTCTCCTGATATCAAACTGATTGCTGCAGGTTCGTCAAATTATCGTCCGAATGCAGATCCGAACGAATGGAATGCAACCATTTTGAAGGAACTTCGTGATGTAGTCGATTACATTGCATTACACATGTATGTGGGAAATCCGGATAATAATTACTACAATTTTGTATCAACCCCATTGGTACTTGAAGAACGCACCCGTGTAGTAAAAGGCCTGATCGACCGCGAAATGGAGAATGCTGATCGTGGTAACCGCCCTCCGATTTACATTGCCTGGGACGAATATAACATCTGGTACCGGGCCCGTGGCGAAGATACCATGGCCGGAACCCGTGCTTTGGAAGAACATTACAATCTGGAAGATGCACTGGTTATTTCAGGCTTTCTGAATGCTTTTATCCGGAATGCCGACATCGTAAAAATGGCGAATATGGCGCAATTGGTGAATGTTATCGCTCCAATTTTCACCAACGAAAAGGGGATGTTCAAGCAAACCATTTATTATCCGCTGCAACTATTCTCAAAAAATGTACACGGTACATCGCTCGACGTTCACGTCGATTGTGAAACTTACGACACCGAACGATTCCCGATTGGGCTGGGTGAAACAACTACCCAACAAAAAAATGTTCCGTTTTTAGATGTTTCGGCAACCTACAACAACGGAGAAATAGTAATTTGCGTGCTTAACCGAAACAAAGACAAAGCCATTTCAACCGATTTAATTTCACAGGAAGGAAACTTTTCGGGCGATTTCGAAGTTTCAGAAGTGAATGGTCCGGACATTAAATCGGAAAACGATTTTGGCGAAACCACGGTTCAGACCACTCAAAAACCAACAATAAAAATTAAAAGCTCGGATAAAATAACCTATTCGTTTGCTCCTCATTCATTCACTATGCTGAAAGGAAAAATCGTAAAATAGCCGGGCCATTTCAGGAAAGGACACAAGAGAAAAAACAACATTTTTTAGTTCGGTTAGATTGTTTAAAAGGATTGATTCGCGGTGCATTCAATCCTTTTATTATTACCCCAAAAAGCGATGCGCATCGCTTTTATTTCTGTGCGCATCGCTTTTAATTCTATGCGCATCGGTTTGGGATCCGATGCGCATCGGTTTTGGAGTCCCTTACGGAAGGGTTCTGAAGGCAATGAAAATAAGACCAAAATGGCATAACTAAACCCAACATTAGACTGTTCGATTACGTTCTGCTCAAAAATCTTAGAACGGATAGCCAATGGCAAAGGCAAGGTTGAAGTGTTCTCCGGTAATCGGGTAATTTCCGGGGATAAATCGCTTTCCGATTTCGAGCGAAGGATCGCGCATTTTCATACCCAAATCGAGCCTGAACAAAAAATAAGTGAAATCGAAGCGCAGACCCACTCCGGTTCCAACGGCAATTTGTTTGTAAAACTGGTCGAATTTAAACACTGCTCCCTCACGGTTATCTTTGTAATTAATCGCCCATATATTTCCGGCATCTAAAAAGAAAGCGCCTTCCATCAGCCAAAACAATTTAAAACGGTATTCGAGGTTTGCTTCCAGTTTAATGTCCGACGACTGATTTGGATAGGTATTGGCCGGAACTTTGTACGAACCAGGTCCCAGAGAGCGAACCTGCCAGGCACGGATTCCATTGGCTCCACCAGTAAAATATTTCTTTTCGAAAGGCAGTACATTGAAATTGCCGAAAGGAATTCCAATTCCCACAAACGCCCGGCCAACCACTGAGCTCAATTTATCGATGATGTGCCCGTACCGGTATTCAAAATCGCCTTTCAGGTATTGCGCAAATCGTGTGTTCAAAATCTCGTAGTACGACGTGGTTTCGTTCGTAAGCGTATCCAGAACCTCAGCTTTTGACTTATTAACCAGTAATGAATAAAGCGACAATAAATTTCCGGCCGATTCGAGATTAACCTTGTAGAATGTATAGTCTTTGCGTTCGTTAATGTTCTGGGTATTGTACATCCAGCTATAGTTCGACGCAAAAATGAGGTGATCGGTAAAACTGCTTTTAATATATAAATCCTGAATGGAATTGATAAAAGCGGAGTCAGGATTGTAAATGTTTACAAAGTTCAAATCAACCAGGTTGAACGTATGGAACTGATAGTTCGTTGTTTTCCAGTTGTACCCAAATTTAAAGTTGGTAATCGTTCGCGTATAATCCGGACGGCTTTGGTAATTGAATCCAACAGTTAACTTGGTTTCAGGAATTTGAAAAGAAAATTTCCGTTTAAACTGGATAAAACTCAAAAATTTTGGAATAGTCAGGCTCGATTCGAAGCCAACTTCCTTTGTATTGAAATCGAGGCTGCTGTTGTTAATCAGCGCCTGCTGCCTTTCGCGTGCACCGCGTAATTGCATGTCAAAAACTTCGGCGCCCCCAAAAACATTCCGGTGCTGATAATTCAGATTTCCAGCCACACCAAGGTTGCCCGATGAGTTCGTTCCTTCAATATCGGCTGAAAAATTCTGTCGTGGAAGTGGCGAAAGTTGCATTTTACAATCCAATAGTGGAATGGAATCGTTGCTAAATGTATTGGTTTCGTTGAACCCAATGTTGATCAGGTTAAATTGCTTCAGGCGGTTTAGCGCCCTGTATGTTTTTTCGGCATTTTGAAGGCTGTAAAACGCGCTGTCTTTCATCCGGTTCAGATCGTAAAATAATTCTGGCCGGTAATTGAGTTTTCCGGCATACACAAAAGTGTAGTCCTCGTGAATCAGCGTGTCAAGTTTTTGTTCCGGTTGATCACCAATTAAGTCAGTTGCCCTGAATGTCGGGTTAATAAGATAATTCCTGATTTTATATTTTTGATGTGCCACAACTTCGGCCTCATCATTATTCAAAATGGCATCATCAACAATCACCGTCAGATCTACCCGATGGCTATAAAAACTGGTATCGGCCTGAAAACTGACAAAATCTTCTGAGAACTTATAGTATCCCCGGTTATTCAAATATTTGGTTATCCGCAGTCTTTCAGCATTTAACACATCTAAATCAAAAATATCGTTTCGTTTCAGAAGCTGGTTAACCGAATCTTTTTGAATGATCTCCCTCAGATTTGGGTCACGGATCGAATAGACATAATTGTAAATGCGATAAGGTTGACCGGCCTTGATCTTGAAAGTCAGGGTTAGCTTCTTTTTGGCTTCATTAATTTCGATTGAATCACCGATCACGGCATTGTAATAGCCTTTATTCTTCAGGTAAATTTTCAACTGTTCGATGCTTCGCTGCGTCTGAAAATCATCGTACAAAACCGGCGCTTCACCAATTCGTTTCAGCCAGTCATCTTCTTTTTTCGACGACGATAAATTGTACATTCCCAAATGAAATTTCAAAACACCCAAAATCCTGAGGTTATCCTTTTGCCTGATGTGGGTTTTTAATTCTTCGCGCTTCAGATTTTTATCGTCAACTTTAACCGCTATTTTATTGAGCAAATATTTACCTTCGGGCACAAATCGGGTTGAATTGCAAGCTCCTAAAAGGAAAATGCAAAGCAACAGAATTAAGCCTTGAGAAATGGAATATTTGTACCGGGGAAAATGAAGCATGTTTTTGAATTTATGCAAAAATAAACAGAGCAATTGGTTCGCAAATCTTTCAGAGCTTTTTATTTTTACAAATTTAGAACGAAGGAGCATAAAATATGTTGAGCAAAAACAAAATTAAACTTATTCAATCGCTAAACCGGAAAAAAGGACGCGATGAGTCGGGTTTATTTCTGGTTGAAGGAAATAAACTGGTGGAAGAGGCGCTTCGTTCCGAATTTAAAATTGAAACATTAATTTGTACTTCAGAATTTTTGCTTCAAAATCCTGAAGCAAAATACAAGGCACAGGAGCTCGTTGAAACCGATTCGAGTACTCTGCAAAAAACCAGTTTACTGCAAAGCCCGCAAGATTCGATGGCCTTGGTTTATTTGCCTGAAACTGAAAAACCCGGCTTCAGTTTAGAAACCGATCTGGTACTTGCACTCGATTTTGTGCAGGATCCCGGAAATTTGGGCACCATTTTGCGGGTGGCCGACTGGTTCGGTATTGAAACAGTTGTTTGTTCGTCAAATACGGTCGATGCCTATAATCCAAAAGTTGTTCAGGCCAGCATGGGCGCCATTTTCAGGGTTAAAATCTGGTATACGGGGCTCGAAAGTTTTTTGGATGAAGCTTCACAAAATCACACCCCGGTTTACGGAACTTTTATGAATGGCAAAAATATTTACACCGAAAAGTTAACGGGAAATGGGATTGTAGTTCTGGGCAACGAAGGAAATGGAATCTCGGATCAAGTAAGCAAATTCATTAACCGGCGAATTACTATTCCAACTTTTTCTGTTCAGGGAAATAAACCTGAATCGCTGAATGTTGCCATTGCTGCTTCCATTTGCTGCAGCGAATTCAGGCGAAGATAGTCTCGGGTGTGGAGATTTCGAATCTCCACGTTTTACTGCAATTCGAAATTACAGCATACTATTTAAAATCAGCGCTTTCTATTGTAATTCTCGGCAAAAGCTTCGGCACAACGCTCGCCATCCATAGCCGACGATACAATTCCACCGGCATAACCGGCACCTTCGCCACACGGATATAACCCACGCACTTTCACATGCTCCAATGTTTCTTCGTTACGCGGAATGCGAATCGGCGATGAAGTCCGCGACTCAACACCCACAACAATTGCTTCATTCGTGAGATAACCGTGCGCTTTTTTATCAATCAGGCTGAATGCCTCCTGAAGTCGTGTCCGGATACGTTTGGGTAATTTATCGTGCAAAGGCACAGAAACCAATCCCGGATGATACGATGTTTCGGGCAAATCCTGCGAAAATCGGCCATTTACAAAATCGGCCATTCGTTGTGCCGGTGCAAACTGTGTTTGTCCGTTTAGCGAAAAACACAAACGCTCAATGTTACGCTGAAATTCGAGGCCTGCAAAAACCCCGAAATGCCTGAATTCGTTCAGATCTTCAGGCCTGATTTCGACCACCATTCCGGAGTTGGCGAATTTGGTATTTCGCATGGTTGGCGACATTCCGTTGATAACCATTTCGTCGGGCGCCGTTGCTGCCGGAACCATGATTCCGCCGGGACACATGCAAAACGAATACACACCGCGCTGTTCAACCTGCTCGACAAACGAATACGTTGCAGGCGGCAAATAAGGCCCTCGTAAAGGTTGATTGTACTGGATCGAATCGATCAGAACCTGAGGATGCTCAGCGCGAACTCCAATTGCAAAAGTTTTCGCTTCGATTGAAATTCCATGTTCGTACAGCAATTCATAAATCTCGCGTGCCGAATGACCAGTAGCTAAAATGACAGCTTCAGCTTCAACAATGGTCGTATCCGAAAGCATAATGCCGGTGCAGCGATCATCTTCAACAATCAAATCAGCCACACGACTATTGAAATGAATTTCGCCACCGGCTTCCAGTATTTTCTTTCGAATACTTGCGATAATTCCCGGCAACATATTGGTTCCGATGTGCGGGTGTGCATCAATTAATATTTCGGGCAAAGCGCCATTGCTATACAAAATTTCCAGAATCCGCCTGATATTTCCACGCTTTTTAGAACGTGTGTATAGTTTCCCGTCTGAAAAAGTTCCTGCCCCACCCTCTCCAAATCCGTAATTTGAATCGGGATCAACCAAATGTTCACGATGAATTTTAGCTATATCGCGCTTCCGGTCGCTCACATTTTTGCCACGCTCAAAAACAAGCGGTTTAAATCCAAGTTCAATTAGTCGAAGCGCTGCAAAAAGGCCTGCGGGACCAGCGCCAACAATAATTACCGGCGGTTTCCCCTCGACAGGTTCGTATTTAAAATCGATTTTTTCTTCAGCCGGAAGTTCGTCGAGGTAAACTTCGACACCCAGATTTATGCGAATCGCACGTTGCCGGGCATCAATGGAGCGCCGCTTGACGTTGATTAGCTGAATACGACTTTCATCAACATGAAGTTTTTCAGCAACAATGGGTTTAAAAAACTCTTCGGAAGATGCCTGTTTGGGCGAAAGCGAAAGGTTGAGTTCCTGTTTCAAGCTTATTCGAAATGAAAACTAAAGGTAAAAATATTGGTTGACAATCGCGACAAGGCATTGGTATACACCTGAGGCTGTGTGTTTTTCGGGCCAGCGTCCAAAACATTGTTCAGGCCAAAACTAAATTTCAACTCCGACGAAAGCCTGAAAAACTGAAGGTATGAATCCCAGCCAACTCCTGCTTCCAGAAATGTGTTGAAGGGTTTCAGCCTGACCAGGTCCTCCTGACCGCTTTTTGAAATATCGATGCGCAAAGCCGCACCCGCTATTAAATACGGCCGCTGGTTATTCATTTTTCGCGATTTATATTTCACAAGCAGCGGAAAGTCAAGAAAGGTAGATTTGATGGAATAATACGATCTATTACCCACGTCGTTAATGTCCAGAACAGGAATTGTGTAAACCAGCTTGCGCTCGCCAAAAGACATACCGGGCAAAAACCGAAGATCGAAACTTTCAGTCAGCCGGAGGTTTGTTACCATCCCAACTGTAAATCCCGGCGTAAGGGTCGAAATATCAGCCCGCACTTTATCGCCTCGCTGAGTCAAAATACCATCTATATCTTCAGGAGTAAATTCCTTTGGATTATCGCCAAGCGTATAATAATGATCGATAGCAAAATCGGCGGCATTTATCCCCAATGAAAATCCGAAGTGAATTCGTTTATCGTCGAAAGTAGTCAGATTCTTCAGCAAAAGCTTTTGAGCAGTTGAAGTTAATCCGGCCAACAGGAAAATCAGGATATAAAAAATTCGCTTCACAACAATAGGGTTATCTATAATCTAAAGAAACCACAATATTACAAAATTATTGTTCGGTGGGTTATTTTTGAGCCATGTAAATGGTGGCAATTCCAAAACTTAATCGTTTTTGCCGCGCACGCGAAAATCCGACCTTATTCAGGATCGCCAAAAACTTCTGATCGTCGGGGAAAGCCATCACCGACTCGGGCAAATACGAATACGCCGAACTGTCTTTCGACACCATTCGCCCAATCACAGGCAATATTCCGAAGAAATAGAAAAGGTACAATTGCTTCATCGGGAAATATTTCGGTTTCGAAAATTCGAGAATAATCGCCACGCCATCGGGTTTCAGCACGCGTTTAAATTCCTTCAGGCCCGTTTCCAGGTTTTCAAAATTTCGCACACCAAAAGCTACAGTTATCGCATCAAATTTTTCATCCTGAAAGGGCATGGCTTCCGAATCGCCTTTCTGGAATTCAATGAGCGAATCGAGCCCAAGCCGCTTCACTTTTACACGCCCAACATTGAGCATGTGTTCCGAAATATCGAACCCAATAATTTTTTCAGGCTTAAGCTTTGCGGCAGCAATGGCAAAATCACCGGTTCCGCTGGCCACATCCAGAATGGTTTCAGATTTAAATCCGGAGAGAATCCGGATGGCTTTTTTTCGCCACAATTTATCGATCCCCAACGAAAGAAAATGATTCAGGAAATCGTATTTCGGAGCAATATTGTCAAACATTTGCTCCACCTGTTGTTTTTTTTGCGAATCAGACTCCTTGTAGGGCGTAACTTGCATGCCGAATTGTTCGAAATTTATATAATTGGAAATATTTGTGCATTCATCAATTCAAATCCATCTGGCAAACGAACTGTAACTTGTGTTTACAGTTTCTGCTAAAACAGGCTATTGGATTTTTATTGAACCTGAACCGAAAATAAACTGTATTAATTGGGCGCAGACATTTTGTCGATAAACCCGAACGATTCGTCATCAATCCTGACTTCGCCTTTTGTAACATGGCCCAATGCGAAAAAAGGAATTTTCAGGCTGCTCATCAGGTCAACAAATTCATCGGCTTTTTTCGGGTCAACACCCACAATTATGCGCCCCATGGCCTCACCAAAAAGGAAAGCATCCTTACGAATCTCAGCATCAGAAGTAATGTCGAAACCAAATCCGGGGGGCATTCCGGCACGTAAAAGGGAGAAGAACAAACCACCTTTTCCAACCGGGCTGGCAGAACTCAGCAATCCCGACTCAATGAGTTTGCGCATCACTCCGTGCAATTTCACTTCAACATCGATGTCAAAATCAGGAAGTGAAGATTCAGAGATTTCGTGGTAGAACTCAAGGTATTCCGACGAATTTACATCATCGTACGATTTACCGATCATGAATATATTGTTGCCTTTCTTCTTGAAAACATGATTCACCAGCTTGTCCTTTTCCGGAACCGATGCCATCAGACTGACAATGATTGTTGGAGAAACCGGACCATGAGCTGAAAAATAATCGAACCTGATTTTACGATCGACAAGCTTAATGTTAAAAGCCTTGCAGGCGTTTTCGAGTCCTTTTTTCGCTCCTGAAGCAATAAATTGCCCGTTCGGATCAGCAATATTGATGTGGTATAAAATGGAACTGACCGCTTCGGGCACAGCGCCAAAACAAATCATTTTGCGCACAGCCCGCGAAACCAGGATTTCGGTGGCCTGCTGCGGATCGATTGCAAGATGGTGATGCAGCGCATGTGTTGAAATTGCCATATACTGACCATTTTCGGCCATGAACATACCAGTATCCTCGTTTTCTTCGTTTGACATGACCAGATCCAGCGAATCTTCAGTAAAGTCGTTAAAATAATTTATCGGGGCAAGATTTGGATTGACCATCAGATTAAACACTATATCCTGAATATCCTGTTCTTCGGGTAACTGCTCAATTGAGAATTCCTGTATTTCGTTGCTTTGTTCTATCATGAGATGTGTTTTAGCTTTTAATGCAGAAACAAAATTAATTAAGTAGTTTGTTATTCCATAAATTTTCAGGAATTTTTAATTTTACACTTCATTAAAATCAATTGTACCAATGAATCAGAAAACAGCCTTAATTACCGGAGCCACAGCAGGTATTGGCTTCGAAACAGCTCTCCTTTTAGCTCAAAACAACTACAAATTAATACTTACCGGACGAAGAAATGAACGTTTACTCTCGGTAAAAAATGACTTGGAGACATCTTTCGGATGCCAGGTGTACACGCTGAATTTCGATATCAGGAGCAAACCGGAAACAGAAAATGCCTTAAACAGCCTTCCTGACGAATGGAAAGCCATCGATGTTTTGATCAACAATGCCGGTCTCGCTGCCGGTTTGGCTCCGGTAAATTCTGCCGATGTTCAGGATTGGGAAGATATGATCGACACAAACGTGAAGGGACTTTTGTATATTACACGCATCGTAACACCCTGGATGATCGAGCGGAAATCAGGACACATCATCAGTATTTCATCTGTTGCAGGTAAAGAATCGTACCCGAACGGATCGGTGTATTGCGGAACCAAACATGCTGTTTCGGCCATCTCAAAAGCCATGCGGATTGAACTGATGCCTCATGGAATAAAAGTTTCAACCATTTCTCCCGGAGCTGTGGATACAGAATTTTCGCTGGTTCGCTTTCGCGGAGACAAGGGAAGAGCCGATCAGGTTTACAAAGGATTTACTCCACTTTCAGGAAAAGACATTGCTGAAACCATTCTCTTTGTGCTCAACCGGCCGGCACATGTAAATATCGACGATATTTTGATTATGCCAACCGATCAGGCTTCAGCCAGAGATTTTAACCGGAAGTAATTTTTCAGGTTTTAAACTGTATTTTCGGTCCCGGTTTCTAAAACAGACTTCAATACATCAGGAAACTTAATTTTCCTAAAAAAATCAGTATCATATAAAGAAAAACAGATGGTCATTTTCGAATCAGAATATTTAAAGGAATACACGCGGCAGATTTTTGTGAGCATGGGTGTTCCTGAAAAACAGGCCATAACAGCGGCAGAATGTTTAAATCAGGCCGATCTACGTGGTGTCGACTCGCATGGAGTTGCGCGTTTAAGCGGTTATGTCAGACTATGGGAACTTAAACGACTGAATGCCAAGCCCGACATGAAAATTATTCACGAGACGCCAAGCACTGCGGTACTGGACGGTGATTTAGGACTCGGACTGGTTACTGCGCCTCATGCCATGCAAATAGCCATTGAAAAAGCAAAAATTGCCGGTACAGGTTGGGTGGCTGTTCAAAATTCAAATCACTATGGTATCGCCGGATTTCACGCCATGATGGCGCTTGAAAATGATATGATCGGTATTTCGATGACTAATGCAAGCCCGTTGGTTTCGCCCACCTTTTCGAAAAGTCGTTTTCTCGGAACCAATCCAATTGCTGTTGCAATTCCTGCGCTGACCCAACCTCCTTTTGTAATTGATATGGCAACTACAACGGTAGCCAATGGCAAGCTGGAAGTTTTGCAACGAAAAGGTCAGGATGCGCCGCTGGGTTGGACACAGGACAAAGATGGAAATCCGACAACCGACGCGTACTCGCTCAAAAAAGGTGGATCGATGCTGCCGTTGGGTGGCGATCGTGAACATGGCGGTCACAAAGGATATTGCCTTGGCGCGATGGTCGACATTTTTTCTGCCGTTCTTTCCGGAGCAAATTATGGTCCCTGGGTACCACCTTTTGTGAGTTTCCTTGAACCGCCCAAACAGCAGGTTGGAAAAGGAATCGGCCATTTTCTGGGTGCCGTTCGCATCGATGCGTTCCGTCCGGCGAAAGAATTTAAGGAAGAAATGGACAACTGGATTAAAACATTCAGAAATGCTGAACCAGCCGACGGACAGGAACGGGTTTTAATTCCGGGCGATCCTGAACGGGAATTAACCCTTGAACGTCAGAAAAATGGCATACCCATACACGAGTTGGTGATTGAGGATTTGAAGAAATTGGGAGATAAATTCAATCTGGAATTTAAGGGAAACTGAAAAAACAAGAAAGATCTGTTAACTCACACTTAATTTACGGAAAGAATTCGACGAATCCGTTCGAAAACAGTGTTAACCTGAATATATTCCATACACCTGATACTATCGGAATATATGCACTTTTTATTTCCATAAACAGAACATGGACGACACGATAATTTGTCGCCTTCGTACTGTATAATATTTTCTGCTGGCTGTTTATAAGGAGCAAAACCAAGTGCAGGATGCGTGGCGCCCCAAATCGAAATTGTTGGAACACCAGCCATGGAGGCTAAGTGCATATTGGCTGAGTCCATGCTTATCATGACATTCAGCTTTGAAAATACCTGAATTTCATCCGAAAAACTGAAGTGATTTGCAGAAACAATACAATTGGGGTATTTCTGCGACAGTTGGTTCAGAATTTCAAGTTCTACTTTTCCTCCACCAAATAAAAGAATGCTGGCATCGTATACCTTACTGATTTCCACAATCAGATTTTCGATTTTAGAGGTTCCCCAAATCTTTTGCTCATGTTTTGCAAACGGGGCGATACCAATCACAATTGATTTATGCATGAAATCAGGGAACCCGGCTGATGTACTGCGTTGGGGGAATAGCGGCGGTTCAGGTAAATTAATTTGAAATCCGGCCCGAACAAACGCATCAGAATATCGGGTAACTGCATTTGGCAGGCGTTTCAGTAATTTCGATTTTATCATCAGCATTTTCCTGAACGTTCCTTTTCTGAAAATAATTACCCGACATCCGGTTATCCGAAACAAAATATCCAGGTTAAATGTCCTGAGCACTGAATGCAAATCAAACACCAAGTCAGGGTTAACTTCAGTTCTGATTTTTCTAAACAACTGTATTAAACCAAAAAAACCTTTGTGCTTCCCTCTAAGATCTGCGTCAATCAGGTTCAACCGCTCAATATTTTGGAATATTGGGAAAAAGTTTGATGGGGTGACAAAATACATTTCAACATCGCGATTTGCTGCCAATACTCCCTTTAAAACGGGAAGCAATAAAACGACATCGCCCATTGCTGAAAAACGATATACCAATATTTTGGTCATTTAAGAATATTCTTCGTACGACTTTTCTTCAAACAATGAAGAGTTGGTTAATAGATTAATTTTCCGTTTAACATCGGATCTTTGATCGTTCGTAAAATAAACAGACCTGGCCACCTGAATAAATTCTTCCCCAAAATCTTTACTCTTCTCCAGTTCACGAATCCGATCTTCAATATTCCAAAGCTTTCCGTTAATTTCCAATAACTCCAAATATAGCGGATGTTCCTTAGAAATAATAGACTCAACGGCCATATTCAGAATATCATATTCCGTTTTTAAATTCGTCCGTTTTTGTTCATCTAAAATGTTAGCAAGTTTTATTTCAATGATGGTAAGTTTATCAACAATCTCCCCGTTTGACACTTCAATTTTCATCTGTTTTGTATTAATTTTAAAAAGCTGAAAAATATTTACTTCATGCGCTTTGTGTTTTTCAAATTACGCTATAAAAAAATAGTATTCAAATTTCCGGAGAAATATATTTGGAGTCTGTTCAACTGTTACTTCATTTCTCCATATTTATTTCAGAACGTATTTCTTCGAAAGTTATTTTCAGAAAATGAGAGTTATATCCTGAATTTTATTGATCTGCTGCTTAACCAACTTCTTCGCCCAACAGCTTGAAAATAGTAAGTTACAAGCAAAAGATAAAGTCGGCTGTACACATTTAATCTCTTAACGAAAAACAAAGGAATCCCCAGGAGTGCAGGAATTAATTTGGATGTCAGCCCACCAGCAATAACCATAAAATGCAGTCCCAATGCTCGAATTCCGGAATTATGCTTCGACAGAAATACATGTAAGGAAATAATTACCTCGGCTTTGGTAAGTGCAGCAGTCTGAAGATTAACGCGTGTAGAACCTCCATGATTATGAATCATTTGAACCTTGTTTGTCAGCGCAACTTTTCCTCCGGCCAAACGCGTTCGGAAACACAAATCAACATCTTCGTAATATAACCAGAAGCTCTCGTCCCACCCTCCAAGAATTTCAAAATTTGCCTTCGAAATAAAAATCACAGAGCCTGACACCCAATCAGGATAAACAATCTCATTTTCAGGAGAGAATTTAACTGACAACTCATTTTGGTTCGCCTTCCGGTAAAACGCCCTCATCATACCATTCAACGTCAAATAAGAAGGGAAGAACCGAACCTGCCGCTCCTCTTTTAAATTACTGTTCAACTGTTTGCACGAAAGAATCATGATATCTTGATTCAGTTGACTAGCCTCCAATAAACCAGTTATCGCCATTTCCGATGCTTCAATATCCGGATTCAAAAACAAAAGATAAGTTCCCTTTGACGAAGCTGCGCCCACGTTACAGCCATTTGAGAATCCATTATTCCCTGAGTTCACGAAAAATGAAAACTTCGGAAATCGAGCTATAAATTCTGCAAGACGGCCATCATTGGAACAATTGTCTACTATAATGACCTCAAACGTGAAATGCCCATTTCCAATCGATTCAAGAGTAAAAAGACATCTCTCCAAGTCCTTCCAGCCCCGATAATTTACAATTACAATAGATATATCAATCAACATTCAGGAGGATTTACAGGCACAAAAATAGAATTATAATATGAGTTTGCGCTAACTAAACGGACATTAAAATATGTCAGCCTATGGCAGCAAACGCCATTAAACTTTTGACAAGGAATAGGAATGCAAGTATTTCTTAAAATAAGTGGTGAGTCGCCGTCATTGGTACAAAGGGTTCCCGAAAAGTACTATTTTTGTATAGCATGAATTGCCTGCTATCCAAAATCTGGGTTAGACGAGGGTCTAAAGTTTTTACGTGAAACTATTTGTCAATGAAAATTATTCAAAAAAGCCTGTGTGTTTTTGTTCATTACAGCAATGATCCGTACATACCCAACTATGTTTTAATATATATTACAGAAATTTCAAAATTTTTCGATAAGGTTATTTTAGTAACCAATGAACGACCTATTGAAAAAAGTAATTATCCGGATAACTTAAACATTTCAACACTATTTGTAAAGAACGAGGGCTATGATTTGGGTATGTTCTACAAAGCTTTTCAAACCATTGATCCGAACGAGTACAAGCAGATTGCCTGTATTAATGATTCAAACGTACTTTTCAACGAACTGCATCCAATATTCAACTGGAGCAAAAAACAGAACGTAGACTTTTGGGGGGTAATTGATTCCTATCAAAAACCAGAATTTTCAACGCACCAGACTAATTACCATATACAAAGCCATTTTATTGTCTTTAACGAAAAAGCAATTTCCAGATTACCTCATTTCTTTGAGACTCTAAAAATTCATGATATATTCGCAGAAACTGACGCAAAAAAATTACGTCAGACTGTCATTAACAAATGGGAAATTGGCCTATCGCAATTCCTGATAAACGAAGGACTAACTTGTTCAAGCTACATTGACAGTAAAGCCTATTCTCAAAAATATTTATCTGGTAAACCAACCAATGTCGGTCTCAAATTATACCCGGAATTAATTCGTTCAGGCTTGCCGTTGCTGAAAATTAAAGTCATTACCAAAGGAAAATGGAAAGACATCTTTCGAACCGATTCATCCTGGGAAAATCTAATCAGGAAATATGGAAATCAGGAATGGAAAATTGAATCGTTAATCGATGAATTGAGTTTAATTAAACACGATTTGGGAAATCAACCATTAGTCAAACTAAGAAGAAAATTTGACAAGCTGATTCATAAAAAGAAAGCGATACAAACGCAATAAAAAGAACTATAGATTTATTGATAATATCCCTTAATTGATTTCGCGCAAAAAAATAGTAACTCAAAAATGCAGAAAAACCAAACAGATTATAAAAATGCCAATTCTGAAAAACTATACCCGGTATAAAATCACAGGCCATATCCTTTTCTGGATATGCAGCATTGCATTTGCTTTGACTGCATTTTATGTGGCTTCCAATAACCAGCCTGGGTTAAATAGCGACGTTATCCTACGGGCAATAATTCCAAATATAGGCTTTGCGTTAGCTGTTTACCTAAATATCTACTTGCTGATTCCCAGATTCCTGAAGAACAAAAACTACATCTTTTATACATTTTGGCTTTTAATACTTTTAGCGCTGACTTCGCTATTGATCCAGTTTTTGTTCGTCAGCCTGCTAAATATCAGAAGTTTTCAGGAGCAATTCAGAACCATGTTCTCGTCTCACTTTTTTACGGCTGCATTTTATGTTGGAATGACCTCCTTATTTAAGTTTGTAAAAGACTGGCTTGAACTTCAGGAAATGCAACTTAAATTGAGTCAGATTGAACGCGAAAAACTGGAAGCTGAATTAAACACTTTAAAATCGCAGTTAAATCCTCATTTTTTATTCAATTGCCTGAATAACATTTACTCACTGGCATTAAATAATTCGCCGCAAACTCCGGAAATTATCCTGAAATTGTCAGATTTAATGCGCCATGTTTTGTATGAATCGAGAGAAAATTTCGTTCCGGTAAGACATGAACTTGATTTTCTGGTTAATTTCATTGAGTTACAGAAAATCCGGCTCAATTCGAAAATAGAGATCAGTTACGAAATCGAAGGTACCATTCCGGAGAAGAAAGTGATTCCGCTCATCTTTGAACCTTTTATCGACAATGCCTTCAAACATGGCATGCAAAATCCTGCTACACATCCATTCCTGAAAGCATCAATACGCTTTGGCGCAGAAACAATGCATTTTAAGGTTGAAAACAACTACAGCAGCGCCTTTCCGTCTATAAAATCAAAAAGTTCAGGAATCGGGCTCAAAAACATAAAAAAGAGACTTGAATTTCTATATTTACCTGATGAATATAATTACCAGGTTTTAAAAACAGAAAATACATTCACAGTGCTACTTGATGTAAAACTGAAATCCTAAAACAGCAACAAGAAAATGATTTTAAAAACTCTTGTTATTGACGATGAACCGTTGGCTCAGGATATTATCAGGAAATATGCTGAAGACGTTCATTCGATAGAAATTAAAGCCTTTTGCAACGATGCAATTGAAGCTATTGAAGAATTAAGAGCGCAGAAGATAGATTTGATATTTTTGGATATTAACATGCCCAAATTATCGGGAATTGAATTTATAAAAACATTAACAAACCCACCACTTATTGTAATAACCTCGGCCTATACGAATTACGCACTTGAAGGATATGAACTAAACGTATTGGATTACCTGGCAAAACCGTTTTCTTTTACACGATTTTTAAAGGCAGTTCAAAAAGCAGAACAACAATTTCAACAAAACCGGAGCCAGGAGCCTGAAGAAAAATCAGAGTCAATTTTTGTTAAATCGAATAAGAAAAGTTACCAGATAAATTTTAATGATATCAATTACATTGAAGGACTAGGAGATTACATCAAAATATACACGGAGAAAAGCCATTTCGTAACCAATTATTCGATGAAGAAAATCGAAGAATTGTTGCCAAAGAATGAATTTATCCGCATTCACAAATCATTCATTGTAAACCTGAAAAAAATAATTTCCATTGAAGGGAACCTGGTTGAAGTACAAAACAGGAAATTGACTATCGGGAACAATTACAGGGCCGATTTCTTTTCGATTATTGGACATAAATCAATCTGAATAAAATCAGACTTCGAAATCAAATCCTTGTTCCAAAAGTAATTTCAAGAGCTTTGCAGAAAAGTGCCTGCTATCAGCAGACTTGTAACGAACTTCGGTATACACTTGTGCCAGATTTTCTTTCCCATTTTCTTTCACAAAAGCAACGGAAGATTACAAATTCTCTTTAGTCAAATAATACTCGTTGATTTGGTCATCAGTATAATCAGAATATTCTTCAAAATGAACAACAGCATTCATTGGCAAACGATCAGTAAGTTCAGGAACAACTTCAGGGTAACCAATCGAAAGGGCGGTAACAGGAATTACTCCTTTCGGCAATTTCAGAGCTGAAATAATCTCAGGAGCATTGTATAATGTTGTTCCCAAATAACAAATTCCCAAACCGTTACTTTCCGCTGCTACACAAATAGTTTGGGCAAGAATTGAAGCATCAACTGAACCATTTAAAAGCCACAAAAGATTAAAAAAATCAGGTTCGGCGTTGTTCAGTTTACACCATTTGTAAAACCTGTTAAAATCGAGGCAAATGGTCAAAAGCAACGGAGCTTGTCTAACCATTGGCTGGTTAAAATGAAAAGGAGCCAGTAAATCCTTCTTTTTACTTTCCCTGGTAACAATAATGCAGTAGAGTTGCATATTGCCTGTATTCGAAGCACGAATGCCGGATTCAAGAATATCATTTAAAATATTATCCGGAATTTCAGTAGTCTGAAACCTTCGTACTGATCGGTGTAATTTTAAAATATCCATACAATCATTCGATGAAAATTACTATAAATAAAAAAGGGAAGCCCTCAAGCTTCCCTTTTTAAATCAATCAATTCGGTATTACCTTTTTACAACCTTAGCAGTTTTTGCAATTACATTATCCTTGTTGTACATAGTGATAAAGTAAACGCCACTGCGCAGTTCGTTTAATTTAATAACGCTTTCCGGATTAACAATTTCTTTTACTGTCTGACCGGCGATGTTCGAAACAACGATTTTAGACAATTTAGAAGAGTTAGTCACAGTAACATTATCAACAAATGGGTTTGGATAAACCTTAAACTCGAGAGAATCATCGAGTGGATCGATACCTGTAGCAAATTCCGGACCTGTCTTGAAAGTCCATACTGCAGCATCGCTCACACCTGCGAATAAATTACCAGCATTATCTTTAAGCGCTGTACCATCAACCAAAACATAGTATCTTGTATCTTTATCAAGACCTGATTGAGTTGAATAGGTAACAGTCACGTCTTTACCATTAATCATAGCAGCAGTAATCGGAATATCCAAAGCAACCTCAGTGGTATTAACTTTGTAGATTTTCAGAGAACCACCTTCTCCAACCATGACATCTTCAGACAATGTCATTTTCAACATTGGATGATTGTCAGCAATTGTTTCACCATCAGTTGGAGTCCATGTAACCAAAGTAGGAGCGGTAAAGTCACCAGTTGTATATGTCAGCGTCTGACCAGCAAAAGCATTTGCATTAAGCGAAATGTCTTTGATCAAATCAGAAAGAACGATACTTACTTCAGTCTGCTCAGTAGAACTAACAGTTAAAGTATATACCATACCACCAGCTTCACCGGTCACATCAGTTAATGTTCCACCAGTTACTGTAATACCGGTTTTATCAAGTACACCACTTACTGGTTCGTTGAATTCCAGACCAACTGTAAATACAGTAGCAACAGGAGCTTCAGGAGCAGTTACAGTAACAGTAGGAGCAACATGATCACCAACGGTATAATTAAATGTAGTAGCTTCCAATGCATTATCAGCGGCGTCAACAATAGTATTGGCCAGTGCAATGCTAACATCAGCTAAATCTTCAGCGGTGATTGAAACAGTGAATTCTTTGCCCGGGCTTGTACCAGCAACGGTAGCAGTTCCACCAGTTACTGTGATAGCGCCTTCAGGAACTGTTACATCACGGTTGAACGTCAATACCACATCAAAGGTCTGTTCCATATTGTTTCCGTTTGCAGGAACTGCAGTTACAGAAACAGGATCAACAACAACAATGTTTGGTACATTACATCCGTGAGCGTCGTAAACAGTTACTACATTATCACCAGCTTGCAAATCAACGACCTGGAAAGTATCACCATCCACAGGTAAATCCATCATTTCGCCATCGCCAACTTTATATGAATATGGAGAAATACCTCCAGTAATGGTTAATGAAGCGCTTAACTGATCTTCCGATTGTTCAACAGCTACCTGGAGAGGATGCTGAGTTGGTACAAAAGACTTTTTAACTTCTTCAGTCATACAACCTTTTGAGTCTCTAACCTGGAAATAATAGAAGTTTTCAGTTTCAGTAACGTTAGCAAAAGTAAGCTCACTGATTGCAAGTGAATCACCGCTATTCAAAGCCACCCAACCAAAGTTTCCAGTTGTAGGATAAGACTCAGTATTCAAACGGTAACGAACTTCAAATGTACGATCTGATTCGCCCCATGCAGTAATAATTGCAGATGCCTTAGCATCATCATAACAGGTTGTCTCCGAAATTTTAAATTCAGCAGGCACAACTGGATTAATTGTAATTTCAGCAGTTGCTGTACAACCTTTAGCATCTTTTACTTCAACCATGAACGTATGACCAATCTGAACCAAGAATGCAGAAGGAGTTACATCAGCAGTATGAATAACACCATCTTTATAAAGCGTGTAAGTGTAAGGTTTTGTACCACCCATTGCTGAAGCTTCGATGAATCCTTCAACAGCATCAGGACAAGTAAATGAATCATCACCTTTTTCCAAAGTAACTGAAAGTACATTTGGTTCTTTTATCACAACCTTCTTAACGGCAGTTTCACAACCATTGGCATCCATTACTTTAACAAGATAACCATCAGCATCGCTGGCAGCAACATTATTAAGAATCCAAAGTATTGAAGGAGAAACAGGAGCAGTAAGAACCTGAGTATATACTTTTGAAACGCCTTGTGAAGATTTACCTGTTGCAACAACAGTATACGGAGCAGTTCCACCCATAACATTTACAAGGTGAATCTGACCATCTTCCATACCGTTGCATGAAGGCATCTTGTAATGGATTGTATCAGGTTCGCTACCCATCATGTGGAAAGCCCATGTAATTTCAGTAGGCTGAGCAATTTTAACACGCCATGTATTAACAGGAACTCCACCTGAAGTTTCGCCACCAACCATACAACCATTGCTATCCATTGCCCAAACAACCCAAGTACCTGCACCTACATTAAATTCAGAACTTGTTTGCCATAATTCAGAATCTTCAGCAGGAGGCTGAGGAACAAGGATATGTCCATCAGGTTGAACAGAAAGACCAGCCCAATATTTATATTCGCCTGAGCCACCATCAGCATTGATCACAAATTGGCCGTCCTGTGAACCGTAGCAAGTTGCATCTTTCTTCCATTCAGGAGCAATAGTTAATGCAAACTCTGGTTCAGTAACTTCCCAAGACTCAACTGTTTCGTAAGGAGCTTCATCGTCACCTACAGTAGCTTTCAATGTACATCCTCTTGAATCTGTAATGTGTACTGTGTAGAAAGAAGGAGCCAATCCAGTAAATGTAACAACATGGTCACTTCCTGTACGGGTAGTAACGTTGTATGCATTTCCGGTAAGTTGAACATCAAAGCCATTTAATGCATCATTTACATTTCCAGTCCAAGGAGTTCCACCGCTGGCAATGCTAACGGTAAACGTACCATCGCTTCCACCTTTACATTTTACATCAGTGATTGCAACATTGTATACCATAGCATCTGGCTCAGAAATATCAAAGGCTACAGAATATACACAATCAAGTTGTTGGAAAGGAGCAGCATATACAGCGATATCTCTTACATACAAAGTATGACTTCCGGCAGAAAGACCTAATGCAGCAATAGAAGCAGCATTGCCCCATACACCGTCAGCATCAACTTTATATTCATAAACTGATTCTTCATCCCAACCACCAGTAGCACTAACTGTGATTTTGCCAGTTGAACCACCATTACAAAGTACATTGTTTACAACAGTAACTTCGGGTGTAATAACTTCTGGCTGAAGAATTTCAACTTCGGTCGGACCAGTTACACAACCATGAGCATCTTTTACCCATACATTATGAATACCTGGTTCTGTAGCAATGTAAACTTTTGTATTTGGAGTATCGTTAACTGCAAACCAAACATTCTGATTGTTAACTGCAAATTTATAAGGAGCAGTACCACCAGCTACAGTAATTAAAATTACTCCGTCGTTTGAAGCATTGCAGCTAAAGTAAGTTTTATCAGCGGTAAAGGACAAAACTACAGGTTGAGTTAAAGTGATTGGATCTGTGGTATAAGAAGGACATCCTTCAGAATCTTCAACCAATACAGAATAAGTACCGGCAGCCAAACCTTCAAACAAACCAGTTGCTTGTTGAATACGATTTGTGATAGGGTTACCAACACTATTTAATAAAGTGAACATGTATGCACCAGCCCCGCCGCTAACAGCAGTCATTGGCACATTGATGGAACCATTCGATTCACCAAAACAATTTGCGTCGGCTGGTACAATTTTAGTTTCATCAACCAACAATTGATCGTAACCTTCTACGGTAATTGGCCCGTAAGTTTTCACGGCACATTTGTCATCGCGAACAGCCAGATAATAAGTTCCTTTTTCAACCTGGAAACTTACAATACTAGGAGTTGCAGGATCTAATGATTCCGCAATCTGGAAATCCAACCATTTTGATTCAGGAATATTATCTAAAGCAGATTGGCTGTTTACAACTGCATACTGCAACAGACCACTCACTGTTCCGCCAGTAGCATATACAGTAACGTTACCCCCAAAAGTACCATAACAAGAAGCACCATTGGCAACAACATCTGCAATATTTAATTCTCTTCCCTGATTTACAATGACTTCAACCGGAGCTGCTTTACAGCCAAATTGATCCATAGCACCAATCCAGTAAGTTCCGGCAAGGAATGTAGTAGGAGTTGGTAATGCTTCAGGAATAAAACCAGTACCGGTAGTATACACAGTACTTTCAGAAGCTGAATAATAATAAGAATAAGCCCTGTCAACACCATCATCGGCCCATTCGTCAATTGCAACATCAATTGTAATTTTGTTTCCGTCACTATCAACTGAACCACCGAAGCATTCGATTGACCCACTGACAGTTGCAGTAATGACATTGTCATTCTGAGTAACTGGAACGCTTAATACATCATCGATTTCACAACCGTTAGAATCTTTAATATTGATTATGTGAGTACCCACTGTAGCTTTAATAATAGCTATTGAGCTATTTGCCTCCACCCATGTACCACTATTAATAGAATAATAGTACGGAGAAGTTCCGCCAACAATAGTTACATAAATATTACCATCAGAACCTTCTTTACATGAAGGAGCAAAAACCTGACTAACACTTGCAGTTAAATGTGCCGGAGCAACAACTTCACCTTCATCGGTAGTTTGTGAAACTTCACAAGTGTTGCCTGAAGCATTTTTTATCCAAACTGTATAATCAGCATCAAATGGCTGAGGTACAGTAAATGTGTTGCTTACCTGCCAATCAGTACCATTAATCGAATACATGTAACCAACATCAGTTCCACCGGTGACATTATCCGCTGTTAATGTAGCAGTACCATCATAACACAATGGATTAGTTACAATCAAATCGAATTTGATGTCTTCAGGTGATTGAACAGCTATTACATTACCGGTTCCGTTAGGATTGTTATAATTAACAGAGCAATCATTGGCATCAGTAATTGACAAGCTATAATAAGTTGGCATCAACCCAGTAAAAGTATGACTAGTTTCAACACTAGTTGTAGTGTAACTTGTTGTAACACCGTTTTCGGTAATGTCAATGGTATATTGGGCTGTACCACCAGCAATATTGCTAACAATAATTTGTCCGTCATTGTCGCCACCACAAGAGGTATCAACAATTGTCATATCAAAAGTAATCGGAGCCTTTGGAGCAACAACTGCATCAGCAGACATTCCTTCACAACCGTTGTCATCCATTGCAGTAATGGTATAAGTGCCAGGCATTACATCTTCAAAAGTATAACCCTGAGATGTAGTTGTAACCCATGTCAGACCACCATCAATAGAAACTTTGTATTCTCCGGCAGCCACACCACCAGCAACAGTAACAGCAATTGATCCATCATTTGCATCAGCACATGTTTCACCTGTGATTGTACCTAAGGTAACCACAACAGGAGAATTGGTATCTAAAATTGTCAAAGTTGTCCAATAACCAGCGTCAGACAAATCGCGGCACATGTTGGCATCATCAACTGCTACATGGTAGATTCCTGCAGGACGAAGAATTTGGAAATTTATTTTTTTATAATCAGCAGAGGCAGCCGTTTTTGCAGCAGGTGAAATTAAACCTGGTTGAACTGCTGCGAAAGCTGCATCAGGAATAACCCAATAAGTATAAGGACCTGTTCCACCAACAGCATTCATTTGCAATTCACCGTTTCCACCAGCACAAGTAACATCCTGTTTTGATGCTGTATAAGTAACTGGAGCCAAATCAGCTATAGCAAAAGTCTTAGCTAAAGAAATACATCCGTTAGCATCTTTAACCCTTACGGTATTTGTAGTATTTTCGGGAGCAGAATAAGACGCATTGGTTGTCCATGTCCAGTTGAGAGGGTTTGCATCTTCATTAAATAAATAGGTAAAACCAGTACCCTGGGCAGGTGCAGTAACAGTTCCAACGGCATCACCACCATCACAACTAACAGAACCTACAGATACCTGAGGTTCAGTAATACCAACAGTTGCGGTCAACTTACCGTTTGTACTAACATCAGTGTTTAAAATTTCAGTACCTGAAACACCAGTGTTATAATAGAAATCAGTAGTAGTCCAGGTAAGCGGACTTACATAGGAAGCAGCTAAATTGTTCGGAAAATTGTCGAGTGCAAAATGCAGTGTCACGACATCAGTCTTCACATTATTAGCAAAAGTAACCGGAGTTGAACCGTTATCCCAGGCAAAAGTAAGGGTTCCGGCAACCTCATCTTTTGTAATTGTACCGTTAGTACCACCGATAACAAAGGTACCAGGACCCGTGTAATTTAAGACTCCTTCAGAATAGTCCAGCACCAAATTGAATTGAACCAACGAGATAAAATCTCTCATAGAGATTTTTACCGCGTAATCGTTCGAAACATTGTAGCATGCCGATACATCTTCCGCATAAAGCTCGACGGTTTTTTGTGTTTCCTGCGCATTCACAATTGTGGATATGCTAAACAAACAAAAAACAAACAGCAAGCTTAAAAACCGTGTAAATGATTTTCTCATAGCATTTGTTTTTAAATTGAACTTAATTGATTGATTGATTGAATTTTATAATTCATTTTTATCTTTATAATATATTCTTCCACACTAAACTAGCGAGTTAATAATGCAAACGTATAAAAATTATAACCAATGTACAACAATATTGACTGATAATAATAAAATATTTATCAGCCAGATGTACTTATTTTCCTATGTCTTTCGAAGTTTTTACTCATCCTGAGTCAAAACAAAAACGTCTCATATTATCCCAATTTAGTATTTAACCTTTTGAAATAATATTGGACGCAATCTTATTTCAAATCCTGTTAAAATTACACTATTTATTTAATTCGGAAACTTAAATCAAAGAATTTTTGCATTTATCCCAACTTTAAATCCTTTGCAACTCATAAAAATTTGGGATAACCAATGAATAGGAATAAAGAGATTTTCAATTAACCAAACAGACAAGAAAATTAAGAAATGCAAAACATGCCTAAAAGTATCGAAAGCCTAAGTATTGTTGGATTTCAGGAGCAATTTTTATGGACTTCGTACAGATTGAATGAAATTTCAACCATTAAAAATGCGTCTAATCACCTAGATTCAAGATAAATATTGAATATTTAAGCCTCTGAGATTTTAATATTTTAGAAGATATGGCATCTGCCGGCGTTTCTTCCATTTATTGAGTCTAAACTAAAATCTAAAATGATTAATTCTACTTTAACAGATTCAATTCAGGAAACAATTTTTCAGCTTTTCGCCCAGTCCCTTATCTGGGAGAAAGCTGAAAAATCAACCTTTCCTTTAAGAGACTGTTTAAATTTTATTTAATGAGTTATTTTACCCTTAACTCACCCCGTCGCATCATTGATGCTCCCGCCCCTCTCTACATGTAGGGGAAAAGCCCGATTTATTGGGCTTGGGGTGAGTCAAAAATTGATAAAATCAAAGTCAAATAGTATTCTTTTTAATTTTAAACAGATTCCAAGGGATTCAGGATAAAAAGGTTGATTTTTCAAATGTGTTAAAGTAGAATTAAGAAACTGTTTAAATTTATATTGAACCCGCTTGGGGGTTCTTAAACTTATGGATTCATTTGCCTCCGGTTTTACCGGAGGTTATTCAAATTCAAGTCCTTCGGACTTTTGGTTCTGTACAACCCTGAAAGGGTGTGATTTTAATAACTGTGGGTGTTAACCCACGGAAAATGAATGATAAAATCCGGCAACCCTGAGGGGTTGAACTTTAATACATATTGAATAAATCAAATTTAAACAGTCTCTAATTTATTTTCTAAAAATTAGAAAGTAACGTATAAACTGACGAAAAACGATTGCTGAACAATTGAAAAACGTATCCGGGAAATAGTATAAGAAACACTATAAAAACCAAACGAACAGATGAAGATATTCTAGTCTTTTATCCTTTTATCAACATTAAATAAAAATTAAACTCTCTGCAAATATTGCCATCTTCAGAAATAAATTTGACCATTCAGAATTTAAGTATTTATTTTGTATGGCCTTATTAAAAATCAGGCTTAAATAATAAAATAGTATTCATTTTATACATTCATTAAAATTATCAACGATGTCAAAAATTAAAATCGGTATCAACGGTTTCGGTCGTATCGGACGCTTCGTTTTCCGCGTTGCAGTAGCTAAAGAAAATGTAGAAGTTGTTGCAATCAACGACCTTATCGATGTAGATTATATGGCATACATGCTTAAATATGATTCTACACACGGACAATTCAAAGGTACTGTTGAAGTAAAAGACGGTCAACTGATTGTAAACGGTAAAACAATCCGTGTAACTGCTGAACGCAATCCTGCTGATATCAACTGGGGTGCAGTTGGCGCTGACTATGTGGTTGAATCAACTGGTTTATTCCTCGAAAAAGCAAAAGCCCAGGGTCATATCGACGGTGGCGCTAAAAAAGTCATCCTTTCAGCTCCTTCAAAAGACGATACCCCAATGTTCGTGATGGGTGTTAACCACAAATCGTACACCAACGACATGACATTCGTTTCGAACGCATCATGCACCACCAACTGTTTGGCTCCTATCGCTAAAGTATTGAACGACAGCTTTGGTATTCTGGAAGGTTTGATGACAACAGTTCACGCTACAACAGCAACTCAGAAAACTGTTGACGGTCCTTCAGCCAAAGACTGGAGAGGCGGACGCGGCGCTGGTCAAAACATCATCCCATCATCAACCGGAGCTGCTAAAGCTGTTGGTAAAGTGATTCCTGCATTGAATGGCAAATTAACGGGTATGGCTTTCCGTGTACCAACTCCTGACGTATCGGTTGTTGACTTAACTGTTCGTTTGGCAAAAGAAACCTCTTATGCCGAAATCTGTGCCGCAATGAAAGCTGCTTCGGAAGGCGAATTGAAAGGTGTTCTTGGATATACTGAAGACGAAGTAGTTTCAAACGATTTCGTAGGTGATGCCCGTACTTCTATCTTCGATGCCAAAGCAGGTATCCAGTTGTCTCCAACTTTCGTGAAAGTTGTTTCATGGTATGACAATGAAATGGGTTACTCAACTAAAGTTGTTGAATTGATCGAATACATGGATTCAGTGAAATAATTCCTGAATATCAGATAAACTAAAAAAGGCGGTTCGAATGAACTGCCTTTTTTAGTTTATACTGACATATAAATCTTTGTCAAGACATTGCATCAGTAACAATCCAGATAAACGAAGAAACTGTTTAAAAATTTCCGACAGTGAAAGTCTCTCGGCAGGAATGTCGATTTATGAGCTATGCTTTGTCCCGTACGGATCAATAGACCTGTATGTTTTCATTAATTCTACCGACATTTCGTTCCTAACGGAACAAGAAAACCAAATTTAAACAGCTTCTGATTATCCTTCCGTGTAATCCCGTAATTTTTCACGAAGAATTGTTTATTTTCAATATCTCCTTTATCTATTCTGAAGAACTTCATCTCGTCATTGTGATATGCTCATCTCTTACTTATGACAGATTCTATAAAGAAATTCCTTTCGGCAGTTAAAAACCGTCGCACCCAAAAGGGTGACGCGATTTTCAATCGCGTTTTTTCTTTCTTCCCCCTGTCATCTTCCCATTGTACCCAAAAAATTGGGTAGGCTCTACCAATGACGCGCTACTTATGACAGATTTCTATATACTGCTGATATTGAATTAAATGAAAATATTTTAGTACATGACAAAAATATAAATAGCTGATAATCAGCGAAATAAATGTAGAAATATTTGGATAAAACTCTGAATGTCAGTATCTTACGAAAGATTACCACATCATTCAGTAAGAGATATGAC
>JBAZGO010000004.1:0-87779 GCA_041652995.1 Prolixibacteraceae bacterium
GAACCACAAGAATCAACGAAGCACTACTCCTTATGTTGTTGATTGGCAAGCAAATGCAAGGTAATAAAAAAGGGACAAATCCGTTAAATTCAGATTTGTCCCATCAAGTGACCCAGCTGGGATTCGAACCCAGGACCCCATCCTTAAAAGGGATGTGCTCTACCAACTGAGCTACTGAGTCATCCTTAATATGCTCTTGTTTTTCAAAAGCGGATGCAAAAATATGCTTTTCAATTTAAACTATCAACAAAAAACTGAATAATTTACAATAAATTCAACAATACTTTGTTAATCAATCGAATATTGAAACAACTTCGTTAGTTTAATGTTAATTTCCAATTTCAAAATCACAATTTCTCAGGTGATCCGTTAAATAATAATTAATCGAAAACTTATTTATGCGATGCACCACCAACAATCGAACAAGACTTAAAAATATGTAATTTTAGTTTTTCAAATTTGGACTGCTTATAAATTGAAACCTTATCCTAAATTATTGTCTATGAACATACAAATGGTGGATTTATTCACTCAGTACGAAAAAATAAAATCAGAGATTGATTCAGAAATACAGAAAGTTATTCATTCTTCAGTATTTGTTAAAGGCGGAAAAGTTGTTGAATTCGAAGAAAATCTGAAAAACTACCTGGATGTAGGTCATGTTATTGCCTGCGGTAATGGTACCGATGCTCTCCAGATTGCACTCATGGTACTGGATTTAAAGGAAGGTGACGAAGTTATTACCACTCCGTTTACATTTGTTTCTACGCTTGAAGTCCTTGCTCTTATGAAACTCAGGCCCGTTTTGGCTGATGTTGACCCTGACTCATTTAACATTGATCCGATCCAGGTGAAAAAGTGCATTACCGAAAAAACGAAAGCCATTGTCCCGGTTCATTTGTATGGACAATGTTCCGATATGGAAACATTGAATAAAATCGCAAAAGAACACAAACTCGTAATTATCGAAGATGCCTGCCAGGCGCTTGGAACTGATTATCAGTTCAGCAATGGAGAAAAAGCGAAAGCTGGAACCATTGGAGACATCGGCTGCAACTCATTTTTTCCGACCAAAAATCTGGGAGCCTTTGGCGATGGAGGCGCCTTATTTACAAACAACAGTGAACTAGGTCGGGCTATGCGCTCAGTCGCGAACCATGGAATGAGCAGGCGTTATTATTATCAGCAAATCGGATTGAATTCGAGGCTGGACGCCATTCAGGCAGCAATTCTTGATGTAAAATTAAAGTACCTCGACAACTATGTAAGCGCAAGACAAGCTTCAGCCGATTTTTACGACGCTGAATTAGCCGGAATTAACGGATTGACTATTCCGGCGAGAGTTCCATACAGCACGCACAGTTTTCACCAATACACGGTAAAAGTCAGTGAAAAACGCGATGAGCTTCAGAAATATCTGGCCGAAAAAGGCATCCCGAGTATGGTTTATTACCCGGTTTCTCTTCATCTTCAGGAAGCTTATCAGTATCTGAATTACAAAAAAGGTGATTTCCCGGTTTCAGAGAAACTTACCGAACAAGTATTATCTTTGCCCATGCACACCGAATTAACAAACGACCAGTTGTCGTACATCGTTTCGGCGATTCGGGAATTTTTCAATTAATGGAAACATCATTTTTTGCACACGAAACAGCCGTGATCGATCCCGGATGTTCAATCGGTGAAGGAACTAAAATATGGCATTTCTCGCACATCATGTCCAATTGCATCATTGGGCAAAACTGTTCAATCGGGCAAAATGTTGTCATTTCTCCTGAAGTCAGTATTGGCAACCGGGTGAAGATTCAGAACAATGTTTCGGTTTACACCGGCGTAATTTGCGAAGACGATGTTTTCCTTGGACCATCGGCAGTCTTTACCAATGTTATAAATCCAAGAAGCGCCATCATCAGGAAAAATGAATACAAAAAAACTCTGGTGCAAAAAGGCGCAACAATTGGGGCCAATTCTACCATTATTTGTGGCATCACCATCGGCAAATTCTCCTTTGTTGGTGCTGGCGCCGTGGTAACCAAAAACATTCCCGATTACGCACTGGTGGTTGGAAATCCGGCACGTCAGACAGGTTGGATGAGTGAATACGGACATAAACTGAAATTCGGTGCCGAAGGTTTAGCTGTTTGTCCTGAAAGCAAAGAACAGTATCGGCTCGAAAATAATCAGGTAACTAAAATCAATCTATAATTCAGACTATGTCAACTGAAAAAAAAATACGATTTGCCGTTGTCGGACAAGGACACATTGGCAAGCGCCACGCTGAAATGATTCTTCGGAATCCAAATTCGGAACTTGCAGCCGTTTGCGACATTCGCACTCCGCAGGAATGTAAAGTTTCGGCAACAGATATTCCTTTTTACAAGTCGATCGAAGAACTTCTGGAAAAGGAGAAAAATCTGGATGTTTTAAATGTATGTACGCCAAATGGTTTGCATGCTGAAATGGCGTTGAAAGCTCTGGAAAAAGGTTTGCATGTAGTCGTTGAAAAACCTATGGCGCTTACCAAATCGGATGCTGAGAAAATTGTGTACAAATCGCTCGAAAGACATAAAAATGTATTTTGCGTGATGCAAAATCGTTTTTCACCACCATCGGTCTGGTTGAAAAGTGTAGTTGATCAAAAATTGCTGGGCTCAATATTTCACGTTCAGATTAATTGTTACTGGAACCGAGACGATCGCTATTACACCCGAAAAAACTGGCATGGCGACGCAGCTTTGGATGGCGGAACTTTATTTACACAGTTTTCGCATTTCATCGATATTATGTACTGGCTTTTTGGCGATATTAAAAAAATAAGCGGCCAGTTTATGGATTTCACGCACCAGAAACTTACCGATTTTGAAGACACCGGAATTGTTAATTTCGAGTTTGTGGAGGAAGGAATCGGAACATTAAATTATTCAACAGCTATTTACAACGAAAATCTGGAAAGCAGCCTGACAATAATTGGAGAAAAAGGAACCATTAAAGTGGCCGGACAATATATGAACGAAGTTGTGTACTGCAACATTCAGGATTACCAAATGCCTGAACTTGAAGCCAGCGCTCCGCCAAACGACTATGGGTTATACAAAGGATCTGCGCAAAATCATCATCTGGTCATTCAAAATGTAGTCGACACCTTAAACGGACACAAACCGATCAGCACCAATGCGCTGGAAGGATTGAAAGTGGTAGATATCATTGAACGTATCTATACGGTCAGAGATCAGGTATGGAAAAAATAATTCAGGCACCCGAATACAACTGGTACGCTGTTTATATAAAATCGAGAGCAGAAAAAAAAGCTCTGAACGAACTTCAGTTCAAAGAAATTGAAACATTTCTTCCGCTTCAGCGCAAACTCCGGCAATGGAGCGACCGCAAAAAATGGGTTGAAATGCCGCTCATCCCGGGTTATTTATTTGTCAGGATCAGCCGGAAAGAATACGATTCGGTACTGCAATCCAATTTCATTGTCAGTTATGTGAGGTTTGAAGGAAAAGCAGCTATTATACCAGATTTTCAGATCGATTACCTGAAATTAATGTTAAAACAGGATGCGGTCGATATCGAAATTGTCAGGAAAAAATTAGAACCCGGGCAAAATATTGAAGTTATTGCCGGACCGTTAATCGGATTAACCGGAAAGCTGGTAAATATATACGGAAAGAATAAAGTAGCTATAGAGTTTGAGCAACTGGGCTATTCAGCATTGGTCGAGATTTTAACCAACGACATTCGGACACTGTGAAGTCAGGCCATGTAAATCCTGAAATTTTATCACCAACAATAAGTATAAAAGCCTAAAAGCATCATTCTATTGTTACTTACCTTTGGAATCAACTTTTTCCATAAAGTTGTATTTTAAAACTATAGTCATTCAGTTCTCATTTTTCAGAAGATACAAATGAATCAGATTTATTGAATTAGGCATTTAGTAAATATTATCAAATGCCGGGCGTATCGAATACGAATAAAATAAAAGATATATGCATTGTCGAGTTTTTTTGACTCACCCCGTCGCACCTGCGGTGCTCTGCCCCTCTCTTCGTGAAGAGAGGGGCAGCGGCCGCTTGCGGGCGCGGGGTGAGTCAAAAGGGGAAAAACACAGAACTCACTATGTCTTAAGTATTTTCAATTAACCCGACGGCTATACCAATCAAGGTTTCAGGTTATCGAAACATACAAACTGTTGGTTCTTTTAATTGTACCCTGTATTGAATAGGTGACTAATTCATCGGATTTATTTAAAATTGAATCTTTTTACCAACAGGAAAATTTGATAAAAAAGCCAAATGGAAGTCATTCAACTCGTAAATAAAGCCCTGACTGCCGCTCTGCTTGCCGGCATCGAAATCAGAAATGTTTATTCGTTGGTTGATTTCAACATTCAGCTAAAAGAAGACAATACGCCTGTAACCATTGCCGACGAAAAAGCAAATAAGGCTATATTTCAGGTTCTTAAAAGCACGAATCTCCCGATATTAAGCGAGGAAAGTATTCCGGCAAATTACCCGGAACGGAAAAACTGGGAATTCTTCTGGATGGTTGATCCGCTCGACGGAACCAAAGAATTTATAAAGCGTAACGATGAGTTTACCGTAAACATAGCTTTAATAAATCGTGATAAAGTGATTGCCGGCGTAGTTTATGCCCCGGTTACCGGTGAAATGTATGTGGGCATTCAGGAAATCGGGGCATGGAAACTGATGAATCCTGATGAAAACTGCACCTTTGAATTCATGCAACAGGCAGGTGAAAAACTTTCAGGAGAAAATAAATCCGGAGAATACATTGTAACTATAAGCCGGTCGCACCAGAATGCAGCCACCGAAAAGTACATCGAAAACCTCAGGCGCGACCACCAAACGGTGAAAACGGTCAGCAAAGGCAGTTCGCTAAAAATTTGCATGGTTGCCGAAGGATCAGCCAACATTTATCCGAAACTGGGCCCAACCATGGAATGGGACACCGCTGCCGGCCACGCCATTGCCAAAGCTGCCGGTAAAAACATCTTTCACACCGACCGGGAAACAGAAATTAGCTACAACAAAGAAAATCTACTCAATCCACATTTTATCGTATTATGACAGTTGAAGGATTTTTTGTACTGGCTGTAATCATCTCGATGGTAATTGCTTTGGCAAAGGAAGTTATGCGTCCCGGACTGATCCTTTTTTCGGCCCTGATTATCCTGATGGTGTTTGGGGTCGTCAACTCAAAAGAAGTGCTGGCCGGTTTTTCAAACAAGGGAATGATTACTGTTGCGATACTGTTTGTGGTGAGTGAAGGAATTAAACAATCCGGAGCATTAAATAAACTGGCAACAGCATTTCTACCCAAACGTCGAGGAAACATTCGGCTTTTGTTTTTCCGGCTCATGTTCCCGATTTCATTTTTATCTGCATTCCTGAACAATACGCCAATTGTCATAATTTTTGCTCCGATTGTAAAGAAATGGGCTGAAAACCTGAACCTTTCATCCCAGAAATTCCTGATTCCACTCTCCTACGCCACTATTCTTGGAGGTGTTTGCACGCTTATCGGAACATCTACAAATCTGGTTGTTCACGGGTTGATGCTCGACAACGGATTTAATGGTTTTTCGATGTTCGAATTGGGATTAGTTGGCGTACCGCTGGCATTTGTCGGTTATATTTACATGAGTTACATCGGTGTTCATTTGCTTCCGGGGAAAAAGGATTTTATCAGAAGGCCTCTCTCCGACCAAAAAGATTATTATTACGAACTTATTGTTCCTGAAGAAAGTCAGTTGGTCGGTCAGCCTTTGAAAAACGGCAGAACTAAAGAACTGAAAGGATTTGATATTATTCAGATTGAGCGCGAAGGTGAAAAATTTCAGGGGAAAACTCCCGGATTAACGATTGAAGCTAACGATCATCTGTTGGTAGCCGGCAAATCTAACGGGTTGGACATCATCAAAGATTTAAAGACCGTCAGACTGAAAGGACTCGAATTGCTCGAAAACAAGATAAACAGCATCGACCTGAAACAATACGAAGCCGTTTTGGCGCCACGCTTTCCGGGAATAGGAAAGACAATAGTAGAATTTAACTTTTACGAACATTACGAAGCGCTCATTGTTGCCGTGCACCGGAATGGTGAGCGTATCACCTCAAACCTCAGGAGCTTGCGACTAAAAGAAGGCGACAACCTGGTCTTGCTAACCACCGACCGGTTCATTAAAAACTGGGGCGATTCGAAAATTTTCTACCTGACCACATACATTGGCGATCACAACGAAAATACAGCAAAAGGCAAAAAATGGCTTGCACTTAGTATACTCATACTGATGATTGCAGGAGCAACAGCCGCCGATTATCTTCCCAAATTCGGAAATTTAAATACCGACATGTTTTTCTTTTCGGCCATTGCAGCCATTTTAATGATTTGGCTAAAAATTGTTCCGCATCAGAAATACACCAAAGCAATTAGCTGGGATATTCTTATTACCATCGCCTGCTCTTTCGGGATAAGCAAAGCGCTGCAAAATTCGGGAGCTGCCGATGGAATTGCCCACACGGCCATAAACTTTGCAAAAAACTGGGGGCCAATCGGTGTACTCGCAACGATATTCCTGATCACTACAATTTTCACCGAACTTATTACGAACAATGCAGCAGCGGCCATTGCCTTTCCGATTGCCATGGCGGCGGCACATCAATTGGGCGTCGATCCCAAACCGTTCTTTGTAGCTATTTGTATCGCAGCATCGGCAAGCTTTGCAACTCCAATCGGCTACCAGACCAACCTCATCGTTCAGGGTATCGGAAACTACAGGTTTAAAGATTTCTTAAAGGTCGGCCTGCCCCTGAATATCTTGATTTTCTTTGTTTCTATGTTACTCATTCCTTTATTCTGGAGTTTTTAGGCCTGAAAATTCGCTAAATCTCCTTCCGGATATTATTTAAAAGTCAATTTTCGTATTTATACCACTCAATAAAAGAGTTTATAGTATTATTTTTGCCGTCCTGATACAAAAAGAAAGTAAATCAAATGACAGAATATAGTCTTTCGCATTTAAAAGAGCTCGAAGCCGAAGCCATACACATTATCCGCGAAGTTGCCGCCGAATTCGAAAACCCGGTTATGCTTTATTCCATTGGAAAAGATTCGTCGGTTATGGTTCGTTTGGCCGAAAAAGCCTTTTACCCCGGAAAAGTGCCGTTTCCGCTGATGCACATTGATTCAAAATGGAAGTTTAAGGAAATGGTGGAGTTCCGCGACAACTATGCCGGAGAAAACGGCTGGAACCTGATTGTTCATTACAACAAAGCTGCTTACGAAGCCGGAGTCGGGCCTTTTACCCATGGCAGCAAAGTACATACCGATGTAATGAAAACCCAGGCTCTTTTGGAAGGACTCAGCAAATACAAGTTTGATGCTGCATTTGGTGGCGCCCGCCGCGACGAAGAAAAATCGAGGGCCAAAGAACGTATCTTCTCTTTCCGCGATAAATTTCATCAATGGGACCCCAAAAATCAGCGTCCCGAATTGTGGGACATTTACAATGCGCGTGTTCACAAAGGCGAATCGATTCGCGTGTTCCCGATTTCGAACTGGACAGAACTTGACATCTGGCAATACATTCGTCTGGAAAAAATCCCGATTGTGCCGCTGTATTTTGCCAAAGAACGCCCCATTGTAAATGTTGACGGGAACCTGATTATGGTTGACGACGACCGCATGCCCAAAGAAATGGCCGAAAAAGCTGAAATGAAAATGGTTCGGTTCCGCACCTTAGGTTGTTATCCGCTCACCGGTGCTGTTGAATCGGAAGCCGATACCATCGAAAAAATCGTGGAAGAAATGATGACTGTCACTGTTTCTGAACGCACAACCCGTGTGATCGATTTCGATCAGGATGGATCGATGGAACAGAAAAAGCGGGAAGGGTATTTTTAAAGAGAAGCCCCTCCCAACCTCCCCGAAGGGGAGGCTTAAAAAACACAACTCAAAGTTTATCGATATGAACAAACACAATCAAGATATTTACAAAACTGCCTCAATTGTTCCCCAATCAGAGGGATCGAGCGGGGCTTCACGTCCCCCCTTCGGGGGGATTGAGGGGGGCTTCGGCTTTCTCGACATCAACGCTTATCTCAATCAGGACGAAAACAAAGACTTACTGCGCCTGTTGACCGCTGGTTCGGTTGACGATGGAAAATCGACATTGATCGGCAGATTGCTTTTCGACAGTAAAAAAATATACGAAGATCAGCTTTCGGCGCTCGAACGCGACAGCAAACGTGTTGGCCATGCCGGCGAAGAAATTGATTATGCACTCCTGCTCGACGGATTAAAAGCCGAGCGCGAACAGGGAATTACCATCGACGTGGCTTACCGGTATTTCTCGACCAACAAGCGCAAATTCATTATGACCGACACGCCCGGGCACACGCAATATACCCGGAACATGGTTACCGGCGCATCAACTGCCAATCTGGCCATTATCCTGATTGACGCCACGAAAGGTGTAATCACACAAACCCGTCGTCATACATTTTTGGTTTCACTGTTGGGCATCAAACATGTGGTACTGGCCGTTAACAAAATGGATTTGGTAAACTATGACCAGAAAGTCTTCGATTCCATTTGCGCTGAATACAAAGCATTCATTACACAACTCGACGTTCCTGACGTAAATTTCATTCCGCTTTCGGCGTTGAAAGGTGAAAATGTGGTTGAACCAACAACCCTAATGCCCTGGTATCACGGCAAAAGTATGCTCGAATTTCTTGAATCAGTACACATCAGCAGCGACCGTAATTTCGACGACATGCGTTTCCCTGTGCAATATGTACTGCGTCCCGACCTGGATTTCCGTGGATTTTCGGCTCGTGTGGCTTCAGGAATTATCCGGAAAGGCGAAGAAATTATGGTGTTGCCTTCACGCAAAACTTCCAGGATAAAAGAAATAATTACCTACGACGGAAACCTGGAGGAAGCTTTTCCACCGCAATCGGTTACCATTACACTCGAAGACGAAATTGATATTTCGCGAGGCGATATGATTGTTTATCCGGATAATCTTCCGCGCATTGAACGGCATTTCGAGGCCATGTTGGTTTGGATGGACGAGAAACCGATGGATCCGGATGTCCAGTTATTTCTCAAACATGCCAACAACACAACACGTACGCGCATCGATCGCATTCAGTATAAAATCGATGTCAATTCGCTGCAGAAATCAGCCATCGACCACTTTGAACTGAACGAAATTGGCCGTGTTGTGCTGACTACGAACAAAGCTATTTTCTTCGATCCGTATAAGAAAAACAAAAGCACCGGTTCATTTATCCTGATTGACCCAATTACGCACAACACAGTGGCCGTTGGTATGATCATCGACAAACTGAGCGCGGAAGATTTGCCTTCGAAAATTATCGACGAAAAGACACTGGAAGCCAACAGGCAGCGGATCGAAAAAGGAGAATGCCTCATTTCGGGCACGCAGCGGCAGAAGCGCTACAACCAGAAAGGAACTACACTTTGGATCACAGGACTGCATGGTTCAGGAAAAAATGAACTGGCCTTTACGCTTGAGAAAGAACTGTTTGACGCGGGCGCCACCGTTGTTTTGCTCGACGGAAGTTCAATCAGGCTGGGACTTTCGAATGAATTGGATTATTCGCCGGCCGACCGTGCCGAACACCTGCGAAGGGTGGCACACATCAGCAAATTGCTGAACGACCAGGGAATCATTACCATTTGCTCATTTATTTCTCCGGACGAAAATATCCGCAAACAGGTTATTCAGATCATTGGCGAAAATCAGTTTCATTTGATTCACATGGATGCTGACCTGGAATATTGCAAAAAGAACAAGCCGGAACTGTACGAACGGTTCGAGGAAGGATTGATCGCAAATCTTCCCGGCGCCGATTTAAAATACATTGCTCCTGAAAATCCGGCGTTGACCTTGCATCCCGAAAACAGATCGGGAAACATTAAAACCATTTTGGAATATTTAGCCGACCGCAAGATTTTCCCGATTATTTAGAAAAGAAAATTTCATCCAATAGATTTTGGCAAAAGGCTCAGAAATGGGTCTTTTGTCGTTTCATTCGGGTTCTGTTTTGCTCCTGAACACCGTCAATTCACATCAGCATAAGCCAATATATCTCCAAAAATTCCGATATTTATGGAACTGCAGCGCATTTTGCAGATTAAAAACCCGAAAATCGGCATAACAAAATTACCTTTGTTAAGACAACGCCAGTGTATGGAACAAACGAACCTATCGGAGAAAGCCAAAGAACGTATTGAAAATTTCATCGCAAGTTTTCAAGCGGAAACTGACCAGATCAGTAAAGCAGAACAACCCGACCATCTTTTGGAAATTTTGGTGACACGCACTGAAGTTTTGGGTCAATTGTTTAACAACTTTGGGAACGAAACTTACCGAAACATTCTGAAAAATGAGAAAGCTGAAAACTCACTTTCTCCTGAAGAGTTGCTTCTTCAGTACTTCATAAACTACTCCGGATCGGAATACTTTAAGACGTTTATGATTCTTTGGCGCGACAGCATTTTCCAGTTGCAGAAAGCCCGCTTGTTTGTTCTCGACGGAAGCAGCCCTGAAAACGTCCGGAAGAAGCTATTTGATGACATGATGCTGGTTTTCACCGGCGCGGCCAACGAATTGACACAAGAACTTCAAAAGCAGGTTCAAAAGACTGAAAAATCTCCTTCCCTGGATAAAAAGCAGTTGAAAAAGTGGCTTTTACAAAAGAATCCATGGCCCGTTTACGAAACCCAATTGAAGGAAATCGTTCAGCAATGCAAGAAACTGGACGAAAAGCACCAGGTTATTTTAAAAACAGCACAGGGATTCCTGAGCATTGAAACAAAGATATTCGAAGCTGTCAGGTTTTGCCGGGGCGAACTTGATGAAGTGATTGGGTTCATCAATCAGGTAACCGAATTCATTGAACTGGAAGCACAGGCGCCAACAGAAAAAAACCTCATCCGGATTGCCAATAAACTTCAGGCAATTGAAGCGCAGGTTTCAATTACTTTTCACATCGATCAGTTTAATGCGCAGCTCGAACAGGGCCTGGCGCAAATTGCAGACGAAACCGAATTTACCATACAAATTCAGCACGGGATGCTTGTTCTGACCCGCATAAACTTTAACAAACGATTGTCACTGTGGCTTAACCGCGAAATTCTTCCCTTGCTTTTCGAAGTCTGGGAAATTACCGAACTGAATAAAAACGGACTGAAAATGGCTCTGCAAAACATTCACAACATGGCCATTTTAAACAATTCGGAAACCACTGATAAAAAGCAGCCTTTTAACCCGCATTCTTTTTTAAATCCGCTCAATGTTTTGGTGCAAAACAACAAGGAGGCCATCAGGCAACTGAGCGAATTCGACAAAATTTTATCGAATCGGATTGCAGTCGACATGAAACTTTCACTGGTTTACGATGCCAACCGTTATTTCCTGCCTTTCTCAACCGGCACGGCAATGACCAACCGCCTGAACCTTGGAAGAAGCAAATTGATCAAAGTTTCGCAATCGTGGATTAAGGGACAGATGCTTCGGCTTCACAGCCTGCGCAAAAAAGTAGTTTACGAGTTTTCGCTTTCACGCTCCGAAAAGATGGTCCGCTTCCTGCAATTCAGGCAAAGAGATGAATCGAATGCGCATTACACCAGCTTTTTCACCACCAAAGGATATTTTGGCGATTTATTCGCTGTGGGCCGCGACGAGGAGCTTGCGCATCTTTCACTCCTGGTCAGGAACTGGCGAGACGGTTATCGTGGTTCAGCCATTATTACCGGCCAACGTTTCTCCGGAAAAACACTGACCGGAGAGCTTGCAGCCAGCCGCAATTTTCCCGACGACACTATTCGCCTGAGTCCGGGGCTTAGCCTGAACATTCAGGGAAGAAAAATGGAAGCCACTTACAACATCGCCGATTCGCTTGAGTTTATCGGCAGAAATGTTCAGGATAAAAAATGCCTGATTTGGATTGACGACTTCGAATTGTGGTGGGAACCAACGATTCCGCTCTACCGCAACCTGAAAGAATTGACCAGTTTTATCGATCGCAATTCAGGACGGTTCTTCTTCATGGTGTCAATGAATCTAGCAACTTTCCATCATTTAAAGCAGGTTTCGGAACTTGAAAGAATATTCCAGACACATATTCACCTGAGTAAACTGTCGGCCGGCGCAATCGAAAAAGCAATTCTGGTCAGGCATTTGGCTACACACCGGACTTTAGTCAATGCAAAACATGAAAAAATGGGCCCGGCCGAATTCAGGCGAATTGCTAAAGAACTGGCGCAATTAAGCAAGGGAATTGTTGGCGATGCTTTGAATTTATGGTCGTTCCTGATTAAAAGAGTCGACGACGAAACGGTTCAGATGAGCGATCTGCCTGCTTTCGGTGTACCCGAATTTTACCGGCCCGATCTGGCTGTACTGCTCACCTCCATAATGCTGCAGAAACGAACCAACGAATACAGGCTGCGAAAGCTTTTCGGCCCGGCTTTCAGCGAACGTTATCAGCCGCTTTTGATGAGACTGATTTCAATCAGGGTTATTGAGCGGCAACTCGACGGCTGGCTCGAAATAAACGAACGGGTTGTGAATGAGCTGGGTTTGATGCTCGACGCCAAACATTACTTAAACTATTAGCGCCGATGGAAGAAATTATACAAAATCCGCTTAGCTGGTTCTCTTTTATCAGCATATCGCTGCTGCTGCTGGTCATTCAGCAACTTGCCGTTGTGGGCTCCAGGTTTTTACACAACTTCATGCTTTTCGGAAGAACCAGAATTCCTTTAGCCGACCTTGCGCAAAAAATGCTGGTCGTTCTCGAACCATTGATTTTTGTGTTAATCATTGGCTTGTTTGTCGCTATTCATCCCTTGTTCAACGGAATGGCAATCGTTCTGATCAGCGCCGTAACTTTTCTGCAACTACGCGATTACCTCAGCGGACGGATTATTTTGTACACCACTTCCATTATGCACGACAAAAAGATAAGCGCCGGAAATTTTAGCGGAAGTGTGGTAAAAACCGGGAAACTTGGACTGCACATCCGAACTGCCGAAGGCGTTTTATACCTGAATTATTACCGGCTCATTTCCGAAGGATTCACACTTTCGGCCGGCGAAGAGCTGGGCGACTACTGCACCCTGGTGCTCAGCTCCAAATCTCCGGAAACAAAACCAAAGGAAATCGTCAGGAGGCTGAATGAAATACTGCTTACTTTACCATACATCGATTGGAAATACCGGCCCAAAATCACGACCAGCAACCAGATTTCCGGCGAAGTGGAACTAAAACTGTTGCTGCACGAAAACATAACGACTGAAGAAATGGTGCGCTATTTTACTGATGCCGATTACAACTGCGTTCCAAAGAAAATTTAAAACCGCGAATTATGGAAATATTGAGTTCATACAACCTGATTATTGAAGCTTCGGCCATCATTATTTTGTCATTTATTTTCGGCGAAATTTCAAATAAAACCAACATACCATCTGTGTTGATGTTGATTTTACTTGGTATCGGGCTCAATCTGTTTGTCGAGAATTTCCTGATGCTTAAATACAACTATTTCCCGGTTCTCGAAATTCTCGGAATCATCGGGTTAATCATGATTGTGCTCGAAGCCGCCCTTGAACTGGAACTCAGACAAAAAAACATGATGCCTATACTAAAGACATTGTTCCTGGCAACGGCGGGCCTGAGTTTATCGGCCTGGGCCACTGCTGAAATTCTTCAGTATTTTATCCAGGGAATGGATCGAATAACCGCATGGATATACGCAACTCCGCTTTCCATTCTTTCTTCAGCCATTATTATTCCGAGCGTTTCGGGACTTGTTGGTACCAAAAAAGAGTTCCATGTTTACGAAAGCACATTCTCCGACATCCTCGGAATCATGCTGTTTTATTTTTTGGTCGGTCAGGTCGAGTCCAGCGAACATTCCGAAAACGTTTGGATGTTCGTCGGAAATTTTGGTTTAACCATTGCCATCTCGCTGATTGCCGGCTACAGCCTTCTGTTTATTTTCCAGAAGATAAAATCGAACATCAAACTCTTTCTCCTGATTTCCATTCTGCTTATTTTATACTCCATAGGAAAGAAAATGCACCTGTCGTCGCTAATTATTATCCTGATATTTGGACTGATGATTGCCAATATGCCGCTGTTTTTTAAGGGTATCCTGAAGAAATGGATCGATCTGAAAAAAGCCCGTGAAATGTACGACGGGCTGCATGTGGTTACCCGCGAATCGGCTTTTGTGGTGCGCACTTTCTTCTTTGTTATTTTCGGCATGACCATTGCGCTTAGCTCGTTGCTCGACCTAAATGTGGCGCTGGTTTCTATCCTGATCATCTTTTCAATTTACGGGATCCGGTTCTTACTTCTTCGTATTTTTGTTGGAGCCGACATCGTTCCGCAGGTATTTATTGCGCCGCGCGGATTGATTACCGTGTTGCTTTTCTATGCCATTCCTAAAGATGTTCAATTAATTGGGTTCAATGCCGGTATTCTGCTTTTCATCATTATTGCCACCAGCCTGATTATGACGCTTGCATTGATTTTCGACAAGCAACGCAGCCTGAAAGCCATTCGCAAAACAGAAAGCAAACCTGTTGGTTACCAGAAATGGAAAGCTCCTGATGTGGATAAATACATCAAAAACAGCACGGCTCCGGAACAAAAAAGCTAACCTATTTTACTGAAGTAGCTGACATTTGACCGCAGATGTCAGGACATGTCGATACAAAAGTCAGGACATGTCGATACAGATGTCCTGACATTTCGATGCAAAAGTAAGGACATATCGACAGTTTCCCGCAGGGGAAAGTAAATTTATATCGTGGTATAAAATAATTTTACACGCGGTAAAACATATTTTATACCACGGGCATAAATATCGTTTATCGAAGTATAAACTATTTTTTATCATCGTATAATTGTTAAAATGTCCTGACTTTTCATTATCTTTCTAAGGACTTTTCAATTGGAACATCAGGACTTTATTTTTTGAAAGTCAGGTTATCTTTTGCAATTGGTGAAGTTATTTTCTCAAACAGTTCACTGTAGCTTATACAAACAAGCTTTCCGGAACCTGTTTCAGTCAGGCAATACTTTTTGTAAACCTTTAAACTCACGCAATATGACAATTAAATACAAAGTTGTAAAGAAAACGCAGGTAGGCGTAATCGGTGGTGGAACGGTAAAATATCATGCGGCAGCTACCGGCCGAAAGATGGTAAAAACACGCGATATCAGCCGGATGCTGGCAGCAAGGTCAACCTTAAGTTCTGCCGATGTAAAAGCAGTCCTCACAGGCCTGGCCGAACTACTTCCGGAACTACTTCTTGACGGTAGTTCCATTCATTTTGAAGATATTGGTATATTTTCGACTACCCTGGTCACAAAAGCCAAAGACGCGCCAAACGAGGTGAACGAAAGTTCCATCGACGGTTTGCGGATCAAGTTTCGTGCGGATAACTGGATGAAAAGACAAATGCGCGATGGCAGTTTTAAAAGGGTAAAATCGTAAAGCGACATTCACCTTCAATCGGGTTTTAACGCGGTTGGCAGATAACTCGTTCAGCCGGGCGCTGTGTGCCATTTCAAGCCCTGGTTATTGGGAACCCGCTTATTTTATTTTTCTGAATATATTCGCAATCGTTTTGCCTATTGTATCAATTTTTTCAATCGTTTCCAATAACGATGGATTTGTCAAATCTACTTTTTCGCTGCCTGTCTTAATATTTTGTGCCGGATAGATGAGCAGGTAACTCTGGTTGTTATAATATTTGTTTAAATATTCAGGTATTTTAATCATGGAAGATTGGTACGATAACAAATTCTTTCTGCTCATTACGATGACCAAATTATCGTCAATTTTTATGCTTCTCGATAATATTAAAAAGTCGTCCCAATCATTAAACGGATTAAATTCAACTTCGATTGGATGCGTTGAGCATAACTTATGAATAATTTGAGTTGTATGTTCCGACGCATAAAATACAATTTTTGAACCTGTATTTGTAGCAATGTTCCAGATTTTTGCAAGCCAAAATGAAAATCCAATCTCATACTCAGCATTTTCAGGTACGACGACAATGTGCCGTTTTATGGTTGAAATTGGCTGAAATGGCCGGTATATATAAGTCGAAACATTGCTTTTAGATAAAATACCTTCAGTAACACTGCCTAAAAAAGTATCAGAGATACTGCCTTTAACATGAAGCCCAAGTAATAAATCTGTAATATCATTTTCTTTGATCAGGTTGGTTACTCCATGCACTAAATTTAAATCATAACGCAAAAGTGTTTTTAAATCAATATCAGTCGCTGACGCTGCAATTTTGGCTTTTTCCAATAATTTTCTGGCATTTTTCTCCGCATCAGGCAAAATATTGTCGCTATTTATAAGGTTTAGGGCGTACAATCCATCTTTATTATTCTTCGATTTAATAATGTTACTCAGATTAATTAATTCTTCAATATTGTTCGGATTACTTATCGGGATTAGTATTTTTTCAATATGATCTTTCGATTCTTCATCTGACTGGTCGAGAAATGCAATTCGACCTGCACTTTTTTGGGTTGCAAATGAAGCGATTGTACAGGTTACCAAAATCATTATAATTGTGCCGTTTAAAACACTGTCGTTCAATAACCTTATTGGCTCATTGTTCGCATCATGTCCAACTATAATATTATAGCCGACTAAAACAGCAGCTAAAGTAGCGGCAGCCTGGGCATTCGTCAAACCAAAAATCAATATTCGTTCATCCCTTGTAAATTTGAAATTTTTCTGCGACAACCAGGCCGCAATATATTTTCCAACTGTCGCAATTACTGTCATTGTAATTGCAACAATTATTGTATTGTAATCACTAAAAGCCCTGTAATTAATAAGCATACCTACGCCTATCAGAAAAAACGGAATAAAAATGGCATTCCCAACGAAGTCAATTCTATTCATTAACGAAGAAGTACGGGGAATAAGACGGTTCAGGGCTAAACCAGCCATAAATGCACCAATTATAGCTTCAATGCCTGCAACTTGCGATAATACAGCACCTAAAAAAACAATCACCAATACAAAAATATATTGGGAAACATTATCGGAGTATCGTTTAAAGAACCAACGGGCAATGATGGGAAATAAGAAAACAATCACAGCAGTAAAAACGACAAACGAAACACTCAATTTTATCCAGAAGAAACTGTTTATTTCGCCGACCGACATTCCAACGATAATTGCCAATACCAGGAGAGCCAAAATATTTGTTATCAGCGTGCTTCCAACCGATATATTTACAGCCCTGTTTTTTGAAATTCCAAGTTTACTTACAATGGGATAAGTAATGAGTGTATGCGAAGCAAACATACTGGCCAATAAGAAGGACGTTGGGACGGAGAAATCGAGCAAATATATTCCAACAAGGGTTCCTAAAGTCATCGGTATGATAAATCCATACAACCCGAGGAGTGTGCTTTTTCCTGCATTTTTCTTAAAATCATTCATATCTATCTCCAGCCCGGCCAGAAACATGATATAAAGAAGTCCTGCTGTTCCTGATAAAATAATACTACCATCGCGGGCTAAAAGATTAAATCCATGAGGACCAATCAGAACACCTGCTATAATCATTCCCAGCAAATGGGGTATTTTTATCTTATCTGATAAGATTGGAATGAATAAGATTACAAGCAGTATTACCAAGAACTTTAATACCGGGTCGGTTAATGGAAGTTGTATTTGTAAAATATTTAAAATCATATCTTTAAAATTAAAAGTAGATCATTTGCACCCCAATGTTTTATACCTTTTACAGAACGAACGCCTCCTTAAATCGGATAACTTTTCTGCCCTCCCCGAATATAAATATAAAGTGCGATTTCGGAACTCTTCTGGATTACTAATTTTTAAATGTCTTACTTGTGAGGAAGAGATCAATTTTACGCCAAACAAAGACTTTGGCTCTATAACAATTTGTATGGATAACTGTTTTGGGACTCCGGAACAGAATAATAAGGTTTAAAAACAAGAATAAGGTTTTATGAATTAAACCGTTTATTAAACAAGCAATTAGTCAACAAAGAGTCCTGTTTTGTCATTTTTATAGTCATAAGAGTTGCCTTTTGAGTATGCATATAAATCTTTCCGGAGTTCTTTTTCTTATGAAAAGAAACTAAAAATAAGAACAAGGAGAACAATACCTGCAAAAACGACATACATATAGTCTTTTTCATAAGCAAAAGCGAACACTGAAAAAAGGACTCTGAGAACAGGGGTTGCAATCAGGAGCAAAATTCCCAATTCCATTATTGAAACAGATCGGAATGCAATGATTCCGTTGTATAAGTCCCGAAAATCTGAAAAATTAAAGTTGTCGGGCTTAAACACATGATAGCTTGGAATTTCCAATCCATGCCTCACTAAAAACAGAACGGCGCCGAGAATAACTACACTACCTGCACTAACAACCCCTATTCTTAGCAGATTGCCCAAAATGACTTCAATGCTCCTATCCCTGTTTTCAGCGTTTGTCTGTTTACTTTTCATTTCAAGCCACTTTTTAACATTTCATACGCCATAACAAGAATAATAACCGAAAAAATAATTTTCAAACTTTTCGAAGAGGTATAGGTCAATAATCTGGCGCCCAGAAAAGCTCCGGTTAAAACACCCAGCATAACAGGCATTACAAGAGATGCGTGAATATATCCGTTCTTTAAATATATACCTGCACTTGCAGCAGCAGTTACGCCAATCATAAAATTACTGGTTGTAGTGGATACCTTGAAAGGTATTTTCATAATTTGATCCATGGCCAGTACTTTTGCAGCGCCTGAACCAATACCAAGAAGGCCGGAAAGTACACCAGCAAAAATCATCATAACAAATCCTTGAGGAACTTTCTGTACATGATAAGAAACAAATGTATCGTCTACAGGGTAATTCCCATTTAGTTTCAATTTTTGGGCTATTGGGTCCGGTTCACGTATAATATGCTCATTCTTTTTTATGAATGTGGTTACTGCTGAATAAACCAATATAACAGCAAAAATAATTGAAACAACATTTGCAGAAATTAGTCCTACGATAGAGGCTCCTATCACTGCGCCAATTGTAGTTGCAATTTCTAAAAACATCCCAATTCTTATATTCGAGAACCCTTCTTTAACATAGGCTGATGCCGCGCCTGAAGATGTGGCAATGACTGAAATTAGAGATGCACCTGCCGCAAAATGAATATCTACGCCAAACAATACAGTAAGCATTGGAACTACAATTACTCCGCCGCCAAGCCCGGTTAAAGAACCGAGAAGCCCTGCAGAAAATGAGCCAATATAAATTAAAAGTGTAAAAAGAAGATTGTTTAAATCATGCATGATTTAAAAGGTTTTAAAAAACAAAGTTAAGGAATAAGAACAATTTCGGTTGTTATCCAGACAATTTTCACAAAGGGGTTTCCTTATTTATTTGTTGATATTGTAAACCTTTTAACATTGGTGGCAACATGCGGCATAACTAAAAAGCCTATACGCAGAGGCGGATTGCGGGCTTCTTTCCTGTTGAGCCAATAAGCTGCCCGGGCGGAAAGATACACACCGAAAACCACAACTGCCGAAGGCGGTAGCTGATGTTACGGGTTCGGGTTTTATTCTATCCGGATATTTTCTGAATTTGATTTCATATAAACCTTGTTGTTTTAAAAATCAAATATCGAAATTTATAAAAAATTGATTTCCAATCATTCCAGCGTATTTACTCGATTTGTCTGATTTAAGCATATTCATAGCAACAACAAAATTGTTTTTTAATGAAATATTTCCAATCTGTAGCTTATCGGGCATTGGTATAGCCAATTTTATTTTCGGGTTTGGTTTAAACTTCGTGGTGTCTTTAAGAAGGAATCTGTCTGAGTTTGTCACAAATTTTTCTACTTCGAGAAGATTTCTATTAACCTATTATTTAAAAGTATGTATTCACAGCAAATTCAAATTGATTCATAAAAATCGCCTTAAAATTTGATATGTTATTCTGCTCATAAAATAATAGCATTGCTTTTTTATAGTCAATAGGATCAACTGTTCGAAAAGAAAGAGGGCAATGCTTTTCATTTATCAATATCGCGTTACTAACGATTCTGGCTGTTCTCTTATTACCATCCATAAATGGCTGAATATATGATATAAGAACCAATGCCAATAAGGCTTTTTCAAATACACTTTTCTTATTATTAATTACTTCGCATGAACTCTGCAATGCTTCTGAAATTTGAAACTCATTGTCCAATGGACGGTAATTTGTTCCGGAAATACCAACACGTCGATTCCTTAAATTTCTCTCAACAGCTAGTTCCTTTGTTAAGATGCTATGAATGTCCTCAATTTTTGAGACAGCCAATGGATTTAGGTAATCTGGATTTTCTATAATAAAATCCAGGGCATCTTTGTGGTTCAGAAGCATTGTCGCTTCTTCTTTAGTCTTTCCGGCAGCGGTTTCTTTTTCCCTTAAAAGTCGCTCTGTTTCTAAAAGAGAATAAGTATTTCCCTCAATTTGAGACGATTTCCAGCTTAAGTCAATAGCTAGCCTTTCAAATTCTTTTTTGTACTCGTTGTCGGATAGCTGAGAAACATTTTGTTGAAAAGCTTTTTGAAGCTCATTTAGTTTGTACAATTCGCTGTCAGTAAAAACACTATGCTTAGCTAATACATTGGTTATTATTCCAAAATTGAAACTTTCTTTAATTTCTCTTTCATCGATTTCTTTCTCATAGTATTTTTCAATATCGATTGGCTGAATAACTTCATAATTAGACGAAATAAGATATTTTGTTCCTTTCCCCTGTCCTTTTGAAGAGATATAATTCTCAGATATTAGCTTTGCAATAAGTCTTTTTAGTGTAGCATAACTTACAGATAGATTTACTCCATCAAAGACCTCTTTTGAAGAGCATTCTCCCGTTTTTCTAATAAAGTCAATAATCTGTTGTTCTCTAATATCAATCATTTGATATCTTTTAAGCTCATAAAGATAGTCTTTATAGCTCAAATAGTTCAATTATTGAGCTGTATCTTTTGCTTAATTGAGCCATAATCGAAGGAAGCTACACGCAGAGGCAGATTGCGGACTTCTTTCCTGTTGAGCCCCGATGCCGTTGTGCATGTTGCAAACTTTGTTGTCTGCACCGAAACCCCAAGTGACATATCGTTTTTGTTACCGTGCCTTTTTATCAATTTTAGTTTTACAATTTAAACAAATATCTCTGTGCACACATAATCCAAAACCACACTCTGTACAAGTCCAGCGAATCTCTTCATTCTTGAGAAAATCTTCAAAACCGTGGTTTTGAATGTATGCCAGGTTTTCAATCATACTCATTCCATAGTTTGTTCTATATCGTATGTCTAGGCTTTTTAATCTGGCACATGGATATTTTTCACAATCATAACAAAATCCAGATTCAGTTTTGGCTAGTAATTCACAATTTACTATTACACAACTCCTACATTGGTTAGGCTTATTTTCGTCATCCTTTTTGAAACAACCTGCACAAGGTTTCTTTTCACGCAGATGTCCAATACATAATCCGCAGTTCATGCCACATGGGGCAATTAATCCATTATATCTCAATGCAGTAGTTGTCATCATTTATCCAATGAAATTAGTTCCGGCTAATTAGCTGCTACAACCAGATGTATAATACCTTTCACTAAAATAGACTATGTTTTGTATGTTTATCACAACTGACGATCAACAGTAAAATTGTGAATTATTTTTAATGAATATCCGGATTTATGCCTAAATAAATCAAAGAGGGGCTTTGCCCCTGTGACCCCAATTCCTTTTTTGTCTTGACACAAAAAAGGAATCAAAAAAGGTCAGGACTGCCTCCGCATTGCTCGAAAAACCAGCGCCCGACGGCTAAAATCTTTTAAACTCGCCTGCAGCTCAAACAGAAAACATTTTTTAACGCCGTATTCACTTGTTTTTTGGCTCTCCGGACGATGCCAGTCTGTATACAAAGGGAAGTTTTTCATTTGAGGTTAAGTAACGGATACTCATATTATTTTTAGATTACGGCCAGGTAAAGCAAAGCAGCAAGTGTAGCTCCAAGAACAGGTCCAACAACCGGAACCCAGGCATAACCCCAGTCGCTTGAACCTTTGTATTTGATGGGCACCAAAGCATGAATAATCCGTGGCCCGAGGTCGCGGGCCGGGTTAATGGCATAACCGGTGAGTCCGCCAAGGCTCATGCCAATGGCCACCACCAGCAACGCCACCGGAAGTGCGCCCACAGAACCCAACCCTATTTTAATGTCGACTATTCCGGCCAATTTAAATTCGGGACCGGCAATAAACAGCACCACGAAAATCAGGACAAAAGTGCCGACAACTTCGCTCAGCACATTTTTGGGCAGGTTCTGAATGGCTGGCGCGGTACAAAATGTTCCTTTAATGGTTCCGGCATTTTCAGTGCGGTTGTAATGATCGGAATACAGCAACCAGGTCAGAAATGCTCCCGACATGGCGCCCAGGAATTGCGCAAGAATATAGAGTGGCGCATCGGCCCAGGCGAATTTTCCGGCTACGGCCAAACCGATTGTAACTGCAGGGTTCAAATGCGCCCCGCTCGACGGACCGGCAATAATTACACCCAGGTAAACACCCAGTCCCCAGCCAAATGATATCAGCACCCAATCGGCGCCTTTAGCAAAAGTATCATTCAGCGCACTGTTTGCACAAACTCCCGATCCCATCAGGATCAGGATAAATGTACCAAGGTATTCAGCAAGTATTGGATTCATTGGTTTACTATTTGGTTTTGGAAAGTTGTCGTTAAATACTCAGTTTTCAGCAAAGCAGATGGTAACCTTTGGCCAGTTCGTTGTATTGCTGAACCTGCTCATCTTCCCATTCTTTGCTGTATCCAAATTCGGCAGCCATGAGCGAAGCCACCAAAGGAGCCATAGCTATACTGGCCCGGGCATTCAGAAACAAAGCCCTTGTACGGCGCGCCAGTACGTCTTCAACCGATCGGGCCATTTCTTCGCGCACCGCCCAAACAACTTCAGCCTTGATGTAGGGCAAATCGGGGTGAAGCTTTTCGCCCCATTCCGGATTCTGTCCGATCATGGCGTTGATTTTGGGAATATCCGATCCGTAAACATACAAATGATTCGCGTGACTGGTGTTTCGCACAAAACCGTGAACAGGCATGTTTTTCGTCACACATTCCTTGTTGTCCAGTCCGCCAAGCATCACAGCCTTGTCCACAATGTCTTCACCCATTTTGCGGTAGGTTGTCCACTTCCCTCCTATCATAGTTATCATTCCTGAATTCGAAATAATGAGTTTGTGACTGCGCGAAATTTCTTTCGTTTCCTGATTGTTTTCTTTCGGTGCAGCCAGCGGCCGAAGTCCGGCAAAAATGCTTAGAACGTCTTTCCGTTTTGGTTTTTTTGTCAGGTACTTTGCAGCAGTATTCAGGATAAATTTTATTTCATCGTCCAGCGCCCGAGGTTCAATTTCAGGATTTTCAACGGCTGTATCTGTCGTTCCAACGACCACCTTGCCATGCCATGGAACGGCAAACAATACACGTCCGTCGTCTGTTTTCGGGATCATAATGGCAGAATTTCCCTGCAGAAACGATTCGTCGAGAATAATATGAATGCCCTGGCTGGGAACTACGGTTTGCTCATGTTCAGGCTCATCCATTCGGTTGATGGAATCGACAAATATACCGGTGGCGTTAACAACAACTTTAGCTTTCAGCGTGTACGAACGGTTGTTTTCGGAATCAAAACATTCAACTCCGGAAATCATGCCTTCGCCGTTCTTGATTAAGTTGGTAACGCCGCAGTAATTCAACACATAGCCACCATTGTCGGTAATGGTTTGTGCCAGGCTTATGGCCAGCCGCGAATCGTCGAACTGCCCGTCATGATAAATGACTCCGCCCTTCAATCCTTCTTCAACCAGATTGGGAATGGCGGCTTTGGTTTCTTCCTTCGAAATGTGGATGGAAGGCCCAAGCCCAAGCTTTCCGGCCATCATGTCGTAAACTTTCAGTCCAACCGTGTAAAACGGTCCGTCCCACCACTCGTAATTCGGAATAATAAACTTTTGATTTTTAACCAGGTGAGGTGCGTTCTGAAGCAAAAGTCCACGTTCGTTCAGCGCTTCCAGCACAAGACCAATGTCGCCGGCAGCCAAATAACGAACTCCGCCATGAACCAGTTTTGTACTTCGCGACGAGGTGCCTTTCGCAAAATCGTACTTTTCGAGAACCAGCGTACTGAAACCTCTCGATGCCGCATCAACACCGGCCCCCAATCCGGTTGCGCCACCACCGATCACAACAATATCCCAGATTTTATCCGGAAAATACTGAATTGCCCTGAGGGATTCTGAACGTTTCATAATACCCAGATTTATTTTTTAGGATCTGTGCTAATTCATTTAGAAACTGTTTAAATTTTATTTAATGAGATATTTTACCCTTAACTCACCCTGTCGCATCATTGATGCTCCCCGCCCCTCTCTACAAGTAGAGGGGAAAAGCCCGATTTATTGGGCTTGGGGTGAGTCAAAAATTGATAAAATCAACTTCAAATAGTATTCTTTTTAATTTTAAACAGATTCTTACAGATACTCATAGTTTATTTTTGCTTCAGAAATGCTAATCGATCCAATTCTTGGTTCGTTCCACAGCTTTGTACCAGCGGGCTTTCAGCTTTTCAATCTCTTCCTTTTTTCCGGCTGGGGTAAATATTCTGTCAATCATCCATTTCTCCTGAAGTTCTTCAATCTTCCACAAGCCTACAGCAATTCCGGCAAAATAAGCAGCGCCCAAAGCTGTAGTTTCCATATTGGTCGATCGCACCAGATTTATATCCGAAAGATCCGACTGAAACTGATCCATCAGGTTGTTGGCAGCCGCGCCACCGTCGATGCGCAGTTCGGCAATCGCTTCTCCTGAATCTTTTTTCATGGTTTCAATTACGTCGTTTACCTGAAAGCAAACGCTCTCCAAAGCAGCCCTTGTGAGATGCGATTTGGTTGTGCCACGTGTAATTCCGAAGATTGAACCACGGGCATACGGATCCCAGTGCGGCGCTCCCAACCCGGTCAGCGAGGGAACAAAAACAACCCCACCACTATCTTCAACCATTTCGGCCAGGGCTTCACTTTCAGGAGCAGATGCAAAGAATCCGAGCCCATCGCGCAACCATTGAATCACAGCGCCACCCATGAAAACACTGCCTTCGAGCGCATACGTGACCTCGTTTCCGATTTGCCAGCCAATGGTAGTCAAAAGTTTATTGTTTGAAGCAATTGCCCTCGAACCTGTATTCATAACCAAAAAACAACCGGTTCCGTAGGTACATTTAGCCATGCCTTCTTTGGTACACATCTGTCCGAAAAGGGCGGCCTGTTGGTCGCCTGCAATCCCGGCAATCGGCACACCGCTCAATTGTTCGATATCAGTAACCGTTCCGTTTACATAACTTGAAGGGACTACCTGTGGTAAAAGCGATTCAGGAATTCCAAAAATTTTGATAAGCTCTTCGTCCCATTTCAGGGAATGAATATTGAAAAGCATGGTGCGGCTTGCATTCGAAACGTCGGTAATGTGCAGCTTTCCGTTTGTTAAATTCCAGATGACCCAGCTATCGGTAGTTCCAAAAGCCAGTTCGCCCCGTTCAGCCCGTTCTTTTACACCATCAACATTGTCGAGTATCCATTTGATTTTCGTGGCCGAGAAATAAGCATCAATCAGAAGTCCTGTTTTTTCAGTAATTGTCTTTTCAGCGCCTTCCTCTTTTAATTTCAGGCAATAATCTGCTGTTCGTCTGTCCTGCCAAACAATGGCATTGAAAACCGGCTTTCCGGTTTTGCGGTCCCAAACCACAGTGGTTTCGCGCTGATTGGTAATGGCGAGTGCGGCAATTTCTCCGGAAGAAGCTTTACTTTTCTCAATTACACTAATTATGGCTTGTTTTGTTTTCCGGTAAATCTCTTCTGCGTCGTGCTCAACCCAGCCCGGTTTTGGGAAATATTGCCTGTGTTCGATGTTCTTTTGAAGGATCAGATTGGCATCCTGATCAAAAATCACAGCTTTTGTGGCCGTCGTACTTTGATCGATTGATAAGACATATTTTTTCATAAATCAGCCAGTTAATTTCTTGTTGCATTCAGTTTAAGTCAAATCGCCCCGGTATTTGCCAACAATATACAAAATATGGAAATCGAAAAATCAAAATCAGTAACAGATAAAGTAAAGTATGTCGTTAAATAGGGAAATCATCCTTCAGAAAATCTGGAATTCAGTAATGAATCTGAATGGTCATGTTCAAACAATTCAACAACTAACTGCTCAAATTAGTTGGGCAGTCTTTCTATTCCAATCAGACTTTGACTATTTCCGGTGACTCTTGAAATTCTTGACCGAACTAAAAATTGAGTCCACTCCGAAAAGTCAAAACCTCTATACCTCTGAAGGGGCTACTGCTGTGAACATCGCAACCTATTGTCAATGAGTCAAGTCCCCTTTAGTGGATTTAGGGGTGACAAAGAATGGAATACGACATTATTTCAGTCTCATTACTTACGAGTTTACTACAAAAAACAAATGCAAACAATTTGAAACACATTAGTTTTAAGATTTGTACATGACAAAAATTAGTAAATCTTTTAGTTCACAGTGAAACCTGCTGTTCAAATTTCAAAATCCTCTTTATCTATTCTGAAATAGAATTTCATCTCGTCATTGCGATATGCTCATCTCGTTCCGGTGAGATGCTCATCTCGTTTCGGTGACATGCTCATCCCGTTCCGGTGAGATGCTCATCTCGTTTCGGTGAGATGCTCATCTCATCGTGGTGACATGCTCATCTCGTTTCGGTGACATGCTCATCTCATCGTGGTAACATGCTCATCTCGTTCCGGTGAGAACTTTATACTTTTTAATGAGTATCTGTTACTTTACCTCAAATGAAAAGTATCCTTCGTGCACAGACTGGCCTCGTCCGGAGAGCCGAAAAACAAGTGAAGACAGCGTTAAAAAATCTTTCTGTTTGAGCCGCAGGCGAGTTTAGGAGATTTTAGCCGTCGGGCGCTGGTTCTTCGAACGAGGCTGACGCAGCCTTGACTTTTTTTTGATTACTTTTTTGAGTTAACACAAAAAAGTAATCAGGGTTTGGGGCAAAGCCCCATCTGTCGGAACAATCGGGCATGCAACCGGGTATTTTATCAAATAAAAAATCCGGAAGGAAATCAATTTCAGATTCTTCCGGATTTTTTGACTTATACCTTTTGTCTTAGTTCTACCAGGCAAAGAGCGGCAGATTTTTCATCATCGCATTTACACGGTTGCGAACCGAAAGAATTACTTCTTCGCTGTCGATATTGCTGATCACTTCATCGATCATATCAACAATAACCTGCATGCTGTCTTCTTTTACACCGCGGGTTGTAATGGCCGGTGTTCCAACACGCAATCCCGAAGTTGTAAACGGAGAGCGGCTATCGAAAGGCACCATGTTTTTATTGATGGTTATGTCGGCTCGAACCAAAGCATTTTCAGCTTGTTTCCCGGTAACTTCAGGAAATTTGGTGCGAAGGTCAATCAACATCGAATGATTGTCGGTCCCTCCTGAAATCACCTTGTATCCTTTGTTCATAAAGGCTTCTGCCATAGCAGCAGCATTCTTTTTAACCTGTGCCTGATACACTTTGTATGAAGGATCGAGCGCTTCGGCAAAGGCAACAGCTTTCGAGGCAATAACATGCTCGAGCGGTCCGCCCTGCTGTCCGGGGAAAACACTGAAATCGAGTACCTGCGACATCATTTTGGTCACACCTTTTGGTGTTTTAAAGCCAAACGGATTTTCAAAATCTTCGCCCATCAGGATAATTCCACCGCGCGGGCCACGCAATGTTTTATGAGTTGTTGACGTAACAATGTGTGCATATTTAACCGGGTTATCGAGCAGTCCGGCAGCAATTAATCCGGCAGGATGAGCCATATCAATCATGAGCATGGCACCAATCTGATCGGCAATTTTACGCATACGTGCGTAATCCCATTCGCGCGAATAAGCCGAAGCGCCACCGATAATCAGTTTTGGTTTGTGTTCCAGGGCCAAAGCTTCCATTTCATCGTAGTCAACCAAACCACTTTCTTCTTTTACATGGTAGGCAATCGGATTGTACAATACGCCTGAAGAATTCACCGGCGATCCATGAGAAAGGTGTCCACCGTGAGCAAGATCCAATCCTAAAAATGAATCGCCAGGTTTCAAAATTACCGCCAATACTGCAGCGTTGGCCTGAGCGCCAGAGTGAGGCTGAACGTTGGCATAAACAGCGCCAAACAATTCCTTAATGCGGTCGATAGCCAGTTGTTCAGTCATATCAACAAACTGGCAACCACCATAGTAGCGGTTTCCCGGATATCCCTCGGCATACTTGTTTGTCATTACCGAACCCATCGCTTCCAAAACCTGTTCACTGACAAAATTTTCAGAAGCAATCAATTCAATTCCACCTAACTGACGTTGACGTTCCTTTTCAATGATCTCAAATACTTTGGTATCTCTTTCCATTACGGTAAAATATTGGTTAAAATTGAGGGGGTAAAGGTATAATAAAATCAGGATGCGTTAAAAATGAAGTTATTCAAAAAATGAGGTATTTTTGAACAATTAAACATTCGTTAAAATGGATAAGAAACCCGTAATATTCGAAGCAGCAAGTATTTTCAGCATAATTGGGAGCAGTATTGGATTTGTTGGTATGTTTTTGGCGGCCATATTCTTTCGGGCTACAGTAGCGAAAATTACACAACTCACCAACATTACGGCTACAGAAAACCTGAATCCGGTGTATTTTGCCGTCCTTGGTACTGCCTTCAGCATTTCGTTAATTGGCGCCATCAAGCTTTTCAGAGCGCAACGATCGGGAGTCTATTTTTACTTGATTGGGCAACTGGCTGTGATGTTTATCCCGGTTATTCATTTGGGTTCAGATGCATTTTCGCCCACCAACGCCATTTTCACTATACTTTTTTCAGGAGTTTATCTGTACCATTTTAAAAGGTTGAATGGTTAGATGGCTAAAAAACAATTTGACCATTAAACAATTTATCCATTGTTTCTTTACTCGTGCGACAAATCGGCCATCGTATCGCGGTAGGTCGAGAATACCTTTGCTCTCGAAATAAATCCAATGTATTTTCCTTCATCCAGTACTGCCAGGTTGTACCGCTTGCACGATTGGAACTTCTCGACCACCAAATCCATCGGGTCATTGGGTGAAATAAAGAATTCGGGCATATACATCAGGTCTCTGACCGTTATTTTATCATACAAATCCTGATCAAACATCAGGTTCCTGATATCATTCATTTTGACCATTCCTATCATCATGCCATTGTCATCAACTACCGGGAAAAGGTCTCTTTTTGATCGGGCAATGTGATAAGTCATTTGACCAAGTGTCAAGTCAGGAGTTAAAACTTCAAAATCGGTTTCAATTAATTCCTTGACTTCCATAAAATGCATGGCTGCCTTGTCTTTGTGATGCGTAACCAGATCGCCGGCTTCTGCCAGACGTTTGGTATAAATTGAATGCGGCTCAAAACGGGTAATCGTCACATAGGCAACCGTTGATGAAATAATTAAGGGGACCAGCAACTGATAACCGCCCGTAATTTCAGCAATCAGGAAGATTCCAAGCAATGGCGCATGCATAACACCAGCCATCAGGGAACCCATTCCGACCAAAGCAAAATTAGCATCCGAAAGGTGCAGGCCAAAAACAGTGTTGAGCGAAAGCGAAACAATGTAGCCACCAATCGCGCCCATAAACAATGTAGGTGCAAAAATTCCACCAACACCACCGCTGGAAGTCGTAATCGACATGGCGAAAACTTTAAAGATCAGGATCAGAACCAGAATAATCAGCAGGAAATAAGGATCGGAGCGGTACTGAGAAAAAAACATTGATTTAGAGAGTAAATCGTAACCTGCTCCATTAAAAATTTTATTGATTGATTCGTAGCCTTCGCCCCAAAGCGTTGGGAAAACGAAAACCAGAATTCCCATACCTATTCCGCCGGTCATCACTTTGACCAAATTGTTTTTTATTCTTTTAACCCGTCCTTCGATATACATTCCGGTTCGGGTAAAGTACAATGAAATAAAACCGCTGAAAACACCCAGCAAAATGTAGTAACCCAGGTTATTGTAGTCAAACTGGTTTTGAACTGAAAAATGGAATAAAACGGCATCGCCCATAAAGAAATGTGCCAAAGTTGCCGCCGTAATTCCTGAAATGAGTAATGGTATCAGCGAAGCCATTGTCAAGTCGAGCATCAATACTTCGAGCGTAAACATGATTCCGGCCATTGGCGCCTTAAAGATTCCGGCAATTGCCCCGGTAGCTCCACATCCAATTAGTAACCGAACCTGATTATGATTCAACTTCAGTAATTGTGACAAATTTGATCCAAGAGCAGCGCCGGTATAGACAATTGGCGCTTCAGCTCCAACCGACCCCCCAAAACCGATGGTGAATCCGGAAGTGATCATCGACGAAAACATGTTGTGCGCCTTGATGTAACTGTCTTTTTTCGAAAGTTTGGAAAGAATCTTTGAGACTCCGTGACTAATATCATCCTTAATCAGGTATTTGACAATCAGGTAACTGATTAAGATCCCAATCATGGGATATGCCAAATAGAAAAAACTTTCTTCAGCATTTTTAAAGTTTCCCTGTAAGAAATCGCCCACATAATGAATAAAATTTTTCAGTAGAAATGCTGCTGTTCCGCTAAGAATTCCGACCAGTAAACTCAGAATATAAATCAGGTTCTTTTCAGAAATTTGTGAAAGTAATTTCTCCAGTTTAAAATTCATTTCCAGTATTTTATTTGCTTTTCTTCTTAAATAAATCTTTCATTGCCTGCCAGAAAGGTTTTTTCTCGGGTTCTGCCTTCTTCTGGGTTTCTTCAGCAGGCTGGTCTCCTTTTTTTTGTTTATTTTCCCTCAGGCTGGTCTGGTTATCTTTCTTCCCAAATAAATCGCGGAAGAACCCTTTTCCGGGAACTTCAAGAATCTCGCGGTAAGGCGGAATATTCAGCATGGCTATACTTTCAGCCGACGGAGAATCGAAATAGCTGTACCGCATGTTCTGGAATTTGGTTTGGTGCAGAATCTGACTGAAAAACTCACCCACGATTGGCAAGGCCGTATGCCCACCGGCTCCGGTTCCCAATGTCCGGAAATGAACGGATTGATCTTCTCCCCCAACCCATGCGCCAGCAACCAGCGTTGGCGTCATGCCAATAAACCAGCCGTCAGCCTGATCTTGTGTGGTACCGGTTTTTCCGGCGAATTCCGAATCAATTCCCCAAACTGAACGAATGGTACTTCCGGTTCCGTCGTTAACTACCGATTTCAGCATTTGCGTCAGAATCCTGCAGTTTTCAGGAGAGGCAATCTGCTCATTATCCTGAACATTTGGAAACTCTTCGAGAAGTTGCCCGCTATTCGATTCAATCGATTTCAGGTAATACGGTTTTATTTTTTTACCTCCATTTACAATTTCTGAATATGCACAAACCATTTCTTCGAGCGAAACCGATGCGACTCCAAGCGCAAGCGACGGATATTCAGGCAAATCAGAATCAATTCCCATATTTTTGGCCAGATCAATTACATTTGAAATCCCCGTTTGCATCAAGGCTTCAACCGCAATGGTATTGATCGATTTTGCAAGCGCGCCTTCCATGGAATAGTATCCGGTATAATCGTCGTGCGAATTTTCGGGCGACCAATCGTTGTAGTCGGTATAAATCTTTTTTTCGTTCGGGAAATAGGTATCCGGAGAAATACCCGATTCGAGAGCGGCCAGGTACACAATCGGCTTAAATGTTGAACCAACCTGCCTCTTTGATGTGGTATGGTCGTATTTAAAATATTTAAAATCGTTGCCACCAATGTATGCTTTCAATTCCCCTGAAAACGGATCCATGGCCATAAAACCGGTATTCAGAATTTTCAGGTAATATTTTATCGAATCCATTGGCGTCATTTCCTGCTGCGGTTTGCCATCCCATGAAAACAACGCAACAGAAGTCGGTGTGTTGAATACGGTTTTGATCTGGTCGTCAGAAATCCCGGCATTCTTCAGGTTTCGATATCTTTCAGACCTTTTCATGGCGCGATAAACTACCGACTGATCTTTTCCCCACGGATTACCTTTCTTCCAGTGCTCATCAAACAATTTCTGCAGATTCTTCATTTGATCGTTCACTGCATTTTCGGCAGCCATTTGCATGTCGAAATCAAGAGTTGTCTGAATCTTTAATCCGTCGGTATATAAATTATAGGTCGTTTGGTCCTCTTTCAAATGATCGGCACACCACGATTGCAAAAATGGACGAAGCTTTTCCATCAGGTATGGCGCCGGCCCTTCGTTATAGGTAATTAAATTGTAGCTTATATCGAGTGGTTCGGCCTTGTAAAGTTTAGCTTCTCCTTCCGAAATGTAACTGTATTTCAACATCTGGTCTATAACCACATTTCGTCTTTCCAACGACCGTTCGGGGTTTTTGCGCGGATTGTAACTGTTGTTCGCCTTTAACATTCCGATGATTGTGGCAGCTTCAGGAACCGTAAGTTTTGACGGTGGCTTATTGAAAAAACGTTCGGAGGCCACACCAATTCCGTAGGTATTTTCGGCAAAAGGAACAGTATTCAGGTAAAGCGCCAGAACTTCTTCCTTGGTGTAAAGTTTTTCGAGCCGGTATGCGATAATCGATTCGCGCAACTTATTGATTGGCATAGTAAACGGACCAAATGTTTTACGCGGATACAGGTTCTTGGCAATCTGCTGACTAAGCGTGCTTCCTCCTCCGGAACTATGATCCTGAAGCAAAACCGATTTGAAGAATACACGCATCAAAGCAATTTCATCAATTCCGCGGTGATGATAAAACCGTGAATCTTCGGTCGCAATCAGTGCGTTGATAACATTCGGCGAAATCTGGTCGAAACCAACATTGCTGCGGTTTTCGATGTAATACCTGCCAAGCAACCGACCATCATTGGCATAAACTTCGGTAGCTTCAGGGTTTTTTATTTTTTGCAATTCTTCGGTCGATGGAACTGGTCCGGTAAAACCCACATACACAATCAGGAAAAACAGACCCCCAAGCAATATCAACGCTGCACCGGCTTTAAGCAAAAACATGAAAATGCGGCGATTAAGGCTTCCCGAAGAACCCTTTTTTCTTTTTCCTGTAGAATTAGTTTTTGTTTTAACCGAACTTATAGGCGATTTTTTCTTCATTCTGCAATTACTTCGTATTTTTTGAACTCTTAATAACTAATGCATAAACTAAAAATTTCTGAAACAGCTTTTTAACCCATAGTCAGACGATCGTTATACCAATATAAACTGGTAATTACCAATTTAAATTGCATTTTATCAAAAGCAGTACAAAATTACATTAAAATAAACTGACTAGAGTTTATATTTTGAAAAGTTAAACTTAATTTCAACTTGATTGTATTTCATAAAAACAACATATAAAATCTGTACAAAAAATTATGAACATAGCTATTTCAGGTTCAAACGGATATCTGGCAACCAATCTGATTCGAAGATTTCAGGCTGTAAATCACACCATTATACCAATTAACCGCCATGAATTATACAATCGGACTGCCCTGTCACGTATTATTTCAGGAACAGATACAGTTATTCATTTGGCTGGCGCTCCAATACTTCAAAAATGGACAGATGAAAATAAGGAAGAAATTTTGAGGAGCCGGACAGAAACCACACAAAATATTGTACGGGTTATCAATGAGCTGCCTTCGATTGAAAGGCCAAAAACATTTATTTCAGCATCGGCAGTCGGCATTTATAAACCCAATGTTTCGCACACTGAAAGCAGCACTCTTTTTGCAGACGATTTTGTTGGAAACGTGGTAAAACAATGGGAAAATGCATCGGAAGATCTCGATCAGACAATCCGGAGAATTATTTTCAGGATTGGAATTGTGATCGGAAAAGAATCGGGTACCATGCAAAAACTGATTCCTGTTTTTAAACTTGGAATTGGTGGAAAGGTCAGTACGGGCAAGCAACCGTTTCCCTTTGTGCATGTTGACGATGCTGTAAATGCCTTTTTTTGGGCGACGCAAAACAAAGAAGTGAATGGAATTTTTAATCTCGCCGCACCACAAAACATCACCAACGGAGAATTTACCAAAGCGCTATCGAGAAAGCTAAAACGTCCGGCTATTTTCACTGTTCCTGAAGCGGCATTAAAAATGATCTACGGCGAAGCTGCTTCATTAATGGTTCAGGCGCCTCAGGTGCATCCTGAAAGACTTCGTGATTACGGATTCCGTTTTAAATATCCCGACATTAAAACCAGTCTGGATGAAATTGTGAAATAAAAAAGCCTTACTGTTTCCAGCAAGGCTTTCGTATAATCGGTAAAATTATTTCTTAACCTAATTGAGGTCCAGAAGCTACTAATGCTTTAGCATCATCGTTGTCGCAGTACTGTTCAAAGTTTTTGATGTATTTGGCAGCAAGCGATTTTGCTTTGGTTTCCCATTCAGCAACATCAGCATAAGTATTACGTGGATCAAGAATTGCAGTTTCAACATTGTTCAAAGCTACCGGAGCAACTAAGTTCAAGATAGGCACTTTAATTGTTTCAGCTTCTTCGATTGAACCATCGATAATGGCATCAATGATAGCACGGGTATTTTTCAACGAAATACGTTTTCCTGTTCCGTTCCAACCTGTGTTTACCAAATAAACTTTAGCATTGTGTTCTTTAGCTTTGCCAATCAATGTTTTTGCATACATAGTTGGGTGCAAAGTCAAGAAAGCTTCGCCAAATGCTGGAGAGAAAGAAGGAACTGGTTCTGTGATACCACGTTCTGTTCCAGCTAATTTTGAAGTAAAGCCTGAAAGGAAGTGATATTGAGCTGATTTTTCATCCAAAATAGATACGGGAGGCAATACGCCAAATGCATCAGCCGACAAATAAATAATTTTCTTAGCGTGACCGGCACGTGAAGGAGACACAATTTTATTGATAAAATAGATTGGATAAGAAACACGTGTGTTTTCTGTTTTTGAAGCAGCAGCAGTGTAATCAGGAGTTCCATCTTCTTTTACTGTAACGTTTTCCAATAAAGAATCACGACGGATAGCTCTCCAAATATCAGGTTCTTTATCCATTTCCAAATCGATAACTTTTGCATAGCAACCACCTTCGTAGTTGAATACACCGTTATCATCCCAACCGTGTTCATCATCACCAATCAGGTAACGTTTTGGGTCAGCAGAAAGAGTAGTTTTACCTGTTCCTGAAAGTCCGAAGAAAATAGCTACATCACCATCTTTACCAACGTTGGCAGAACAGTGCATAGAAGCATTGCCTTTTAATGGCATGTAATAATTCATCAAAGCAAAAATACCTTTCTTCATTTCACCACCGTACCAAGTACCACCAATCACCTGCATTTTAGTTGTCAGGTTGAACAATGTAAATACTTCAGAGTTCAAGCCTTGTTCTTTCCATTGTGGATTAACGGTTTTAGAACCGTTCAATGTTACGAAATCGGGTTCACCGTAGTTTGCCAGTTCGTAGTGAGAAGGACGGATAAACATGTTTGTCACAAAGTGAGCTTGCCATGCAACTTCCATGATAAAACGAACTTTCAAACGAGTATCTTCATTAGTTCCACAGAAAGTATCAACTACATACAGTTTTTTTGCTGTAGAAAGTTGTTTTGTAACCAAGTCCTTGCAATGATCAAATACTTCCGGAGTAGTTGGGCGGTTAATCGTTCCATCCCACCATAAATGCTCATCGGTTACAGAATCCTTTACAAAAAATTTATCTTTAGGTGAACGACCGGTGAATTTACCTGTATCAACAGATATTGCACCGGAATTTGTTAATACTCCTTTTTCAAAACCTTCGTTGCCAGGATCAATTTCAGCCTGAAATAATTCTTCGTAAGTTGGGTTATGCAAAATTTCGGCATTGGTATCAATACCGTACTTTAATAGATCTGAGTTTTTCATAGTAAGTGATTAAAATTTAACAGTTTCAACAAATCAAAAATTTTCTCGGCATCAAAAATAGTTTTTTTTCATGCCTTAACTTAAGGCTAAATATTAAATTAAGATCATTTCGGACTTGCTATGTTCAATAGAAACTCTTGCCATAATAACAGACTGATAATCAACTGACAGATAATAAATAGCAAAAAAAAGAATGTTAAGAAATTATTAATTTCCCAACATTCTTTTTAAACTGAATGTTAACAAAGTCTACGACCTTGGATGGAATTGATTCAATGTTGTTTTTAAATAATCCCGGTCAAGATGTGTATAAATTTCAGTAGTAAGTATTGATTCGTGTCCTAACATTTCCTGAACGGCCCGCAAATCAGCACCTCCGTTAATCAGGTGTGTTGCAAACGAATGGCGGAAAGTATGAGGGCTAATCTTCTTGTCAAATCCGGCCTTCAAAGCGAGGTTTTTAATGATCGTAAAAATCATAACACGGCTAAGTTTTTTACCTCTTCTGTTGAGGAAGAGAATATCTTCGCTGTCTTTAGAGATTTTTAAAGTTTTACGGTAAACTTCCATATACTTATTAATCTCTTCAATCGCTTTTTCACTTACAGGAACAAGCCTTTCCTTGTTAGCTTTGCCTTCAACTTTGATGTATCCCTGATCAAATGATAAATTGGAAATTTTAAGATTTACCAGTTCAGAAACACGAAGTCCGCAACTGTACAAAGTTTCGAGCATTGCTTTATTTCTTTGTCCTTCAGGCTTGGTTAACTCAACCGTATCAATCATTAAATCAATCTCTTCGATTGATAGCACATCGGGTAGTTTCCTACCGATTTTGGGAGATTCCAATAAAGTAGTTGGATCATTACTCACTTTACCTTCCATAAGTAGGTACTTATAGAATGATTTAATTCCTGAAATAGTCCGGGCTTGTGTTCGGGGTGAAACACCTTTGTCGTTGATCCATTCAACAAATTTCTTCAGATGATTCAGTTTCACTTTTTCCGGAGCCAATTTCTTAAGTTCCTCATCGGCAAAAACCATCAGCTTGTTTATATCATTGATATAAGCAGCGATAGAATTAGCTGACAAACCTTTCTCCAAACGTAAGAAAGACTCAAATCCTTTTTTGCTATCTTCCCATTTCATAATAAAGTACTTTAAATTTAAATTCTATAACAAATATTAATAATTTTGGTTTTGTAAACTTTTCAAAATGTAGGTTCTAAATTTAAATATGATCATCCACCAAGATTACATAATTTTCACTACGAGTTTACAAAGCGTTAAGTTACTATTTTTTTATTATAATCAATGAAATCATGAGAATTTTGTTAATAAATGGTCCAAATTTGAATCTGTTAGGGGTTAGGGAGAAAAGTATCTACGGAAATACATCATTTAATGCGTACTTTGAGGAATTAAAAGTTAGATTTCCTGAAATTAATATGGAGTATTTTCAGTCGAATGTTGAAGGCGAGATAATCAATAAAATTCATGAAAAAGGCTTCGATTTTGATGGAATAGTCATCAATGCGGGAGCATATACACATACATCTGTGGCTATTCGTGATGCCATTTCCGGAGTAAAAACGCCAGCGGTGGAAGTTCATATTTCCAACATTTTAACACGCGAAAGCTTTCGTCACGAATCATTAATCGGGCCTGTTTGTGCCGGAAGTATTATGGGTTTTGGCCTCGACTCATACAGGCTTGGCATTGAAGCAATTAAGGGATTCGTTAAATCTTAACTACCATTTAATGCTCCGAAAGGTTGTGTTTACATTCAGTTTAAAAATTTGCCTAATTTTGCCGTCAAAGTAAATATCTGTAAAATATGAAGCACACCAAAATAGTAGCAACTATTTCCGACAAGCGTTGTGAAGTTGATTTTATCCGCCAGTTGTATGATGCCGGCATGAATGTGGTACGGCTAAATACAGCTCACATTTCAACAGAAAGTGCATTAATGATGATCAATAATGTGCGGGCTGTTTCCGATCAAATTGCAATTCTGGTTGATACAAAAGGCCCTGAAATCAGGACCCGTGGCATAGAAGAACCGATCAATGTGAAGGAAGGCGATATCGTAAAGATTAAAGGTGGAGATGGAGTTGCCGACAATGAAACATTTTTTGTCAGCTACAATTTTTTTCCACGGGATATTCCCATTGGAAGCCAAATACTGATAGACGACGGAGACCTTTCGATGGAAGTTATTGATAAAACCGCCGACTGTCTGATTTGTAGAATTGGAAACAATGGTCAGATCAAAAACAAAAAAAGCATAAACACTCCGGGTGTAAGCGTTGACTTGCCATCGATAAGTGAAAAGGATGCTGATTTCATTGAATTTGCTGCAATACATGATGTTGATTTTATTGCTCATTCTTTTGTGCGCAACAAGAAAGACGTACAGGCTGTTCAAGAGATATTGGATAAAAACAATAGCAAAGTGAAAATCATTGCCAAGATTGAAAACTTTGATGGTGTAAACAATATCGATGAAATTCTGGAAGATGCCTATGGAATAATGGTGGCCCGCGGCGATCTGGGTATTGAAATTCCGGCTGAAAAAATTCCAAGTATTCAGCGAAGACTTATCCGAAAAGCTGTTCAGCAGAAGAAACCGGTAATCATTGCAACGCAGATGCTTCATTCGATGATTGATAATCCGCGTCCGACAAGGGCAGAAGTCAGCGATGTGGCTACTGCAATATATGAACGCACTGATGCCATTATGCTTTCAGGAGAAACTGCCTACGGAAATTATCCGGTTGAAGCGGTAAAAGTGATGTCGAAAATTGCCATTGAAGTTGAAGCAAATAAGGACCGGAGAAACGATCTGCCTGTTCCCAGATTAGACAATGAAACTTCAGCTTTCCTTGCTGAAGCCGCTGTATTGGCCTCGAAAGAATTAAACGTGAATGCCATCGTTACGGATACGTTAACTGGTAAAATTGCCCGTTACATTGCAGCTTTCAGGGGAAAACAACCGGTATTTGCCAAGTGCCACAATGGCCGTGTAAAACGTGAGTTGGCATTATCCTATGGTGTTTTTGCCTCTGAAATTCAGTCGAAGAAGAACAAGCATAAACTCATTGAAACTTCACTGCTCGATTTGGTTGAACGGAACATGATTACAGAAAAAGACACAGTAGTTTATGTGGGAGGTAATTTCGGTGTTGGGGGCGGAACTTCGTTTATTGAAATTGCATCAGTTGAGCAGATGGCTCATGCAAAAATGAAAAGTTAAACCGAATTAAAGTCATAAAAAAAGGGTGCGTTAAACGCACCCTTTTTTGTTATCTCATATCTACGACTTCAATTCCCTTGTGCTTCTTTGGATCGAAAACAAACTCTGAATCCGGCGGATTACCATCCGTTTTAAACTGATTTATAGTTACCTTATAGGTATTTCCATCCTTACCGGTCATGTTTGCATTACGGATCATCAGTTGCTGTTTGTCGATCATAATTCTGATTTTCTGAATATCGCCATCCGCTTTTTGCGGAGTCAGATCAATGTTATAAACTGGGATACTGCCATCCACAGCTTCATTCACAAATTTATAATTGAACCCACGTTCATAAATGGTGAAAATTTTCGATGGATCCATCAAATCTTCGGTATCCTCGTCAATATTCGAAATATTTACTTCGTTTGAATTCACCATATATGTCCAGATCGTTTTACCATCACAGGTTATCTGCAAACCCATCTGAGGAATATTCAATTTATATTTCTTGCTTTTCATCACTATGGTTCCGTCGCTTTTTTCATGAACATTCGCTGATGGATTGTTCATTTCGAAAGAGAATTTGGCTTCTATGGATGCATGCGATTGAGTCGTTTTGGTGACTTTTTCAAGGATTTCCTTCGCTTTGGCATCCTGTTGCGAATATCCGGCAATAGCAAAGGCCGAAAGAATCGCAAAAAAGAGTAATTTTTTCATTTTTCTATTTATTATCTGTTCTATTTAAATCCATTCAATAACTGTTCCAAAGAGTATTCATCCTGAATTAAAACCTGACGGGCTTTGCTTCCTTCGCTCGGGCCAACAATTCCGGCGGCTTCAAGCTGATCCATCAACCGGCCTGCCCGGTTGTACCCAATTGAAAACTTACGCTGAATCATTGAAGTGGATCCAACCTGGTTTGCCACAATTAAACGTGCGGCATCATCGAACATTTCATCCCTGTTCTTTAAATCTACATCTGCGGAGCCTCCTTCGGCTTCTCCCACATAATCAGGCAAAAGTAAAGCTGTCGGATATCCTTTTTGCTGAGCAATGAATTCGCAAATCCGTTCAACTTCAGGAGTATCAACAAAGGCGCACTGTACGCGGGTCATTGTACTGCCATTCGACACTAACATATCACCTTTTCCAATGAGCTGGTTGGCTCCCGGTGTATCCAAAATGGTTCTTGAGTCGATCATCGAAGCAACTTTGAATGCAATTCGGGTTGGGAAGTTCGCCTTAATAACGCCGGTAATAATGTTTATCGATGGTCGCTGAGTGGCAATAATCATGTGAATTCCCACTGCACGGGCCAACTGTGCGATACGGGCAATTGGCAACTCAATTTCTTTACCGGCAGTCATAATCAAATCGGCGAACTCGTCGACAACCACAACAATGTAAGGTAAAAATCTGTGCCCTTTTTCAGGATTCAGACGACGGCCAATGAATTTGGTATTGTATTCAATAATATTCCGGACGTGCGCTTTTTTCAGCAAATCGTACCGCGTATCCATTTCAATATTTACCGAATTCAGCGTATTCTTCACTTTCTGAATATCAGTAATAATCGCGTCTTCCTCGTCAGGCATTTTGGCAAGGAAATGTTTCTCAAGCGAAGAGTATAAATTAAGCTCCACCTTTTTCGGATCGACCAAAACAAATTTTAGTTGTGATGGATGCTTTTTATATAGCAGCGAAGTAATGATCGCATTCAGCCCGACTGATTTTCCCTGGCCGGTTGCACCGGCAACCAGAATGTGCGGCATCTTCACCAGATCGACCATAAACGTTTCATTCGAAATGGTTTTGCCCAACGCAATTGGCAGTTCGAAGGTTGATTCCTGAAATTTTTTGGAACCGATGATCGAACGCATCGACACAATTTCAGGCTTTTGGTTAGGAACTTCAATACCTATAGTTCCACGACCGGGAATTGGCGCAATAATCCGGATTCCCAAAGCTGATAAACTTAGGGCAATGTCGTCTTCCAGATTTTTAATTTTTGCAATCCGGATTCCCGGAGCCGGCACAATTTCGTACAAAGTGATGGTCGGCCCGATGGTTGCCCTGATTTTGGTAATTTCAATCTTGTAATGACGAAGTGTTTCAACAATTTTATTTTTGTTCGAAATCAGTTCTTCGTTACTCACTTCCGCATTTCCTGAAGCATGGTCGTCAAGCAGATCCAAAGTCGGATATTTGTACGACGACAAATCCAAAGTTGGATCATAATCTTCCATCTCCGGGATTATTCCCTCATCAACCAACTCGTCAACATTTTTTTCGGCAACCAGCAATTCAGGCTTTTTTATTTTCTCCTTTGGTTTTTCAGGAATTGAATCTTCGGCAAAAAGCATGTCTTCGATGCTCAGTTCCACGCCCTTTTTAGTAACCGTATTTTCAATTTCAAAATCGTCATCGTTTTCCGGCACCACTATATGTTCAGGAGAATCAGGATCGAAAATCGCCTCGATTTTATTTTCTTCAGTAATTATTTTTGAAATGGAGGGGGCTTCCAGCTCCAGAGCGGCAGCTTCAGCAGCGGCTGTAGTTGATAGCTCGGCTGCAGCCAGTTTTGCGGCTTCGGCTTTCTCCCTTCTGAGAGCTATCATTCCGGTAAGCCAGGGTAAAAATTGTTTGAATGTTAAAATCAGGAGGAGAAATAAGGAAAACAAAAGGATTAATGACGTTCCTATTGTTCCTAAAAATGTAGAAAACAGACCCGAATAAAATTTGCCGTAATAACCGCCAATGTTCAGAAAGTCGTCGGTTCCGGTCTGCAGACTGATTAATCCCAATGCAATTGAAAACCAAATCATCCAGACAGCCGAATACAAAAACGTTTTAAAAAAATTGATTTTTTTATAGCCCAACAGATTGAACCCTGCAACAGAAAAAACGACCACAAAGAAAAATGAAGGAAATCCAAATCCGAGATTGATAAATTGCTCACTTAGAAAAGCTCCGCCTTTTCCGGCAATATTCTTTACCTGAAGCGAAGGATCAAGAAATTCGCCCATTGAAAGACTTAGCTTGCTTTGATCTGCGGCCCCTGAAAATGCATAGGAAATGAATGCAACTGTCAAATACCCGCTGAATAAAACTAAAAACAATCCAAGCGTGTATTTGAATTTATTACTCTTAAAAAAACGCACTATTCCCAATGTTTTCGATTGTTTGGGCGCCTTTACCGGTTTCTTAATCTTTTTTGCCATTCGCTGTATAATTCGTGCGCAAAGTTAACGATTTAAACTATCATATATTTTATCATTCAGCCAAACATTCGGATATTTACTGAAATGAATTTGAAATTTTATCGGTCGCAGATTCCACTTCCTGAAAAATTGTCGGCTGTTTAATAGCATCCTTTTAAAGCTGGTATTCCTGCAATGATCATACTTCGTTTTCGATCCTTTTTTTAAGTTTGTTCGATCCGGTTTTCCCCGCTTTATTGCCGAGAACCCCCGGGTTTTGTTGAAACTTAGATTACTTAACGAAATATCAGGAAACTAAACTAAGTTCACAAATTAAAGATTATCTGCTGAATTAAGTAAGTACAGTTCTATTTTTTGATCTCGACTATGAAAAAGATTGCGGTTGTGGCATTGGGGGGAAATGCATTGTTACGCGAAAATGAAGAAGGAACCATCGAACAACAGGAAGCAAATACAACGGAAACGCTTGAAAATTTGATTTTCCTGCTGAATGAAGGTTTTGAACTGGTTATTACGCATGGAAACGGACCTCAGGTTGGAAATATTTTGATGAGAAATGATGCCGGACAACAAATGTATGGCATTGCACCCATGCCCTTGGATATTTGCGTAGCCGATTCACAAGGCGGAATTGGATATATGATTGAACGAATGATAAGAAATGTGTTGCAGAAACATGGAATAAAAAAGAATGTAATAACGATGGTTTCCATGACTTTAATTGATCCTGATGATCCCGCATTTAAAATTCCAACCAAGGGAATTGGAAAAATTTATTCGCAGGAAGAAGCACAGAAACTTCAGGAAGAAAAGGGGTGGATTTTTAAACCATCGTCGAAATCCACCGGTGGTTGGCGAAGAATGGTATCGTCACCACAACCTGTTGATCTGATAAATAAAGATGTAATTGAAAGTCTCGTCAGGGCTGGAAATATTGTTATTTCGGCTGGAGGTGGCGGAATTCCGGTATACTTTGATGAAAATAATGATTTGCGAACTTTGGATGCCGTAGTTGATAAAGATCTGGCTTCGGCACTGTTGGCTTCCAAAATTAATGCTGATGAATTGTATATCCTGACCGACGTGTCGTTTATTTACAAGGATTTCGGGCTACCAACTCAGGAAAAACTCGAATTTTTAGACTATGCCGACACCATAAAATATCTCGAAGCCGGAACTTTTTCGGAAGGAACAATGGCTCCAAAAATTAGGGCATGCCTGTATTTTATTAAAAACGGAGGAAAAAAAAGTGTAATTACTGAAGCAAAAAAACTGGAGGACAAATCGTACGGTTCGAAAATCACACGAAACTATGAATGAAGTGATTAAAGATTGTTTAACAACAATTATTGATTGCTTAATAATTAACATTGACAAGTAAATTAATTTTAGAACGAAATTTTTTCAAATAGAAACAATATGGAAATCAACTTAAAAAACAGAAATTTTTTAAAACTACTTGACTATAAACCAGAAGAATTACACTTTTTGCTTGATCTGGCAACTAAACTTAAAAAATCGAAAGTAAATGGTCTGGAAGAACAGATGCTGTTTGGAAAAAACATAGCACTAATTTTTGAAAAAGCTTCGACACGTACACGCTGTGCATTCGAAGTGGCTGCTTTCGACCAGGGGGCACATGCAACATATCTTGGACCAAGCGGATCGCAGATTGGCAATAAAGAATCGATAAAAGATACTGCCCGCGTATTGGGTCGAATGTACGACGGAATTGAATACCGCGGATATGGCCAGAATATTGTTGAAGAATTGGCGAAGTATTCAGGAGTTCCGGTTTGGAACGGATTAACCAATGAATTCCATCCGACGCAGGTTTTGGCCGATTTTCTGACGATGAAGGAACATTCGACTAAGCCACTTTCAGAAATTAAATTCTGCTATTTGGGAGACGCCCGAAACAATATGGGAAATTCGCTGATGGTTGGAGCCGCCAAACTGGGTATGGATTTTCGTGCTGCCGCACCTGCAGGTTGTCAGCCAACCGAAGAATTGCAACAAACCTGCCGTGAAATAGCAATTGATTCAGGAGCAAAAATTTTGATTACTGAAGATATTGAAGCAGCAGTTAAAGATTGTGATTTTCTGTATACCGACGTTTGGGTCTCAATGGGAGAACCCGATTCTGTTTGGGCCGAACGAATTAAGCTACTTCTACCCTACCAGGTAAATCAAAATATTATGCAGCTCACAGGCAATCCTGAAGTGAAATTTTTGCATTGCTTACCGGCGTTTCATAATCGCGACACAAAAACCGGAGAAGAAATTTTTCAAAAATTTGGTCTCGACGGTCTGGAAGTAACCGAAGATGTTTTTGAAAGTAAAGCTTCCATCGTTTTCGATCAGGCTGAGAATCGTTTGCATACCATTAAAGCAGTAATGGTTGCAACAATTTCGTAAACAAAGGCCGGATAAATATTTATCCGGCCTTTGTTTACGAAATGAAAACATATCTTTAATTTACTTTTTTGACTGAATACCGCATCCGATTGCTTTTGTGGTTTGCGGATCGGGTTGTTTACCGGCCAGCAATGCATCCAGTACATTGGCCAAATAAGGTTCAGTCACTTTTAAGGCATCCTGGTAATTATTATCTATAGCTCCATTGTAGGCAACAAACAAATTATCTGTCTGTCTTTGAAGCAAAAATGCCGTCGGCGTTTTTGTGGCGCCATATCGCTTGTAAACTTCCTGATTGGCGTCGATTAAATAAGGGAAAGTATATCCATTGGAATTGGCTACAGCTACCATTTTGTCATACGAATCAGCAGGAACCAGCTCCGGATCACTCGGACTAATGGCAATAACCGGATATCCCAGCACTTTGTATTTTTTATCAATTTCAATAATCCGATCCTGGTAGGCCTGGGCATACGGACAATGATTACAGGTAAAAATAACTACAAAACCCTTTGCATCTGGATAATTGCTAAAGGAAATAAACTTTCCGTCCACATTTTTAAGTTTAAAATCAGCAGCTTTGTCTCCTGTACCGTATCCTCCGGCCACAGCTACCGAGACCGCAAAACTTATCAGAAATACTATAAAAAACATGCGTTTCATGGTAAATGAATTTTAAGATTAACAATTGAATCGAGAGTTTCATAACTAAACGATTGTGCATAAGCACTACGAAAATCCTTTCCATAAATTAAAGTAAATGGTATTTCACCCGACCAGTCAGCATTAACTTTCTCAATCCAATTATTCTGATCCGGATCATCAAGCAAAATAACATCCGATTTAATTTTTTTTGAAAGCAAAAAGGGAATCAGCCTGGAATTTAACTGTTTAGGCAAATCCAGGCTTACCAGCAAAATTTTAAACTTTTGGTACTGATACTTTTTCCCCACGGCTTCAATCGCAGGCAATTCAGCTACGCAGGGTGCGCACCATGTAGCCCAAAAGTTCACCAGGTAAACTGTATCATTCCTGAAATGAAGATTCTGTTCAAATTGATTGAAATTTAACACACGAATATTTTTCGTTTCAGTAACTGACAATTCAGGGAAAAGCCAGGTAAACCATAATACAATCAATATGAAGAGCTTCCCAGGCATAATCATTCGTTTACATCCATTTTTCCAACAACCCGGTACCGCCAAATGTTTGAATCAGGTATATTGAATTTGAACTTTTTAACAATTCTTTCCAGAGAAAATAGAAATAAATGATTGTCTGCTTATTTAACTATTTACTTTTTCGTAACAATCAAATGTTTTCATTCATTGTCATTTATCGTTTCATCGCGACTTAAAGACGACTTAATAGACGTGTTTTTAATAACTTTTCATCATTTCAACCGCATTAAATTTTGGATTTGGCAATTATTGTTTATTGCGAATATCTATTTTTGTCCAGACCAATTATCATTTGAAAGCCTTTATGAAACTATTATTTTTTCTAAAACACCAGAAATACAAGAACAGCAGGCCTTTGTATTACTCAAAAGCAATTTTTCGAGAACTTTATCCTGATTTCTTCTGCACTCTTAACCTAAAATCAAAGTTAAGGACAATTGCACAGTTCGATAAGACTTACATTCTTGATCGGGTGAATTATTACAACAAGCTTGAAAAGAGTGACCATCAACTAGAATTTTTGCCCAAATTAAGTGAATTTAAAATTCCGGCGAACAGAAGAGTTTACTATTTCGACAATTACGAATATACCAGGTATTTCAGTAAAAAATTGAGAGCGGCCTTTTTACCAGGAGATGTGATTCATATTCCTGATTTTCCTACCATTGTAAAAAGCAGACCGGTTCTTGGTCAAAATGAAAACTCGGTAATACTAAAGATTGAAAAGGTCAGACATTTCTTTTTTGTAGATGACAAGAAACCGTTTACCGAGAAATTCGATATGCTTGTTGGAAGAGGAGCTGTGCGTCAACCTCACCGAAAACGATTTCTGGAAATGTATTTCAATCATCCCTTGTGTAATGTTGGAATGGTTAATAAAGATAATGTTAACGATCAATGGATTGTAAATATGATGACCATCGATGAGCAACTGGAATACAAATTCATTTTAAGTCTGGAAGGTAACGATGTAGCAACCAACCTGAAATGGATCATGTCATCAAACTCGCTGGCCGTAATGCCATGTCCTAAATATGAAACATGGTTCATGGAGGGGCGTTTAATTCCGAACTATCATTACGTATCAATAAAAGATGACTATTCCGATCTGGAAGAACAATTAAAATATTACATCGAATATCCGGAGAAAGCTCTTGAAATAGTGAAACATGCGAACGAATATGTCAGCCAGTTTCTCCATAAAAAACGCGAAGACTTAATTTCCCTGATGGTTTTGGACAAGTATTTCAAAAACACCGGGCAATACGAGCTACGCAGTATAACTGATAATATTCTAAATAAAACCAGTAGGTAAATTTCAAGTATGTAATTGAAGAAAATTATGACCTGTACTCGTTTACACAAAATATTCTCTCCGGTGCAATGCTTTTTCCTAATTTGAAAGTTTATATTTGTCAGCACAATACAGCACAGTAAAAACCTAAACTAAAATCTATGAGTACAAAAAAAATGATTGCTGGAATTCTATTTTCTCTCATCATTTCCGGAAGTCTTATGGCACAACCCGGCTATCAGCCCACAGAAAAAAATATCCAGAACCGTGAATGGTTTCAGGATGCAAAATTCGGATTGTTCATTCATTGGGGATTGTACTGCCAGATGGCTGGTGGCGGCGACCAGGGAATTGCTGAATGGATTATGAACCAGAAACGAATTCCGATTGCGCAATACGAAAAGCTGACCAACTTTTTCAATCCGGTGGCTTTCAATCCGGCCGAATGGGTTGCCTTGGTTAAAAAAGCTGGAATGAAATACATTACCATTACCAGTAAACACCACGAAGGGTTTGCCATGTTCGACTCGAAAGTGAGCGGCTACAATGTGGTAAAACGGACGCCATACGGGAAAGACATCATCAGAATGTTAAAGGAAGAATGCGACCAACAAGGCATCAAACTGTTTTTTTACTACTCGCAACTCGACTGGCATCATCCTGATTATTACCCAAGAGGCAATACAGGACAAGGCTATACCGGCCGACCAGAACATGGCGACTGGAACAAATACATTGATTATATGAATGCGCAATTGACTGAATTGCTCACAAACTATGGTGAAGTGGGAGGAATTTGGTTCGACGGAATGTGGGACAAATGGGACGCACCGTGGCGACTGGACGAGACTTATGCCTTGATACACAAATTGCAACCCGGCGCACTCATCGGCAGCAACCACCACAAATTCCCAATTCCCGGCGAAGATTTCCAGATGTACGAACGCGACCTTCCCGGCGAAAATTCAATGGGATTCAACCATACCGGCGAAGTGTCTGATTTGCCGCTCGAAATGTGCGAAACCATGAATGGTTCGTGGGGATTCAATCTGGCTGATAACCACTACAAATCTGTAAAACAATTGTTGCAGACATTAATAAAAGCTTCGGGGTATGGAGCTAATTTTCTCCTGAACACAGGTCCAATGCCAAATGGTAAAATTCAGCCTGAAAATGTTGATACACTGACAGCTATGGGCAAATGGCTCGACAAATACGGAGAAACCATTTACGGAACACGAAAAGGTCCGGTTAGTCCCACAAGCTGGGGCGCTTCAACACAAAAAGATGGTAAAGTCTGGTTGCACGTGCTTAATTATGGCGATGAAAATCTGTACATTGGCAAATTGCCAAAAAAACTGAAATCTGCCCAATTTTATGACGACCAATCCGCAGTTAAATTCAAGGAAACTGAGTACGGCATAATTTTAAATATTCCGGCAGGAAAGAAAAAACCGATCGACACAATTATTCAATTGGAAATGTAAAATCACGATATCGTTATTTTTTAAAAGCTGCCTGTTTTCCGGCAGCTTTTTGTTTCTGTATGATTCTCAAAACCTTCAGTAAATTCAGACAAAAACCTCTTTTACTTTATATACATATCTATATATTTTATCTAATATTTTTAATATATTCGGAGGTTTTTGAAAATTCGAAAATTCGAAAAAATTAAAAAACAAATCATCAAAGGCATTGTTAAGTATTGTGTATTATTAAATACCGGAATGCTTTAATTATCAAAAAACCAAGAATATGTTTGATCTGGATTTAATTTCTAAAAATTACAAGGAATTAAGTGTGAAAATCGAAAAAGCGAAAAAGCACTTAAACAGACCCTTAAGTCTGTCAGAAAAAATTCTCTATGCCCATTTGTATCAGGACCAGCCGGTGCAGGACTTTAAAAGAGGTATCGACTATGTTGATTTTGCTCCCGATCGGGTAGCCATGCAGGATGCCACCGCACAGATGGCTTTGCTGCAATTTATGAATTCAGGAAAAAGCAAGACTGCTGTACCTTCAACGGTACACTGCGATCACCTGATTCAAGCCAGCAAAAACGGATTAGCCGATTTAAATGACGCCATCAAAATCAACAAGGAAGTTTATGATTTCCTCGAATCAGTTTCGAACAAATATGGAATTGGTTTTTGGAAACCAGGTGCCGGAATTATTCACCAGGTTGTGTTGGAAAATTACGCATTTCCGGGAGGAATGATGATCGGAACCGACTCGCACACGGTTAATGCAGGTGGTTTGGGAATGGTGGCCATTGGAGTTGGCGGTGCCGATGCGGTTGACGTGATGGCCGGAATGGCCTGGGAACTTAAATTTCCAAAATTAATTGGTGTAAAACTGACCGGAAAATTAAACGGATGGACTGCCCCGAAAGATATTATCCTGAAAGTGGCCGGAATCCTTACTGTGAAAGGTGGAACAGGCGCCATTATTGAATATTTTGGTGAAGGTGCACAATCGATTTCATGCACCGGAAAAGGAACCATTTGCAACATGGGCGCTGAAGTTGGAGCAACGACTTCAACATTTGGGTACGATGAGTCAATGGAACGCTATCTGCGTGCAACAGGCCGGGCTGAAGTTGCAGATTTGGCAAATGGAGTAAAAGAACATTTAAATGCCGATCCTGAAGTGTATTCCAACCCTGAAAAATATTTCGATCAACTGATTGAAATCAATCTGGATGAACTCGAACCTTATATCAATGGGCCATTTACGCCTGACCGTGCCACTCCAATTTCAGAAATGGCCAAAGTGGCCAAAGAAAATGGCTGGCCTACAAAAATTGAGGTTGGATTGATTGGCTCATGCACAAATTCTTCGTACGAAGATATTTCGCGTGCAGCATCACTGGCAGAACAAGCTGTCGCCAAAAATCTGAAGTCAAAATCAGAATTCACCATTACTCCGGGTTCCGAACAGGTTCGTTTCACCATCGAACGCGATGGTTTTATCGACACATTCAATAAAATAGGCGCCAGTGTATTTGCCAATGCCTGCGGCCCGTGTATCGGTCAGTGGTCGCGACCGGGAGCCGAAAAAGGCGAAAAAAACACGATTATTCACTCCTTCAACCGTAACTTTTCGAAGCGCGCCGACGGAAATCCCAATACCCACGCGTTTGTAGCTTCTCCTGAAATTGTTACCGCGATGGCAATCGCCGGAGATTTGACATTCAATCCGTTAACTGATTACCTCACCAATGAAAAAGGTGAAAAAGTAAAACTTGAAATTCCTTCCGGACAAGAACTTCCGGCGAAAGGATTTGCGGTGGAAGATGCCGGTTATCAGGCGCCTGCCGAAAATGGCTCGTCGGTATCGGTAAAAGTCGATCCGGCTTCATCGCGTTTGCAATTACTTTATCCGTTTCAAGCCTGGAATGGTGAAAACCTGACCGAAGCCAAACTCTTGATCAAAGCCAAGGGGAAATGTACAACCGACCATATTTCCATGGCTGGTCCGTGGCTTCGTTTCCGAGGCCACCTCGACAACATTTCGAACAATATGCTGATTGGTGCAGTGAATGCCTTCAACGAACAAACCAATAAAGTTAAAAATCAGTTAACCGGAGAATACGCCGAAGTTCCGGCTGTTCAAAGGGCTTATAAGGCTGCCGGAGTTCCAACCATTGTTGTTGGCGATCAGAATTATGGCGAAGGTTCATCGCGCGAGCACGCTGCCATGGAACCTCGTCATTTGGGCGTTAAAGCCGTTATTGTAAAGTCGTTTGCACGTATTCACGAAACCAACCTGAAAAAGCAGGGAATGCTTGGTTTGACTTTTGCCAACGAAGCCGATTACGATAAAATTCAGGAAGACGACACCTTTAATTTTATTGACCTGAAAGAATTTGCTCCGGGCAAACAACTGACACTTGAAATTGTCCATGCTGATGGCAAAACAGAAAATATCATGTTGAATCACACTTACAATCAGCAACAAATAGAATGGTTTAAGGCCGGTTCTGCGCTTGATTTAATCCGCAAACAAAACCAATAAATAATTCGCCCAGTAATGAAAGAAAAAATTAAAGTTTTAAATCCGGTCGTTGAATTGGATGGAGATGAAATGACCCGTGTAATCTGGTCATTCATCAAGAATAAATTGATTTTCCCTTATTTGGATATCGACATTAAGTACTTCGATTTGGGAATGGAACACCGTGATTTAACTGACGATCAGGTAACTATTGATGCAGCAAACGCTATTAAGAAATATGGTGTGGGTATCAAGTGCGCAACAATTACTCCGGACGAGGCTCGTGTGACTGAATTCGGACTTAAGAAAATGTGGAAATCACCCAACGGAACTATCCGTAATATACTTGATGGAACAGTTTTCCGCGAACCAATTATCATGGCCAATGTACCAAGATTAGTTCCCGGCTGGAAACAGCCAATCTGCATCGGACGTCACGCTTTTGGCGATCAGTATCGTGCAACCGATTTTGTAACCAAGGGAAAAGGCAAACTGACCATAACTTTTACTCCGGAAGATGGTGGCGAAACAATCTCGCACGAAGTGTACGATTTTGGCGGCGATGGTGTAGCCATGGCCATGTACAATACTGACGAATCAATCACCGGATTTGCGCGTGCCTGTATGAATCAGGCTCTTACAAAAAAATGGCCGCTTTATCTATCAACCAAGAATACAATCCTGAAACAATATGACGGTCGTTTCAAAGATATTTTTCAGGAAATATTTGACACTGAGTTTAAAGAAGCATTTGATGCAGCAGGAATTACATACGAACACCGACTGATCGACGACATGGTTGCAGCTTGTATGAAATGGGAAGGCGGATATGTCTGGGCTTGTAAAAACTACGACGGCGACGTTCAGTCGGACACCGTTGCACAAGGCTTTGGTTCATTGGGATTAATGACCTCGACGCTCATTACTCCGGATGGAAAAACAATGGAAGCAGAGGCTGCACACGGAACAGTTACACGTCATTATCGCCAGCACCAGAAAGGTAATCCAACATCTACCAACCCGATTGCTTCCATTTATGCCTGGACACGTGGTTTGGCTTTCAGGGGAAAACTGGATGATAACCAGGCTTTGATTGATTTTGCGGAAGCGCTGGAAAGAACCTGTGTCGAAACTGTTGAAAGTGGAAAAATGACCAAAGATTTAGCTTTAATTGTTTATGGCGACGATCTTAAACCCGAACATTACCTGACTACCGAAGGTTTTCTGGATGCCATTGACACCAACCTTCAGCAGAAATTAAATTAAAATACTGCAAATGAGCCAAAATATTCAGTTCGTTAATGAAGAATTAATTGTGCCTGATCAGCCGGTAATTCCGTTTATTGAAGGTGACGGAATTGGAAAAGACATTACCGGCCCAAGTCAGCGGGTAATTGATGCGGCTGTTTTTGCCGCCTATGGCAGTTCGCGAAAGTTAATCTGGAAAGAAGTTCTTGCAGGTAAAACGGCTTTTGAACTGACCGGAAATTATTTACCTGACGAAACGCTGGAAGCCTTTCAGAAATATTTGGTCGGGATAAAAGGACCGCTTGAAACGCCTGTTGGAGAAGGAATTCGTTCATTGAATGTCGCTCTTCGACAAACGCTCGATTTGTATGCATGTATGCGTCCGATCAGGTGGTTTAAAGGTGTCCCCTCGCCAATTCGTTATCCTGAGTTGGTTGATATGCACATCTTCAGGGAAAACACTGAAGATATTTACGCCGGAATTGAATTCATGACAGGAACCGATAAAGCCAATCGATTTCGCGATTTTTTGATCAACGAGATGGGCGTGGATAAAATCCGGTTTCCTGAGAGCAGTTCGTTTGGCGTAAAACCAGTTTCGAAAGAAGGTTCGGAGCGATTAATTAAGGCTGCCATTCAATATGCCATTCATCGTAATTTGCCTTCCGTAACAATTGTGCACAAAGGAAATATCATGAAATTTACCGAGGGTGCTTTCAAAAACTGGGGCTACGATTTGGCCGAACGTGAATTTGGAGAGTATACCTTTACCTGGCGCCAATATCAAAAAATTGAACGGGAATTAGGAAAAGATGAAGCAAAAGTCTCGCTCGAAGCTGCTAAAGCCGGAGGTAAAATAATTGTAAAAGATGTGATTACTGATGCATTTCTTCAGGAAAGTTTATTGCATCCGTTTGATCATTCAGTAATTGCTACTTTAAACCTGAATGGCGATTATATATCGGATCAGCTTGCAGCCATGGTTGGCGGCATCGGAATTTCGCCCGGGGCCAACATCAATTACAACAGCGGGTATGCCATTTTCGAAGCGACTCACGGCACAGCGCCAAACATTGTCGGAACCGGAAAAGCAAATCCGGGTTCATTAATCCTTTCGGGCGCCATGTTGCTGGAATATCTTGGTTGGGATGAAGCAGCCGAACACGTTTACGATGCTATGGAACATACTTTCTCGAAGAGAAGGGTCACATCAGACCTTTTCAGCCAAATGGAAGGTGCCACTTTATTGTCGACCTCTGAATTTGCTGATGAGATAATTAGAAATATTCACTAAATTGTGAAAGTTATTTTTGATATTTAAAAAAAACTAAAGACTAAAATATGGAATATATTAAAAATCGATTTTACGAAAAAGCCAGCAAATGCATGGCCGAATTTCAGAAACTAAGAAAAGAACACGGCGATGTAGTTCTTGGACAGGTAACAATAGATCAGGTGCTTTCAGGAATGAAAGGAATTCCGGCACTATTAACAGAGACATCGAAACTTGATGCCAACGAAGGAATCCGTTTCAGAGGATATTCACTTCCTGAATTGCAGCAAAAACTACCCAAAATACATCCCGATGGAGAACCACTTCCTGAAGGATTATTTTATCTGATGATGATTGGAGAAATACCAACGCCGGAAGATGTTGAAAACATTTCGAAAGACTGGGCAACACGCGCACACGTGCCACAGCACGTATTTGATGTGATTGATGCGCTGCCTAAAAACAGCCGGCCAATGACACAGTTCAGTACGGCAATTATTTCAATGGCTTATGATTCTGTATTTCAAAAAGCTTACCGTGCCGGTGTAAACAAAAAGTTCTATTGGGACTTTATGTACGAAGATGTAATGACTTTGATCGCCCGTTTGCCTCGTATAGCAGCCTACATTTATCGCCGCATGTACCACAATGGCGACCATATTGAACCAAATCCAAATCTCGACTGGGCAGGTAACCTTGCACACATGATGGGATTTGACAATGTTGAAGTCAAACGGTTGATGCGACTTTATATGGTGATTCATGCCGACCACGAAGGAGGAAATGTATCAGCACACGCAACACATTTGGTTGGTTCGGCATTAAGCAATGCCTACTATTCATTTGGCGCCGGAATGGTTGGACTGGCTGGTCCGTTGCACGGATTTGCAAACCAGGAAGTAATGAGCTGGATTGAAGAAATGTTGGAACAACTGGAAACCGATGAACCAACTGACGAACAAATCGCTGCTTACATCAAACAAACATTAGAACAAGGAAGGGTTGTTCCGGGATACGGACATGCTGTGTTACGAATTACTGACCCACGGTTCACCGTTCAACAACAGTTTGCCGAAAAATACATTAAAAACGATAAGTTGATCAATACCGTAAATGCTATTTACAGAGTTGCTCCACCAATTTTGGAAAGTACCGGGAAAATCAAAAATCCGTGGCCAAACGTTGATGCCATCAGCGGTTCCCTACTTCATCATTACGGCATAAAAGAAGCCAATTTTTATACTGTTTTGTTTGGCGTTTCGCGTGCAATGGGCGTTCTGGCATCTCTGGTATTCGACCGTGTATATGGACTTCCTATTGAGCGGCCGTCATCACAAACACTCAGTTGGTTTATTAATAAAGCTGGTATTCCGGACGCAGATAAAGGTTGCCAATAAGTTGAAAGCAAAATATCTTAAAAGGTTGTCACAAAATGGCAACCTTTTTTATTGTCCTTAGCATGGGATTAAATTGTGGGCGTATCATTGTCAGTAGGTTTTGGAACTCTGTCAATAATCTTCTGCATCTGGTCGGCATAATCGCGGAATAAAATTTCGAGATACGGTCCCAAATAGGATTTCTTATCAACTTCAAGTCTGGCAACTAACTCACTGCACAAATAAATGCTTGTATTGTTCTCAATGTCCCTGAAAACCCTAAACAATTCATTTTTATATTGTTTCTGCTCATCCTCGTCAAAAGACTTTGATACGGCCATGATATAAAGTTCAAGTTTCTGAGCAAAAGCCAAACCGTAATCAGGCAATATTTTAATCGATTTGTTGCAATTTTCGATGGCAGAAATTAAAAAGTCCTTGGTTCCGTAACGATCGTACATGTCGCTAAATGCAATGGCCGCATTTACATACGTTGTTTCCAGAAGCACCAGTTTTTCTTCGTATTCCCTGATCAACGCGATCATTTTCTCGATTCGCTGAGCATAGTTGCTGTAATAATAGCAGCGCATGATTGTATCAATGAGATACACTTTTTTTCGTTCGTTTATAGTGATGCTTTCATCGGTCAGGTAACTTTTCAGATCATCAACAACCGGCTCATCTACCTTATTGTTTTTCTTTGTAATATTTTCAATTTTAAAGTCCAGCAAACTGTCAATTACGCTCGAAAAATAATGCGTACTAATACTTTTAATTTGTTCTTTATTTTCCAGATTAAGCTGTTTTACTTTTTCATCAACCATCGTCTGAATGTAAGCTTTGGCATATTTATTCGCCAGAAATCCTAAGCCGGAAACCAGTGCAGCAACAATTATAAGCCACCAGTTTAATATCTCGCGCAATGATTTTTGAATTTTATTATCCAAAATGTTTTCAAAATCTTTATTTGGAATTCGGGTGTAAGAACCTTCCTGAATTTCACCTTGAAGTTTATGAACCTGAGCTTTTAAACTGTCGTTCGTTTGCACAGTATTACTTGAAGATCGTGCGGAATTTTGTGCCTTCAGGTTTAGATGACCAATCGTGGTAATAGTGGAAATGAATACCGTGATCACGAGGAACCTTAATTTTATTTTCATAGTGTTTGGCATTTACGTTCCGGAAAAACTCTAAGAAATACCTTTTCAGGTACTTCTGATTAAGAACAGTTGATAGTTTAAAAAGTTCAGGTCGATGAATTACTTTATAGTGATTGCAAATACCTAACAAACTGCCAGTTGCAAAGATAAGGATCATCAAGATGAACATCTCAGAAATTCGTTTCTGAATTATTAAGCTGCAATTTCTTTCTACTTCATCTCATCCATCAATGTGTGGATTTTTTCCACAGCTTCTGTGTAGAATCTACAATTCATTTCACTCTTATCCCTTTTCAAATTAATACCAGAAGTAACCAAACGTTTGATATCAAAGTAATTGACTCCAACTATCAGGCCTGCAAAATCTTTGGTTATACATTTGCGATTGTTTATTTACTCTAAAAACCAAAACATGAAATCTATAATTACAATATCAGCTACTATTGCGGTTCTAAGTTTATCCAATCCAAAAATAGTTCAGGCTAATAAAATCCTGGTACGATATAACATAATTCAGGATAATGAAGCAGAATACCGGGAAATTACAATTGCTGAAATTCCTGAAGTGGTTACAAAAACATTAGAAAAAGAATATTCGGGCTATGTAACCCAAAAGGCATTTAGGGGCAACGATGGAACCTTCAAGATAGTAGTATCTAAAGGGAAAACAAAAGAAATACTGGTCCTAAACAAAAAAGGTGAAGTAATTAAAGTAAAAGTTCCCGAATCAGCAAGTTAGCATCTCTATACTTTATATAAGTAATGACACAGTTGGTGGGAAGTAAATTATTCAACAGAATTTGGATAAAGGATGAGGTTGGGTGTCCATGGCCTCTGCCAATTATTTGGCAGAGGTTTTTTATTTTCAACAATTATCTGATTCTGAATAAATTCAGATTTTCCTATAGATCAACAGACCAGTTTCTCATTTCCTGACAATTGTGGATTTTTTCCACATTTTTTTTACCTATTCCACAACTTTCTTGCAGTTATGTTTTGATGGACAAATCTGTTCAGCTTTAATATTTAACTACATAGCAGCAACTTACAGCGGTTCTGAAACCAAAGTTGAAGTTTGGCGACACTTTTGCATCTGGTAGATCAACAATGTTTTTTAAAAAGAAAACAAATTTTAAATTTTAAAAAGTAAAATCATGAAAACAATCATTATTGTGTCTGCAGCAATTGCAGCATTAAGTTTGTCGACACCGACAAACCTATCCGCTAAAAAAGTATTATCCGACAACGTCGTTATTCAGCTTCAGGATAAAGAAGTGAAATATCAGGAAATAACTGTGGATGAAGTTCCAAAGGCTATTTCAGAAACGCTGTCGAAGACTTATTCCGGTTATAAAACCGATGGTGCATTCAAAGGAGACGATGGCAGTTTCAAATTGAACATTAGTAAAGACGAAAGCAAACTAGTTTTGTATTTCGACGATCTTGGTAAATTAATTAAAGCTGAAAAGCCGGAAAGTGACCTAAAAATGCAAGCACCGGCTTCCGAAAAACCAAAACCATAACTAAACAGAAACAGATCCCAATATATAAACACTAATCAGAAGTTAATTATTCGGGAAGTACTTGAATAATCATTGGATTAGGTGTCCACAGCCTCTGTCAAAAAAAAAAGATTTTTGACAGAGGTTTTTTCATTCATCTGAAACAATTTAGATCAAATATGCTTATACTAATTGATAAAATTAAACGTTCATTTACACAATAAGTAAAAACATTTTAAAGGTTGATGACAAATATCTTAATAGTTGACGACGATGTAACTTTTTGCCTGATGTTGAAGAAACTGCTTGAGAAACATCGAAATCAGGTTACTACTGTTTTTTCTCCTGAAGAAGTTAAACGGATTATACACAGAGAATTTTACGATGTGGTTTTAACAGATTTACGCATGCCTGGGTTAAGTGGTATGGATATAATCAAGTTGATTAAATCCGAATCGCCTGAAACACAAATTATAATGATGACTGGATATGCTGACATAACCACAGCGATTCAGTCAATTAAACAGGGAGCATTTAACTACATTTCAAAGCCTTTTCAGCCTGAAGAAGTACTTAATATGATTCGTGAGGCAACCGCAATTGAACATGTACATAAAAAGCAAAAGGTAAGAGAACTCAAAACAGAATCCAGAATACAAAATTTTCTCGAAGGAAACAGCAAAGAATCCAAAAAACTAAAAGAATACATACGTCTGGTTGCTCCAACCCAATTTTCAGTTTTAATTACAGGCGAAAGCGGTACCGGAAAAGAATATGTTGCCCGTTCAATCCATGCTCTAAGTCTGTTGTCCGACCAACCTTTTGTGGCTGTTGATTGTGGCGCCATTCCCAAAGAACTTGTGGCCAGTGAATTCTTTGGCCATGTGAAAGGTTCGTTCACCGGAGCAATTACGGATAAAACCGGCCATTTTGAGGCAGCAAATGGTGGCACCTTGTTTTTAGACGAAGTTGGGAATCTGTCGTACGCAACTCAAATTCAGTTGCTTCGCACCTTACAGGAACGTTTAATTAAACCGGTTGGGAGCAGCCGGGAGATTCCGGTAAATGTGCGAATTATAGCCGCCACCAACGAAAACCTGCGCGAGGCACAATATTTGGGAAATTTCAGGGAAGATTTATATCACCGTCTCAACGAATTCCAGATCAATGTTCCTTCACTACGGGAGCGCCGCGATGATATTATGCTTTTTGCGAATCACTTTTTAAAACAGGCAAATGCAGACCTCCGAAAATCGGTCGAAGGTTTTGAACCCGAAGTTGAAGCTATTTTTTTGAATTACGCCTGGCCGGGAAATCTGCGCGAAATGAGAAATGTAATTAAACGCGGTTCACTCCTTGCCGTTGGAAACCTGATTGGCGAGCACGAAATACCACCCGAAATTTTCCAGACAACGGTCAAAGATGATAAGTTTAAACTGTTTAACGAAGCAAACGAAAGCGATCTGATTCAGAAAGTTCTTGATGTGGTGGATTACAATAAAAGCAAAGCTGCACGCATGCTGAAAATCGATCGGAAAACCTTGTATAACAAGCTGAAGCAATACAACATTGTGGTTCCTGAGAAGTAATGAAAATACCAATAGTCGCCAATCAGGCCACTTCAATGTGCTCTTCTTCCTGAATCTTCTGAAGAATTTTATCGATCTTTTTAAGCGCCGATTTACTGAGATACAAATAGTATTGCTGGTCAACTTTGTCGAAATCTTTGCGTTCGAGTTCTGCTAAAAGTTCAACAATATCAGTTGCCTGGAGCTGCCTGAAAAGCGTAAGCATTTTGTGCGACAATTCGGAAACCGCAAACAAATTTTCTTCCTGAATGGCCTGTCTGAAAAGCAATGTATTTTGCTTACCCGATTTCACGAACGAGACCAATATTTGCTTCAGACTGTCGGGATCACCAGCGGCAAATGCAGCAAACTGGTCAAGATTGTAATCGTTTTTTAGTTCCTTTTCAATCAAATCAACTGTTTCAACTTCAGGAGCAACAATTTTTTGGCCCGAAATAATGTTGATTAAGGTCTTCGGTTCGAATGGTTTTTGAATGAACACCGAAAAACCTGCCAGTTTATTCTGCGGATCGTCGGCGCCTGAAATTGCAATAGAAGTAATCGGACCTTCATTTTTCTCCTGAATTCGTTTCAGTACTTCTACCCCATTCATTTTTGGCATCTGAATATCGGTAATCAGAATATCGGCACAACCTTTTTTAAACGCTGCGATTCCCTTTTGCGGATCACTAAAAAACCGAACTTCTGCGCCGGCAGATTTTAAAATCATCGAGATCATTTCAAGCAAAGTCTGATCGTCGTCTATCAGCCAGATTCGCTTTCCCGCAAGACTAATTTCAGGAGTTAAATTTCTGCCATTTAAAACTTTAGGCGACTCAACAACCGACGACTCATCTTTTTCGAGCGGCAATAAAACCGTAAAATGTGTGCCTTCGCCCGGTTTGCTTTCCAGGTTTATGCTGCCCTGCAACAAAGTCACTATTTTTTGTGTGATTGTTAATCCGAGTCCTGTGCCTTCGTATTGTTTTTTGTCGGTTGATACCCTTGTAAATTCATCAAAAATCCGCTTAATATCTTCTTCCGAAATTCCTATTCCGGTATCAGTCACATCCAGTTGTATCCAGTCGGTTTTTTCGGAAGGTCCGGCAGAAGAAACTTTTACTGAAACATTGCCTTCTTCGGTAAATTTTAGCGCATTCGAAATCAGGTTACCCAAAATCTGCGTAATCCGAACCGGATCGCTCTGATAATTAGCGTTTCCAGGAATATTCAGTTCGAGGTGCAAATCGATGTTACGTTCCTGAGCCTGCGGACGAAATCCTTCAACAATGTCTTCAACCAAATGGTTCAGATTGAAAGCAATCCGTTCAATTCTTAGTTTCCCTGTTTCGAGTCTGGCCAAATCGAGCAGGTCGTTTATCAGCTTCAAAATATGCCGCGAAGCCCGATCAATATTGTGCAGGTACTTCTGATGTCGAAGCGAAACTTCATCGTCATCATCCTCCATCAATCCGGTAAAGCCAATAATTGAATTCAACGGCGATTTTAAATCGTGTGTTAGGCTAAGCATAAATTGTTCCTTACTTTTCAGCAGCGATTCAGAATAAGCCTTCGCTTTTTCCAGATTTTGCCGGTAATGCTGACTTTTCGTAATGTCTTTCAGGATATTAACCAGGAAAAAAATAATGGCCACCAACGCAAAACTACCAACCAAAATAATGAGCAGTGTCGCTTTTTCGACCCTGTTTTGCTGATCCCGCACTTTTTGAAAGGAATTGTAGAGGTCCTCTTTCTCAATGTCGGATAGCATTTGGCGCAACTGAGCCGAAATTATGCGGTCGTTTACGAGTACTTCCTGTTCTTTTTGCTTTAACCGCGTTTCAACCACAACACTTTCGTCGCGTATTTCGGTCATTATCGAGGTGATGTAACCGGCAATCGAATCGGCAGGATTGGATTTATTGAGCAAACTATCGATCTTAACCGATTGCGAAGCAACTACGTGCAGACTGGAGTCGCTCTTCTTCTGCGAACTAAAAACATCGGCTAACCGGGCGAAAAACTTCTTCTTTTGCTGCTTCACGTAAATCGAATCGCGGTTATTGATGATTTTCTTGACCACTTCAGAATAATGATCAATGGTATCTTTAACGGCCGGTATTTTCTTTAGTCCCTCCTGATATCGTGTTGTCGAGGAATTTGTTTTCTTGATTTCATACAATTCCTTCAGGTTTTTCTGCTTTACTTTCAGTAACTTTTTAATGCTGTCGGTGTGCATTTGCTGAATCGGGTTATTCATCATCAAGGCCAGCGTATCAATCTGCAAGCTGATCGTATTCATCAAATCCAGGTAATCGATGTAGTGTTTGCTTTGGCCTGTCTGCGAATAATTTCGTTCCAACCCTTCAGCCTGATAAAGATTTGTAAGAATGGTATTTACGTAAACAAACTTATTATTCGCAGGATTGAAATCAACTTTATTGACCGAAAACTGGAGTATTTCGGAATATATGACCCAAATAATTAGCGAGGCCAATACAACCAAAGTCATATAGCCAAGAAATACCTTTACCTTAACCGATTCAAAAAAATTCTTCATGCTGTGAGCCATTTTCGGTAAAAATAACGCTGAAACTTGTTACGAAGTTATAAACGAAACGTTTAAACCAGATATTTTTTTGAATTTTTACTGAAACAGGCCAGTCTTGTTGAGTTCCAACAACATATTCAGAATTTCTTTCAATCCTTTTCAAAATTTAATTTCATGTGGAAGTAAATCTCAGGAAAATTTGTTTTTAAACCTGAATGTACAATGAATTAGATTCTTTCAGCTTACTATTTTAATGTTGAAAGCGCCATTGCCAGTTGCGCCATAAATCCGAAGCCAAATGGGCAGATACATTTCGGTTCCCCTGGCAGAACTGATGTCGCCAAGATCAAGAATATTCTTATCAACCCAGCCAAATGATTTCAGGATTTCCCTGACTTCTGCTTTTGCTCCGGCATTGTTTCCGCTCATAAAAATGTTGTGATCGCCGCCATTAATCATTCCCGGATTAACCATTATGCCACACCAAATGGTATTCAGCGTTTTCACCACTTTACTCTCCGGAAAAGCTTTCTGAATTTCTTCGCCCAGCGAACTGGTATTTGCAACCGAAAGGGTTGGCGGCATTCCACTGCCGGAGTCAAGCGGATTCGACAGATCGATAAGAATTTTGCCTTCCAGATTTTCTTCCCCGGCCAGTTTCAATGCTGCCAGCGATGCCATTCCCGATGTGCAGTTAAACACGATTTCTCCAAATGCCGCAGCTTCGGCAAAAGTTCCAAAACTTGCATTTTCCTTGTATTTGCTGGCAAATGCCAACCCTTTTTCGTTTTCCGAAGACCGGGATCCCATTTTTACGGAATGCCCCAATTCAACTAATTTCGAACCAATGGTATCTCCCACCATACCGGTTCCCAATACTGCAATTTTCATAATATTCAATTTTTAGTTACTATCCGTTCACATTACGCACAGGTTATCAGAGCGTTTATGCGTTCTGAAACATTTAAAGCCACCATAAAGTTTTTAAGGTGGTCTTAAAGATGGAGGTATAGAAATTCAGGCCAGAATCTATATATTTGTGACTGGCAATGAGGTCTGCCATGAACTGCTCGTTCAACTTTTCGGGCTGATGACATCTACAAAATGGTTATGAACTAATTCAAAAATTTATGCTCAAATCTATTCTGTTAGTTGGTTTTGGTGGATTCATCGGAACAGTGACCCGTTTTCTTATTTCGCGCTATTTTCAGGAAAACGTAGCTTCAGTTTTTCCGTGGAGCACTTTCGTGGTAAATATTACCGGAAGCCTGATTATCGGAATTATTTTCGGAATTTCTGAAAAAGGTAATTTTCTGAATCCCGAAATCCGCCTGTTTCTGACCGTTGGCTTTTGCGGCGGTTTCACCACGTTCTCTTCGCTGGCAAACGATGCGTTTATGTTGCTCAGGCAGCAGGAATGGATTCGTTTTGCACTCTACACTTCGCTCAGTTTTTTTATAGGTCTGGTAGCAGTTTACGCCGGAAGACTCATCATTAAATCCATTTGAAAATGAAAAATAACAGTCAGGCAGCAATTTTACGCATTTACATCAGTTCCACCGATCGGATTGAGCAAACGCCTCTTTCAGAATTTATTGTGTTCAAGGCCAAAAAAGAAGGAATTGCCGGAGCAACCGTTCTGAAGGGAATTTTAGGTTATGGCGCCAGTTCTGTGATTCATTCGTACAAATTTTGGGAAGTCAGTGATAAATTACCCGAAGTAGTGGAATTGGTTGATGACGAAGAGAATATAAATGCCTTTTACGAAGAGATTTTACCACACCTTCAGGAAATGAAATACGGTTGTTTGGTTACCAGAAGTAAAACCGACATACTTCTGAACAAGCACGGGGAAAAGAGATTGATGGATTTATAACAATACTTCTTTTGTGAAATACATCACACGAACAGTTTGGGTTCTTTCGCTCATTAGCCTGTTTACCGACACGGCCAGTGAAATGCTTTATCCGGTTATGCCGGTATTTCTGAAAAGCATCGGTTTCTCTGTGGTTTTAATTGGTATTCTGGAAGGCATTGCCGAAGCCACTGCCGGCTTGTGCAAAGGTTATTTCGGAAAACTTTCGGACAACTCCGGAAAACGCGCCCCTTTCATTCAATTGGGTTATTCGTTGAGCGCCATTTCAAAACCCATGATGGTGCTGTTTCTTTATCCGGTTTGGATATTTTTCGCACGTACGTTAGACCGTTTCGGGAAAGGATTGCGGACCGGAGCCCGTGACGCACTGCTCTCCGACGAAGCAACCCCGCAAACCAAGGGAAAAGTATTCGGCTTTCATCGCTCTGCCGATACTTTTGGTGCAGTACTTGGACCCGCCATTGCGCTTCTTTACCTGTATTTCAGGCCAGGCGATTACAAAACACTTTTTTTGATTGCTTTTTTACCTGGACTTGCTGCCGTTGCATCCACTTTCCTGGTAAAAGACAAAAAACAAATCAGTCCGGTTTCCAATGTTTCAACGCCATTCTTTTCATTCCTGAAATACTGGAAAAAAAGTCCGCCTGCCTATCGGAAAGTTGTTGTTGGCTTGCTGGTTTTTGCTCTTTTCAACAGCTCCGACATGTTGCTTCTCCTGAAAGTTAAGCAATCGGGGATGAATGACACCAACGTAATTGGGCTTTACATTTTTTACAATTTAATTTATGCACTCTCCTCTTTCCCAATGGGGATAATTGCCGACAAATTCAAAATGAAAACTGTTTTTACCATCGGGTTGGTTTTATTCGCCGTGGTCTATTCGGGTATGGCACTCACCAGTAGCCTTACCATTTACCTCATCCTGTTTTTTCTTTACGGCCTGTATTCAGCGGCTACCGAAGGAATTGCCAAAGCGTGGATCAGCAACGTTTCAGACCCAAAAGACACAGCCACAGCCATCGGCTCGTTTGCTGGATACCAAAGTCTCGCGGCTTTATTTGCCAGCTCGTTTGCCGGGCTAATCTGGTTTAATTTTGGAGCCGAGGCAGCTTTTATTTCAACTTCAATGGTTACCGTTTTGGTTATTTTCTACTTTTTGATTTTTGTCAAATAATTTTAAGATCCTGAAAACTCGGCCTACTGGTATTCCGATTTGATAAATACCGGAAGAATTGATTAATTTCAGGCATTCAAACAATAAAAAAAGTTTCATGTTTCAATCAATTCGGGTTATTGGCTTCGATGCCGACGACACACTTTGGGTTAACGAACCATTCTATCAGGATGTTGAAAAAGTATTCTGCAAAATTCTAAAACCATACCAGACAGAGGAAACAACTTCGGCTGAATTATTAAAGACTGAAATTCAGAATCTGGAGATTTTTGGCTATGGCGCCAAGGGTTTTATTTTGTCGATGCTTGAAACCGCCATTCGCGAAACAAATCATGTGGTAAAATCTTCGGAAATAGAACAAATAATTGAAACAGGTAAATCACTCCTGACCATGCCCATTCAATTGCTCGACGGTGTTGAAGAAGTATTGAAAAAGCTTCAGAGAAAATACAAATTAATTCTGGCCACAAAAGGAGATTTGCTCGATCAGGAACAAAAACTCAGGCGATCGGGATTAATTGGTTATTTTCATCACATCGAAATTATGAGCGACAAACAGGAGGACAATTACCTGAAACTACTCTCCCACCTGGATATTGAACCTAGCGAATTTTTAATGATCGGCAATTCGGTTAAATCGGATATTCTTCCGGTTTTAAACATTGGCGCTCAGGCTGTTCATGTACCTTTTGAAGTGATGTGGCAGCACGAAAAAGATCACAAATCGACTAATGACCAAAACTTTTACACAATTTCCTCTATTTCCGAAATTCTGAATCTACTTTAAATACCCGAACAAAAACACCTAAACCCATGAACGAAAAAGTCAACCAACTTGCCAAAATGATCGATCATTCTATTCTTCATCCAACCTTAACTGACGAAGATTTGCGAGGTGAATGCGAAGTGGCCAAGAAATACGACGTGGCTTCGGTTTGTGTAAAACCCTATGCGGTGAAACAAGCTGCCAAAATATTACAAGGAAGTTCAGTGCTGGTTGGCTGCGTCATTGGATTTCCGGCTGGAAATTCTGCAATTCAGGTTAAAGTTTTTGAGGCTGAAACTGCCTGCAACGACGGCGCGGTTGAAATTGATATGGTGATCAACATTGGAAAAGCTTTGCAAGGCGATTGGGAATATATTTCGAACGAAATTAAATCGGTTACCGACATTTGCCATCAGCATGGCGCTATGGTGAAAGTAATTTTTGAAACCGATTTTGTGACCAAAGAATCTGACATCGTAAATCTTTGCCGGATTTGTACTGAAGTTGGCGCCGATTATGTGAAAACTTCGTCCGGTTTTGGGTTTGTAAAACAATCGAATGGCGATTACAATTACAAAGGCGCAACCATTCCCGTTCTGGAACTCATGAAAAAAAGTGTCGGTCCAAATGTTAAAGTTAAAGCTGCCGGAGGAGTCAGAACACTCGATCAGCTAATTGCCGTGCAGGATGCAGGATGTTCAAGGTGCGGAGCCACCGCCACAGCAACTATTCTTGAAGATGCCATGAAGCGATTTGGAAAATAGATAATACAAACAATAAGTGAGCGGGTGACTTTGAGTCACCCGCTCACTTATCTAAGTTCTTTCAGAAAACTGAATACTGCGACTGTAAACTATTTTTCTTCCACATACAACTGGGCAGCCTCAACTTTTACGACAACAACTTCAGCTCCTTTGTCAATCATTCCCACAAGCGCCATGGCATCGTAATTTTTGCCTGCAATGCTAATTTTCCCGGCTGGGCGCAACGTCGTGATTGCAATTCCTTTTTCACCTTTCAACCTGAGCAAATCAGGATCGACGCCCAAATAACCATCTTCCATTTTCATAACTTCGTGAAGCGAAAGGTGCGAGAACTGGCCGGTTTGTGAGGTAAACATTTTCTGGCTCAGATAAATTGCCAGGCCAATTCCGGCAACCGAACCACCAAATACGGTAACGAGCGCAATCCGCATGTCATTCATGTTTACGTGTTCGAAAGTGAAATTTACATTCTTAATCAGGCTTAGAACCAATCCTGAAAATGCCAGCGTAATTCCAGAAATTCCGGTAATTCCAAAATCGGGAACGACAAATATTTCAAGCGCAATCAGGATTAAACCAATTATGAAAATCAATATTTCCCAGTTGGCTGCCAGACCTTCGAGATATAAAGGCGAAAAATACAGAACTGCGGCAGTAACCGCAACAACAAAAGGAAATCCAATTCCGGGAGTTTGCATTTCGAAATAAATACCACCCAAAATGGCCATAATCAAAATTCCTGAAACAATTGGGTTCACCATAAATCCGATGAACTTTTCCAATGCTGTTGGTTTGTATTCAACGATCCGGGCATTTTCCATTTCATTCAGTTTCAACACTTCCTCAGTTGTTTCGCAGATACCTTCGCAATAGCCATTTTTCTGCGCTTCGAGCGGTGTAAAAGTCAGTATCTTGCCGGTATCGATCACGCCCGGGATATACACACGCTCGTCGACCATGGCTTCAGCAATCAACGGATCGCGCCTCCATTTGTAGGTTGTGTCCTGTCCGCTGATGATCGTATCTTTTCCATGAGCTTCGGCCGTCGCACGCATAGTTGCCCGCATGTACGACTGGTATTTATCCGGCATTTTTTCGCCGGTCTGGTTTACGACTGTTGCCGCCCCGAGCGATGCGCCGCTGCGCATGTAAATGCGGTCGCAGGCAATTGAAATGAGCGCGCCCGCGGAAGCCGCATTATTGTCGATAAACACAATTACCGGAATTTTACTGTGCAGAATTCGGGTACGGATTGAATCGGCATCAACCACCGTTCCGCCGTACGTATTCATGTGAATCAGGAAAAGATCGGCTTTTAGGCTGTCGGCTTCCGCAAACGCCTGCTTGGTCTGCCGCCAGATAGCCGGGGCAATATTTTCCATGATATTGAATTCGTAAACCAATTTTTCAGCCTTTGGCTTATTTTCCTGAGCAAAAACATCAGAGAAACTAAATACTATACTGAAGATGAGGATGCAGATTATTCCTGATTTCATGTTGATTTTTTTAAAGTTACTTGAATGAGTCAGTACATGACCAGAATTATTTTCAATTCTAAGAATTAAGCTTCATTGACCTTTCTATTTTTTCATTGTGGCAAATTAATGCATTTTCTTTATTTCCGTGCCAGTTATGTAACCCATTTCCCTGACAATCTATATATTCAGTGCATTCAGCACATTTTCCGCGTTTTGTCCAACTTCGATCACGAAACGCCTCATATTTTGTTCCCCATATTTCAGCAAAGTTGTCGTGATAAATATTCCCTTGCGAAAAACTCCGATCGATGTTTGGACAGGCCGATATTGAACCATCATTTAAAACAGAACCAATATTAATCCCGGCCCGGCAAAAAAAGAATTGATCACGAACATCTGATTCATACGATCCAACATAACCTTCACAACTAAATTTGACATCAATTGATTTCAGTTTTCGCTTCTCGCTTAAAAAGTCCAGCATTTTTTTAAACTGGAGATCAGTCAGGATTAACTGCGGATTGCTTTTTGCCCGCCCAATAGGAACAATGGTAAACAAACGCCACGACTTTACTCTTTTCCGGATTAAATATTCGTAAATAGACGGCAGTTCAGCAATATTCTTTTGATTTACGCAGGTAACGACATCAAAATTCAGGCGGGACGAACTTGCTGCTAAATCAATCGCTTGATCGACTTTTGAAAAACTGTTTTTATTATTTCGCAGCCAATTGTGTGTATCTTCCAATCCGTCAATACTTATGGTAAGAGCACCTAATCCGGCGTTCAACAGCGAAATATGCTTTTGCTGATCGTACAAATATCCATTGGTAACCAGCCCCCATCGAACTCCCCGTTTCCTGATTTCCCTCCCACATAATTCAATATCCTTGCGCAAAAGAGGTTCGCCACCGGTTAAAACAACAATAAAATTTTCAGATTTAGATTTTATCGTATCAAGTGCCGATAAAAAATCGTCTAAAGGCATTTCACGGGCTGAGTTATCTTTTGTACAATCGCTTCCACAATGCAAACAGTTCAGGTTACATGTTGTTGTACATTCCCAAAACAAATAATTCAACTCATGAATTTTTGTTTCAGATTTTTTGAATCGCCGAAATATCTTCTTTTGAATTAACTGATGCATCTACTTTGAGTCTAATGCAATATTCAAATACACTTTTTTATCAATGGCCGAGAGAATGGTGTCTTTATTCGCGAAAGCACCGTTTTGAGCGGAATCTATATCCTCAAATTTGATTTTGTAACTATCTCCCCGTTCAGTATAAAATGAAAATTTACCATTTTCGTCAGTATATTCGTATTGCATAAGGCCATCAACTGAAACTTTAATTCCTTTTATTGCAATTCCGGTGGATTCGGATTTAACCTGACCTTCAATAAAGACATCCAGTCCAAAATCCTGAGGAGTTCCATAACAGGCTTGAAACACAAACATAGCAGAAGTAAAGCTCAATCCACCAATAAGTTTAGTTATCCAAGATCTTCTCATTTTTTAGTTTTTTAATAAAAAAGTTTGTTAGAAAATTGATCAAAATATTAATTTACCCGCTGCGGAACTTTCTCAAGTTTATCCAGATTATACCCGCGTTTCCGGGCTTTTTCGAGCAGCATTTCATAGGTAGCCGGATCCATTTGCGGAGTCCGGCTTAAAATCCAGAAATATTTGGGCGAAGAGCTGCCAATCATCACATACTGGTAATTTTCGTCCAGTTCCAACACATTGTAGTCGGCGTAAAAAATCCAGAAAAAAGAAACTTTGAGTTTCCCGGGTTCAGATTTATTCGGAATTTTTGCCTTTCCTTCGGCTACCGAAAGCTTACCATCCAATGTATTTTTGTATCCCTGATTGATCACCCTGATTTTTCCATCTTCGCGCAAACTGTAAGTTGCCGTGACATCTACCAGATTTTTCTCGAACGAATGCGGGAAACGGGCAATTTCGTACCACGTTCCAAGATATCGGTTCAGATCAAGCTCTTTCACTGTGCTTTTATCGATCATTTGACTATTGGTTTTTGAGCAACCCCAAAGCATAAAAATAATGAAAATAAAGATCGTCGAATTTTTCAGCATAAGCCCTCTTTGGTTTGATTTCATCAAATTTACGGATTAATCGGTACCTAAACTTTTATTCCTGCAAATTTTAAAAGTATATGTTTGCTAAGCTTTTGAAAAAACTAAATTTGTTATCCTGAAATTCATTTAACACATCAGCCTTATGCATCCAAATAAAATTATCGAAATTCGAAGAGCAGTGGATCGGGTTAATGAATATTCCTAAAATGAAAGTATCTCAATTTGAAAACAATCAACGCATCCGGATAACTATCCTGATTATTGCCATACTTACAGTATCATTCATTCCACACGACCTGCTTTTTGACGAATCGAAAATTGTTTGCATTCACTATTATCTATTTGGGTTCCAATGCCCGCTTTGCGGCATGACACGCGCTGTTTACCAGCTAACACACCTTCAGTTTGCATCGGCATTAAACTACAACATAGTGGTGGCTTTACTCCCGGTTTATTTCATTTCTGATATTTTTTCGCTTTTTATCCGGAGAAACTGGCTCTTCTCTTTCAAAAAAAATGTTTTTGTGCTGATATTCATTGGATTGTTTTTTCTCTACTTGTTCCGGATTGCAATGCACTTTGAATGGATTTAACACAGCGTCGCCCTGAATTTATTTCAGGGTCTCATCATCGAAGAGATTCCGAAATAAATTCGGAATGACATTACTTATCAGCAAGTTTGCAGAATACTAAATTTGTCCCATCATTTTAATTTCCAGGTATTTATTTACGAGGTTTGCTGAAAGGTCTCCGGGTTTTGTGTGAACCGACAAAATGCCATGTTTTTTCAGTTCCCTGACAATCAGTTTCTTTTCGTAAACAAATTTTTCGGCGATGGTTTTGGTGTAAACTTCTTCAAGCGTTTGAGCCGGTTCTTTTGAGAAAGTCTTAAGTTCTGTATTTTCAAAAATAACAACCAGCAGCAAGTGATTCTTCGTTAAATGTTTAAAATAGTTTAGCTGGCGCTGCAACGAGGTAATTGTCTCGAAATTGGTATACAGAATCAGCAGACTTCGGTGTGTAATATTCCGGCGAACAAATGCGCTTAAATAAGCATAATCCGATTCCAGGTGCGCTGTTTTCTGGCTGTAAAGTAATTCCAGAATTTTGGAAATTGTTTTGTTTCCCCGCTCAGCACGAAGAAAAGTATCAACCTTTTGGTTAAAAGTTATTAAACCGGTTTTGTCGTATTTCAAAAGTGCCGTATTCGATAAAATCAGCGAGCTGTTAATCGCGTAATCCAGCAAAGTCATGCCGCCAAAAGGCATTTGCATCAGCCGGCCCATATCAATTACATTGAAAATTTGCTGCGAACGTTCTTCCTGAAATTGGTTGACCATCAGTTTCGAGCGGCGGGCAGTCGCATTCCAGTTGATGGTGCGGTAATTGTCGCCAACCACATAATCTTTGATCTGGTCGAATTCGGAAAACGAACCGGCCCTGCGAATCCGCTTAATTCCGGCGTCGACCAACTGATTGGAAATAGCCAGAAATTCGTATTTCCGCATTTGCAGAAACGAAGGATACACAGGTACTTTTGTATCCTGGTCTCCAAATTTAATCCGTCGGCTCCACAACCCAACCGGCGACGAAATGTATGCATTTGTGTAACCAAAGAAATACTCTCCGCGTGCTTTCGGAACCAGTGAATACTCAACTTCCTTTTCTTCCTGCGATTTCAACTTGACTTTAATCCTGAAATCGCGAATTTGAAATTGGTCCGGAATTTCGTCTATAATTTCAACCTGAAGTTTAAAGAAATGATTGTTCTTGAGGATAATGAACACTTTATTTTCATCGCCGTTCGAAAGTTTTTCAGGAATTATACGGCGCAACAAAAGCAATTGACGTTTTGTGGCAAAAAGCAAAATGGCGTCAATCACCAAAAAAATGATAAAAAAGAGCAGCAGGATTTTAGCGACCAGAAAAATCGGATCGAAGAATTGCCCCAAAACAAACAGGAAAATAATGCTGCTGCTTATGACGTATAACCGAAGCTGCGTATATATTTCTTTTAAAATCTTCACCTGAAATAAATTAGCGGGGAACCGGAACTGAATTCAAAATTTCTGAAATGATTTGTGCCTCCGAAATTCCCTCCATTTCCTTTTCAGGAGTTAAATAAATGCGGTGAATTAAAACCGGAACCATTACAGCCTTTATGTCTTCGGGAATTACAAAATCGCGCCCCTGAATAGCTGCAAAAGCTTTACAGGCCTTTAAAATATTGATGGAAGCACGCGGTGAAGCGCCCAGATAAAGCGCAGCATGTTTGCGCGTTTTATGTACGATTTCGGCAATGTACTGCAACAAATTGTCTTCAATGTGTACCTGCTGTATTAATTTCTGAAATTCAACAAGTTCTGCAGCTAAAATAACCGGCACAACTCCCTCTGTTTCTTTTCCTCCTTTTCGCAGGTTTGCATTCTGCAAAATCAAAAATTCGTCGGAAACCGTTGGATAGCCAACCACAATTTTAAACAAAAACCGATCAAGCTGCGCTTCAGGCAACCGGTAAGTTCCTTCGTGTTCGAGTGGATTCTGGGTTGCAAAAATCAGAAACGGAGCTTCCATCTGGTAGGTTTTCCCGTCAACGGTAACTTGCTTTTCTTCCATCACTTCGAACAAAGCCGACTGCGTTTTGGCGGGCGCCCGGTTAATTTCGTCAATCAAAACAATGTTCGAAAAAACCGGCCCGGCATTGAATTCAAATTTTGAACTTCCGGCATTAAACACAGTCGTTCCGGTAACATCCGAAGGCATTAAATCGGGCGTAAACTGAATGCGCGAAAAGTTGGTCGAAATTAGTTTCGAAAGTAGTTTGGCCGTTAGCGTCTTGGCAATTCCGGGCACACCTTCGAGCAAAACATGGCCATCGGCAAGTAACGCAACAATCATTAATTCAATCATTTGTTCCTGACCAATAATTACTTTTGACATTTCGGTCTTAATCGCATCAATTTTATCCCGAACGACATTCAGGCCAATGCGATCTTCAAAATATTCCTGAGTTTCCATAATTAAGTTTATAAACATTGTTTGTAAAACGTATCTATTCTGCGTTTAAATTCCATTAATCCATAATCGGTAGCCTTTTCAGCCTTTTCGTAATAAACAATCGAATCAAGAACCTGCTGAACCAATTCTCCGGAAACTCCCGATTTTTCGGCAACCAAAGCCACACTATCTTTTGAGCCCGAAATGATGGTCAGCAAATATCGTTCTCGCAAAAATTCTCTGAAATAAACCGTCATCTTTTTCGCTAAATCGGCATTGTTGCGCTGTCCGAAATACAAGCTGCCAACCGTCTTTACAAACTGAAGCGAGCGGTTTTCAGGAGATTTAATAAATGGAATTATGCATTGGCGGCGTTTCGATTCAACCAACATATACAACAACAGGGTTAACAACAAAAGATAATAAGCCAGTTGAAGAGCGGGTTGCGAAAGAATGTACCGAACCGGCGACGTGTTGACAAATCGATCGGGCTTGTAATAATTGTCCCAAACCGTTTTCCTGACGGGCAAGTACGACAAGGCTTTTGCCGCATATTCCGTATTTCCGTAGAGTAAATTGTAATTTGTAAATGCCAGTGGCTGCGTATGAATGTATATTTTCCCCAATCCGTGTTTCATGCAAATGAAATTCGTTTTTCCATAACGGTTTTCGCCCAATTTCAGTGTATGTATAGTATCGAAAGCCGAGAAATAAACCAGGGGCATTCGTTTGATGAAATAATATCCCGAATCGTTTCGAAGTTCAGGATTTAAAAGGAATAAAATTTCTTTCTCATTTTTCAGGAATGAAGTATCAATAACCGACGAAGACAAATCAAATTTCAGTGAATCGGAAAAGAAACGGCCAAATTTTACAGCCGAAACAAAAAAGTCGTTTCCCCGGGCGACGAATTTCAGCAAAGCGTCCAGATCATAAGGATCGGGATTAAAATCTGATGTGATTGCAAGGACATTTCCCGACTCAAGTTTCGCTGAATCTAAAGTTGTATAAAAGTTTTCGTACGTATTTTCAATGGTTTGATCAGGAAAAATTGATTTGAACATTTCGTTGAGAACGAAGCAACTGTAAGGCGATTTGCCCTGAATGTTGTAATTTTCCGACCAGTCGATGGGCTTTGGTGAGTAATGGTTCAGGGCAATCAGCACAACAAAGAGCAGCGCCGGAACGATTAAATATATGCGGTTATTCCTGAACATCGATAGCAGTATAAAAGGATTGGAATCGCTCTTCGAATTTTTCAAACTGCTCTTCGGCAATTTCTGCATCGCCATACCAAACATGGTTGTAAATGGAAGTGATGGCGTAAAATCGTGTTTTCAGCTCGTCATTTTTCAAATCGTGCAAATAATCGATGTTGGTCTTTTCTTTTGAAAAATGAATGTATTCTTTCGCGCGCAACAAACTGATTACTTTAAGATAAAGTACCCGAACTGCCTGGCGGAATTGTTCTTCTGCAACAAACTTTCGAATCAGTTCATCAAGATCTTCGTTTTCGAAATCAGTTTTCGAAATTTTAAATTCAGGAGCATCAACTTCCTGATCAGAATAAAAAATCCGGTAAATCCGTGTCTTGGTTATGACGATAAATAAAAAGAAAAGGACCAGTGCTAAGAATATCAATTTCAGTATCCACGGTATAATGGCCGAAATTTTTTCCAGACTTCCCCACCGGTCTTTGAGATACTCAATCAGTTGGTCGAAAAGATTGGTTTTTATTGGTGGAAGCGAGTAATTAAATTCTTTTTGGCTTTTAAACGATTCTTCAAATTTTGGGTCAGGAAGCCTGACTTCGACATGCGATGAATCGACAACAGAAAAACCGGATGCAAAAACTGTTATCCCGCAAAACCACGGGATAACAGTTAAAAATAGAAATAGGATGGTTCGGCTGAAACGATTACTCATTCTCGTTTATTTGATCAATCTTCTCAAGCAGCGAAGGTTTTTCAACTTTCTCAACCACATCGAAATAAATAAAAGCAGTAAGAACAATTGGGATTACAGTTAAAACCTGAGTTACCAACTGGGTCAGCGAATTCACGATATAATAACTTACCGGCAAATTCATGCCCGCATTTGCACCGTGTTTCACATTCATAAGTATCGATTTAAAACCAAACAGCATACTGGGTAACGAAACCAGGATCATTAAAATATAAAGGATAATAGTTACAATAAAAAGCGAGCCCAGAGTTGGCCAAAAATTCTTGTTAATTAACGAAAGGCTTCGACCAAAAGAAACTGAAAAGCTTTTTTCTTCGAATATCATGATGCAAAATACAATGCTTAAACCAACACCCAAATAAATTCCGGGAATAATACACAATACCAGACCAACAACTACAACAATTCCAACAACCACAAGCGCCGGTAAAATTCTAAAAAAGTTCTTTTTAACCTGTTCCCAAACATCGGTAATTTCAAAACCATCAGAACCTTTTGAAATATAAAGTTTGATATAGCCATAAACAGTGCTGAAAAGCGTTGCGGATGAAATGAGCGAAATAATCATCGCGATTAAAATATAGCCAAAGAGTGGGCCAATAACCGAAAAAACGGCAAACGGATCTGGTTGGGTATTCTTTACGAGAGTCTGGGTAAGTTCCTGTGCTTTTAACGAATAAATAGTCACCGAAATAGCTGACAAAAGAAGAGGTGGAACCACAAAGTAGAGAATTGCCATCCCAAGCTTTTTGTACTCCTGAGTAATGAAGTTAAAGGTTGCATTGAAGTGATCTCCAAAATCGCGTTCCTTTTTAAAATTAATTTGTTTGTTTTTCATTTGATTGGTTTTTTAACAAGTTGAGTGGATAGATATAAAAATAAAAAATGATTGAAACGAGTGAGAATAAAATTATTCCGAACCGCACAAAATAAGGAGCTTGCGTATACCGCGTGATAAAACTTTCCAGAAACCCGGCAACAACAAATACAGGAACCAAACCCATAACCAATTTCGAACCGCGTACTGCACCTTTCCTGAAAGAATCGAGTCGCGAAAAAGTCCCCGGAAAAATAATACTGTTTCCGATTACAATTCCGGCGCCACCTGCCACGGTAATGGCAAATATTTCGTAAGTACCATGAACCCAAATGGTCGCAATTGAATCGAGCAGGAAACCTTGTCCGGCCAGGAAAGCATGAAATGTACCCAGCATGACTCCGTTTCTCATGATCATAAATCCGGTACCAACCGGTGTCAGCAAACCCATTACAAATGCAATAAACGACACCCGAATGTTGTTTAAAGTAATTCCCAGAAACATATCAATTTGGTTCATGCTTTTGTAAACAGCCAGCGGATCGCCTTTTTGAATGTTCGAAAGCGACATATTCACATAACTGTCGCCCATGATTATTCGCGTAAAACCATTGTCGTACATGGTCGACAAAATTCCGATCAAAACTGACAGAACCAGAATTACGAAAGAGACAAATATTTCTTTTCGTGAAGCATAAACCAGCAACGGAAATTCGGATACCCAGAAGGCTTTGATGCGGTTTTTGCTCACCGGTTTATTTTGGGAAAGAATACCGTGAGCCTTTTGCGTTAGTTGATTGAGATAATGGGTAGTTTTTGCATCCGGGAAATAGGTTCGCGAATAAGCCAGGTCATCGGTAAGACTAATAAACATGTCGCTCACAACATCAGGATTTGCCCGACTTTTATGCTCAAGAAGAGATTCGAAAGCCTCCCATTTTTTTATATTCCTGTGCAAAAATTGAATCTCGTTCATGTAAGAATTAAAAAGGTAATAAATTTGTGCAATTTAATAAACTAAATAAAAATTAGTACTTATTTTACAAAATAAATCAGGATAAAATGATGGATACCTTAAAAATAGATTCTTCGCAAAATATAGAAATTGAACAACCCATTGCAAGTATCGGTGAACGCATTGCTGCAACCATGCTCGATACGCTTTTCGTTCTCATTTTTATGGGTATTACCGGGTTCATTTCGGGTAGTCTGAATAAGTCGTGGATGTTGGTAATTGCCTATATTCCGGTGGCTTTATATAGTATTTTAAGCGAATTATTCATGAATGGGCAAAGCTGGGGAAAAAAGATTCTGAAAATTAAAGTGGTAAAAATCGACGGAGCTTCTGTCACCTTTATGAGCTACTTTTTGCGATGGATAATCCGAATGATTGAAGTTTTATTCACACTTGGTTCTGTGGCAACCTTAACGATAATTTTAAATCAAAAAGGTCAGCGATTAGGCGATATTGCGGCAAACACAACAGTTATAAGGGTTCGCTCAAAAAGCATGAAAGAAACCATTTACACCGAAGTTCCTGAAAATTATTCCATTGTTTATCCTGAAGTCTCGAAACTATCAACCGATGACCTGTACATCGTTAAAGAAGTTCTTGAATTGCTGAGACTTCCGGAGCGAACCGCCCGAATATTTACAGTGGCGAAAAAAACACAGGAAGCCATCGAAAAAAAGATGGACATCAAAGCCGGCCAAAAACCCGAAACATTCTTCGAAACAATCCTGCGCGATTATAATTTCCTGAATAACAATTGATAAGTATCCAATGATTTCTGAAATAGTTTTCCGGATCACAAAGGTTGATTACATCCATTAGCAAGAAGTGATTTTCAATTAACCAACTTATGCGGTTACAAACCGATTCACCCAATTGGTGCGCAAGATTTAACTTCCGTTTTTGCACACTTTCTAAAATGCGATTAAAAATCGCATCACCTGATGGGTGCGGAAGTTTTTAACTTCCGAAAAATAAACCGCGATTGAAGATCGCTGCTCAAAAATTCTTCTGACTAATTTTCATAAATTTAATCGAAGTATAAATTCCACAACATATTTAAACCATGGAGACGAAAGAATTCTGCAAACACATCTTGCTCCATTTTCAACAACCGGGTCAGGAATATTTTGTTACGTGGTGCATAAAAGATGCTGTTCCGCCAAAAGCCCTGACAAGATATACCGGGCAATTAGATATACTTCGTTCGCAAATCATTGCCCTTCGGGTGCGGCGATTTGCAATCGCCATTTTTTCATACAATAAGAAAAATGCGATTAAAAATCATATCACCTGATGGGTGCGGAAGTTTTTAACTTCCGAAAAATAAACCGCGATTGAAGATTGCTGCATCCGGGCTACGAAAAACAGGTTTAAAATTTTTCTACCTTTACAGCTTGAAAAAATGAAAAATTCATGGAATTAAATTTACTTACAGCTATATCGCCCATCGATGGCCGTTACCGTTCAAAAGTCGAAAACCTTCAACTCTATTTTTCTGAGTTTGCCCTGATCAAATACCGCGTCCTGGTTGAAGTTGAATATTTTATCGCCTTGTGCGAATTGCCTTTGCCGCAATTATCTGCTTTCGACAAAAATCTTTTTCCGGCTCTCAGGCAAATTGTTGCCAACTTTTCGGTTGAAGATGCTCAACGGATCAAAGACATCGAAAAAATTACCAATCACGATGTAAAAGCTGTGGAGTATTTCCTGAAAGAAGAGTTTGACAAATTGAATATTCAGGCATACAAAGAATTTATCCATTTCGGCCTCACATCTCAGGACATCAATAACACAGCAGTTCCGAAATCGATTCACGACGCGCTCGACAACGAATATTATCCGTCGATTAACGATTTGGTAGACAAACTCGACGAATTGGCCGACGAATGGAAAAACATACCGATGCTGGCCAAAACACACGGACAGCCTGCCTCTCCAACCAATCTGGGAAAGGAAATCAGGGTTTTTTCGGAGCGAATCAAAGAACAACTGGAGCAGTTAAAAGCTATTTCGTGCGATGCGAAATTTGGCGGGGCAACCGGTAATTTTAACGCTCATCACATTGCTTATCCCGAAATTAGCTGGAAAGCATTTGGTAACCATTTCCTGAAGAAATATCTTGGGCTGAAACGCACACAGTACACCACTCAAATTGCTAATTACGACAATCATGCCGCCATTTTCGACGCCATGAAACGCATCAACAATGTCATTATGGACCTGAACCGCGACATGTGGACGTATGTTTCGATGGAATATTTCAAGCAAAAAATTAAGGCTGGTGAAGTCGGATCGTCTGCCATGCCGCACAAAGTGAATCCAATCGACTTCGAAAACTCTGAAGGTAACATCGGAATGGCCAATGCCATTTTCGAACATCTGGCGGCAAAATTGCCTGTTTCGCGTTTGCAGCGCGATTTAACCGACTCGACTGTTTTACGCAACATTGGTGTTCCATTTGCCCACACACTGATTTCGGTAAACTCAACTTTGCGCGGGCTCGACAAACTTTTAATCAATACTGAAGCAATAAATGCCGATCTGGAAAAGAACTGGCCTGTTGTTGCTGAAGCCATTCAAACCATCCTGCGACGCGAGGGATATCCAAATCCTTATGAAGCTCTTCGTAACCTTACCCGCGTAAACCGGAAGATCGATCAGGAAGTAATTCATGAGTTTATCGATTCACTTGAAATAACCGATTCTTTAAAAACCGAGCTGAAAAAGATTACTCCTCAGAACTACACAGGCGTTTTTTAATTGCACAATAAACATCTATCCTGAAGAGTTTTACAAGTTATTATTTATACTGAATATTTACATCCGATGAAGGATTTTTTCAAGATTCTAAAACGATTTATTCCTCCCTATAAGAAGCAACTGACGCTAAACTTCCTGTTCAATTTACTCTCTGCTTTGTTTACCGTTTTTTCAGTGACCATGATGATTCCGATTCTCGACATCATCTTCGTCAAGGCCAATGATGTGAAAGAAATGATGCCGTGGGCGATAAGCCTTGAAGCAATAAAGCACAATTTATCATACTACATTACCACTTTTAAGACTGAACACGGGCCCGGTTTTGCGCTGCTGTTTATCGGACTTTTTGTAATCATTGCCACTATGCTGAAAGTAGGTTTTGCCTACCTTGCTGCATTCGAAGCCGTTTACATCCGAAACGGAGTTGTAAAAGACATCAGGGAACAAATCTACACCCGGATGCTTCGGTTGGCGCTTCCGTTTTTCTCCGACGAACGCAAAGGCGATATTATTTCGCGCATTACAGGCGATGTGACCGAAGTAGAAAACTCAATCATGTCGTCGCTCGACATGTTCCTGAAAAATCCGATTATCATTCTGGTTTTACTCGCTTCCATGCTGGTTATGAGCCCCAGCATGACCTTGTTTATTTTGCTGGTTTTACCCATTGCCGGCTTTATTATTGGGAGAGTTGGTAAATCACTGAAAAAAGTATCGCGTGAGGGTCAGGATAAAATGGGCGTAATTCTTACTGTTGTGGAGGAAACACTTAGCGGACTGCGGATTATCAAAGCATTCAATGCCGAAAAAAAAATGAATGTTCGGTTCAATTCGGAGCTTTACGATTACCGCAAAATTATGAACCGGCTGATGCGTCGCCGAGAACTGGCTCATCCATTAAGCGAACTTCTTGGAACAATCGTAATCATCATCGTTGTCTGGTATGGCGGAACTTTAATCCTGAATGACGACAGCGAACTTACCGGAACAGAATTCATTGCTTATCTGGCTATTTTTTATCAGATCATAAATCCGGCAAAAGCTTTTACAACAGCGCTGTACAGCATTCAAAAAGGCTTGGCTTCAATGGATCGGATCGATAAAATATTACTGGCCGATGTAACTATTCCTGAAGCCGGTAATGCACAAAAAATAAGCACATTTAAGAATGCCATTCAATACCGGAAAGTAACCTTTGCTTACGATGAAAAAATTGTCCTGAATAATGTTTCGCTTGAAATTCCGCGCGGAAAAACGATCGCGTTGGTTGGCCAGTCAGGCAGTGGAAAAACAACATTTGTCGATTTACTTCCAAGGTTTTACGATGTAATAAGCGGACAAATTTTGATTGACGGACAGGACATTCGGGAGCTTAAACTGCACGATTTGCGCAATCTTATGGGAAATGTCAACCAGGAAGCCATACTTTTTAACGACAGCATATTCAACAACATTGCGTTCGGCGTCGATCAGGCCAGCATGCCCGAAGTTATTGCAGCGGCCAAAGTTGCCAATGCGCACGATTTCATCATCGAAACCGAGAATGGCTACGACACCATGATTGGCGACCGTGGCAGCAAACTTTCAGGCGGTCAGCGGCAACGGCTAAGTATTGCCCGCGCCATCCTAAAAAATCCACCCATCCTGATTCTTGATGAGGCCACGTCTGCATTAGATACAGAATCGGAAAGACTTGTTCAGGATGCTCTTGAAAACCTGATGAAAAACCGCACTTCAATTGTGATAGCACACAGGCTTTCAACAGTTAGAAGTGCCGATTTGATTTGCGTTTTTCATGAAGGCGAAATTGTTGAACAGGGCACACACGACGAACTGATTCAACTCGATGGCAGGTACAAACGTCTGCACAGCATGCAAATGTTTTAAATACCACGCCGTAAAATACAAAGGAAGTCTGCTTGTCCGGCAAATTTCAGGTTCACAAAAAAAATGAAATCCTTTTCAATAATTTATTACATTTACCGCGTCTGAAAAAACAGGTATAGAATAGAATTGACGCGGTGTACAGCAGCATTTAATGAATTCAGTTTCATCCTGAAATTCACTTGCCTGAAACACGGAGCTTAATCAAAAACAAAATCAGGTTTTTTCAGTTTTAATTGAAAGGTAAAACGTTGAATATTGACGTTAAAATTGATTAGATACAAACAATTAACTTTTCCTTAATGAGAAAATGGCGTATTGAAGATTCTGCTGAACTCTACAACATCAATGGTTGGGGAATCAATTTCTTTTCCATCAACGAAAAAGGACACGTAACAGTTACCCCAAGCAAGAACGGAGTAAAAGTCGACCTTAAAGAATTGGTTGAAGAACTTCAGGTCCGGGATGTTTCGGCTCCAATGCTGATTCGTTTCCCCGACATTTTGGATAACCGGATTGAAAAAATGGCAAGCTGTTTTAAAGTAGCGGCCGAAGAATACAATTACAAAGCGCAAAACTTTATCATTTATCCGATTAAAGTGAACCAGATGCGCCCGGTTGTTGAAGAAATTGTTGGTCACGGTAAAAAATTCAACATTGGACTGGAGGCCGGATCCAAACCGGAACTTCATGCCGTAATCGCCATTAATACCGATAACGATTCGCTGATTATCTGCAACGGATACAAAGATGAGGATTACATTGAACTGGCGCTGCTGGCTCAAAAAATGGGAAGACGTATTTATCTGGTTGTTGAGAAATTAAACGAATTAAAACTGATTATCAAGATTGCGCACCGCCTTAAAATTAAGCCAAACGTTGGCATTCGCATTAAACTTTCGAGCTCCGGAAGTGGCAAATGGGAAGATTCAGGCGGTGATGCCAGCAAGTTCGGTTTAACTTCAAGTGAACTACTCGAAGCTCTTGATTATCTGGAAAGAAACAAAATGCAAGACTGCCTGAAACTGGTCCATTTTCACATCGGAAGTCAGGTTACAAAAATACGCCGGATCAAGCTGGCTATGCGCGAAGCTTCTCAATTCTACGTGCAACTGCACCTGAAAGGATTTAAAGTTCAGTTTGTCGACATTGGCGGTGGTTTGGGTGTTGATTACGACGGCACGCGTTCGTCGAGCAGTGAGAGCAGCGTGAATTACAGCATTCAGGAATATGTGAACGACGCCATTGCAACCATGGTTGATGCCAGCGATAAAAACGAAATTCCACATCCGAATATTATTACCGAATCGGGCCGGTCATTGACAGCTCATCATTCGGTGCTTATTTTTGAAGTTCTGGAAACCGCCTCCGTTCCTACCATGAAGGAGGAAGAAGAGCCGCAGGAAGACGATCATGAATTGGTTAAAGAATTGTTTTCGTTGTGGGAAATGGTTAACCAGCCAAGGATGCTCGAAACCTGGCACGATGCGCAACAAATTCGCGAAGAAGCGCTCGATTTGTTCAGTCTTGGCATGCTTGACCTGAAAACCCGCGCACAAATTGAACGACTTTTCTGGTCGATAGCAAAAGAAATTCACCAAATGACCAGCGAGCTAAAACATGTTCCGGAAGAATTGACTTACCTCCCCAAAATGTTATCGGACAAATATTTCTGCAATTTTTCCTTATTCCAATCACTGCCCGATTCATGGGCCATCGACCAGATTTTCCCGATTATACCCATCCAGCGACTTGATGAAAAACCTGAACGTTCAGCAACCATTCAGGATATTACCTGCGATTCGGACGGAAAAATCGACAATTTTATCTCAACGCGCAACTTCTCGTACTATTTACCGGTTCATGCGCTGAAAGCCAAAGAACCCTATTACATCGGGGTATTTCTGGTGGGAGCTTATCAGGAAATTTTGGGCGACCTGCACAATTTGTTTGGCGATACCAACGCAGTTCACGTTTCGGTTGATGACAAAGGATACAGCATCGACCAGATTATTGACGGAGAAACTGTTGCTGAAGTTCTGGACTATGTACAGTACAATGCAAAAAAATTGGTTCGCACTGTTGAAACATGGGTGACTTCATCGGTAAAATCAGGAATAATTTCGGCAGAAGAGGGCAAGGAATTCTTATCGAATTATCGTTCAGGATTGTACGGATATACCTATTTGGAATAAAAATTTTCGAATATCATATTTTACTGAATAAGACTTTATTCAGCCAACTTTACATTCCGAAATTTTTCGATACTCCGGAGTGCAGCATGCCGCCCTGTTTCCACCATCTCTTCGGCTTTATAAAAATCGTAGGTACCACACGAATCATGCGAAATATTAATCAGAATGTCGGGTGAGTATTTTTCAAGAGAAAGTTGCGAAATGTGGTAGGTCATTAAGCCAATTGTTTTATTGATCAGGTCAAAATAACCCAATTTCTCTTCGTTGCTGGCCGGATTTATTTTCTGCAAATGGCTGTAAAATCCTCTGATCTTTTTATGGTAAAGCGATTGCCTGGTTCCATTAACAGGCTCTGAAGAAACAGGTTTAAATACGGGAATATCCGCATTTACATTGACAACAATCAAAATGTCGCCAGGTGTTCTTCGAACATGACCTATAGGAATGTTGTTGATTATTCCGCCATCGACAAGCAAACCGGTACCGGTTTTCACCGGTGTAAAAACTGTAGGAATTGCAATGGAAGCACGAATGGCCTCGTAAATACTTCCCGAGGTGAAAACAACTTCCTTCTTGTTTACAATATCGGCAGCCACGGCAGCATACGCAATATCCAGATCCTCAATATTGGCATCTGAAATAAACTCTTTCATTGTATTCATTACCCGGTCGCCTTTGACAAGCCCCTGGGAACTGATCGTAAAATCAACAAGGCTGAAAACTTTCATTTTATCGAGCGTGCAAATCCATTTTTTAAACTCTGCCAGTTTGCCTAATGCAAAAATGCCACCAACCAGCGCACCCATCGAAGTTCCGGCAACCGACTGAATTTCAAATCCCTGTTTTTCAAGTTCTTCAATTGCGCCAATGTGTGCAATCCCGCGGGCGCCCCCACCCGATAAAACAAGCGATACTTTCTGCTTCATTTTGGTCGTTTTGATGATATTGAAATGCTGTAAATTATGAATTTACTAAAGATTTGGAAGAACAAAGAAAACCGGGGAACTGAAAGTTTTCATTTTACTTTAGTCCTCCGGTTTAAAGAATTTCAAAAAATCACCCGTATTTCCGTTAACTATCGGCTCATCAGTCGTTTTTTCAATTCCTGCATCACTTTTTTGCGAATCTCAGCTTCGGTCTGGTACAATTTTATGATTTGCTGAGGCGAAAGAACCTTACGAAATTCACGATAATACTTTTCGCGGATGTCAATCAACTGGCGTGCTGTTTCCAATTGGTTGACAATCATTTGGTCAGCTTCTTCTTCCGACAGACTATCGGCATCAACCCGCATAAGCCGGGCCATTTTCCGAAAGTCAATACTGGTTACTTCGCGATCGTATTTCAGGTAAATTGGTTTGAACCGGTCAAAAGTAGCCTGATCGAGATTCATACTTTGCCTGATTTCGCGCAGTTTTGCCTGTGCAATCCGTTCCCTGAGCAATGGAAAACGATTTGGATTTTGTGCGGTTGCCAACTGTACAACCAGTAAACTTGTAACAAAAAGCAGGATTGAAAATATTTTTTTCATGATTTTAAGTATTATTCTGTTATTGTGGAACCTCTTCCATAAACGGATCGGTTTTAATCATAGCAGCCATTTGCAGCAAATCATCGTCAGATAAACCGGCCAGCAAATCACTCAAATCTTCTTTGCTGTTCTCTTCAGCGACTTCTGGGTTCGGCTCAGGTTCTATTTTTTCGGCTACTACGATTTGTGGCTCAGCCATTTTTTCAGGCTGAACTTCCTGAACCTGAGGTTTCGCCACTTTTGGCTGTTCTGCAACAACCGGAACGACTACAGCTTTTTCAGGAGCTGAAAAATAATAACCCAGAAAAGCAAGGCCGGTAAGTGATGCAGCAACAGCAACTGACTGCCACAAAATCCTGAACTTTCTCCGGGATTCTGACCGTTTTTTAGCCTCCGCAAGTGTTTTCAACGAAAGTTCATCAAAAAATCCTTCCGGAACTTTATATGGTATTTTTTTTCCAATTTCCTGAAATTCAGTATCTTTTTTCATTTTATCGCTGTTTTTCATTTTAACTTTTAGGCTTGATCAATCAGATATTGCTTAATCTTTTCGCTGGCATAATGGTAATTTGTTTTTAGCGTATTGACCGAAGAATTCACGATTTGCCCAATTTCTTCGTAACTCAGTTCGTCGTAATAGCGCAGGTTAAAAACAATCCTCTGTTTCTCCGGAAGTTGCAAAATAGCCTGCTGAAATTTAATCAGCATGACTTCGCCATTTTCGGAATCGCTAACTGCCATGTCGCCTGCAAGCTTTTCAGTAATCAAAGTCGCATTTTTCAGCCACTTTTTATTTCTCCTGAAATGTCGGATGCACTCGTTGGTTGCAATGCGGTAAAGCCAGGTAAAAACCCTGCTTTCACCCTTAAAAGAACCGGAAAAGCGATACACATTTATAAATGTTTCCTGCAAAATATCTTCGGCATCCTCGTGCGAAACGACCAGCCTCCGGATATGCCAGTAAACCGGCTCCTTGTAGGTTTCCATTAACTGAAGAAATCCCCTTTCTTTTGAGTCCGGGTTTTTCAGCATTCCTAAGATATGTGCATCAGCCGTTTCGTTCATGAATGCGCTTCTGTAAACTAATTTGAGTTTTGGATGCAATTAATCTCCGAAAGTTAAATCCAATATCCTGATTTTTTTTATTGCATCCTTCTTTGTTTACAATGTATCAGAAAATGGTGATTTCAGGAAAATTTAAAAACGAGTATCTGTTTAATTATTTAAGCTTGAAATAAAGGAGATTTATTTATCAGTAAAGAGTTATTGCTTTATTCAACTGAATGAACATCAATGACAATGTGTTACCAAAAGAAATCAAATGAGGCAATCAAATGAATTTTCTTGAAAAAAAAATATTCCTGAATTTAACTTTCAATCAAAACGTGCTTCTTAAGGTTATACGTTTTAAATTTTAAAATTTTGCCTTATGAAACCATTAAAAATGTTATTCAGCGTTGGTGTAATCCTGGTTTTTACTACCTCGTGCCAGAAAGACGAAGTTGCTTCGGCATTAGATGAAGTTACGCTCAGTCAGCAGGAAACACAGGCCGATGAAGTATTAAACGACATCGATCTGCTTGTTGACGAGGCTGTTGATTTGAAATCAGGCCAGCTCAAATCAGCCACCATGGGTGGAACAGTTTATCTCAATGATTGTCCGGTAATTACAATTAACACCGAAGTTTCGCCGGAAGTTTTAACCATCGATTTTGGGACTTCGTGCACCGGAGATGACGGGAAAGAGCGTTCAGGAAAAATCATTGTGACTTCTGAATCCTTTACAACATTCCCGTCAGTTCGCGAAAAAACCTTCGACAATTTCTATGTCGACGGGAAGAAAATTGAAGGCAATGTTTTGAAAACAATTACAAAAGATCAGGAAAACAACATCCGGACTGCTGAACTTCAGGAAAATATTACGATTACATTTCCTGATGGCGAAGGAACAGCCACACGTGTTGCCAAACTGACCCGCCAATATCAGCGTGGTGCCGTTGGAACCCGGCTCGACAATGAGGTTGTTAGTTGGGGAACCGCAGAATTTACAAGGATTTCGGGCGTAAAAGTTACCAAAACTGTTTCGGCCGATAATCCGCTTGTGTTCAAAATCTCCTGCCATCATTTGGTAAGCGGTGTGGTTTCAATATCGACGAGCAATAACCGCAACTGGACGATCGATTACGGCGACGGTGAGTGCGACAACCTGGCCACGTTAACCATTGGCGACAAAACCAAAGAAATCAGGATTCGGTAAT
>JBAZGO010000004.1:87789-144156 GCA_041652995.1 Prolixibacteraceae bacterium
TTGCTGTATAAAAAGCTGTTGCAATAGTAACACCTCTCAACAAATCGGTCATCCTGAATTTGTTTCAGTATCTCACCGCATTGTTGGTCAGATCCCGAAATAAATTCGGGATGATCGGAATTTTAATGTAATGGCCTTTTATTTCTACTTTAACAGATTCAATTCAGGGAACAATTTTTCAGCCTTTTCACCCCGTCCCTTAAGGGAGAAAGCTGAAAAATCAACCTTTCCCTTAAGGGATTCAGGGTAAAAAAGGTTGATTTTTCAAATGTGTTAAAGTAGAATTATGCAGTCTATTTTTATTTTCCCGAAATTTCAGTAAAAATTTTATTCAACAAAATTCTCCGCTTACTTTATCCAATTGATTATGAAAAAGTCAGCGATGCAGGTTGGCTGAAACGCCTTTTTTCATTCAGATTTTTCACTTCAGGAATATTTTTTCCCTAGGTTGTGAAAAAGTAATTACTATATTTGCAATCGCAAAACGGATACGGGTGTAGCTCAGTTGGTAGAGCACTGGTCTCCAAAACCAGGTGTCGGGCGTTCGAGTCGCTCCTCCCGTGCAAAAGCTGCTCAAAAAGGGCAGCTTTTTTGTTTTACGAAAAGTCTTTGGTACCTTTCAATCCAAATTCGAACGCTATGATTGTCGATCTTTTTGTGCCTTGTTTTATCGATCAGATTTATCCTGATACGGCATTCAACGTGGTAAAAATTCTCCGCAAAGCCGGACTGGAAGTGAATTACAATCCGGAACAAACCTGTTGCGGACAGCCGTCTTTCAATAGCGGCTACTGGGACGAAACGAAAACGCTGGCCCAAAAATTCATCCGCGATTTCCCGAACGACCGGCACATTGTTAGTCCATCGGCGTCGTGTACCGGGTTTGTAAAGAATTATTACCCCGATTTATTTAAAAACGGACAACCCAGCTACGAAGATTACCAACGCCTGAACCGCAACATATTTGAGCTGACCGACTATTTGGTCAATCACCTGAAATTTACAGATTTTGGAGCCGAATTTCCGCACAAGGTCTGCTACCACGATGCCTGCACCGCTTTGCGCGAATACGGAATCCGCCAGGAACCACGACTTTTGCTCTCGAAAGTAAAAGGATTGGAACTGGTTGAAATGGAAGATACCGAAACCTGTTGCGGCTTTGGCGGAACTTTCTCGGCAAAATTTACAGCAATCTCTACAGCCATGACTGAGCAAAAAGTGGAAAACGCGCTGAAAACCGGCGCTGAATACATTATTTCCACCGAATCATCGTGCATCATGAACCTTGAAGGATACATTCTGAAAAACAGATTACCCATCAAACCCATCCACATTGCCGACACTCTGGCCTCGGGTTGGTAAAAGCCCCCTAAATCCCCCGAAGGGGGACTTTGAACTCGTTAAATGATCAGACATAGACCTTAATAGAAGACTGGAACTACTTAAATCTTCCATGCAGGAATGACGTTACGACTTGGAATTTGAAACTTGAAATTTGAAACTGAAATGGCCGAAATAGGAAAATTAAATCATTTGTATGTAGTTAAAGAGGTAGATTTTGGTATTTACCTCGATGGTGGCGACCTGGGCGAAATCCTGATGCCCAAGCGCTATGTTCCGGAAGGAACTCAGCCTGAAGACACGATTGAGGCCTTTATCTATCTTGACTCGGAAGACCGGCTGGTAGCCACTACCGAAAAACCTCTGGCCATGGTCGACGAATTCGCTTTACTCGAAGTCGTTTCTGTGACACAAGTTGGCGCGTTCCTGAACTGGGGATTGCCTAAAGATTTGTTTGTTCCTTTCCGCGAACAGCGTCAGCCCATGGAAGAAGGCAAAAAGTACCTGGTTTTTGTTTATCTCGATCTGAACAGCAAACGTATTGCGGCTTCTTCTAAAATCGAAAATTATCTCGACAACATTCCGGTTGATTACGATGAAAATGAAGAAGTTGACCTGATTATCGTCAATGAAACAGACTTGGGATACAATGCTATCATCGATAACAGTCATTTGGGTGTTTTGTATAAAAACGAAGTTTTCCAGACTTTGAATCCGGGAGATAAAGTTCAGGGATATATCAAAAAAGTCAGGAATGATGGAAAAATAGATCTTCGCCTGGACAAAGTTGGTTATGAAAAGATTGCTTCATTTGTCGACCGGATTATTGTTGAACTGCAAAAGAACAATGGATTTTTGGCGTTAACCGATAAAAGTTCACCTGAAGAAATCTACAAAACATTCAAAATTAGCAAGAAAAATTTCAAAGCTGCGATTGGCGCCTTGTACAAAAAAAGATTCATCGCACTGGAAGAAAACGGAATCAGGCTGTTAATTTCTAAATAATCCGTAAGATAAACTACTGACGGGGTGACTTGAAGTCACCCCGTCAGTAAAAGGATCAACCAATTAAGAAAATAAGATTTACCAGTGTAACAAGTTTTATGATGAAACGAGGACAAATTTCAAATTTACTAAGACAATCCGGATTATTACCGACCACCGACCGTATTCGTTTTTACATCGAAAACTATAAAAACAGGTCAGCCAATCAAAACTTCAGGAAAAATAATCCGGATGTGAAATTGCCGCCTGATTACCTGATTTATGAATCGTTCCAGATCAATTACGAAAAATATTACACCGACGGAAAAGATACGGCGCAATGGCTGGTGAATTTTTTCAGGAAACACACTGATTTAACTAACAAAAAAATACTGGACTGGGGTTGTGGGCCAGGCCGGATCATCCGCCATCTGCCTGAAACAATCGGAAACGGTTGTGAATCTTATGGTACAGATTACAACGGTAAAACTATCGACTGGTGCTCGAAAAATTTGCCCGGAATTCAATTCAACCTGAATTCGTTGAATGCAGAATTGCCATACACGGATGATTTTTTCGACGTTATTTATGGCATTTCAATTTTTACACATTTATCTGAAAAGTTGCATTACGACTGGTTCAGTGAGCTTTATCGGATTTTGAAACCCGGTGGAATTTTGTTCTTAACAACGCAGGGAACTAATTTCACAGGAAAACTGACTTCCGGCGAGCTTGAAAAATTTATGGCCGGTGAACTGGTTGTCAGAGGAAAAGTAAAAGAAGGGCACCGGACTTATTCCGCTTTTCAGCCGCAAAAATTCATGCAAAAGTTATTTCAAAACTGCAGAATTGAAGAACATGTTGAGCCAAAACCAGAGTCCGGCAAAGGAATTCCGCAGGATATCTGGATCGTCAGAAAATGAAAATCTTCCGGATTTAAAAAATTAACATGGAACCACGAATCGTCACCATACCACCCAAAAAGATGGTCGGGCGAAAGCAGCGAATGTCGTTAACAGCCAACCGAACCGTTGAACTCTGGCAATTCCTGATGCCGCGCCAAAAGGAAATCCGGAACAAACTGAATTCCGACTTATTTTCTGTTCAGATTTTCGATCAGGATTTTGATTTTAAATATTTTACGCCTGAAACTGAATTTGAAAAATGGGCTGCCGTTGAAGTTTCCGATTACCTGAAAATTCAGGACGGCATGGAAACATTGAATGTTCCGGAAGGACTTTACGCAGTTTTCGATTACAAAGGAGCGGCGAATAATTTTGCTCCAATGTTTCATTATATCTTCGGAACCTGGATTCCAGCTTCAGGATATGAAGTAGACAAAAGGCCGCATTTTGATGTGCTTGGTGAAAAATACAAAGGCAACGATCCCACTTCGGAAGAAGAAATCTGGGTACCGCTGAAAATGAAAAAATAGGATATTTTACTCAGCGGGTGACTTAGAGTCACCCGCTGAGTCTGAAAATGAATCAGTATCAATGAAAGTTTGTATTGCTGAAAAGCCCAGTGTGGCAAAAGAACTGGCGCAGATTATCGGCGCAAAAACCCGCCGCGACGGCTATTTTGAGGGAAACGGATACCAGGTAACCTGGACATTCGGGCATTTGTGCACCCTGAAAGAACCCAACGATTACACCGAACAATGGAAATCGTGGAATTTGCGGTCGCTTCCAATGATACCGCAAAAATTCGGCATCAAACTGATTGAAGACGATGGCGTAAAAAAACAGTTTGCCACCATCGAAAAGCTGATGAGTGAAGCCGAAGAGGTGATCAACTGCGGTGATGCCGGCCAGGAAGGGGAATTAATTCAGCGCTGGGTCATGTCGAAAGCCAAATGCACGGCGCCAGTCAAACGATTGTGGATTTCGTCACTGACTGAAGAAGCTATTCGCGAAGGATTTCAAAAGCTTCAGGATGGCAAAAAGTTTGATAACCTTTATGCCGCCGGAAGCGCCCGTGCCATCGGTGACTGGCTGCTTGGAATGAATGCCACCCGTTTATACACGCTGAAATATGGCCAGAACCGGCAGGTTTTGTCGATTGGCAGGGTGCAAACTCCTACCCTTGCCATCATTGTCAACCGTCAGAAGGAAATTGACGCGTTTAAGCCTGAACCTTATTTCGAAATCAAAACCATTTACCGCGAAGCCACTTTTTCTGCAGCTTCCGGACGGTTTCAAAACCGCGAAGACGCCGCCCAGGTGCTGGAAGAGATCAGTCATTTCGAACTCGAAATTGGTAAGATTGAAACCAAAAACAGCACAGAGCAACCTTTACGGCTGTTCGACCTGACTTCGCTGCAGGTGGATTGCAACCGGAAATTCAACATGGGCGCCGAAGATACACTGCGAACCATTCAGTCGCTGTACGAAAAGAAACTAACGACTTATCCTCGTGTGGATACCACCTATCTTTCCGACGATATTTACCCCAAAGTTCCGGGCATCCTGAAAAACCTGAAAGGCTACGAAACGCTGACTGCACCGCTACTTCAAGAGAAAAAAATACGAAAATCGACCAAGGTTTTCGACGACAAAAAGATTACCGATCACCATGCCATTATCCCGACAGGACAATATCGGGCCGATCTGAACCAAACCGAGAAACAGGTGTTTGACATGGTTGCCAAGCGATTTATTTCGGTGTTTTATCCCGACTGCAAAATTGCCAACACAACCGTTGAAGCGAAAGTCGGGTCACACGATTTTAAGGCAACCGGCAAACAAATTCTGGAACCGGGCTGGCGTGCAGTTTACATGAACGAAAACAAGCCGGTTCAGAATGATGAAAACATCCTTCCAATTTTTGTAACCGGCGAACATGGTCCGCACGAACCGGGCTTGCTCGAAAAATTCACCCAACCACCTAAATACCTGACTGAAGCGACTTTGCTGCGTGCCATGGAAACGGCTGGTAAAAGTGTAGACGACGAAGAGCTCCGTGAATTAATGAAAGACAATGGCATCGGACGGCCTTCAACCCGCGCCAACATTATTGAAACACTTTTCCGGAGAAAATATGTAAAAAAGGAAGGCAAACGTTTGGTAGCCACGCCAACTGGCATTGATCTGATTGATACCATCGAAAATGAATTGCTCAAATCGGCTGAACTAACCGGTCAGTGGGAAAAGAAGCTGCGTTTGATCGAACTTGGGCAATACGATGTGGCACTTTTTATGAACGAGATGAAGCAAATGGTAACAGAAGTTGTCGATCAGGTGAAGCGTTCGCCACGAAAAGAAATTGCGCTTGCTCCTGAAGAACAAACTATTCCGGAGAAAAAAGAAAAGTCGGAGCCAACTGAACCACAGGAAACCGCCTGTCCGGTTTGCAAGAAAGGCACATTGGTGAAAGGTAAAAATGCCTGGGGATGCTCGGCATGGAAAGACGGATGCCGGTTCGTTATTCCATTTGAATTTATGAACAAAAAGTTGACTGAATCCCAAATCAGACGTTTGGCTGAAAAAGGAAAAACCACGCTGATTAAAGGATTTAAACAGGAAAATGAAACGTTGGATGGTTTTCTGGAATTGACCGATGATTTTAAAATTAGCTTTTCAGAAGCTGAACCTGAAAAGCTGGTTTGTCCGTCGTGCAAAATCGGAGAAATTGTGAAAGGCAACACAGCCTGGGGTTGCACCAATTTCAAAGGTGGCTGCAAACTGCGCATCCCGTTCGAACTTCAGGGCAAAACGTTGACTGAAAGTCAGATTACCCAATTGGTTTTAAAAGGCCAGACACGGCCATTTACCGTTGAAAACCAAGGCACAAAAACCACCGGTTTTTTCAGGTTTGATACTGGGTTTAGCGTAAGATTTCAGGAAAAATAAACCCGCGATAAAAGGACGAAGCCGCAAAGAACTCATCGTTTTTGCGGCTTCGTGACTTCGTGTTAGAATTACCGGACTATTTCGAACTCATATTTTCCGGATTTCAGGTTTTGAACAAGCGGCTGATCACTGTTTTCTGAAATCACTTTTCCGTTCAGGCTGATACTTTTGCCCGAAAGTTTTAAAGTGGCGGTGCTATTGGCTGGAACAACCAATTCATAAGCAACTGTGTTTCCGGAGCGTTTCCACGACGATTGAATTTCGCCAAAAGGCCCATTATGACTGGCAGTAAACGAATCCAGACCTTTCACAAAATGCGGTTCCAGCAATATGTTTTTAAAACCCGGCTGACTGGCATCGGGTTTCATTCCGCCCAGCGCTTTGTAATACCACGCTCCTATTTCGCCAAACATGATGTGGTTTTTCGAAATATCGCGACTTGCATCGAGCGGCCAGTTTTCGTACAACGTGGTGGCGCCATTCACAATCCAGTTGCCCCACGACGGAAAATCTTCCTGAGCAGCCACTTCGTAGGCCAGGTCGGCATACCCGTTTTCACTCAGGGCATTTAATATTGTTTTGGTTCCAAGCAAACCGACATCCAGGTGCTTGTTGTCGGCAATCACACGATTGGCAAGGTTTTCTGCAACTTTGGCCTTTATATTCTCCGGAACAATTCCCCAGAAAAGCGGTGCACTTAACTCGGTTTGAAATCCGGAGCCGTAAATGCCGGTTTCAGTATTCAAATATTTGGCATTGATGGCATTGGCAATTTTCTCAGCCAGTTCAGAATACGTTTTAGATTCGGCATCCTTGTTCAGTAATTTGGCGGCATTCGCCAAAATCTTTGCATCAACAAAGTAATAAATCGACGAGGTCAGTTCTTTTGGCGTAACCGATTTCACCGGAACCCAGTCGCCCAGACCCCAGTCAGTAATTCCTTCCGGACTTATTGAAGTTATGTGATCGACATACCGTTTGATGTTTTCGTAGCAATCGGCCAGCAACTTCGAATCGCCGTAAAATAAATAAACATTCCACGGAATGATGGCGATTGTGCTGGTCCAGTCGGGCCCGTTTGCCCACGTGTAACCCCAGCCACCGGTTGGAATGATGGCAGGTAAAACGCCGTCGGGCTGCTGCTCATCACGGTGATCGGCAAGCCATTTTTCGTAAACCGTAATTCCGTCGAAATTGTACAGGCCGGTTTCGATGGCAATGTGCGCATCGCCGGTCCAGCCGTTCTTTTCGCGTTGCGGACAGTCGGTCGGATAGCCCATTAGATTCGATAAATACGAATTATTTGTGGCCCACCAGATTTTGTTCAGAGTGATATTCGAACTTTCAACCTTTCCAATGGCAGGAACGTCGCTGTGCATAAAAATTCCGGTCAGATTTTCAATTTCTATCGGACGATCGCTGGTAACCTCCACATACTGAAATCCTTTGTAATTAAAATACGGAACAAAAGTTTCAATGTCATCGCCGTTCAGAATGTAAATGTCGGTCTGAAAAGGATCGCTGTCGTCGGTCGGACGATAATGCACGTCGATATTCGACTGGTTTACTTCGCCATTTTCATCGAGCAATTCGCCATGTTTCAGGCGCACCGTCGTTCCTTTTTCCCCTTTCAGGCTAATGCGACTAACTCCTGAAATGTTCCGGCCCAAATCGAAAACATACTTTTGATCACTGATTTTGTTGGTGCCCACCGGTTTGATTTCTTCTTCATAGCGGATGGGGCGCATGGTCTGTGCCACAATATTTTCAGAAGGCGCTTTTACCTGAATGGCATTTGTCCACTTCGAATCGCTGAAATCAGACGTATCCCAGCCTGGCTGATTCAGGCGTGCATCCTGATGTTCTGCTGTATAAATGCTATTGAATACAATCGGGCTGAGCGAACTTTTCCAGTCGGCTCCTGAAGCAATGGTTTCCACTTTGCCGTCTTCATAAATGATCCGGAGATTCAGGCAAAACTTTGGTCGCGCGCGCCAGGGCGCTGTATCGAAATTCCAAACGGCAGTGGATTGATGGTTGTACCATCCGTTTCCGAGTAGCACGCCAATTGCATTATTTCCTGAATTGATTTGTGAAGTCACATCGTAAGTCACATACAAGGTCCGGCGGTCGAATCGCGTGTACATCGGGTCGAGCCGGTGATCGCCAACGCGCTGTCCGTTCAGGTAAAGCTCGTACAAGCCGGCCACAGCAATGTAAACGCGGGCGCTTTTCACTTTTCCTGAAGGCTGAAATGGTTTTCTGAAATACGGAGCAGGTTTTAAATTGACATCTTCCGAATCCGAAATCCACTCACCTTTCCAGTTGCCTGTTTGCATCATTCCGGTTTCGAACGACGCCACCTTTGACACTTCGCTTTTTTGATCGTCCTGATTCCACAGGGTTACCATCCAGAAATATTTGGTAAACGGCAGAAGTGCTTTTCCGGAGTAAAAGACCAACATTTGGTCGCCCAATATTTTCTCCGAATCCCACATATCGCCTTTTCCACCGGTAACTTTGGCTGAATCGGTTCCAACAATTACCCGGTAAGCCGTTTGATGTGCACCTTGCCGGTTATCCTGCATTTGCCAGTGTAATCGCGGAGTTGCAGCGTCAATCCCGATTGGGTTATCGAGATATTCACATTCAAGATTAACGGGCTGACTTTGCTTGTCAGGCGTTTGACAGGCAATTAACGTAAGCAGCAACAGAAAATAAAATGGGATAAATTTCATGAAATTCAGGTTTAATTCAGGGTTTAGAGCGAATGGGCTCAAAGATAGCCAAACAGCAATTATTATTTAACTTTATCACTTAATTTATCACTTAAAATATTCGGAACAATGACACATTCAGAAATTGAAAAATTAATCTTGGTCATCGAAGAACTCGTTCCTGTTTACATGGCCATTCCCGAAGATTACGCAAAGTCACAAGGTGTGGCATCACTCTGCATCATCGATGAAAATGGGCAAATTTACGGGAAAGTATTTGGCTCTGATAAACTCAGATGCCGCGACTCATACCGGGTTGCCTATACAAAAGCCAGTCAGGTTTGGATAACCGGAATAAAGACAAACGATTACGAAAAATTGGTATTTAACAATGAAATTGACCCACAAACTTACGGCATTAAATTACCCGATTTAGTTGGATGGTTTGGCGGTCAGCCTATTACACTTCAGGACGGAACAAAACTATCGGTTGGATTTAGCGGATTTAGGGGAACCAGTGATTTGGAAATTGTTTTAAAAGCGGTTGAAAAATTAAATAAACATACCCTGATGTAATAATTCCGAAAGTAAAATACCTTAAATTTGATTGTCTGAAAATCATCGTAAGCAATTGACTACAAATTAAAAAATGCTCAATAAATTAAAAACCATCTGATAAAAATACCTTTAGCAAACCTTTAAACTGAAAACAAAATGGAAAAATTAATTTCTTGCTGTGGACTAAACTGCGCTGGCTGCGATGCACATATTGCTACCATGACTAACGACAATGAATTACGAGCCAAAACTGCTGAAACCTGGAAAGTTCAATTCGGTGCCGACATAACGCCCGAAATGATTAACTGTACCGGATGCCGTGAAGCCGGGGTTAAATTTGCCCATTGCACCGAATGTGAAATACGGAATTGTGTAAAATCAAAAGACTTCGAAACTTGTGCCAATTGCGAAAAACTGGAAGACTGCGACATTACAAAAAGTCTGCATCAGTATGTTCCTGAGGCATTGCTGAATTTAAAATCGCTGAATTGATCGGGAAGGATTTGGCTTTAAAATTGGCACAATACACCAGAATTACAATTTGATCAGTCGTATAGTTATTGTGTTCTATGTGCCTATGTGGTTTGTTTACAGCACACGCCTCTCCAGCAAAACTACATTTTCAACATGGTGCGTGTGCGGAAACATATCCACCGGCTGAATGCGGGTAACCTGATAGAATTCGTCCATCAAAGCCAGATCGCGGGCCTGGGTGGCCGGATTACAACTTACATAAACCACTTTTTCTGGTGCGGCTTCCAGTATTGTTTTCACAACTTCCTCGTCCATTCCGGCGCGTGGCGGATCGGTAATAATTACACCCGGACGACCATGTATTGCAATAAATTCAGGCGTCAGTATTTTTTTCATATCTCCTGAAAAGAAACTTGTATTTTTGATGCCGTTAATTTCAGAGTTGATGTGCGCATCTTGAATGGCTTCCGGAACATATTCGATACCAACAACTTTCTGTACACCACGGGCGATGAAATTGGCAATGGTTCCGGTTCCGGTATACAAATCGTAAACCACCTCATCTCCTTCGAAACCGGCAAATTCGCGGGCAACTTTGTACAATTCGTAAGCCTGTTCGGAATTGGTCTGGTAAAAACTTTTCGGCCCTATTTTGAATTTCAGGCCTTCCATTTCTTCGAAAATGTGGTCTTTGCCTTTGTAAACCAGAATCTCCTGATCGGTTATTGTGTCGTTTCCTTTTTCGTTTATGACATACATCAGCGAAGTAATTTGCGAAAACTTTTCAGCTATGGCATCCAAGAATTTTTCGCGGTTTTCCTTTTCCTCTCGGAAAAATGAAACAATCAGCATAACATCGCCGGTCGTCGAAGTCCGGATAATGATATTCCGGAGCAAACCAGCCTGTATTTTGCGATCGAAATATTCGAGCTTGTTTTCGTTGGCATATTGGTTAATGAAATTCCTGATTTCATTCGAAGGTTCGCCCTGTAACCAGCATTTGTTGATATCTATAATTTTATCGAACAAGCCGGGAACGTGAAACCCCAGTGCATTCATTTTCAAATCAGTCAGGTCATCACCGATTTCTTCAGGCAAAAGCCAACGTTTGTTTGAGAACCCAAATTCAAGTTTATTTCGGTAAAAGGTAGTTTTGGCAGATCCCAAAATTGAAGTTATCTCCGGAAGTTCGATTCGCCCAATTCGCCGCAACTGATCAGCCACTTGTTTCTGTTTGTAGAAAAGTTGTTTTTCGTATGGAAGATACTGCCATTTACAGCCACCGCAAACCTCAAAATGTTCGCAAAATGACGGAACACGGTCGGGGGATTCTGTGATGACCCGCGTCACCCGCGCTTCCATGTATTTTGTGCGTTTCTTGGTTACCTGCAAATCAACCACATCACCCGGAATTACGTGTGTGGTAAATACAACCACATCGTTCACGCGTGCAATCGCTTTTCCTTCAGCACCAATATCGGTGATCGTCACTCCTTCCAAAAACGGCTTATTTTTCCGGCCTCTTCCCATTGTTTAAAAATTTTCAGCAAAAGTAATGAAATCGGATTAAGAAGAGGATATCAAAACTAATATCACAGGAATTGTTTTGCCATAAAGCTCAAGATAAAAAACGTATGCATTTTATATCAGCCTTAATGTAATAAAAACAAAGAGACTATCTGTTTTACCTGAAAATAGCTATCTTCGGGCTGATAAACCACAAATACAAACCAAACTCACGCATTATGAAACAATCTTTCCTAATCCTACTCTGCATGTTGACTATCAACACATTCGCACAGGAATCAGTAGGCATTTTCAAATTCAGCCAAGACATCGGATCTCCAAAACTGGCAGGTTCTGCGTCGTATAACCCCGATTCACAAACATATTCTTTGACGGGTTCTGGCTATAACATTTGGTTCGAACGCGACGAATTTCATTACCTGTACAATAAATTAAAGGGCGATTTTATCCTGACTGCCAACTTCGCATTCGAAGGCAAAGGAACCGACGCTCATCGGAAAATTGGCTGGATGGTTCGTGCTTCAGAGGATGAAAATGCAGTTCATTCATCGGCTGTTTTACATGGCGACGGCCTAACTGTTTTGCAATGGCGTGTATTGCGCGGCGCCTTTATGCGCGATCCTGAAGATGAAATTTTCGCACCAAAACCCAGCTATTCAATCCTCCAGGTTGAACGATCGGGCAAAACAATTATCCTGAGAGCAGCTCATCCCGGCGAACCTCTTCAGGTCATTGGAAGTCAGGTAATGGAAGACCTTCCGGATGAAGTACTGGCCGGATTGTTTATTTGTTCGCACAACCCTGATGTGCTTGAAACGGCAAAAATATGGAATGTTCGAATCGACCAGCCTGTTCCGGATTCGTACGATCCGAACAAGGATGGCTACCTGGGTTGCCGCATGGAAACAATGAACGTTTTCGATGGCAAACGCAAAGTGATTATGGAAAAAGATGGCCGTTTTGAAGCTCCCAACTGGATGCCGGATGGCAAAAAGCTGCTTTTCAATATGGACGGAAACATCTGGAAAATTCCGGTTGAAGGTGGCGAAGCTGAAAAATTGAATACCGGAGACATCAATCACAACAACAACGACCATGTGATTTCATTCGACGGAAAAATGCTTGGCATAAGCAGCCACCGCAACGGGTTACCTGGCGGAGGTTCAACCGTTTATGTTTTACCTCTCGAAGGTGGCGAACCGAAACTCATTACAGAAGAAACCCCGTCCTATCTGCATGGTTGGTCAGCCGACAATAAAGAAGTGGTTTATGTGGCGCAGCGCAACGGGATCAACATTTACAACATATACAAAAAACCGATTAAAGGTGGAAAGGAAATCGCACTAACCGACAACAAACCTGGTGAACATGTTGATGGCTGTGAATATTCGCCCGATGGAAAATACATTTATTACAATGGCAGCCAGTCGGGAACCATGCAATTGTGGCGCATGAAGCCGGACGGATCGGACAAGGAACAACTGACATTCGATCAGTACAACGATTGGTTCCCGCACATTTCGCCTGATGGAAAATGGATTGCATACATTTCGTTTGAGCCGGATATCGAATTCAATTCCCATCCGTCATACAAACATGTAACCCTGAAATTGATGCCAGCTTCAGGCGGCGCACCAAAAGTTATTGCGTATTTATATGGAGGTCAGGGCACCATCAACACTCCATCTTGGTCGCCCGATAGCCAGCACATTGCCTTTGTCAGCAATTCAGGAAAGAGATAATGGGGACGAATATATAAATTGTAATAAAAAGCCGGTTCGGAAGATACGAACCGGCTTTTTATTTTTGCATATTTTTTCTGATCTTGAGTTCGAAAATTATTTCTGATGGACATAAAAAACTATCGGCTTATACTCCCGATGAGGCTTAAAAAAAGATATGTTTGCAGAGTTATTCAGGAAGCATATTATTATCTATTCAGCAAAGATTTTAAGCCATGGCACGCATAAAGAAAAGGTACATTTTTTCGGGTGTGTTTTTAGTTTTGATTTTCCTCGTTTTGTTCTTTTTATCGGCCATTACCAAAAACTGGCTGGTAAAAAACAGCGAAAAATTTATTGGGCGAAAACTCGAAATCGGCGAACTGCATTTCAATTATGCCAAAGTGGCTGTACAAGTCAAGAACCTGGCTTTGTACGAAGACAATAAAACCGACAAATTCCTTTCTTTCAATGAGCTGTACATCAATTTCTATCCATGGAATTTGCTATCGGACGAATATTCATTTTCTGAAATCAGGCTTGTAAATCCGATTGTTCAAGTGGTTCAGAATGGCGAAAAATTTAATTTCGACAGCCTGGTTCCGAAAGAAGACAGCACGGCTGTAAAAGATACAGCACAAGCCAATCCGTTGAAATTTACCATCCGGAATATCACTTTGGCAGATGGGAAACTTGAATACAGCGACCTTCAGAAAAAGAATCAGCTTGAAATGAAAAATCTAAATCTCAACCTTCCGCTCATCGCCTGGAATAATGAACGATCGGACATGGGGCTTGACTTTCAGATGGGCGAAAAAGGCCATGTAACCGTTCAGGCTGTTGTCGATAATTTGAAGAAAAAATACCAGATCAATCTCACAACCGAAAATGTCGATTTGCATCCGGCAACCAATTACCTCACTGATTATTTCGACATTCAGTCATTAAACGGGTTCCTGAATTCAGACCTGAAAATAGTGGGCGACATGAATGAAGTAATCAACATTTCCATAAACGGTAGCGGCTCAATTTCAGACTTTTCGGCGCTCGATGGCCAGTCTGAAAATATCCTTTCGTCGCCTAAATTATCGGTTTCGGTTAAAGATATAAACCTGAAAACATTTCATTTTGGCTTCGGAAAAATTGAAATCAATGAACCGCATTTGCTTTTTGTACGCAACAAGGAAATGACCAACCTCGAACGGTTTCTTCAGCCTTATTTCCGGGGCGATTCGGCCAGTTCAGTATCGGTTTCAGGTTCTCCGGAAGAACCATCGGTAACTTACAGCATCGACACCCTGAAAATTGATAATGGATTGGTTTCAATAGCCGATAATACGTTAAACCGGCCGTTTATTTATGAACTGAGCGACCTGAATATGACCATGGCCGGATTAACAGAAAGCGCCGATCGCATTCCGGTTGAATTCAGCACAAAGCTGAACAACAAAGGAATTTTATCAGGCAAAACCGTTTGGAGCATGACCGACCCGATGAACCTGGAAATGGATGCAAAAATCAAACGAATGGATTTGCTGAGCTTTTCGCCCTATATGGAATACTATGTTGCTTCGCCTGTTACACAAGGGTGGTTCAATTATGATCTGGGATTAAAAATGTCGAAGACCAGATTGACAAATACCAATAAGGTTAAAGTGGATGAGCTTGAATTTGGCAAACGAACCAAAGATACATCGGCCATGAAAGTTCCGGTCAGGCTGGCGCTTTACCTGATGAAAGATGCCAAAGATCAGATTAAATTCGACTTACCTGTATCCGGAAATCCTTCGGAGCCCAAATTCAAGCTGGGCAAAATCATTTGGAAAACATTTGCCAACCTGATGGTTAAAACTGCTGCTTCTCCTTTCAAAGCGCTTGGTTCTCTCGCCGGAACAAATCCTGAAACGTTGAACAAACTTCCGTTTCAGTTTGCGGTGGATTCACTTGATCAGGCGCAGCGCAACGAACTGACCAAACTGGCCGATATCCTGAAAAAGAAACCCGCTTTAATCCTGACTTTTGAGCAAAGCACCGATCCTGACCATGAGAAAAAACAACTCGCAGTGAATCTGGCAAAAGCCGATTTCATTTCAAGCCAGGCAATTGATTCTATCCACATCGGATCAATCAGCGATATGAAAGACGACGATCCCAACCTGCTGGCTTTTGTCCGGAAAACCGTTCCTGAAGTAGATTCACTTGGTTTGGAAACGGCCTGTTCCCGGCTCATCGACAAAGGCCGGATCGAAACCCGCTTTCAGGCAATACTTCAGCAAAGAAACCAACTGGTTAACGATTTTCTGACGAAAGGTCAGGGAATTCCGGCCGAATCCGTTCAGGTTGAAACAGCCGATTTGAAAAACCTTCCGCAGGAATTGCGTATTCCACAATTTAAAATTGAAGTGTCGATAAAATAAGAAACCTCCCCAGTCCCTCCAACGGAAGAGTTTCTCAATGGGTGCGAAGCAATCGACAGTTTATTCGAAGATCCCGGTTGTGTGAACTTTTTAAGTCCTCCTTTTTGGGGAGGGTTTGGGAGGGGCTTTATTTTTCTATCTTTGCACCCTCAATTTATAGTTTTATGATTTCGGTTGATCAATTGGTAATTAGTTTTGGCGGGTTCGAATTGTTTAAAGGAATTTCACTGCTGGTAAGCCCTAAAGACAGGATTGGTTTGGTGGGTAAAAACGGTGCAGGGAAATCAACTTTGCTGAAAATTTTGGCCGGACAACAGCAACCAAACGGTGGCGTTGTATCTGTTCCCTCGGATGTTCGCCTCGGATATTTGCCGCAGCACATGGAGGTTTTCGATGGAAGAACTGTTTTTGAGGAAGCCGTAACTTCATTCGAGGAAATCCTGAACCTGGAAAAACGTATTGAGGAAATCAACCACCAGATTGCCACCCGAACCGACTATGAATCTGAGGAATATCATCGGCTGCTTGATCATGTCACTGAATTTAATGATCGCTTCCACATGCTCGGCGGAAACAATTTTGAAGCCGAAGTTGAGCGGACTTTAATCGGACTTGGATTTAAACGAACCGATTTTACACGACAGACTTCTGAATTCAGTGGAGGCTGGCGAATGCGCATCGAACTGGCTAAAATTCTGCTCAAACGCCCGGATGTATTCCTGCTCGATGAGCCAACCAACCACCTTGATATAGAATCGATTCAGTGGCTCGAAGACTTTTTACGGACATACAACGGCGCTGTAGTGCTGGTTTCTCATGACCGGGCTTTTTTGGACGCCATTACCAACCGCACAGTTGAAATCACACTTGGACGCATTTACGATTTTAAATCGAATTATTCCAAATATCTGATACTTCGGAAGGAGTTGAAAGAACAGCAGATGGCAGCTTACGTCAATCAGCAAAAAATGATTGCCGATACCGAAGATTTCATTGCCCGTTTTCGTTATCAGGCCACCAAAGCCATTCAGGTACAATCGCGCATAAAAGCGCTCGAAAGACTTGATCGCATTGAGGTTGATGATGAAGATAACTCTGCACTAAGAATTAAATTTCCTCCTGCTCTGCGTTCCGGAACCGTTGTTGCCGAAATTAGGGAACTAACCAAAAATTACGGCAAATTAAATGTGCTGAAAAAAATTGACCTGACCATCGAACGTGGTGAAAAAGTGGCATTTGTAGGCAAAAATGGCGAAGGTAAAACCACGCTGGCCCGAATCATCATGAACGAACTGGAATATGAGGGCGAAATGAAACTCGGGCACAATGTCAAAATTGGCTACTACGCACAAAATCAGGCTCATTTGCTCGATCCGGAGTTGACTGTCTTTGATACCATCGACCGGATTGCTGTAGGCGAAATCCGGACGAAAATCCGGAATATCCTGGGTGGCTTCATGTTTTCGGGCGACGATGTGGATAAAAAAGTAAAAGTGCTTTCAGGAGGAGAACGATCACGGCTGGCCATGGTGAAACTAATGCTGGAACCGGTAAATTTGCTGGTATTGGATGAGCCAACCAACCACCTGGATATGCGTTCAAAAGAAATTCTCAAACAAGCGCTGGTTGATTACGACGGAACGATTATCGTGGTGTCGCACGACCGTGAATTTCTGGACGGACTGGTGAATTGTGTATATGAATTCAGAGATAAAAAAGTAAAACAGCATTTGGGCGGAATTTACGATTTCCTTCAGCGCCGGAAACTGGAATCGATGAAGGAACTGGAACGAAAAGACAATGCGGTAAGCCAGGACGTAAAAACAGTGAAAGTTGAAGAAGCCGAAAAAGTTAGCTTTGACGAACGCAAAGAAATCAACCGGAACATTAGCCGGCTTGAAAAGACAATAGAAAAGAACGAGCAGGACATTTCAGGATTGGAAAAAAAAATTACTGAAATGGATCGGGCACTCGAAAAAGCCGATGGTTCCGATCCGGAGATTTTCAAAAAATACGACCGCCTGAAAAAAGAACTGGAACAAAGAATGTACGAATGGGAACTTCTGCACGAAGAATTGGAAGAGCTGAGTGCAAAGAAAACATGGTAAAAACAGCCTCCCCCAAACCCCCTCCAATAGAGGGGGCTTTAAGCCTCACCCTTCGGGGGAGGTTTGGAGGGGGCCTAAATTAATATGATATGATTAAAGACAAACCTGCCGACGACCTGGTTTTTGGAATTCGGGCCGTCATTGAAGCCATTCAGGCTGGAAAAGAAATTGACAAAGTCCTGATCAAAAAAGGTTTGGTTGGTGATTTATTTAAAGAGTTATTCGATCTGATTCGCATTCGCCAGATTGCATTTCAGTACGTTCCGATTGAAAAAATCAACCGGATTTCGCGAAAAAATCACCAGGGTGTGCTGGCATTTGTGTCACCGGTTGCACTACAGCGAATCGAGGACATTATCCCGGCAATTTACGAAGCCGGAGAAACTCCATTTGTTTTGGTGCTCGATCAGGTGACCGATGTTCGTAATTTTGGCGCCATCGTTCGTTCGGCCGAATGTGCCGGTGTAAATGCCATAGTTATTCCGGATAAAGGTTCGGCTCGCATCAATGCCGACGCAGTAAAAACCTCGGCCGGAGCATTGCATCTGGTTCCGGTTTGCCGCACCCGAAGCCTGAAGGAAACTGTTTCATTCCTGAAAGAATCAGGACTGAAGCTCGTTGCTGCTACCGAAAAAGCAAAAACTATTTATACCACTGCTGAACTCACTGGCCCGATCGCCTTTATCATGGGTTCGGAAGATACCGGTATTGACCAGAGGTTGCTTGCTTTAGCCGACGAAGAAGTAAAAATACCGATTCTTGGAAAAATTGAGTCACTCAATGTTTCTGTTGCTGCCGGATTGCTTGTTTACGAGGTGATCAGGCAGAGAATGTCCCTCTAAATCTCCCCGGAAGGAAGACTTTAAAAACGCCTCATCCCGGGTCTTTCTCCAAAGTAGAATGTAGTTTTGCATCCAATGCTCTGAATAATTTTCTTTAAAAGTAAACATCCAATTAAAAGAAATAAACCTGCACATAACAGTTTCTTAAGGTCCCTCTTTCGGAGGGGGTGGGGGGCTTAACTTTTCCGGGTTTTGGAGGAGGCTTTTTTTTAAAAATTTATTAATCCTGAAAACTTCCTCTTCGGGAAGATAATATTACCTTTGCACCCCTGAAAATACACAATATAAAATACTTGAATAATGATTACGGTTTCAAATTTAGCCATTCAGTTCGGAAAGAAGCCCTTGTTTTCGGATGTTAATTTAAAGTTCACACCGGGTAACTGCTACGGTGTTATTGGTGCAAACGGAGCAGGAAAATCTACTTTTTTGCGCCTTATTTCCGGAGATTTGGAAGCTACACGTGGTTCAATCCTGATGGGACCGGGGGAACGGCTTTCGGTGCTGAATCAGAACCATCATGCCTTTGACGAACACACAGTGTTAGACACTGTTTTGATGGGTCACAGTGAACTGATCCGCATTATGAAGGAAAAAGACGCCCTTTATGCCAAGGCCGATTTCAGTGAAGAAGACGGGCATCTGGCGGCTAAACTTGAAGATGACTTTGCTACCCTGAACGGTTGGAACGCTGAAAGTGACGCAGCCGGACTTCTTAGCGGTTTGGGCATTAAAGAAGACATGCATTATTCGATGATGAAAGATTTGAACGGAAAGGAAAAAGTGCGTGTGCTGCTGGCCCAGGCACTTTTCGGAAATCCGGACAACCTGCTGCTGGATGAGCCGACCAACGACCTTGACCTTGAAACCGTGCTTTGGCTCGAAAATTACCTTGCAAACTGCCAGAATACAGTAATCGTTGTTTCACACGACCGTCACTTCCTCGACAATGTTTGTACCGATGTGGTGGATATCGATTTTAATAAAATCCGTGCCTTCTCCGGAAACTATACGTTCTGGTACGAATCGAGCCAGTTGGCTTTGCGTCAGGCAGCCAATGCCAACAAAAAGGCCGAGGAAAAGAAAAAAGAACTTCAGGAGTTCATTCGTCGTTTCAGCGCCAATGTGGCCAAGTCGAAGCAGACGACCAGCCGTAAGAAAATGATTGAGAAGCTGAATATTGAAGAAATTGAACCTTCGACCCGACGGTATCCCGGAATCATATTCCAGCAGGAACGTGCTACGGGCGACCGTGTGCTGACTGTCGACAATCTGTCATACGTTCAGGATGGCGAAGTACTGTTTAAAGATATTTCGTTTACCATTGAGCGCGGCGATAAAGTTGTCTTTTTGGCCAAAGAAAACCGCGCAGTCACTGCATTTTTCAAAATCATTACCGGTGAACTGCAACCAACAACCGGAACTTTCGACTGGGGCGTAACCATTACCACAGCCTATCTACCGTCCGACAATACCGAATTCTTCACTAAAAATGAAACGCTCTACGAATGGCTTGGGAATTATTCAACCGATACCAGCGAGAACTTCCTTCGTCAGTATTTGGGCAAGATGCTATTTTCGGGCGATGATTTACAGAAAAGCGCCAAAGTACTTTCCGGAGGAGAAAAAATGCGCTGTATGATTGCCAAAATGATGCTGGCACATCCGAATACGGTAATTCTGGATCATCCGACCAACCATCTGGACATGGAATCAATCCAGGCATTTAACAACAACATGAAAACATATCCCGGACAGGTTTTGATGGCCGGACATGACCACGAATTTATTGAGTCAGTCTGTTCGCGTGTAATTGACCTGACAGCCAAAGGAACCATCGATAAATACATGGACTTTGAAGATTACCTCACCGACGATAAAGTGAAAGCTTTAAGGGAAGAAAAATACAATTAATTATTGAGTGAGGTTAGCCAGTCAGGATTTCACTCCAAGTGAAGCCCTGACTGACTATCGACTTTAAATCCAATCCTGCGTCGTTCAGGTTGGATTTCTTTGTTCGCAATCAGTTCATCAAGGTAGCTAAAAACCTGTTCGATATTTTTATCCTGGTTCTGAAGCTTTAGCTTGATTTCATCAACTTCCGGTCTCAGAGTTGTTGTATCGGCCAGCATTTGCCTGACTTTTGTGAAAATCCGTACAATCTGGATGTTGACATTGATGGCTCTTTTGCTATTCAAAATACTCGAAAGCATTAAAACACCATGCTCAGTAAAAGCCATTGGAGCATATCTTAATCCCATTTTATCTGAATTGGAGGTCACAAATTGCGACCTCCAATTTTCAAATTCTTCCTTTGTCAAAACAAACATAAAATCTTCCGGAAATCTATACATATTTCGTTTTACAGCTTAAAGTGAAGCCCTGGCTTGCTAAACTTTAATTCATTGCTTTGTCAAACAATAGATCTTTCCATCGGTACTGGTGAAAATAATTTTGTTTCCTGAAATTGCCGGAGCCGAAAATATACCTCCCAGTTCTTCTTCCACTTCAAGAAACTGCTCGTTCGATTTAATGATGGAATAAATATCGTCGCGGTACGAATCATCAGGTTTAAAATATTTTGAGCGGGCCAGCAAGTACGCATTGGTAGGAAATGTCCACATTTTCATTCCTGTCACCAGACTTATTCCGTGCAATTTTCCTATGGTGGTTCCAATGTATAACATACTGTCGCTGTAGGCATTGTTGCCAAAAACAAGGAATTCCATTGGTTTGTTCCAGAACTCAGTCCCGGTAGCCGGATTGACAGCAATCAGACGGCGTTCATCGGCAGTGCCAATGTACAAAACCGAATCATGTATCGTGTTGCAAAGCCCCCACCCTTTTGTAAATGACTTATTCCAGTGGCAAAACCCTTTTTCCTGATCGATGGCATACACATTAAAATCACGGGCACCAACAATTATCATATTTCCAAAAATCGTTGGAGAACCCTGCACTTCGCCTTTGGGAAAATACCGCTGCCCAACCGTTTTAAATTTCCAGATTAATTTTCCGGTTGCAATATTCAAGGCATAAAAGTAACCATCGAAGGAGCCGAAAAAGATTTTATCTCCTGAAATTGTAGCTGTTGTGTGCACAATATCTCCGGATTCAAACTTCCAGACTAATTTACCATCCGAAGAATTAACCGCATAAAAATTTCCATCGCCCGAACCAAAATAAATCACTCCGTTTTTCAGAATTGGCGAAGAATGAAAATAATCAGCAAAATCATATTTTCGCTCTCCACCAGTTCTGAATGTCCAGACTAAACCTCCGGTGGCATTGTCTATGGCGTAAATTAACCCATCACCGCCATTCAAAACGACTTTGTCTGAGTCAAGACAAATCGAAGAACGAATTTCACCCTTGGTCTGAAAGCGCCACTTTTCCCTTCCTGAATTCAAATCCAGTACGTGCAAAATGCTATCGTTTCCGCCAACATAAATGGTATTTCCGTTCACAACAGGCCACGAATAAATAGGCAGACCCGTGCTGAAAGTCCAGTATAAATTAGGAAGCGTCCGAATATCAGATATGCTTTTATGTGTTTGTGCTGAAACCTGAAAACTAATCAGGAGCAAAACATGAAATACTATTCTTTTAACCTTTGCATGAATTCGTTGAGGCAACATAATGAACTAGTTTTGAAGTTCCAATTCAAAACTAGCTGAATAATTTGTTTCTTGCGCGTTAAATTGATAAAATTCAGGCGATTCGTCTAAATAAAAAGCTTTTCCATTTCACGAAATAGGTTATTTTTGATGTCGGGTGTTACCAGCCCAAAACCTAACACTTAAAGAATGAAACAACCAACTATACCAACTCATACCAAACGAAGTTCGCAAACCTATATTCTTATCACTTCTTTCATGGCTCTGTTTGCCATCGTCGGATTTGCCTATTACGGACTTCCGTTTTTTTACGATTTCATGACCAAAGAATTTGGCTGGTCGCGCGCTGTAGTCACCTCCGGAAATGCTGTCGGAAAATTGGTAGTTGCACCTTTATTTGGATTTCTGGCCGGTTGGTTAATCGACCGTTACGGCCCGCGTTCGCTCATGATGACCGGCGCTTTGCTGGGTGGAATTGCACTGATTGGACTAAGCCTGATTCAATCATTGCCGTTGTTTTACCTGTTCTATGTTTTCAATGCGCTTGGCTATGTTTTTGGTGGCCCATTGCCTTCGCAGGTTTTAATTTCCAGATGGTTCGACAAAAACCGTGGAAAAGCAATGGGGATTGCCTACCTCGGAATCGGAACAGGAGGAGCAATTGTACCGTTGGTTTCAGCCGGACTTGAAAAGAACCTTGGCTGGCATTTGGCTTTGGCCTCAGTTGGAGTTCTTGTAATTTTAATTGCCTTTCCAATGGCATTCTTCATTAAAGATCCGGTTACCTGTAATTCCGAAAAAGCAAAAGCTGAACCGATGGTGCCAATTAAAAGTATCCTGAAAAACCGGAATTTTTACCTTCTGGCCTTTGGCAGCATGTGTTCCATTGGCGCTGTCGGCGGCGTCGCCCAACACCTCAAATTGTATCTTCGCGACCTGGATTTCAGTCAGGGACAAGCCGCCCAGGTTATGTCATTCGTTTTACTTTCGAGCTTGGCCGGGCGTGTTTTGATGGGTTTTCTGGCCGACCTGATTAACCGAAAATATGTGATGATCCTGATTTATCTGATTGTTGCTTTAGCTATTCCGCTGTTACTTCTTCCTGATTTTGTGGGCCGGATTTATATTTTTGCCGTTATTTTTGGAATTGGGTTAGGAGGCGATTACATGATCATTCCGCTTATGGCTGGCGACCTGTTTGGCGTTAAAGCACTGGGACGCACCATGGGAATTATTCTGGTTGCTGATGGTATCGCTGAAGCTGTTTTTCCGATGCTGGTCGGGGCTTTTTACGACGCGTCGAAAAGCTACTTAACAGGCTTCATTGTTCTGATTGGTTTGGCGACACTGGGGGCAGTAATTGTTTCCTTTTTGCCGAAAAACAAGATTGAAACGACATGAATACATTGAACTGAAATACTCAACAAATGATAATTGATGATAAATTAAGGCCTGAAGACTTACGAGATAAACTGTATACGTTCTGGAAACTTTCAGGCGAAAAAATTTTAAAAATTGAATCCGAATACAATCCCGCTCAGGGAGCACCGGTATTTACGGTAAATGGCAAATATTCAACCCGCGGATGGACGGAATGGACTCAGGGATTCCAGTACGGATCGGCCATTTTGCAGTTCGATGCTACCGGTGATGAACAATTCCTGAAGATTGGCCGCGAAAATACTGTGCAAAAAATGGCGCCCCACATCAGCCACATCGGAGTTCACGATCATGGATTTAACAATGTGAGTACGTTTGGAAATCTGCACCGTTTAATAACCGAAGGCAAAATTCAGGAAAATGAATGGGAAAAAAACTTTTACAAACTGGCGATAAAAGCTTCCGGAGCAGTTCAGGCAAGCCGCTGGAGCAAAACCGCCAATGGAGGATTTATTTATTCGTTTAACGGGCCGCAATCGTTGTTTGTTGATACTATCCGATCGTGTCGGGTGTTAATGCTGGCGCACAGACTTGGACATTATCTGCCGGCCGAAAACGACATCCGGATTTCGTTACTCGAAAGAGCGATCGACCACCTGATTTCAACAGCAAAATATTCGGTTTATTATGGCGAAGGGCGCGACATATACGACCAATGGGGACGTACGGCCCACGAGGCAGTTTTCAATCCAAACGACGGAAATTTCCGCTGCCCGAATTCGCAACAGGGATACACTGGTTTTTCAACCTGGACACGCGGGTTGGCCTGGGCTATGCTCGGATTTGCCGAAGAACTTGAATTTTTGGAAACCCTTCAGGAGAATGAATTTTCAGGAACAATACCTAAAAATAAACTGATTGAAATTTTGCTGAAAGCGGCCAAAGCAACCTGCGATTTCTACATCATAAATACACCGACCGATGGAATTCCATATTGGGACACCGGCGCGCCGGGTTTGATTAATCTGGAAAATTACCTGGAAAGGCCTGCTGATCCATTCAACGATTTTGAGCCTGTCGACAGTTCGGCGGCAGCCATTGGCGCGCAAGGTCTATTGCGGCTTGGAAATTACCTGAAATTGCATGGCGAAAATACCGAAGGCGAAAAATATCGTCAGGCCGGATTAACAGTGGTTTCCCGATTACTCGAAGCGCCGTATCTTTCAACAAATCCTGAACATCAGGGCATTTTACTGCACTCGGTTTATCACCGGCCAAACGGCTGGGATCATATTCCTGAAGGGTACAAAATCCCGTGCAATGAATCTTCGATGTGGGGCGATTATCACGTGCGGGAGTCGGCCCTGTATTTATCGCGGATTATTTCAGGAGAGAACTATTACACTTTTTTTTAACGGATTAATTTAAATTATGGCTAATCCAATAAACGATCTGTCGAAATTGTGTGTGCACACGCTCACCACCAAACCGTGGACGATTGAAGAATGTGTGAAAAATTATTCAGGCGCAGGAATTCACGGAATTACGGTTTGGCGGAATGTTCTGGAAAATAAGAATCTGTCGGAAGTGAAAGCACTTTTAGATGATCACGGGATGGAAGTTGTGTCGCTGGCCAGAGGTGGATTTTTTCCGTCCATTGAAAAGGGGAAACGCGAAGCTGCGATTCAGGATAACCTGTTTGCTATTGAACAGGCCGCTGCAATTGGTGCACCATCGATAGTATTGGTTTGCGGCGCCGATGGCCGTCAACCGCTCAAAAAGTCGAGAGAACAAATTGTGGAAGGAATTAACAAGCTAATTCCGGCAGCAAAAAATTCAGGAGTGAAACTTTCCATCGAACCTTTGCACCCCATGTATGCAGGCGACCGTTCGGCCATAAATACGTTAAAACAAGCCAACGATATGGCTGAATTGATTAACTCGGAGTTTGTAGGCGTAGCGGTTGATGTTTACCATTTGTGGTGGGACGATTCGTTGAAGGAAGAAATCAAGCGATGCGGAGCGAACAAACATTTATTCGCTTTCCATGTTTGCGACTGGAATGTGCCGACTGTTGATTTTCTGAACGACCGTGGATTAATGGGCGATGGCTGCATCAATGTTCCTGAAATCAGGACTTGGGTTGAAGAAACTGGCTTTTCCGGCTTTCATGAAGTGGAAATATTTTCGGATAAATACTGGGCTATGGACCAGTTTGAGTACCTCGAAAAGATAAAAATGGCCTATCTGACCAAAACATAAAGTAATCGGAACAATTTATTGTCGTATTATATAAATCACTCACCCCACGTCCGCCAGCGGACGTCTCCCCTCTCTTCGAGAAGAGAGGGGCAGAGCATCACAGATGCGACGGGGTGAGTCAAGTGAAAATTCAATTAGAAAATGCGACATTATTTCATTCTCATTACTGAACAACAAAATATTCTGAAACCTGAAACTTGAAACTTGAAACTTAAATATATGAGTACAAATTTAACCATACACAAAGTTGGAATCATCATGAACGGTGTAACAGGTCGAATGGGAACCAACCAACACCTGATGCGGTCAATCGTCGAAATTATCAAACAGGGCGGAACACAAATCGGTCCTTCAGAATTTATTATGCCTGACCCCATTCTGGTTGGCCGCGACGAGGTAAAACTCCGGAAATTATGCGCCCTGTCGGGCATTCATAAAATGACTACCAGTCTGGAAGAAGTGATGCAGGATCCGTATTATCAAATTTATTTCGATGCGCAAACAACCGGACGACGAGCCGATGCCGTGAAAATGGCTGCCAAAGCCGGAAAACATGTGTACTGCGAAAAACCAATTGCCGTTGATACGGCAACCGCTTTGGAACTTTATCATATTTGTGAAAAAGCAGGTGTGAAACATGGAGTTGTTCAGGATAAATTGTGGCTGCCAGGTTTATTAAAACTCAAACGCCTGATGGAGAATGATTTCTTCGGAAAAATTTTATCGGTTCGCGGAGAATTTGGCTACTGGGTTTTCGAAGGCTTCAACGTGCCGGCACAGCGGCCAAGCTGGAACTACCGAAAGGAAGACGACGGCGGAATTATTGTCGATATGTTGTGTCACTGGCGATATGTCTTGGATAATCTGTTTGGCAATGTTAAAGGTGTATTTTGCCTCGGTGCAACGCATATTCCTGAACGCGTCGACGAGCAGGGAAAAGTGTACAAATGCACGGCCGACGATGCTGCCTATGCAACTTTTGAACTGGAAGGCGGTATAATTGCGCATTTCAACTCGAGCTGGGTGACTCGTGTTCGCCGCGACGATTTATTGACGTTGCAGGTTGACGGAACCAAAGGATCGGCGGTTGCCGGTTTGCGCGAATGCTGGACACAACATTACGGGAATACACCCAAGCCGGTCTGGAATCCGGATATTCCAAATCCGATTAATTTCTACGAAGGCTGGTCGAAAATGCCGGAACAGGAAGCTTTCGACAATGCATTTAAAGCAGAATGGGAATTATTCCTGAAACACGTTGTCAAGGACGAGCCTTTCCGGTGGACACTGCTTGAAGGAGCCAAAGGAGTTCAACTGGCGGAAAAAGGATTGGAAAGCTGGGCCAAGCGGAGTTGGGTGGAAGTGCCTGATTTGTAAGCATGGTGCGGATGACAAGGAACATAGAAAAATGAATGTCGTAGTTGGCAGTTGTCATCCATTGCGGGTTTCGGGGTTAACTCGCAACTCGTAACCTAATGAACCAATTTTAAACTTTAAATTTAACATGGAAATAATGAGCAGAACAGCACTTATAACCGGTGGAACCCGCGGAATCGGGCTTGGAATTGCCCTTGAACTGGCCAAAGCTGGTTTCAATCTGGCTCTGAATGGCGTCCGCGAAGAAGCATCTGTAATTTCTGTGCTTGAAGAATTGCGCACAAATAGCATTCAGGCAGAATATTTCCGGGGAAATGTGGCAAATAAAGACGATCGGGAGCAAATGGCCAAGGCAGTTCTTGAGCGATTCGGAAAGATTAATGTATTGGTTAATAACGCCGGAATTGCTCCGCGTGAACGCAAAGATATTCTGGAAGCCAGTGAGGAAATTTTTGACGAAGTGATCAGAACAAACCTGCGCGGTCCCTATTTTTTGACGCAACTGGTGGCGAACTCTATGATTAAACACAAAAAGCAATTTCCTGATGATTTCTTCTGCATCATAAATGTTTCGTCGGTTTCGGCTACAGTGGCATCGGTAAATCGTGGCGAATACTGCATTTCGAAGGCAGGAATTGCTATGGCCACAAAGCTCTGGGCTGCCCGTCTGGGTGAGTTTGATATTCCGGTCTACGAAATTCAGCCGGGTGTTATTCAAACCGATATGACTTCAGGAGTTCAGGAAAAATACGATAAACTGTTTCAGGAAGGTATGGCTGTACAAAAAAGGTGGGGACAGCCTTCGGATATTGGCAAAGTGGCCGCTGCAATGGCTTCAGGAAATATGCCCTACTCTACCGGACAAGTTGTTCAGGTTGACGGTGGAATGACGATTCAGCGGTTGTAATTCACTGATTTGAAATACATACAAGATCTCAGCAATTGACTTGCTTTTTACTGTGATTTACAAACTGGGAAATGCGCATGAGCAGCAAATCGCTTTTGATCGGCTTACTTAAATAATCATTGCACCCTGCTTCCATAGCCTTCTTTTCATCGGCATAGTTCGAATAGGCTGTCTGGCCAATGATTCCAATTTCCGGAGTATTTTTCCGGATTAAATTAATGGTCTGGTAGTCGTTTGCAACAGGCATGCTAAGATCATACAAAACCAGCTTAATGCCATACTGCGAACAAATCTCAACAGCTTTTTCGCCGTTGCGGACATGTACCAAATTACAATCGGTTTCAGAAAGTATCTCCTTGATGTACATGGCGTTGAATTCATCGCTTTCAACAAGCAAAATCTGTGCACTTTGCCGATGAACCGCCGTCTCAACCATTTTTTCAGCCGGCTTAACTTTAGGCTGCACGAAATCAGATTCAAATGGTAAGGTAAAATAAAAGGTACTTCCCTTTTGCAATTCAGAATCGAGCCAGACTTTTCCACCCATTAAATCAACGAGGCCCAATACAATCGACAATCCCAAACCAGTTCCACCATACAATTGAGCCGCACTGTGTCCACCTCTGCTAAATCGTCTGAAAATATCGGAATGTCTTTCTTTTGGAATACCAATTCCCGTATCAGAGACATGAAATGTAAGTACATTTTGTTCGTAAACGGAGAATCCAAATTCTATTTTTCCTGAACGGGTAAACTTAAATGCATTTTCAATCAGGTTAACCAAAATCTGTTTCAACTTTTCACGATCGGCAGTTATGGCAAGCCCCTTAAGGTTTCTGTCAGCTTTTATGCTGAATTTTAAATTAGCTGAGCTGTACCGGTTCATCGTTTTCCGGACAATTTCGTCAATTTCGTCACAAAGCAGATTCAATTTGAATTTTTCAGGTTTCAGTAAAATCTGACCTGAATCAATTCGTGAAATGTCCAGAATATTTCCCAGAATATCCAGCAAATCGTTTCCCTTTTGCTTGATGATATTTACATATTTGATCAATTTTTCTTCGTCGGCAATATCTTCAGGCAATAAATCGGCAAAACCCAAAATTGCATTTAACGGTGTACGTATTTCATGGCTAATGTTCTGCAAAAAAGCAGTCTTTAAACGATCACTTTCTTCCGCTTTTTCTTTGGCTTCAATTAGTTCACCTTCAAATATTTTCCGGTCGGTAATATCCCGAACAATGCCTTGTACCCGATTATCAGAAATCAGTTTACCACTGATTTCAACCGGAATTGCCCGGCCATCCTTTCGAACAAGCATACGTTCTGTGAGCATGTTATGCCCGGGAACCATCTCTTTCAGTTTAACCGGGGCATTCTCAAGATCTTCCTTCAAAATCAGATCTTTAATGTTCAGTTTAAGAATTTCATCACGCGAATATCCCATCATCTGGCAGCCGCTTTCATTTACTTCAATGTAATTGCCTGAACGGTCGCTGATAAAAATTCCATCGGAAGCCTGTTCAAATAATGATCTGAATTTATATTCGTTTTCTTCCGCTTTTTCACGCTCCTGAATAAGTTCCTGCTGTGTTTGTTTCAAGGTCGAAATATCAATACACACGGCCAAAACACCGTTCAGTTTTGCAGCATCGCCGTACAAAGGGTAAAAGGTTAATATTGCTGAAAAGTACTTTCCTGATTTGCGCCGCAAAACAATTTCGGTCCTGAGGCTCTGCCCCATTTTATTCAAATCGTTTTCAAAAGTCTCCAAAAGTTTAAGCTTATAAGGCAACCGAAAAAGTCTGAGCGGTTTTCCAATCACCTCACCGGCCGAATATCCAAACATGAGTTCGGCGCCCGGACTAAAACTTACAATGTTAAAATCTTTTGATAAATCGATGGTGACAAAGGAAACATCTATGGCCGCATTGTACACCGACAATAGTTTTTTCTCGTTCTCACTCAGTACTTTTTCAATTATTTTCCGTTCCTGAATTTCATTGTTCAGGCTTGTATTTATCCGGGTTAATTCGTTGGTTCTTTCTTTTACACGCTGGTCAAGATCCTGATTTAATCGCGACAATTCGGCAAGAATGTATATATTCTCGAGTCTTTCTGCAGCCAGTTTTAATATCTGGTGAAAAAGACCGGCAAGTTCATGAAACCTGTTTTCATCTTTGTTTTCATCCAAAAAAACAAAATACCGCATCGAAGTACTTTTCAACTGGCATGGAATAATTAATGCACTGGAAGCGGAAAAATTGTGGTTTTGTATATTCACAGAGAAACCGAAATCGGCAAACTCGTCCAAATCAAGAATTACAATTCCTTCATCAGCTCTTAACTTTTTGCCCATTTTAGGAATCGAAATCTGTATTTCAGATTTCTGTAATTCGCCAAACGAAGAATAAAAACCTTCCAGAATATTTCCGGATGAAGTTTGCTGATAACAACTGCAAAACGGAATATTTTTTAAAATCGATATCCGCTCCAAAATCTGGTCGATGAGCGTACCTGAATCTTCGGCTTTGTAGATGGTTTCGGCAGCTAACCTAAAAAGCAAGGTATTTTCAACTTTCTCAGATAAAGCTGCATTTTCAGCAGCAAGAATCTTAATAATTGAATTCAAATCGTTGGGATCAGGCTGCATAATGATGAGTTTTAATAAATTCCAGCAAAGTGGTATACAATTGATCGGGAACATCAAATTGAATAAAATGTCCGGCATCTGAAATGATAACCAACTGGCTTCCGGGTATTTCGTGATTTAGTTTCAGGCTTATGTCTGGGCGCAGATATACATCAGCTTCACCGCGAACAATCAATACCGGTGTTTTAATCTGTTTCAATTCGTCTGAAATTTCAAGTAAATTTCTGTTGTCAAGACAACTGGCAAAATGCAAAAATGCCTTTCTTCCCAATTTAGTACGCATTGGTTTGAAAAAATAATTCATTAATTCTGTAGTCACCCTTTCCTTGTAAAAAACCCCTCGCTGAACAATTAATTTAAACATGCCAAAATCGAGCGTTGCCATGGCCAATTGACGTACAATTGGAGTTCTCATGGCAACAATGGGCTGAACCGGCCAAAAATCATATCCCACAGGATTTACAAATGTACTAGTTATTACCGATTCAGGATGCCTGACCGTAAAAATTTGAGCCAAACCGCCACCAACATCGTGTCCGACAATGTGAATCTTTTCCAGTTTTAGCTGTACAATAAACTCGAAAATTAAATTGGTCTGGTATTTAATTGAATAGTCAACATCGATTGATTTATCTGATTCTCCGCATCCAAGCAGATCGACAGCAATAACATCAAACTGATTTTTAAGCGAATAGAAAAGTTCGATCCAGATAAATGAATAGGTAGTAATTCCGTGTACCAGGATGATAGTTTCTCCTGTTCCTTCGCGGTAATAATTGATGGAGTGGCCTGAAACAGTGCACTTTTGAGGATTAACCAGCGCCTTCATTTTGCAGAAATTTTAATCGGCCATAAAACTTTCAACCAAACAAATAAGCAATGGTGTTAAAACTAAGAAAAAGTTTTTAAAAAAAGCAAGTTAGTTTCAAATCATTTAAAATCTTTTCTGTATTCCGATGGAGTTTTTTTCATAATGTCCTTGAAATAATGATTAAAGTTTGCCAGATTGTTGTAACCACATTCAAAGCAAATTTGGGTGATTTGTTTATCGGTTTCGGCCAGAAGTTTTGCAGCAATACCAATACGCACATTCTTCACATAATCCATAAAAGTCTGGTTCGTTTTCTTTTTGAAGTAGCGGCAAAACGACCCGGGTTCCATGCATACAAGCGAAGAAGCTTCCTTGAGTTTTATCCCTTCATGTATATTCTGAAAAACGTACTCATATACTTTATTGATCTGATCGGTGTCTTTTTCGTGAATGTTTGGTTGTACGGAAGGTAGGGCAAGGTATTCACGATCATCAATTTGCAAAAGGAGATTAAATACTTTAAGTAATTCAATGTACAATTCAAGGCCCGATAAATTGGTCATCTTCTGCAAATTTGCAGCGACTTTATCAGCCTTTTTCCCTTTGAAAAAGATTCCGTTTCCGGCATCTTTCAGCAAGGTGGCCACACTTTCCAGTTCAGGTACATTAAAGAAATCGGAACTGATGATGTTCTCGTAAAAATGAGTCACAACGCATTCCGGCTCCTGCCCGGGTTCTGTTTCCTGCACTTCCCAGCAATGGTAAATATTTGGTCCCAGCAAAACCAAATCGCCTTTTGTATAACTTGAAATGTGATTTCCGACAATCCGTCGTCCCGATCCCGAAACAATTAAATTGAGCTCAAAATTTTTATGCGAATGAATTTTATTGGATTTCGAATCCATGATCAGCTTCCGGGTAATGAAAGTCCTTTTGTAGGGAACATTTATTTTTTCGTAGATAAACTCCATATTCGCCTTTTTTAACTTCAACATTCAAATATAATAGTTTATTCAAATATTTGTGTTAAAATTCTATGCAAACCCAACAAAATAACAGAAGTAAATCTTTACCTAATCCGTTTCCTTTGAGACAAGTAAAATTGAATAAGCAGATTTTATTACAGAACATCTGACATTGTATGTATTATTTATACCTAAGCTACCATGAAACTAAGTCTAAAAGGCATTATTCCTCCGGTTGTGACACCACTTATCAATCATAAAGAACTTGACGTAAAAGGGTTGGAAAATTTGATTGAACATTTGATTTCAGGAGGAGTGCATGGATTGTTTATGCTTGGCACAACAGGCGAAGCAACCAGCATAAGCTACGAACTTCGTAAAGAATTGATCAAAAGAACCAGCGAATTTGTAAATCACCGGATTCCGGTTGTTGTTGGTATCACCGACACGTCGATTGATGGATCGCTCGAAATTGAGGAATATACTGCAAAAATGGGACTCGACGGTGTTGTGATTGCCCCTCCCTATTATTTACCCATTTCTCAGGACGAAATGAAGGAGTATCTCGAAGTTTTGGTTCCTCAGTTGAGTTTACCGTTTTTAATGTACGATATGCCTGGCTGCACCAAATTGCACATGTCGCTTCCGACCATAAAAAGGGCAAAAGAATTGGGCGCTATTGGTGTAAAAGACAGTTCGGGTGACATGACTTACCTGTATTCTTTAATTCAGGAATTTAAAGATTCGCCCGATTTCTCGATTATTGCAGGCACCGAATTGTTTTTGCCTGAAACAATTATGCACGGTGGCCATGGCGCTGTTGCCGGGGGTGCAAACCTGTTTCCCAAATTATTTGTAGATTTATACAATGCTTCGCTGAAAAAAGATTTTGCTGAAATCGAAAAACTTCGCGACAAAATGATCCGGATTGAGGACTTGATCTATAATATTGGCAAACATTCTTCGAAGTACATTAAAGGAATAAAATGTGCATTATCGGTTATGAATATTTGCGAAGATTATGTAGCTATGCCAATTCGGAGATACGGAAAAGATGACCGGCAAAAAATTGAGAAAAATATCAGGGAACTGAATCAAATAATATGTTGAAAATAAACCAACTAATTCCAAATAAACGACAAAAATGAACCTGCCAATTCTTGATCTTATTGTTTTTATTGTTTTAACTTTTGGTAACGTAATTTTTGGTGCCAGCTTCTTCTTTAAAAACAAAACAACTACGCAATTCACTTCCGGAGGTGGAAAATTACCCGCATGGGTTGTCGGAATGTCGATATTTGCCACGTTTGTTAGCAGTATCAGTTTTTTGGCTTTGCCCGGAAAAGCTTACATGTCGAACTGGAACGCTTTTGTGTTCAGCCTTTCCATACCAGTTGCCTCCATTTTGGCGGTTAAATTTTTCATACCGCTTTACCGTGGAATCGGAAGTATTTCGGCTTACAATTATTTGGAAATCCGCTTCGGAACATGGGCACGCATTTATGCGTCAAGCTGTTATATATTAACTCAGCTTATGCGCACAGGCGCTATTTTGTTGCTTTTGGCCCTGCCCCTAAACGCATTATTTGGCTGGAATGTAAAAACAATCATCATTGTTACCGGAATTGCCGTTACCATTTATTCCATGCTCGGCGGCATTCAGGCTGTAATCTGGACCGATGCTATCCAGGGAATTATCCTAATCGTCGGCGCCGTTGTTTGTGCGCTGGTGTTAACATTTTCAATGCCTGAAGGGCCTGGTCAGGTCTTCCAGATTGCTGCGGCAAATCACAAATTCAGTCTCGGTAGTTTTGGAGCCAGCCTGTCGGATTCCACATTTTGGGTGGTACTCATTTATGGCCTTTTTATCAATCTTCAGAACTACGGAATCGACCAAAACTACGTGCAGCGCTACATGACGACCAGCACCGAGAAGGAAGCCAAATCATCAGCTTTGTTTGGGTCGTTGCTTTATGTCCCGGTTTCCATTGTATTTTTTTACATCGGAACCGCGCTTTATGCCTACTACACTGCTCGTCCCGATTTGTTACCTGCCGATCTTCAGGTTCCGGGTGCAGGCGATAAAGTTTTCCCGCATTTCATTGTAAATGGACTTCCGGTTGGAGTTACCGGATTGTTGATTGCTGCCATTTTTGCTGCCGGCATGAGCACTGTCGCAACCAGCATAAACAGCACAGCCACAATTGTTTTATCCGATTATTACAAACGATATTTCAACAAAGATGCCAACGAAAAATCTTCAATGAAGATATTGTACAGTTCTTCACTAATATTCGGAGCATTGGGTATTATTATCGCGTTGACTTTGGTTGGCGTTGAAAGTGTTCTGGATGCATGGTGGGGACTTGCTTCTATTTTCAGCGGCGGAATGCTTGGATTATTTCTCCTTGGCTACATGTCGAAAAAAGTCAGGAATATTGATGCTGCAATCGGCGTAATTGTTGGTGCACTGATCATCATTTGGATGAGCCTATCGCCAATTTATTTCAATACTGAAAATCTACTGGCTTTCCGTAGTCCGTTCCACAGCAATCTGACTATTGTATTTGGCACACTGGCTATTTCGCTCATTGGGTTTCTGCTGGCAAAATTATTTTCAGGAAAAAAAGTTCAAGCCTAAACTGACTGAAAAATATTCTTTTAATTTTAGTTTTAAACTGCATCTTAATTCATAAAAATTATGAAATCACTTCTTACATCTGTTCTACTGATTTTACCCGGAATTATTCTGGCTTCCAATCCCTTTAAAGGAGATAAAAGCATAAAAAAAGCCGAATACATTTACCAAACAACAGATGTTGATTTTCCGAGTTGTCATGCCTCGACAATTGTTGAAACGGGAAATGGAATGCTGGCGGCCTGGTTTGGCGGAACCGAAGAACGTGCTCCGGATGTTTGCATTTATGTATCTTCAAATATTGACGGGAAATGGAGCAAACCGGTAACAGTAGCCGACGGTATTCAAAACGACAAACAATATCCATGCTGGAATCCGGTGCTTTTCAGGAAAGACAATGGCGATATTGTGCTTTACTACAAGGTCGGTCCCGATCCGCGCAGTTGGTGGGGATTGTACAAAATTTCGAAAGACGATGGTAAAACATGGTCGGCCGAAACCAGAATTCCGGATAATTTACTTGGCCCCATAAAAGACAAACCAGTTCGATTGCCTGACGGAACTATTTTGTACCCGACAAGTGTTGAAACCGCCGCCAAATGGACCATTTACATGGAAACATCCGATCAGAAACTAAAAAACTGGAAGAATATCGCGATCGACAACAACAACTTTGATTGCATTCAGCCAACTGTGTTGTTTCATCCCGATGGCAAACTTCAGTTGCTTTGCCGCAGCAAAAACAAAGCAATTAACGAATCCTGGTCAGCAGATCAGGGCCAAACATGGTCGGCTGTTCAACCTACCAATTTGCCCAACAACAACTCCGGAATCGATGCTGTAACCTTATCAGACGGAAGACAATTGCTTGTCTTTAACCCGGTTACAAAAGGGCGGAATGTTTTGGGAGTAGCTCTCTCGAAAGATGGAAAAAATTGGGAAGCGGCTGCTTTGCTCGAAAATGATCCGGATGCAAAAGGCGAATATTCATATCCGGCAGTTATTCAGGCCAAAGACGGTTCGGTTCAAATCACTTACACCTGGAACCGCAAACTGATTAAGTATGTTGTTCTTGACCTTCCGAAACTAAAAACAAAGCCTTTTGCAAACGGGAAATGGCCCGAAAAATAAACCTTCAGGCAAAATATTTAAAATCAATTTCACGCATATAAAACACAAACAATGAGAACGATCCGGTTAATTTCAGCTTTCATTCTGCTGACAGCTTTCGGTGCTGCGGCACAAACCAGGGATGAGAAACAGGCAATTGTCAGCGAAGAAATCATATTTCCGTTGCAAAACGAGCATACCCACGGAAGCAGCATTGTTTCGTTGCCAAACGGCGACTTGTTGGCAGCGTGGTTTCAGGGAAACGGCGAACGCCATGCCGACGATGTCCGGATTATGGGCGCCCGACTGAAAAAAGGGACAAAAACATGGTCCTCTCCATTCCTGATGGCTGACACGAAAGGCATTCCCGATTGCAACCCGGTTCTTTTCCTGAATCAAAAAGGAAAACTTTTCCTGTTTTGGATTGCTGTTCAGGCCAACGAGTGGCAGGATGCAATTCTTCGTTTCCGCACTTCAGTAAATTTCTCCGGAAACGAGGCTCCGGTTTGGAACTGGCAGGATAATATTTTACTGAAACCCGATGACAGTTTTGCTGCAGAAGTCGATAAACGCTTCAAAGAATTGCCCGAAAATGAAGCTGGATGGGCTGCTTATGCACCTCCGTACGACGACATGGTTAAAGCAGCCAGTAAAGATTTGCTGAAGCGCAGCATTGGCTGGATGACCCGAATTCATCCGGTAACTTTGGCCAGCGGACGGATTTTATTGCCGCTTTATTCCGATGGCCTGAATTTCTCGCTGGTAGCTATTTCAGACGATGATGGCGAAACATGGCGCCCGAGTCTGCCCATTGTTGGCCGCGGCCCCATTCAACCGGCTTTGGCGGTGAAAAAGAATGGCGACATTGTGGCTTACATGCGCGACAGCGGCGATTCGCCAACCCGCGTACAGGTCAGCACCTCAACCGACAATGGAGAATCGTGGAGCGCAGCCCTGAAATCGGATATCCCGAACGAAGCCAGCGTTGAAGTTTGTGTAATGAAAGACGGTCGTTGGGCCATGGTGAACAACGACCTCAATGGCGGCCGCTACCAGTTGTCACTTGCTATTTCGAATGATGAAGGAGCGACCTGGAAATGGAAGGATTTGGTTGAATATGATCCGACCAAAAAAGGAGGATTTTCATATCCATGCCTGATCCAGACCAGCGACGGATTATTGAACCTGACCTATTCGTATTCGCCCGGCGATCGCAAAGAATCAATCAAACATGTGGTGATTGATCCGGATAAAATTGCGACGAAAACCTGGGCCGAAAAACTTGGATTCCCTTCAGGAAAAACAGTTTTACTGCTTCACATGGACGATGCCGGAATGTGTCCTGAAGCAAACACTGCTGTAGAAAATTACATCAGCAACAAACAAATTAATTCAACGGCCGTGATGATTCCTTGTCCAAATGCCAAAGACATGATTGACTGGGCAAAAAAACATCCGTCAGCCGATATTGGCTTGCACCTGACACTCACCAGCGAATGGGGAACTTACCGCTGGGGCCCGGTTTCGAACCCAAAAAAAGTTCCCGGATTAATCGACCCCGACGGAAAATTGTGGCACGAAGTTCCGGATGTGGTCAAACATGCATCAGCAAAAGAAGTTGAAACCGAAATCCGTGCGCAAATTGACCAAAGCCTGAAATGGGGCTACAAACCAAGTCACATCGATACACACATGGGAACGTTGTACGGTTCGCCTGAATACGTTAAAGTTTTCCTGAAAACCGCTGAAGATTATCGGCTTCCGGCCAATGCCATCGATTTAAGCGATCCCGAAGTTGTCAGTCAATTCAGGAAAGTTGGATACCCGATTACCGACGATGTCATCAAAATGATGGAAGAATACAGCTTGCCCAAGCTGGATAATTTCACCAGCGTTCCGGGAGGAAAAACGTATGAAGAAAAACGCGATAACTTTTTTACCCTCGTAAAATCGCTAAAACCCGGACTTACCGAGATTATTTTCCATCCTTCGGTTTTATCCGAAAACCTGAAAACAATCACTCATTCGTGGCAACAGCGTGTCTGGGAATCTGAACTCTTTGCTGACCCTGCCGTTCAGAAATTCATGCAAAATCAGGGAATAATTTTTACCGACTGGACAGATATTATGAAACGGTTCGAAGGAAAAAAATAATGGATGCAACGGGCAGGCTGACGTCCATTGATGTGTTCAGAGGACTGACCGTTGCGGCCATGATTCTGGTTAATTACTGATGGCTTATGTATTCCAAACTTTTTACCAGTACCCGAATATTCACGATTTGGTTTATTTTAGTCTGATTGGTTTCGGCACGACAGAGCAATTTACCTCGATGATTTGGGCCTTAATTTCAGTAGGTTCATACTTCTTCACTGGTTATTTACTCTATCTCCGAAAAATTTTCATCAGGTTGTAATCCAACATTTTGAATGAAAGCGAAGTTTCTGATATTTTCGGCTGTTTTGTCTGCGCTTTTTTCGTGTAAGCCAGCCGGAAAAAATGCGGGTAAATTCACCTGAAAAGCCGGAGAAGTCAAATTCATACAGATCGTACCGGAAGATTGGGATTTATAGCAGGAACCGGCTCCGCGTAAAGCGTATATGGACAACATGGTGCATTACAACTGGCAGTTGGAAATTACTCCGGAGAAGCAGGTGAAAATATTTAACGGCCACATCCCCACCCTTTCTCCGAAAGGGAACTGGACTTGAAAATCTGAATTAGATTGTTAAAAAAGGAAAAAACATCGAACTTTCAGGCTCCAAAGTCCCCCGTCCGGAGGATTTAGTGGGGCTTCAGCTTTAAAAAACTCATATTTTATCCCGACATTTGAAAGCACTGAACTAAACCAATATAAATCCATTATGAACCTAAATTTTAGAAAGTCCATAATTGCGGCGGCCTTCCTTCTGGCCCTAACGGCCTGCCAACCCAATTGCGGTAAAAAAACCAATCTCAGCTATGTTGATCCGCAAATCGGAAATGTGGGATTTTTGCTGGTGCCAACCCGACCCACCGTGCAATTACCCAACCAAATGATCCGTATGTATCCCATTCGCGCCGATTACCTCGACGATCAGATCAGCTCTTTTCCACTGTCGGTAATTTCGCACCGGAATGGCGAATTGTTTGGCATTTTGCCCGGAACCGGCGACAGAACCAACGGCGCCTGGAAAGAAAAGCAAACCTGGGATACCGATCTCGAAATTACGCGACCGTTTTATTATTCGACTTACTTTGTCGACGAGGATGTAAAAACCGAATTTACAACCGGAAATAAAGCAGCCACCTTCAGGTTTACTTTTCCTGAAAACAGCAACAAAACACTACGCCTGAAAATCAATCAGCATGGGCATTGGAAAGTTTTATCGAATCATACCATTTCCGGTCAGGAAGAATTTTTCGGAATGAAAGCCTTTGTATATGGCGAATTTAATCAGGATGGAAAACCTGAACTAAAAGTTGAAACGGTAACCGGCCGCGGCAACAAAACGGAGGAAGAACAAGTTGTCTGGATCGATTTCGCGAAAAATCAGAATTCGACAGTTGAATTTAAATATGCCATTTCATACATCAGCGCCGGTCAGGCAAAAGCCAATCTGGAACACGAAATTTCGGGATGGGACTTTGATGGACTGAGAAAAGCCGCAGAGGAAGCGTGGAACAAACAAATGAACCAGATTCAGGTAAAAGGCGGAACTGAAGCGCAACTCCGAACGTTTTACACTTCGCTGTACCGCACCAATGAACGCATGGTTAACATCAACGAGTATGGCAAATACTTCAGCAATTACGACCATCAGGTGCACACAACCGACCGCGATTTTTACATCGACGACTGGGCCTGGGACACCTATCTGGCACATCATCCGTTGCGCATGATTTTGCATCCGGAGCAGGAAGCCGACATGTTGCAATCGTATGTCGGAATGTACGAACAAGGCGGCTGGATGCCGCAGTTTCCGTTATTGTATATGGACAATCCGGCCATGAACGGTTTTCATTCAACCATTATTTTTCTGGATGCCTGGCGAAAAGGAATTCACAATTTCGATTCGGTAAAAGCGTACGAAGGAATTCTGAAAAACGGCCGCGAAGCAACTTTGCTTCCGTGGAGAAACGGGCCGCAATGCGAACTCGATACTTTCTATCGCGAGAATGGCTTCTACCCTGCCCTGATGCCTGACGAAACCGAGACTGTGAAAGCTGTACATGATTTTGAAAAACGGCAGAGCGTGGCCATCACACTCGGAGCCAGTTACGACGACTGGGCGCTTTCGGAAATGGCCAAAGAGCTAAACCATCCTGACGATCAAAAATATTTCAGGAAACAGGCTGCCAATTACCGCAATTTATACCGTCCGGAGAAAAAAATGTTTTGGCCGAAAAATGCCAAAGGCGAATGGATTGAAATTGATCCGAAATTTGACGGCGGCATGGGCGGACGCGATTATTACGACGAAAACAATGCCTACACCTACCAGTGGCAGGCACAGCAAGATATTCACGGTTTGATTGGCCTGATGGGCGGTCGCGAACAGTTTACAGCCAATCTCGATCAGCTTTTCCGAGAACCGCTTGACCGGTCGAAATACCAGTTCTGGGCCAAATTTCCGGATGCTTCCGGAATGGTTGGCCAGTTTTCGATGGGCAACGAACCGAGTTTCCACATTCCGTATTTATACAATTATTCCGGAGCACCCTGGAAAACACAAAAGCACATTCGCTTTTTGCTCGACGTGTGGTTCAAAGACAATATTTTCGGCATTCCCGGCGATGAAGACGGCGGTGGCATGACAGCTTTTGTGGTATTTTCGTCGATGGGATTTTACCCGGTAACGCCCGGATTACCCATTTACAACATTGGGAGCCCCGTATTTCAGGAAGTAAGCATTACACTTGAAAACGGCAAGACCTTCCGTATTGTTTGCCACAATTATGCCAAGGAGAACAAATATGTGCAGTCGGCGAAACTGAATGGCGAAAAGCTGGATAAACCCTGGTTTACACACAATGACCTGATGAACGGCGCTACGCTTGAACTGGAAATGGGTCCGCTCCCCAACAAAAGCTGGGGCGCTGCTCCTGAAGATGCTCCGCCGTCGGCCATTGAATAAGTTTTAAGAATTTTTCGGATTTTAATCCAATTTTCTGAAACGGTTGTCTGAGTATAACCAAAAACGCCTAAATCTTCCAATGACTTAGGCGTTTTTATATAAAAATGCGTCAGTATTAATTGTGTGCCTCCTTTTCATTTTTCGACTCAAAAAGGAATTGATATTCCTGATTTTTGCTGATTAAATGGGTACGCAAATTGGAAAGGAATTCTCTGGCTTGAAGCTTTGAATTCAGCTCCAGCAATCGAAATCCGTTGGCCGACAACTCAACTGTGGCTTCAAAATAGTGCACGATTAATTCCTTCGCTTTTTGATGAATGGTTTCCGAAAAGTCGTTAATCTGGTCAAATTCAGGAATTTTGGAAACAATTATTCGCATCACGTCAAGCTCTTCAACCAGGCGATATTCGGGGTATGTCAGATCTTTATCGATGACCGACTCGGTGGAATTGAAAATCTGGGTAGCAAAAATGTCCATCAAATTTTCAACTTCCGAATCGTTGTCGCTCACCGGATAATATCCATTTAAAGTTTCAAAAAGAGTTCTCGTAAATTCGGTTTTAAAAGCATTAAAAAACGCCTCTGTCCTCTTCAACTGCTCCTGAATATGCTCCATCTTATTTTCATTGTCGAAAAATTCCATGACAGTCCTCCATTTGATTTACACGTATACACTAATTCTACTTTAACACATTTGAAAAATCAAAAACCCATGAATCCACTGAAGGGAAAGGTTGATTTTTCAGCTTTCTCCCTTTAAGTGGCGGGGTGAAAAAGATGAAAAAATTGTTCCCCGAATTGAATCTGTTAAAATAGAACTAACATCAAATGTAAAAAAAAGATCAAACCAGACACCGGAAAGTTCGCGCGACCATACAATTATTCCGCCACTGATTTTCCGGCTGAAGGAAAACACGCTCCTATTTTCGCCTGGCCTCTGCCAGTTCCAAGTTTTTTATACTCCACTCTTTACAGGCAGTGTAAGCAATTTCAGCATATTTCGGAATATCCTCGAAACCGGTCAGCAAACGATCCTCAATTAAATCGCGCAGGTCGCTGGCTTTCTGACCGGCATTAAATTTTAACTTGTTCACCAAAACTTCCAATTGACTAATTTCTTCAGCGGTCATGTTTGTGAGTTTTAAGATTTTTACTGATTTTTTTAAAAAGACCCGATCAAAGATGTTGCCGCAGTCACAAACCGCTGAAAATGAAACTCGATTCTTCCTGAGGACTACATTTAAGTAGTATTTTGAAGAGAGACCTTCAGGAATGTAGGAATATGACTTGAGATAAACAGGTATTCCACTGAAATTTGGTGGCCTTTATCAACCACAACAGGCCCATAGAACACAGCAGAAAGAAATTGTTGCCTGGTTCTGTCAGCCTAAGTTTACAGAGTTTCAAGTGGAAAGTAGAATTGCCGGCCAATTAGCTAACTTTAAAAACCTGCCATTCGAATTCTGACAATAACATCTTTCAAATCCGGTTCTTCTTCCTCCAGCCAGGAGTTTAGAATTTGTTCAGCCTGAGACCAGTCATTGGTTTTGATCATTCCATTTTTTTCGGTCTCTACGACGGTAATCAACAACCTCAGTTTAGCACTTTTCCCTTTGCCTGGTATTTTTTGAACCCGCAAAGCAATGTGGTGCAAATCCGACTCAATGTGTGCCATGCAATCACCCTGAACTTCCTTACTTGTACGTTTTTGAATCTCCCGGCTAACCAAATTAGCGGCATTCTTTTTCCTCAAATTGAATTTGATCTCATCCGTCGTAACTTTTTCGTCGGATGTTGCCGAAACCGGCAGTTCTCCCACGTCAACACCGGTCCAATCAGGCAGAGAGTCGTACCCCGCCTCTGGTTCAAGGCGACTCATCGAATCGTAAACTTCTCTCAATAATTTTATGACATTCTCAGCGCCCTTAAACTTTGTGGTTTTCGTCAAATGATTTTCGAAGTGCAGAAGCGCCTCCGGACCGGAAATTTTAGCTGGTTTCTTCCACGATCTCACGGCATTGTAAATGGGTTCAACCCAGTCAGGATACTTCATAAATAACACGGTCCAACCTCCGCACAACCCGTTGTTAATTAAATCCGATGAATATTGTACGGTTTCACTGTCAACTAAATTTCCTTTTACCAGGTGCATTATTTCCACTACTTTGGCCTGCACATCCAACTGTTTTCCTGAAGTATGCTGAAGCGCCCGGTCAACTTCTCCGCGATCAATTTCCGACAATTCAAGCTGAGGCAATTCACCTTCCTCTTCTTTGTCTTCATTGTTTAATTTCGTACGAGCGGCTTCCAACATGGCCTCAACGCTGTCAAACTGTTTGTTTTTTTCAGAATACATGTCCAGGATTTTTTCTATGGCATTTGCTTTATCCACGTCAGGAATTAAATTTCTCCTGAATACCTTTTTCAAAATGGCATCGACGGTAAATTCCTCAGCATTGTCGTCATCACCAATGATAATGCTTCTTTGAACGGGCTTATTGTTCAGGCCTGAAAAATTATTTGCTTTTTGATGCAATTGAGCGCCCTGCTTTGCTTCCCGACTATTATTCGCCATTTTCTGAAAAGCCGCCAATTGTTTCACCCGTGAACTATTGTCAACCAGCTTTTTCAACTTTCTTTGGGCTACCGCTTCCGGCCGGTCGTCCACAAACTGAAAAGCTGTCCCGTCGCCGGTTTGCTTCGGCGAAACAGCATTTGCCACCGATTGACTTTTCTTTTCCGGTGTTTTGACAGCGTGTGTATTCACCATGTATTCGTTTTCAGGTTTTGATATATTGTATGTATTGATTTAACAGAACCTTGGGTTAACCGCTTTTATAGATTGGTTTCGTTTGTCGGTTAAACAATATCGAATTACTTTTTTGAATTAGGCATTTGTTTAATACATCTTACAATTAAAAGAACCAGCAGTTTGTATGTTTCGATAATTTGGAACCTTGATTGGTATTGCGGTCGAGTCAATTGAAAAATGCTTAAAACATAGTAAGTTCTGTGTTTTTCCTCTTTTTGACTCACCCCGCGGCCGCAAGCGGCCGCCGCCCCTCTCTTCGCGAAGAGAGGGGCAGAGCACCACCGGTGCGACGGGGTGAGTCAAAAAACCTCGACAATGCATATATCTTTTATTTTATTCGTATTCGATACGCCCGGCATCTGATAATATTTACTAAATGCCTAATTCAATTACTTTTTAAGTACTTTTTTGGCTATATCATTTGTACTTCGTCCGGGAAGTCCTTGAGCAGCAAAATACCATTCCATATACTCCTGAAACTGTTTCCACAATGTTGCATCTTTGGCAGTTCCACCCACCCCGGAATCGGAGCCATGCCCCAACATCGGAGGTTCCAGTCCGAGCTTTTGAGCTGCCAGAACTAAAGTCATCTGACTGGGACCACAATAGGTATAGCAGTGGTCATTCATAGCCTGACTATTATCCCACCCTTCTCTCACAACCTGGTAATTTTTGGGTTTCGGAGGAACTTGTGGCGCTGCAACCGCATCCTCCGGGAGCTCTGCCGGATCTTCGTCCTTTTCGGTTACCTGCTGAAAAGCGATGTCATTCTCCTCGATAAATCCTTCTGCATTGGTTCCATCCAGTTCAGCAAACGCAATTTTATCGTCTTTTTCCGCGTTCCAGTCCCGTAATACCGCTAAAAGTTCGTCTTGCTCCCATCCTTTATCACCATCGATCCATATAAGAAGTCCGGCCTTCGTTGCAATACCGAATTGTTTGTATTTCCCTTTTAGTTGAACCACGCTCCCACCCGACGGGTTTGTCATAAAAAGCTGAACCGGTGAAACTTGCTTCAACTGAAAACTGGTATTTGCCATGTCCTGAAGTTTTCGTTGCACCAACGTTTCAGGCCGGTTGTCGGAAAATGAATAAGCTGAATCCGCATTGTTTTTCTTTCGCGTAACGGCAGGCGCCGACTGATTTTTGGTTTCCCCGGTTTTATCAGCATGAGTTTGCATTGGTCATTCGTTTTAGGAAGTTCTTTTTCTTATAACATATTGCGCTGCTAATGGTTGACGGTAACCGACTTTTCGGTCTTCTTCTTTTTTTCGTCCTAAACCTGAATGCATCGAAAGGTCTTCTCATTGTTTAAATTGCCGGACTAGAGCCAAAAGCAACAGAATTGTGGGTACACGGTGCGGCCGCAGGCAGGGTGACATAAATCTGTCATTCCTTCGGCATTTTAACTCCTTTTTCATCCTGAATTTGGTATAACCGTATCATGGCTTCGGCATTATGATCTTAATATTTCTCAACTCTTGATTCGCATGATTAATGACCACCTCATAACAAATTCAATTTTGGATAAGTCAACATATCGGATACCCGATCTTTTTTGTAAGAAAACGCTCGTTCATTTCGGAAATCGTACCGTTCGTCACGAAAATTGCCCATTTCCTAAAATATCGAACCTGGGTGTATTGATTTTATAACTGCAAATCATAAATTTATAGACATTCAATCAAAAAAAATCATCATTAAATCAATTTTTCATGGACAACAAAATCAATTTTTCCATTCCCGACGAGGTCATTGCTGATGTAACAACCAAGTTAAACGATGTTGTAGCCGCCTTAAGACCCTACCTGATTGCCCTGACCCCAACCGAACGGCAGGAACTCCCTAAAATGAGCGACGGAACCCTCCCTTTTGTTCAAAAAGCCCTTGGCTATTGCCAGTCGAATCCGGAATTTGCTCCTGCTTTTCTTGATTCCAACGGAATGAATTCCGACATGAAAGCTTACGAACAGTTGCTTCCCATTTACCGTCTGGTCATTCAGCTCGAAAATAAGCTGAATGATACCTCTATGCAGGCCGGCGCAGAATGTTATGTGAGTGCATTGGGCTATTACAATTCGGTGAAGTATGCCACAAAAATGGATGCTCCGGGCGCCAAGGCCATTGCCGAAGATTTAAGTAAACGTTTTGTCCGAAGCGCCAAAGCAACGGAGTCGCCCGAAAATAATTAGAAATTAAATCTGACGCCCTTGAATGAGCGTCTGCGCAGTGAGGTGAATAAAGGAAAGCCGGGATATTTTCCGGCTTTCTCATATTTATGAAGAAATACGCTCCAACGCATTTTTCAGGGGTCTCTCAGAAGTGGAGGGGGGTACTTCGGAAGTACCCCCCTCCACTTCAAACAGGCCTCATTTCATCTCCGAACTGCAACGTTTCATGGTTTAAACGGAATATTCCAGCTTTAAGGCAAAACGTTTGATGTTTTTACCCCAACATTTCACCTCCTGCACGAAACACTTCATCTCCGACATACAACCTTTCGTGTTTCAGACGGAACATTCGGTCTCCGGAACGGAACATTTTGTCTTTTTGGTGCAACGTTTCGTGTTGAAGGCCGGAGATTGAGGGTTGGAGGTGGATCACCGGAAAACCCGGATTCATCGGTTGGCTTGAAAAGTTGTCAACGCATCCACAGCCCAACCTTTCAGATGGCTGAGTCTTCTCTGTTCACATTAAATGTAAAATTTATCCTGATCCCAATTTTCAATGTTGGCGATGATGTATCCTTCTATTCGGTCAAATTCTTCCTGGTTCCGGATGATGTGGTCATGAAAGCGGGATTGCCAGTTAAAATGTGGTATTCGATTTTCGTTACACCATTTGGTCAGCGCCGATTTAAATGATCTGATGATGGCAGACAATGTGTCCGATTTGGGTGAAATAGATGACACATATACATTTTTTGCCGATGACGCGGGTATTGTGGGGCCGGTGCATGCAACGTCACTACGGTCGGCGTGTTAAAACGCAAACCGCCTGTAGTGCTGTTCTAATTTAGTACCCGGTAATCATCGGATACCGCAATCAGGCCGCGGTCGAAAGCACGGTGCATGGTCGGTCTTAGTCTTGTTGAAAGTAAATTTTTATAAAATACGAAATGGCTGATAAATGGAACGAATCCGCCAGCGGCGGATTAATGTTATTGACCCCGAATGCAATTCGGGGTCACGGGGACGACTGCGAACCGAACCCTTTTTAAGGGTTCAATGTACAGACAAATCTATTGAACCTGTTCCGGATTTCGCTTTTTGGATTTCGTGTCAGCAGAAACCCAAAAGCGGCTGAACTCCGGAATTGATCCGTTATTCAGCCGCTTTCAGTAAGTTTTGTGGGCTTTCAGCAATTATTAAATCTCAATTTTGGCACCCATAACTTTTAAAAATTCACGGATAAAACTGGGGTGGGCAGGCCATGCAGGCGAAGTGACCAGATTACCATCGACATAAGCGCCGTTAACCGGGATATTCTGGAATTCGCCACCGGCTAAAGTCACTTCAGGACCCACAGCAGGGTAAGCAGTCAACTTTCGGCCTTTAACAACACCGGCAGCCGTTAAAATCTGAATTCCGTGGCAAATAGCAGCAACAGGCAAGTTTTTCGAAAAGAAGTACTGCACGATTTCAATCACTTTTTTGTTGAGCCTTAAATATTCGGGAGCCCGGCCTCCTGCAATGACCAATCCACTGTATTCACTAACCTTAACATCATCAAAACTGTAGTTCAGGGCAAAATTATGACCTGGCTTTTCGGAGTAGGTCTGGTCGCCTTCAAAATCGTGAATGGCTGTTTTAACCGTATCGCCTTTTTTCTTATCCGGACAAACAGTATGAACTTCGTAACCAACCATTTCAAGCATCTGAAAAGGAACCATTGTTTCATAGTCTTCAGTAAAATCACCAGTCAGGAACAGTAATTTTTTCATGGTATAAAATTTTAGGTGAATAAATATATCCCTAAAGTTACAAAGCTTTCGGTAGATCGGATCAATGCGAATGAATAATGTTCTGTAAATTTTCACTTTTTACTCTACCCGCGTGGATGCCAGGAAAATCTTTCAACCTGCCGAATTCGATAGGTTTAAAACAAAAAAAACGGCCAAACTCCGGAATTCAATCCGTTATTCGGCCGCTTTCCAATGTTTTATTAGGTTCAATTTAAGTGAGTGAAACAATTAAATGTCGTATTATTTTCTTTGACTCACCCAACGCGAGCACTGCGAGCTTGGGGTGAGTAAATTTAAAATGCGACATTAAATACTTCTCATTACTTATTTCAAATTCTTCAGGCTTTTGTAGCCAAGTAACGATTTCATTTGCGCAATTGCAATTTGATTTAGCTGGATAATGCGGTCACTTTGCGGCAAACTTTGCAGAATCAAAACAGCATTCAGACTTTCCATATTCGAGAGCACCACCAGTTGTTCAATGGTTGCCTGATCGCGAATATTTCCTGCTAAATCCGGATTTTCGGTGCGCCACTGCTGTGCAGTCTGTCCAAACAACGCCACATTCAACATATCAGCCTCATTGGCATATACCCAACTGATTTGTTGTTTGTCCAACACCTTTGGAACAAGGTTTTCCTTAATGGCATCGGTATGAATGTGGTAATTGACTTTGGCCAGTGTGCGCTGAAGATTCCAGTCTAATTTCAGGCGATCATTTTCATCCGCTTTTAGTCGTTGAAATTCTTTGATAAAGTATAACTTGAACTCAATTGAAATCCAGGAAGCGAATTCAAATGCGATATCATGATGGGCATAAGTTCCGCCATATCTTCCGGACTTTGAAATGAGTCCTATTGAATTTGTTGAATCAATCCATTTTTTCGGTGTCATTGTAAAACTATTCAATCCGGCTTGTTTTTTAAACCCGTCGAATTCGACGGGTTTAAAATCAGGATTGTGTAATTGCTCCCAAAATCCAAGTAATTCAATCGTATTTCGATTCCTAAGCCAGTTTTTTATAATGTCATCCGTATGTAGCTCATCTTTATAACGAGCAATGTCTGTTAACGAAATATAATCAGTTTGCTCTTGTTGGAGAACAATAATTTCCCGTCCATTTACAATTAGTTTTTGTGATTTTGTCATGATGAGATTTGTTAAGGGTGAAAAAGTTTAATCGAATAAAGTTACAAACCTTTTCAATATGTAAATCAATTTTATAGTACAAAAAAGCGGCTGAACTCCGGATTTCAATCCTTTATTCAGCCGCTTTTCTGTACTATAAAATCAAAAACTAATCGCCGTCATCCTCATCTTTTCCGGCGTATTTTTTCGGGTAAGCTTCTTTTCCCTTCATGGCAAACCACAAAATGCGGTTGAACAAATCGTCGTTGCCCGCATCCATCCGATCAAACTGCGGTTCCATACTTTTCAGGGCATAATGCAGTTCCTTGCCTTTCAGTTGCGAAGTTTCCTTGTTCATTTCATCGAGCTGAATCTGGTTTGGCACCGATTTGTAGGGCGTTAAATCAGGCTTATGGTCGAAACAGTCAAACATCGGAATGGCTGTTGCATCGCTGATGTTCATTGGCGGAATGCCCAAAATTTGTTCAATGGTCCGCACCATGTCTACCTGGTTGTAATTGGTTCTTACGGTAGTATTTCGTTTGGCGTACGGACTAATCACCATACCTACTGTACGGTAAGCCGAAACATGGTCCCATCCGGCCTGCGAATCGTCTTCGGTAACAAAAATTACCGTGTTGTTCCAGAAGCGGCTGTGCGAAATGGCTTCCACAATTTGCCCGAGCGCCAGATCATTATCAGCCACCTGGGCGCGCGGTGTTGGAAGTCCTGGACGTGTACCGCCGGTATGGTCGTTCGGAAGAGCCATTACCATCAATTCGGGCCACTGGTCGCCTTCCATGTTTTCGTATTTCTTCATTTCGTCGATAAATACCTTCGCCCGAAGCACATCCGGAATTTTATGGCTGTCGTACGAAGGATATTCCTGGCTCAGAATCGGCTCCACCGGTTTAATCGTGGTGTGATTTATAAATTTGAAGATCTGTCCACTTTTAAACTGTTCGTAAATGGATGTCCAGCTTTCGTTTGGATTTATAAATTCGGGCACCGAAGCTTCGCCATAGATGCGAACACTTTTGCCATGTTTCAGCGCATTGCCCCAAATAAAACCGGTAGGCGCGTAAACCAGCGCATCTTCCTGCACATGCGGATAACTCCGGAACCACGAACGCATATTTTTTTCAATGTAGTCGGTAACAATTGCCATATCTGTCCATTGGTGCCCCTCAGCCGAACATTTTCCGGAGGCATGGTAATTATCCATCAGGTGAAATTCGTCAACCAGCTTATGCGCGTTTGGTGTAACCATCTCTCCAAAAGTACAAAGCGACGGGTCGCCGTCGCCCTTTTTAACATCGCCCAAAACCTGATCATAAGTACGGTTTTCTTTAATAATGTAAAGCACGTGTTTAAATACCGAAGGCTCGCCGATCCGGGCCGGCACAGGAACCGGTGCAGCGCTCTTGCGTGGCATTTTATCGATCAGGGCCAGTCGAAATAGCTGATTGATTTTTTCAACTTTCGCGGTATATTCCTGTAACTGTTGTTTCTCCGGAACCGGAATAATGGAAACTGAAGCCATCATTTTGTGCGAGTTGTACGAAGTTTTGCCGGTTTCCGCTGAAACCGACGCGATTCGCGCACCTTCGGCCTCGATGTTGGCTACATAAAGTTGTTTATCCTGATATACGGCAACAGCACCGGGATAAGCTCCGGTAGGAATAAAACCTGAAATCCGGCTGGCCTTAGCTTCCGAAGATGCTGAAGCCGGTTCGCCGAGATGCACCACGGCCAGCGCATTATCCATTCCGTTGGCTACATAAAGTGTTTTTCCATCGTCTGAAATTCCCAATCCGTTTGGCGAATCGCCCCAAAAATCGTTCTTTTTGGCCTGAATCCGCACCGAAATCTCTTCCGAAACTTCGTCGTTTGCAGTTTTAATCACCGAAACCATGTCGCTGTTGCTGTTGGCCACGTACACAAATTTGGCATCCGGACTGGTAACAATGTCGTTAGGGTGCAAGCCAACCGTTATTTCTTTCAGGAGTTTACCTGAAGACGGATCGAAAACCGAAACCGTTCCTTCGCGGGTTGCACCGGTTTCCGGATCAACTTTTACTTTTCCCCACGGAACACCTGCCACATTCGCATCGCTTTTTTCAGGAGTGGAACCGGCCCAGTTCGTGACATATAATTTGCCATTGGCTTCGGCAATTCCAAACGGCGCTTCGCCAGTTGGCACCGACCAAACAGTTTTTCCTGAATGGATATCCAGTTTTTCGAGCGTATTGTTTCCGTTTAAAACCACATACAACATTGGTGATCCGGATTCTTCGCGCACCAAAACTTCGTTTGGCAAAGCCGATTCAGCCGGATCAACTGCCGGAAATGGGAAAGTCTTCAGAATCGAAATCTTCTTTCCGTCCCAGCCTGCCTTGAAAACATACGATTTTCCGCTGCCCGAAGCGCTCCAGTATATTTCGTATGCTTTTCCGGCTTTTCGCCAGATAATTCCTGAAAATGTATTGGATACATTTCCGGTTTCCACATTGGTCCGCATCACAAACCGATCGACCAGTTTTTTTGTTTCAGGATTAATGATCACTACGGAATACCGGCCTTCAACAGCCATCCATTTTCCGTCGGGCGAAAGGGCACAGTCGAGCGCATGGTTTTCCAGTTCCTTGTCGCCAAAATAAATTTGTGTACCGGCCGGGTCAATCCAACGGTTAAAGGGCATTAAAACCGGCAATTCATTTCCGGCAAGGGTCGAATTTTCGTACGAAGTGCGGTACTTTTGCTGGTCTTTAACCGTACGCTTCGATTGCGCACGACCCTGAACAATAGTCAGGATGAAGACCACAGATAAGATAAAAGTCAACGATTTTCTCATCACAAAAAGGATATAAGTAATAAAAAGTATTTAATGTCTCATTTTAAATTGACTCACCCCAAGCTCGCAGTACTCGCGTTGGGTGAGTCGAAGAAAATAATACGACATTTCATTGTTTCACTCACTTAATTGGTATATTCAATTCAAAGTATTTAAAACAATTCAGCAAGAACAATGGTTGTATCCGGTCAGGTTGTATTCAAAATAAACTATTTTTCTTCGGAAAAACCTCTGGTATTTTATTCATTTTTCATAGATAATTAGCCCAAACAAAGGTGCGAGTTAAAAAAGCATAAACAATAGATAAAAACCCATCGAAATCGTTCAATTCATTTAAATAATTTTGTTTCTGAAGCTACACACTACCAACGACAATCAAATAAACCGGTTATGGAAAAGTTATCTGTTTACCGCAAACTCAGCCAGAAAAAGAAAATGCATCAATTGGGAATTCTTCTGGTTTTGGTATTTCTAAGTTTCAATGCTCTTTCGCAAACAACTCAACAGCCACGCGATGGGAAGCTGCTTCGCGGCGAAAAATGGCAGCCGTTTGGCTATCCTGCAAAAGCAGATTTTTATGTGGCCACAAACGGAAACGATACCTGGTCGGGAACACTTGCCGAACCCAATGCTGCAAAAACCGATGGACCATTCCTGACTCCTGAACGGGCACAAAAGGCAGTTCGCGAACTGAAAGCGAAAGTCTATTTTCCAAAAGATGCACCGGTTGAAAAACGCTGGATCGGGTCGCTACATCCGCTTGGTAGCGGAAGGGATATTTTGGTTTACATCAGGCAAGGACAATATTACCTGAAACAATCGTTGCTATTTACACCTGAAGATGGAGGCGAACGGGTGGAAACCAATCTGCCAACAGGTGCCTTCGAATATCACAAACTGAAAGATTATTACGTTACCTGGGCGGCTTACCCGGGCGAGAAACCGGTTATTTCAGGAGAAATTCCGGTGACAGGATGGAAAAAATCAGGAAAAATGTGGATAGCACCGTTTAATGCCGATACGGCAGCCATGCTGATGATAAACGGGAAACGACAAATGCTTGCAAGAACACCCAACCGGGGTTATTTTGTGCCGCCAGTTCTATCAAAAACAACCAGCGAAATGGTTTTCAGTAAAGGCCAGTTGAACAACTGGGGCGATTTGACCGAAAATCGAGTGGTGATGCTGTTGCGTTGGCATACAGGCGTCAATTCGTTTGTGAAAGTGGACGAACAAACCGGAATTGCCACATTTAAAAAGCCTGAAGAAGGAATTGTAATCGTTCCGCCACGATATTACATCGAAAACCTGAAAGCCTTGCTTGACACCACTGATGAATGGTTCTTCGATCGTAATGCAAAACAAATCAGTTATATTCCGGCTCCCGAAATCGTAAACATGAATCAGGAAACTGCCGGAGTAGCCCGTCGAAATCAGTTGGCCGTTGTTCGTGGGTCAGTGGAAAAACCGGTGAGAAACCTCCGTTTTTATGGGTTGACTTTTGAAGGCGCTACCGCCGGAAACAGCGCCATAAGTTTTGAATTTGCTCATGCCTGTGAATTTGCCGACGGACAGGTTCGTTCGTGCCAGGGAACCGGCATTTCGGTAAAGGAAGGTTGCTACCAAACACGCATTCGGAACAATACCTTTGAGACGATTGACAATGGAGGCATTTATGTAAATGGCCCCGGCAAACCAGGCGACGGCCGCGAAATTACACGTGAAACAAACGTTTCGTACAACAAATTCCGCGATGTGGGCGGCATGAACATTTATGCCAGCTTTACGCTCCTAACAACCATTTCGCACAATTACATTACCAAAACCCGCGGTCGCTACGGAATCGATGTGGGCGGTTGGGCCAATCAGGAAGAAGCAATTGACGGTGGCTATACTGTTGAATACAACCATTTGGACGATGTGCAGATGGATGCCGACGATTCGGGCGCCATTAAAACCGCCGGACTTACCTTCAATTCTGTTGTACGAAATAACCTGATTCATACTGTTCACGCCGGATTTTTCAACGACAATGTCGCCTTTTGGTTCGACAATATGTCGTCGTGCTGGACTTCAGAAAATAACATTTACTACAATCTCGAACAGGGTGAAATGAAACTTTGCGCCGCCTTGCCCGAAGACAATATTTATCGCAACAATTTCAAAATTGAAGCTCCGGAACATGCTCCGGAAATGATTATCGACGGTGCTCCTGAATTTGAATACAGTAACATGAAAATTGAAGCCGCATCGAAATCGGTTTCAGGAACCATCGTGGCCGGAAGCGTTATACATTTATCAGCCGATGTTTTAAACCGTGGTGCCTCCGGGATTGCTCCTGTCGACTTGTATCTCGACGGAAAAATAACCGAAACAAAGCCGTTTCCGGTGATCAAAAACAACAGCCGGAAAATTGATTACGAAATCAGGATTTACGACAACGGCGAACATCTACTGGCCATTGGCACTGCTCCGTATCGGACCATCAACATAGAAGGATTGAAACCATCGGTTGTATTTGAAGATTTCAAATTGTCAGAAGTACGACTTCTTTACGGAGAAAAGCTGAAAGCCACAGCACTGGCAAAAAATCTGAGCTCAGCGCCTCAAAAAATGAATGCTTCGCTTTTCATCGATCAGGCAAAAGCGGGCAATCAACCCATCGAATTAGTGGGAAATGAATCCCGGGAAATCAGTTTCGAAATTGAGCCGGCCAATGGCACACACACCCTAAGAATTGAAAACAGCGCAGAAAAAAACATTTCAGTATTTGAGTCTGTCGACCTGAATATTTCGGAAATGGAAGTTCACCAATACTGCTCGGCTAAAGCCAAACCCTACGAAATTGAAGCCGATGCCAAGGCCAGCCGGTTTAAAATTACTGCCGGTGGTTCTGACTTTTTTCATGCTGAAGATTCGTATGCCGCAGTCTATTTAAAAGGAATTAAAGGCGACTTTGTGGCCACAGTTAAAATCAATCAATTCGGAAATCGTACGCACGAATGGTTCCGTTCGGGATTGTTTGTGCGGAACGATATAGCCCAAAGTTTCGATGTTCAGCCCGGAAGCAAAGGTTCAGTTCTGGTTTTCTCATCACCGGCTCGCGCCGGAATTGAATACGACGAATTTGCCAACGGTTGCATGCACAAAGCAAGCAGCCAGAACCTTCCGGAGAATTCGCACACACCCATTTTCCTGAAAATGGTGCGCCACGGCAACAGTTTCAGCGGTTACGTAAGTCTCGACGGCAAAAATTGGATCGTTGAACGGCACACACCCGACATTCCCGGAATCGCAGAAACGGTTGATCTGGGTCTGGCTGCCGGAAGTCCGGACAAACAGCAGTATTGGGCTGAATTCACTGATTGGAAAATTGAAGTGGCCAAACATTGAGAAATTAATGAATCGTGTGATTGGACCGGAAAATGCAATCAGGTAAAAACGGAAGGACGTTTAGTCTCAAACTAAGATTAAAGTAAATGATAAATAGATTATTGAATTAGGTATTTATTTAAAACGAATATCCGGTTGCATGCCTAATTGTTCCGACTGATGGGGCTTTGTCCCAAACCCTAATTACTTTTTTGTGTTAACACAAAAAAGTAATTAAAAAAAGTCAAGGCTGCGTCCGCATCGCCCGAAAAACCAGCGCCCGACGGCTCAAATCTTTTAAACTCGACTGCGGCTCAAACAGAAAAGAATTTTTAACGCCGTATTCACTTGTTTTTCGGCTCTCCGCACAAGGCCAGTCTGTGCACGAAGGAAAATTTTTCATTTGAGGTAAAGTAACGGCTACTCATGTTTTCTATAAACATTCGATGCCTCTGGTATCTGACAATATATACGAAATGCCTAATTCAATCATTTTATAGACAGCTATTCCCATCTCCCCGCAACAAATTAAACTGATCCAAATTTAAGGACATAAAAAAAGGATGGCCCCTACCATCCTTTCTCAAACTAACCTAACCTATTTCTATGAAAAAAAACCTAAACTTTTATTTTTAATGCTCTGTACAAAGATCAAAGATAATCTCCCGATGTGTTAACGCGTATCAACCAACTTTAAAGAAAGTTAAATCCGAAAACCTGCGAATTTACTACTTCAGGATAGGGCATAAAAAAAGGATGGCCCCTACCATCCTTTCTCAAACTAACCTAACCTATTTCTATGAAAAAAAACCTAAACTTTTATTTTTAATGCTCTGTACAAAGAAAATCTCGCAATGTGT
>JBAZGO010000005.1:0-86510 GCA_041652995.1 Prolixibacteraceae bacterium
GAGCCTGTTCGTACTGAACGGGACGACTTTGATCAACCGATTTTAGGTAGGAATATGTAGCTTCGAAATTAACCCCGTTTCCGGCCTCGTTTCCAAGCGACCAGATGATTACCGACGGCTGATTTTTGTCGCGTTCGAACATGTTGCGGGTGCGGAACAAATGTGCATCTTTCCAAACCGGGTCTTTGGCCAGCGATTTCTCTCCATATCCCATTCCATGTGATTCGATATTGGCTTCGTCGATCAGGAAAATTCCGTATTTGTTGCACAATTCATACCAACGTTCAGGTTCAGGATAGTGCGAAGTGCGCACCGCATTGATGTTGTGCGATTTCATCAGCAAAATATCTTTCAGCATAGTTGCTTCGTTCTGCACGTGACCGGTTGTGTCATTGTGTTCGTGAATGTTAACTCCTTTTAAATTTATAGCCACGCCGTTTACAAGCAACTGTGCATTTTTGATTTCAACCGTGCGGAATCCAACATCCTGTCGAAGAACTTCGATAACCTTTCCGGATTCATCTTTTAAGGTAATTATAAGTTCGTATAAGTTTGGATTTTCAGAGCTCCATGGTTTGGCATTCGGAATCGAAGTTTCAAGTTCAACAGAAACCGGGTCGGAAGCTGTTTGAACAGTTTGGTTCAGGTCAGCTATTTTAGTTTCACCGTCCATCAATGCAGCTTCCAGTGTAAGCGTTGGGTTCTCCTGAGCCGAATTAATAATTTCAGCCGACAGCTTAAATTCTCCATCCTGATAATTATTTATCAATGGTGAAGAAACCCTGAAATCGCGGATGTGTTGAGGATTTCGAGCCATCAGGAATACGTCGCGTGTCATACCACTCATGCGCCAAAAGTCCTGATCTTCCAGGTAACTTCCGTCGCACCAGCGATAAACTTCAACGGCCAGTGTATTGGTTCCTTTTTTCAGGAATTTAGTAATGTTGAATTCTGCCGGAGTTTTGCTGTCTTCGCTGTACCCAACCATTTGTTCGTTCACCCACACATACATGGCCGAACTTACAGCGCCAAAATGGATGAAAATATCCTGGCCTTTCCAATCTTCAGGAATGGTAAAAGTGCGTTTGTAAGAGCCAACCGGGTTGTAATTTTTCTGAATTGTGGGTGGAGTTGCTTCATGCGGATATTGCACGTTCACATAAATCGGAACGTCAAAACCTTCCATTTCCCAGTTTGCCGGAACTTTAATGGTGGTCCAGTCGCCGGTGTCGTAATCGTCTTTGTAAAAATAGAACGGACGAACATACGGATTGTGCGAAAGATGAAATTGCCAGATTCCGTTTAGCGACTGAATATATGGCGATTTCCAGATGTCGTTTTCCAAAGCTTGGGTAGCGGTAGAAAAAGGAATAAACCAGGCGCGGGGTTCTTCTCTGTTTATTTCATTTACAGCAGGATTTTCCCAGTCGTGCGGGGTCTTGTCTTCATAAGGTTCGTTTGTGTACTTGCTCTTACACGAAGTTGTGCTTATCAGAGCGGCTAAAAGTATAAATAAGAAATACTTCATAAATGAATTGATTAAAGTTAGTTAAGTGGCAATATTTATTCCCTACTGGTAGGAACTGGTAGGCATGCAAAATTGAAAATTTTTCTTTGCATAAGCAAGCTTTATTTTCAATTTTTATACAGGTAGAATAGATAAATCGGAACACTCAAATTCCTTTCAGTATTCATTAAGTTTCCGGAGTAATACTTAATTGACAGAAGGTTAGATTTACAATTTTGATAAATTATTTTGGGTTTTGGCTTGTTTAAAGTTAACTGAAACTTAAACTATCGTCAGTAAAGGCTGCAAATACCTGATTTGGATTGTTACCCCAAAAGTTTGCTAATTTTGTAGCCTTTAATTTGAAAATGATGAAACTTGAAATACATCCCCGGGCCAAGGCCCTGATTTTCGATCTCGACGGAACTTTATCTGATTCACTGCCGGTGCATCTGGCAAGCTGGCACGCGGTGTGCTATAAACTGAAATGTAGTTTCAACGAGCGCATTATGGTTGAAATGACAGGTGCGCCAACCAATCTTTTTGCTGAACGGATTATTCGCGAACAAAATCTGAATATAGAGCCTGAAGAATTGGTTTCGATGAAGCAGGAACAGTTCTGGAAAAATATTAACCGGATAAAACCTCATGATGCGGTTGTTGACCTCATGAAAAAAGCGTATGGCAGGATTCCGATGGCAATTGGCACTGGTGCCGGACGCACAAGCGCCATGTTGCAGTTAAAAGAATTGAAAATTGAACACTTTTTTGATGCTGTTGTTACTGCCGACGATGTAAACCGCCACAAGCCTGAACCCGAAACCTTCCTGAAATGTGCTGAATTAATGGGCATTGATCCGCAGTTTTGCCAGGTTTTTGAAGACGGTGAACTGGGAATGACGGCAGCTAAAACAGCCGGAATGTTGCTAACCGATGTTCGTCCGTTTGTGACCGACCCGTTTGCAACGGCCGACAATTAGGAATCTCTTATTCATTGTATGGCTTCTTTCTTTACCGCTTTTCAATCGATTGGTCCATTGTTTCTGGTCATTTTTGCAGGCATGGTGGTCAGTCGCAACAAATCAGTTACAAGTCAGTGGCTTGATATTCTGAATAATTATGCTTTGTGGATCGGATTTCCAGCTTTGATTTTAGTTGCCTTGTCGCGCATTGAATTGAATTTTCAGTTATACAGCGATCTCATCGTTTGGAATTCAGCCCGTCTGGTCGTTTCAATCCTTATGGTTTTACCTATTGCCGCATTATTGAAACTGGAGAACAGCATGCGTCGCACACTTTTCCTGGCCATTTCGTTTGGTAATGTGGCCTACCTCGGAATTCCGGTTTTACGCAGCGCGTATGGCGATCCCATTTTACCTGAAGCAACAATGATCTCTTCCGTCTATCTTTTCTGGTTGTTTACACTGGGAATTTTCATGGTCGAGTATTTCGGCGACAGTAAAATCAGTTTCAAAACCTTGCTTTTCAGGTTACTGAAAAACCCCATGTTAATTGCCGTTTTTATCGGAATAACAATTGCCGTAAATCATATTGAAATTCCCGGAATTGTCATGTCGGGACTCGATTTGGTTGCAAGTTCAGTGACCGGCGTTGTGCTGTTTTCGCTCGGCTTGTTTGTGGGTCGTCAAACCATTGGCAAATTAAAAGACTGGCTGCCTGTCCTGGCTTTCAGCCTGGTCATCCTTTTTGTGCTGCCATTTGTTTTTCATTTAATCTCCGGAAAGTTTGTCGATCAGGCAGTGAGCCGAAGCTGGATACTCGAATCGGCTATGCCTTTGGGTCTAACGCCATACGCGCTTTGCCTGAAATACAATTTAAATACTGAATTTGCTTCGAGAGTAGTGGTTTCCAGTACTTTGCTGTCGCTTCTTAGTTTGCCGCTTTGGTTAGTTTACCTGCATTAAATATTCCCTGAACATTTTTTCGACCTCATATTTACTGATTTCCTTTCCAATAAAGACTAATACATTTTCAAGCGGTTCGTAAGGATTAACAACCGAGCCTTCTGTAATACTGGTCATTCCACCAACCGACTGAACGATTCCCAGTACAGGATTATTTTCAAAATTCAAAATTCCTTTTATCCTGAAAATATCTTTTCGGTGCACCGATGCAAAATAAGTAAACCAGTCGCGGAAATGCGCCTCATTGATAAAACCTCCAAATCGGATGGTAAAACTATGGAAGTCGGTTGAATCAGGTTCACTGTAAAACGGCCTGCGAAGTTTTTTTACAAAATCGTCCTGCAACTGAGGCTGAAGAATGTATAAATGGGCATCTTCGATGTGAGAATAATTGGTTTCAACAATCTGAGCCATTTTATTTATGGCTGCGATTCTTTTTTTTATCTCTGCTATGACACTAACATAAGCTTCATTTACTTTATTAAGAACAATCAGATCGCTCAGTAAAATCTGCCTTTTTTGTTCATATCCATCAATGTTGTCAAGAAAATTTAGTGCATCGACGATGCAAATTGTTCCGCTGAATTCAAATGTTTGCTTTAGGTTTTCGTCCTGAAAAAAAGACTCGATTATTGGTCCGGGATCGGCGACACCAGTCGTTTCAATAATAATTTGTTCCAGATGGTTGTTCTTTTTTATGAATTCCTGAAGTCCAAGTGAAAACTCATTGAAGATGCTGCAGCAAATGCAACCATTGTTCAGTTCCAGAATATTTTCAGGCCGATAGTCAGTAATTAATCTGGAATCGATTGAAACTTCGCCAAATTCATTTTCAATCAGACCAATTTTAATATCCTTATTTACATATAGCAAATTGTTGATGAAGGTTGTTTTACCGGAACCCAGAAATCCGGTAATAATCATGGCTGGTATTTTTGGTCTGACTGACAAAATTGAATGTTTTGAACTATTAAACTATTCAAATCCTAAAATGTTTGCTGAATAAAGTTAATTCATTTTGCCGATACAATTTTAATAGCCGTAATATATTTATGTTGAGTTCTTATATTCTAAAACAAGTTTTTTTTGACGTTTTTCTAAGCGTAACATTGCGTTAGTTTCGCGAGAATTGTTTAAATTGTAGGAAATTAACCAATTGCAGAACATTCAAAATTTGACTACTATAAAATGAATCAAGCCTATTTATGAATATTTTTCAAACTTAAATTTTACATTATGAACAGATTACTAGTTGTGTTTGCAGTAGTTTTGGGTTTGTTTGCTTGTCAGCCAGCCCTTCAAAAAGCTCCTAAAATTCCGATGGAAGATTTTTTCAGGAATCCGGAGAAAACCGCGTTCAGACTTTCACCGAATGGTGAATATTTTTCGTATTTGGCTCCATGGGAATCACGGCTAAATGTATATGTACAGAAAATTGGCGCCGATTCTGCCACCCGGATTACTTCGGAAACTGCCCGCGACATTGCCGGGTATTTATGGAAAGGTAATAATCGTATTCTATTCCTGAAAGATACCGGAGGAGACGAAAATTTTCAATTGTATGGGGTGAATACCGATGGAACGGATTTAAAAGGACTGACTGTTTTTGAAAAAGTCCGCACAGATTTGATCGACGATCTAAAGGATATTGATGATGAAATCATAGTTGGTCTGAACAAGAGAAACCCACAGGTCTTTGATCCTTTCCGCCTAAATGTCGTTTCTGGTGAAATGACTCAACTGGCTGAAAATCCAGGAAACATTACAGGTTGGATGACTGATCATGCGGGTAAACTCAGGATGGCATTTACCTCTGACGGAGTGAATACAACCGTATTGTACCGCGATACTGAACAGGAAGAATTTCATCCGGTACTGACCACAAGTTTTAAGGAAACTTTGTCGCCATACATGTTTACATTCGACGACAAAATGGTGTATGCTGCGTCAAATCTCGGACGCGACAAAACTGCTTTGGTAACTTTCGATCCGGCAACGGGAAAAGAAGTTGAAGTGTTGTTCCAGACGGATGAAGCAGATATCGATGGCATTGATTATTCACGGAAAGACAAGAAATTATTGTCTGTTAGTTGGACGGTTGATAAAGAGAAAGACCATTTTTTTGATGCTGATGCTGAAGCCATGAAAAAAAGTCTTCAGGAAAAACTTCCGGGTTATCAGGTTGCAATTGGCAGCGAAAACAAAAATGAAGATAAATTTATGGTTCGCACATACAGCGATAAAAGCAGGGGTGCTTATTATCTGTACAACAAAACATCAAAAGAATTAACCAAATTGGCTGATTTAAGTCCGTGGCTAAACGAAAACTATTTGTGCGATATGCAGCCGGTTACCTATACTTCGCGTGACAGCATTACTATTCATGGATATCTGACTTTACCCAAAGGATACGACCCCAAAAATCTGCCGGTTGTAATTAATCCGCACGGAGGTCCCTGGGCTCGTGATTATTGGGGCTTTAATTCTGAAGTTCAATACCTTGCCAACAATGGATATGCTGTTTTGCAAATGAATTACAGGGGCTCAACAGGTTTTGGAAAAGAATTCTGGGAAATATCGTTTAAGCAGTGGGGCCGAACCATGCAGGACGATATTTCGGATGGAGTAAAATGGTTGATTGATCAGGGCATAGCCGATCCGAAGCGAGTGGCCATTTATGGTGGAAGTTATGGCGGATATGCCACCCTGGCCGGTTTAACCATTACTCCTGATTTGTATGCTGCTGGCGTTGATTATGTTGGTGTTTCAAATATGTTTACATTTATGAGAACCATTCCGCCATACTGGAAGCCAATGCTCGACATGTTTTACGAAATGGTAGGAAATCCGAAAACCGACAGTTTAATGCTGGCTGAAGTTTCGCCTGTGTATTTGGTTGATAAGATTAAAGCCCCGCTTTTTGTTGCTCAGGGCGCTAACGATCCGCGTGTAAATAAGGATGAATCGGATCAGATTGTAAATGCGTTGAAAGAAAGGGGTATAGCCGTTGAATATATGGTAAAAGACAATGAAGGACACGGTTTCCATAACGAAGAAAACTGCTTCGATTTTTACCGGGCAATGCTTGCATTTTTAGACAAACACCTGAAACCTCAGGATAAATAAACCGGATTTGTTCTGTGTACGGTATCGAAAGTCAGGGTTTCACTTCAAGTGAAACCCTGACTTGTTTATTAACTTTCCCGAAATAATTCTGAACTTTTATTTGTGATCTCAAAATAAGTCCTATTTTTGTGGAGTGATTAGTCAATCTTAAATGGATAAACAGGAGCAAATATTAAAAGCAGCGCTGAAACTTTTTGTCGAATTTGGGTTTCATGGAACACCAACCAGTCGGATTGCCAAAGAAGCTGGCGTTTCGAACGGGACATTGTTTCATTATTTCAAAACGAAAGACGAGTTGGTTGTAGCTTTGTATATTTATATAAAAACTAACCTTGCAGCCTGCGTGAGCGGCGGGAGACCTGAAGGAGAAACGCTGAAAGCAACTTTTAAACGTGAATTTATATCCACTTTAAATTGGGCGAAAGAAAGTCCGATGGAGTTTCGATTCACCCAGCAGTTTATGTCATCGCCTTACTATTCAATGGTCTCGAGTGAAGAAATTCAGAAACAAACCAGGCACTTTCTCGATTTGATGCAGGAGGCTATTGATGCAAGAGTGCTAAAACCACTTCCTGTCGTTTTGCTGTTTACTCTGCTGAGTAGTCATATTTCAGGAATAAACCAATACATTATTACATCGAACCTGGATGCTGGAAAAGAACGTGAGCTGATAAATCTGGCATTTGATCTAATTTGGGACATGATAACTTAAAAATTTTTGATAAAATATTAGAGTGATTGATCAATCGAATAGAATTAAACAATTCAGAAAACATGAAACAAGTAGTTTTAGTAACCGGAGCTTCAGCCGGAATTGGAAAAGAGACGGCCAAATTATTGGCTGAAAATGGATTTATCGTTTATGGCGCCGCCCGCCGCCTCGAAAAGATGCAGGATTTAAAAGCTTCAGGAGTGCGGCTCTTAAGAATGGATGTGACCAGCGAAGAAAGCATGGCGAAAGGCATTCAGGAAATTCTGGAATCAGAAAAGCGGATCGATGTTTTGGTGAATAACGCCGGCTATGGTTCGTATGGCGCGTTGGAAGATGTTCCGCTTTCGGAAGCCAGGTACCAGTTTGAAGTAAATATTTTCGGTCTGGCCAGGCTTTGCCAGTTGGTTATTCCGACGATGCGCGCCCAACATTCAGGAAGAATTATCAATGTTTCGTCGATAGGAGGCAGTTTTGGCGAGCCGCATGGAGTGTGGTACCATGCCACAAAATATGCTGTGGAAGGTTTGAGCGACAGTTTGCGCATGGAGCTGAAACAATTTGGTATTGACGTGGTTATTATCAAACCCGGCGCAATTTTAACTGAATGGAATGCCATTGCCCGCGAGAATTTGCTGAAAGTTTCGGGAAATACTGTTTACAAGGATTTGGTTCATAAACATGCCAAAATGTTTGAAAAGGCTGACGGGGGAATGGGTTCGAAACCGATTGTAATCGCTAAAGTGATCAAAAAATCGATTGAGGCACGCCGTCCTAAAACCAGGTATGCCGCAGGCGCCGGCGCCAAACCGATATTGTTTTTAAGGTGGCTCTTGTCCGACCGGATGATTGACCGATTGCTGCTCGGTATGATGAAGTAAAATCAGATAATTAGAACAAGAAGCAATGAATAAACTTAACGTTATTATTACTGGTTCAACCGGAATGATTGGCGAAGGCGTTCTGTACGAATGCCTGAATCATCAGGCGGTTGAAAAGGTTTTGGTGATTAACCGCAGGTCTTGTGGATATTCGCATGCCAAACTCACTGAAATTATTCACGATGATTTTCAGAATTTTTCATTGGTTACCAATCGTTTAAAGGGCTACAACACTTGCTTTTTCTGCCTGGGAGTTACTTCAGTCGGAAAGAGTGAAGCAGAATATGCAAAACTGACATATTCGTTAACCCTGAATTTTGCGTCGACTCTTGCATCTCTCAGCCCGGATATGACTTTTTGCTACATTTCTGGAGTAGGGACCGACAGCACTGAAAATGGAAAACGAATGTGGGCGCGCGTAAAAGGCCGCACTGAAAATGATTTGATGAAATTGCCTTTCAGGCAGGTTTATAATTTCAGGCCGGGCGGTATTGAACCATTTCTGCCCCTGAAACCAAGTCAAACGTATTATAAAACATACAAATATGCTGGCTGGCTGTTTTCAATCATGAAAGTAATTGCTCCGGGCATGGTCATAAAATTGAAAGATTTGGCTGCAGCTATGATCAATGTTTCGTTAATTGGATACCCGAAAAATATTCTGGAAATGAAAGACATGAAAGAATTGGCAAAAGCAAACCTGAAAATATGAAGTTAATGATGATAATAGTTTCAGTTTTAATAGTGCTGGCGTTGGCCGTGTACTTGTTTATGCAGCAGCCTGAATTTGGGAAAAAGCCTTCTGGCGAACGTTTAAATCGCATTCAGCAATCGTCGAATTATACGAACGGAAGTTTTCAAAACCAGAGTTATACACCGGTAATGCCTGAAGATGTGAGCATGTTCAAGGTAATTGGCGATGGATTGTTTAACCGGAGTAAACGCAACACGCCAACCGATTCGTTGCCTTCAAAAAGAACCGATCTGAAAGCGTTAGATCCAGAAAAAGATATTTTGGTCTGGTTCGGGCATTCGTCGTATTTCATGCAAATCGAGGGTAAGAAAATCCTGGTCGATCCGGTTTTCTCCGGAAATGCTTCACCATTTTCATTCATGGTTAAAAGTTTTGAAGGCAGCGATATGTATTCTCCTGACGATTTTCCGGATATCGATTATTTATTTATCACGCACGACCATTGGGATCATCTGGATTATAAAACGATCATGAAACTGAAACCCAAAGTTGACAAAATAATAACCAGTTTAGGTACTGGCGCTCATTTGGAACGATGGGGTTTTACCCCTGAAAAAATTATTGAGCTGGACTGGAATAAAAAAACTGTGACCGATTCGGGATTTGTGGTAACTGCCACGCCGGGCCGGCATTTCTCCGGAAGAAGTTTCAAACGTAATCAGTCGCTTTGGTGCTCTTTTGTGTTGCAAACTCCATCGAAAAAAATATTTATTGGCGGCGATTCGGGTTACGATACTCATTTTGCTAAGATTGGTGAAGAGCACGGTCCGTTCGATCTGGCTTTGCTCGAATGTGGCCAGTACAACAAATATTGGAAATACATTCACATGATGCCGGAGCAAACCGTTCAGGCATCAATCGATTTAAAAGCGAAAGCTTTGATGCCGGTACATTGGGCCAAATTTGCTTTGGCGTATCATGCCTGGGACGAGTCGATTGAGCGGGCAACCGATGAAGCAAACCGCAGAAATGTTCCGCTAATTCATCCGATGATTGGCGAGTTGGTCGATTTGAATGATTTTGGTACACAAACCGAATGGTGGAAAGGAATAAACTGATAATTTTGAGTTTCAATTTTACAAAAAACCAAAGGCCAAATGACAACTCAACAAATCCAATCTTCAGTAAAGATTAACATCCGTCCGATAAAACCTGATGACAACAAAGAACTGGCGGTGATCGTGCGAAATACCTTGGCCGAATTTGGCGCTGCCCGGCCCGGAACCGTTTTCTTCGATCCGACCACTGACGATTTGTACGAACTTTTCCGCATGCCAAAATCAGCATATTTTGTGGCTGAATCGGATGGGAAAATTTTGGGTGGTGGAGGCATCTTTCCAACCGAAGGTTTGCCAGCAGATACTTGCGAACTGGTAAAAATGTATTTATTGCCCGAAGCACGTGGCATTGGTCTGGGTCGCACTTTAATCGAAAAATGTCTGGAAACTGCCCGCGAATTTGGCTTTAATCAGATTTATCTTGAAACACTTGACGAATTGCATTTGGCGCTGAAAATCTATGCCAAATTTGGTTTCGAATATTTAAAAGCTCCGCTTGGCCAAACCAAACATTTCGGCTGTGGCTTGTGGATGCTGAAACAGTTATAGTTTGCTTTGATTAATTACTCAGCGGGTGACTTTAAGTCACCCGCTGAGTAGCGAAATGATTAAGCCATCGTTGTGATAATCACTGTCAGTGAAACCACCGAAATAAACAACCAGAGCATTACTCCCTGGAACATTGGTTTTAACCCAACTGATTTTAAAAGCTCTTTCGTCAGTCCTGAGCCAATCAGGAACAACGTAATCTTTAATCCGGTCTTCGAGATTGCTACAAGGAATGAAGAAACAGGGTGAATCGCCGGTAAAAAGCTATTTGCTAACATGGCTACTACGAAAAGCACGATAAACCAGGGAATCTTTATTTTTCTCGATTCGCTTTTAAACAGGAAGATGGACAGAATTGAAAATGGGATGATCCACAACGCGCGTTCGAGTTTTATGGTTGTTGCTGTTTGAAGCGCCACTGCGCCATATTTTTGTGCGGCTCCAACTACAGAGCTTGTGTCGTGAATGGCAATTGCCGCCCACACGCCAAACTGATGCTGCGAGAGATGGAACAAATGTCCGATCCATGGAAATACTAAAAGCGCCACTGAATTCAGGATAAAAACGGTTCCGAGCGCGGTTGAAATTTGTTTTTCGTTCGAGCGTACAATCGTCGAAACAGCCGCAATGGCGCTGCCTCCGCAAATCGCCGTTCCTGTTGAAATCAGGTACGAAGTATTTTTTTCGACTTTCAGGAATCGGCCAATAATCAGCCCGATTGAAAGGGTTACCGAAATCGAGAAAACGGTGAGCCAAAGACCTTGTTTTCCTACGAGAAAAGCCTGTTCGGCATTCATTCCGAAACCTAACCCTACAACAGAAGCCTGAAGTAGCCAATGGGTGAGTTTCTTGCTTTTCGCAGCAAACGGATGTTTCACGGTTTGCGCCAGCAAAATTCCAAGCAATAAAGCCAGCGGAGTATCAACAAATGGCATCGCACAAAAGGCGATGGCGGCGATGTAAATGATCGTTGAGATTTTCATTTTTCGTGATTTGAATGCTGCAAACCTAGAAATTGCACAAAGAGCAGTCAAATCATAAAAAATGATGAGCGATAACTAATGGTTATAGTGTTTTGTGACAAAGTTCAGAAATAACCTGGCAAGACCAGCCGGTTCAGGGCCTTGCTGCGAAACAAAGTAAAACTGGCGGTCGAAATGAAGTCCCGGCGTATCTATTCTCCGGAAAATGCCTCCGGATAGTTCGGGTTCAATGGCAAAGCGCGACACAATTCCGGCGCCATTTCCTGTTTTAACAAACGATTTAATAGCTTCAGTGCTTCCCAGGAACATGATTACATTTAAAACTTTTGGCGAGATGTGCTGGTTTTGGAGATTTTTTTCGATGATTTCAAGCGTGCCTGAACCGCGCTCGCGCAGCACCAGCGGAAGATTTAGCAATTCTTCGTTTGAAACAGACTCCGGAATTTTTCGATTTTGTGCAGCAGTAAAAACAAACAATTCATCATCCTGAAATGGAGAATAACGAATGTCGTGGTTGCCGGGTTTTCCTTCCACGATGCCAATGTCGATGTTCGAATCCAACAGTTGCTGCTCAATAAATTCGGTATTTCCGTTTACCAGCGACAGGTTTATTTCAGGATATCGTTGGTGAAATTTAGCTAGCATCGGCGGAATAACATACTGCGAAATGGTGGTGCTGGCACCGATTCGCAGGTTTCCTTCGTAGGTTCCGCTAAGCTGGTGAAGTTCGAAATTGAGTTCATTGTGCAAGGCAACAATAGAATCGGCATAATGGTGAAAAATTTGACCGGCTTGCGTTAGGTGGATTTTATTTCCGATGCGATCGAAAAGCTTGATTTCAAATTCCGATTCCAGTTCTTTAATGTGTTTGGTTACAGCGGGCTGTGTAATGTAAAGTTCGTTGGCAGCCTTGGTAAAACTCAGGTTGTGGGCAACACTCCGGAAAACTCTTAATCTGAAATCAAGCATGGGGATTTTGGTTAATCAACAAAATTTATTCTGATTTTAATGTCATACCCTGATGTCCATCCGGGCAAACGGCACCGCATCCATGCCAACGAATTCGCCTTTCAGGTATTTAAAATGACCAGTCATGGCAATCATGGCGGCATTGTCGGTGGTAAAAGCAAATTTCGGAATGTGCATTTTCCAGCGACGTTTGGCTGCGGTTTCCATCAGGGCATTTCGCAATCCGGAATTGGCCGAAACACCACCAGCGACTGTAATTTCACGAATGCCGGTTTCTTTAGCTGCTTTTATTAGTTTATCGAGCAAAATATCGATGATTGTTTTCTGAAGCGAAGCACAAAGATCAACTTTTCGTTCTTCAATAAAGTTTTCATTTTCTTTGATCTGATCCCGAAGAAAATAAAGAAAACTGGTTTTCAATCCGCTGAAACTATAGTCCAGATTGGCAATCCGTGGCTTGGCAAATTTAAATGCCTCCGGATTTCCTTCCTTTGCCAGCCTATCTACAAACGGGCCGCCGGGGTAGGGAAGTCCCATCACTTTGGCGCATTTATCGAACGCTTCGCCAGCCGCGTCGTCAATAGTTTGACCAATCACTTCCATGTCAAGGTAATCTTTCACCAAAATAATCTGCGAATTTCCTCCTGAAACCAACAGGCACAGAAACGGAAATTTCGGCGGATCGTATGGTTGGTCGTATTCCTGAATAAAATGTGCAAGCACATGCGCCTGCAAATGATTTATTTCAATCATCGGTGCACCGGTTGCCAGTGAAAAACCTTTTGCAAAAGAAGTTCCGACCAGCAACGATCCCAAAAGACCCGGCCCGCGAGTAAATGCAATGGCGGTAATATCTTCGTTTTTTATTCCGGCCTGTTTAATAGCCTGATCAACGACTGGCACAATATTTTGCTGATGGGCACGGCTGGCCAGTTCAGGAACCACGCCTCCGTAGGCCTCATGAACCTTTTGTCCGGCAATTATATTCGAAAGCAAAAAACCATTTTTAATGACCGATGCCGAAGTATCGTCGCAGGATGATTCGATGCCTAAAATCAGGATGTCTTTTTCTTTGTTCATTGTTTTAAATAAAACGTCTGTCGCTTCGTTAAATTAGTATACAGACTGGTTTTTATCCATGTATTTGTATTATTTTGTATCAAATTAAGAGCGACAAAATTATCAAAAAAACACTCAAAATAGGACTTTCAACTCTGGGCGCGGTCATTGCGGTGCTCATTTTTGCCTGGCTGATTCTTCAAAGTCCGATGGTACAGACCTTTTTGACACAGAAGGCGACCGGATACCTTTCCGAAAAATACCATACAACAATAACGGTTAAAGGCGTTTCGGTCAAATTCTTCAATAAAATTGTGCTCAAAGATGTGCTTGTTGAAGATCAGAAACACGATTCACTTTTGTTTGTTCATGAACTGGAAGCCGGAATCGATTCTTTCAGCATTAAAAAAAGCTACTTCAGGATTGGTAATCTTACTCTGAATCAATTGTCTGTGTTTGCGTCAACCGATTCGACGGGAACGCCGAATTACCGGTTTCTGTCCGATTCGTTTAAAAGCCGGGACACAATTAAGACATCCGGTTCAAATTTTGAGTTAAGTATAAAAAAATTCGCATTCAACGAGGCAAAAGTAAAATATGCCTGGCACGACAGCACCGGAAACCGGTTGATTTCGCTGGATAATATTTCGCTGGGTGTATCCGGGTTGGAAGTTAATAATAAGTCGGTTGCTTTTCAGATAAATCAGCTTCAGCTAAATAACCGCAAAGAATTTGTTTTGGAGAACTTTTCGGTTGATGTAGTGGCCGATTCTGATTCTGTAAGTTTGAAAAATTTAAAATTGCGCACTTCAAATTCTGAAATTTCTGAAGCGAATATACTGATTGACAAAAGCAAAATCGGACCCGATTTCAATTTAAAGAAACTGAAGGTTAATCTCGATTTGCAAAAATCTGTGGTGAGCCTGAAAGATATTGGCCAACTTGTTCCTGCGTTGAGAGGAATGGACGAAAACATTGAAGTTTCAGGCCAAATTTCAGGAACTTTAGTCGACCTGAAAGGAAAAAATATTGAGATGAGCCTTGAACGAAACACGCGGCTGGCCTTTGATTTTTACCTGAATGGCCTTCCTGATTTGGCCAACACGTACATGCATATAGATTTGAAACAGTCGTTTGCCGATTTGGGTGAGTTGAGCAAAGTTAAACTTCCGGATAATTTTCCGTTGAAACAGATTAATATGCCCGAACAGTTCCTTCAGGCCGGAGTAATTGAGTACAATGGGAATTTCACCGGATTTCTCAGCGACTTTGTGGCTTACGGTACGTTCAGGTCGAAATGGGGCGTAATAACTACCGACTTGTCGTTTGTGCCATCAGCCGGAGATAAACTAAAAATTAATGGTCGGCTGAAAACCGTTAATTTCAAGCTCGGTGCATTGGCACAAACCGATGTGCTCGACCGGATTACATTTAACGGAGACATAAAAGGACTGCTAAATCAACGAAATCAGGATTTTAGCGCCGCGGTGTCCGGGCGAATTGACAGCGTTTACGTGAACAACTATCAGTATACCAATGTGCAGTTGAACGGCGATATTTTGAATAAACGGTTCGACGGTAGTTTGGTTGCCGACGATCCAAACCTGAAATTCAGGTTCGATGGTAAATTTGATTTTAATGTACCGGTTCCGGAATTTAACTTCAATATGCTGGTTGAAAAGGCAAACCTGAAAGTGCTAAACCTGGTCAGTAAATTTAAGGAATCGAATGTGGCATTTACCATGAATGCCAATTTTACAGGAAATAACATCGATAACCTGGCCGGTTTTATTCATTTTACTGAAGGTTTTTATCACAACGAGAATGGCACTTTGTCGTTTGATAATTTTAACCTGAAGACTTTTTACGAAGATGAACCGGTTTTGCAACTGAGATCCGATTTTCTGGATGCCGACATTCGTGGCCGTTACCAGTTACACAATCTGAATTATTCTCTTCAGCAAATTATTTCGCATTATCTTCCTTCTTCAGGTTTAACTCATGCTTCGGGTAAAACTCAAAATATTTTTGATTTCAGGATTAAACTGAAAGATATAAACAGGTTTACCCAGGTTTTAATACCCGGCTTGAGAATGCAGGCTGCAGAAGTTAACGGAAGTATTAATACCGATAAAAATACGGTGACTGTAAATGCAGAGTTCCCGGAGATTATGTATCAATCTACAGTGCTTCATAAGTTTACTGTTAATGTGGATGGCGGATCTAAACTTTATATGCGGAACAAAGTTGATGAGATTTCGATGAGCGATCAGTTCAAAATCTATAATTTGTCGCTCATTTCTGAAGCATCACAAGATATACTTGATTCGAAACTGGCTTGGAACAACTATGGATCGGTTTCGTACAGCGGATCGGTGAATACAAGCACGAAGTTTTTCGAGCAAAAAAATAGTCCTCACATTGAAATCTCAGTTAAACCTACGCGTCTTTTTTTAGCCGACAGTTTGTGGCAAATCAATTCATCACTAATTACTGTCGACTCTTCGCTAATCAAGGTCAATAAATTCAGGTTATCGAGCCGTGCCCAGTCAATTACAGCCGACGGATCGATTGATAACAGCCAGGTGAATAAACTAAATGTTGTTTTTAACCAGATCGACCTGAACTCGTTAAACCGGTTCATTGGCGATGATTTGGATTTGATGGGCGAATTGAATGGTTCACTTTCTGTTTTTGATGTGTATCAGCGGGCGCTTTTTCTGGCGGATTTAACAGTCGACCGTTTGCGGCTGCTTGGCCAGTCGATTGGCGACGCAAGCATTCAAAGCCGATGGGACCGCGACGCACAGGAAATTGACGCCGATTTGTTGGTGAAAACCGATAACCGGAATTCGCTGCATGCATTCGGAATCTACAATCCCGACAGAGATAGTTTATCGATCGATGCCAGGTTCGATCATTTTTCAATCCTGATTTTGCAACCACTTATGGGAAGCAGTTTTGCCAATTTTCATGGCGATGCAACAGGCATGGTTCGTGTTTACGGGTCACCCGACCACATTCAGCACGACGGCTCCTTGTATGCAGCCAACGCCGGACTGATGCTTTCCGATTTACAGGTGAATTACAATTTGAGCGACTCAGTAAGATTTAAGGGCGACAAAATCATTTTTCCTGATATAAAAATTAGCGACGATTTGGGCAATAACGGCGTTTTTTCGGGTTACATCAAGCACCGGAGCTTTTCGCACATGATTTATGATATGACTATAAAGTCGGATCGGATACTTGCCATAAACACAACTCCGGATATCAATGAGAAATTCTACGGAAAGTTCTTTGGCGGAGGTGTTTTGAGAATAACCGGGCTTGGTGCTCAGGTTTTGCTCGATGGCGTAGCAAGGACTGAAAAGGGCACCGAAATGAATATTTCGCTGGAATACCAAGGCGATGCGACAGAATATGACTTTCTGAGTTTTGTAAATCATGGATTTCAGTCGAAAAAGAAGGCTATTACGGGGCCTGTGTACAATTCCGATTTGCAGATGAAATTCAAAATTCAGGTAACTCCGGAAGCCAAAGCGCAACTGATTTACAATTCGAAAATTGGCGATGTAATTCGTTCGCAGGGTTACGGAACAATGCAGGTTAGTATTGACAATGATTATAATGTTTCCTTGTATGGTGAATACACTGTAGAACAGGGAGATTACCTGTTTACCCTGCAAAATGTAATCAACAAGAAGTTCGAAATTCAGCAGGGCGGAACCATTGAATGGAATGGCGATCCGTATGATGCAACCCTGAACTTGAATGCGATTTACAGGCTGAAAGCTTCGCTGAAGGAACTTTTTGCCAACACTTACGAGAATGTTGATTTTACGCAACGCCTTCCAATACTTTGTAAAATAGCGCTTTCGAAAAGCCTGAACAATCCGGATATTAAATTTGACATTGAACTGCCAACCGCCGAAGACCGCATTAAAGATGAAGTTCGGCAATACATTAGCTCCGATGAAGACATGAATAAACAGATATTATCTTTATTGGTTTTGGGAAAGTTCTATACTCCTGAATACCTTCGCGGAACGTATACCGGAGTAAACAACAATCTGGTTGGTACAACCGCAAGCGAATTGTTCTCGAATCAGCTTAGTAACTGGCTGTCGCAAATCAGCAACGATTTTGATATTGGTGTGAATTATCGTCCCGGGAATGAGATTACGAACGACGAAATTGAATTGGCTTTAAGTACGCAAATGTTTAACGACAGGGTTTCGATAAATGGCAATATTGGTAACAATTCGTCGCAACGCACAACTGCCAACAACAACGGATTGGTTGGCGATGCCGACGTCAATGTTAAGCTTATAAAAAGTGGCAAGCTCCAACTGAAGGCTTATAATCACGCTAACAACAATCTGATATACGAAACATCGCCATATACTCAGGGAGTTGGTATTTCTTATCGCGAAGATTTTAACGATTTTCAGGAGTTGTGGAAAAAAATGGAAAGCATCTTTCGCCGGAGAAAAGATACCGCCACCAATAAGTTAATAAATGGTAAAATTTACAAACAACCGGATTAAGTAAGCAAATCGGGTTGTCGTTAATCGAATGAAAATTATAAATTTACCTGAATTCAAAAAATCTAACTAAAATCCTGACTTATGTTTATACTAATGGTTGTCATTTTTATTTTGGGTTATGTAGCCATAGCACTTGAACATCCTCTTAAAGTTGATAAAGCTGCCTCGGCTCTCATTTTAGGTACTCTCGTTTGGGTGGTTTACATGTTTGGCGCCGAACACATTCTAAGCCTTGGTTATAGTCATTCGTGGAAAGAATTTCAGGAATTATACCCGGCAATGCATGGTGTTGAAGCAGTTCATCACTTTATTGTGGAATACGAAATTATAAGGCATGTAGGCGAAATTGCCGAAATACTGTTTTTCCTTTTGGCTGCCATGACCATCGTTGAATTTGTAGATCAGCACCAGGGATTTAAAGTAATAACCGACAAAATAAACACGACCAGCAAAGTAAAATTACTTTGGTTGCTTAGCTTCCTCACTTTTTTTATGTCGGCTTTATTGGATAACCTAACCACGACTATTGTTATGGTTGCTTTACTCCGGAAACTGGTTTCAAACAAAGAAACACGGTGGTTCTTCGCGAGTATGGTTGTTTTGGCTGCCAATGCAGGAGGTGCGTGGTCGCCAATTGGTGATGTAACAACCATTATGCTTTGGATCGGAAACCAGATTACTGCTGCGCGAATCATTGAGGGAGTATTTCTTCCAAGCCTGGTTTGCATGGCTGCTCCGCTTGTAATCCTGTCGTTTTCAATGAAGGGAAATGTCGTACGTCCTCATCAGAATAGCAGTGACAAGGAGTTTTCAAAACCCTCTGAGCGATTAATCATGTTAGTGCTTGGTATATCGGGTTTATTGTTTGTTCCTGTTTTTAAAACAGTTACCCACTTGCCTCCATACATGGGCATGTTGTTGTCGCTGGGTGTAATTTGGGCCATTTCAGAAATTATGCACCGCAATAAACCCGATGAACTTAAAAATAGACTGAAAATTACTGCAGTTCTGCGTAAAGTTGATACGCCAACGGTTTTATTCTTTTTGGGAATATTATCAGCAGTAGCTGCATTGCAGTCGGCAGGCCAGTTGTCATTATTATCACAGGTTCTCGACGAAAAACTGGGCAATGTTAAGATGATCGCACTTGCCATTGGAGTTCTTTCATCGGTTGTCGATAACGTCCCGCTCGTGGCTGGTGCTATGGGAATGTATCCAGTTTCTGCTGCAGGAACTACCGGTTATCTGGCCAATTTTATTCAGGATGGTGTGTTTTGGGAATTTTTGGCTTACACAGCCGGTACCGGCGGGAGTATGCTGATTATTGGCTCAGCAGCAGGTGTTGCCGCGATGGGGCTTGAAAAAATTGACTTTATCTGGTACCTGAAAAAAATCTCGTGGCTTGCTTTAGTTGGCTATTTGGCTGGCGCTGCTATCTACATGATGGAATTTTAGACGAAGAAATCTTAGTTAAATAAATTGTATTTTTGCGGGGCATACTATTTGTATAGTATGCTCGTTTTTATATGGTTGACTTAAAACAAAATGGATATGTTGAATTTTATATTGTTACAAGCTAGTCAAAATTTAACCGAAGGAACAACAACGGTAGCTAAAGCTGTTCAGGCAGAAGGAATTAAATTGGGTTTTATCGATTTGGCCATGAAAGGTGGACCACTGATGATTCCAATTATTTTGCTTTCGTTTATTGCGGTTTTCATCTTTTTCGACCGCTACATTGCGATTCGTAAAGCTGGTAAAATGGATTCCAAATTAATGGACCGTGTGAGAAAATATATTCTTGACGGGAAAATTGATTCGGCATTAACTCTTTGCAGCAGTGAAAATACGCCAACTGCACGAATGATAGAAAAGGGAATTTCGCGCATTGGTCGTCCGATGGCCGATGTGACCACAGCCATTGAAAATGTCGGAAACCTGGAAGTGTATAAACTTGAAAAGGGACTTCCGGTTTTGGCCAGCGTTGCCGGCGGAGCGCCCATGCTTGGATTCCTTGGTACTGTAACCGGTATGATTTCTGCTTTTTACGACATGGCCAATGCAGGTAATAATATCAACATTACATTATTGTCATCAGGTATTTATCAGGCAATGGTAACAACAGTTGCCGGGCTGATTGTAGGTATTGCAGCTTATTTCGCCTACAATATTCTGGTTACCAATGTTGAGAAAGTAGTGTTTAATATGGAAGCTGCGACCAGCGATTTTATGGATATGTTGAACGAACCTGCAAAATAATTAAGCAACCATGGCTTTAAAACATCGAAATAAGGTGAATGTGAGTTTTAGTATGGCTTCGATGACTGATATCGTTTTCCTGTTGCTGTTATTTTTTATGATTACATCGACAATGGTTGCCCCCAACGCACTCAAATTACTGCTTCCGCAAAGCAATAATCAAACTGTGGCAAAGGCAATTACAACTATATCGATAACTGCCGATCTGAAATATTACATCAATGAAGACGGCGATTTGAAACGGGTTGCATTTTCAGAAATTGAACCTTTTCTGCAAAAAGTAATTAAGCAGGATGATGAAACCTATATTGCACTTCATGCTGACAAATCAGTCCCGATTGAATACGTTGTGAAAATAATGAACATTGCCAAAAACAATGAAATCAAAATGATCCTTGCAACAGCACCGGAAGAATAATGAGTTATTTCAATGAACATAGAACAGGTTTTTTTGGCACTATAATTACACATGCTGTTATTTTAGCGCTCCTGCTTCTATTTGGTTTTTTTACACCGCTACCCCTGCCTGAAGAAGAAGGTATTCTGATTAATTTTGGAGATTCTGAAACCGGAATCGGACAGGAAGAGCCTGCCCCAAGTGAATCGGCACCGGTAGAAAATCAGGTGGAAAAGAAAATTGAAGTCAAAACACCTCCACCACCTCCTCCTCCGGCAAAAAAAGTTGTTACTCCGGTTAAGAAGGAACCTGTTATGACTCAGGACCTGGAAAAAACTGCGGCAATTGAAACGGCAAAAAAGAAAAAGGAAGCCGACAAAGCCAAAGAGCTTGAAACCCAAAAAATCCAGAGGGAAAGGCAACGACAGGAGACCATAGAAAAACAACAGCAGGAAGAGGCTGAGCGGCTCCGGCAGGCCGAGATTACCCGTCAGAAGAAAGAAGAAGAGCAACGACTGGCCAGGATAGCTGAAGAACAGCGGAAAGCTGGTGAAATAAATAACCGTGCAAAAAGTGCTTTTGGCGGATCGGGAAAGGGAAATGCTGATTCGAAAAGTGCCGGGCAGGGAGTGACGTATGGAGCAGGCAATCAGGGAAGCCCACAGGGTACAGCCAATGCCGAAAAATACGGTACCGGAGGTGGAGTGGGCAACGGACCATCATACAGCCTCGATGGACGCAGAGGACTTTCATTGCCTAAGCCGTATTATCCCGGAAATGAGGAAGGAATTGTTGTAGTTCAGGTTACCGTGGATCGCAATGGTATGGTGACCAAGGCTGAACCCGGCGTAAGGGGCACGAATACCGCAAATCCGGAATTAGTTTCGGCTGCAAAAAAAGCAGCCCTTCAGGCAAAATTTAATGTCGACCAATCGGCTCCGGCGTTCCAGGTTGGAACCATCACTTATCGTTTCAGGCTCGATTAAATACAGAAAATGAGTATCCGTTACTTTACCTCAAATGAGAAGTTTTCCTTCATGCACAGACTGTCCACGTCTGGAGAGCCGAAAAACAAGTGAAGACGGCGTTAAAAAATCTTTTCTGTTTGAGCCGCAGGCGAGTTTAAAAGATTTTAGCCGTCGAGCGCTGGTTTTTCGAGCGAGGCGGACGCAGCCTTGACTTTTTTTGATTACTTTTTTGTGTTAAGACAAAAAAGTAATTAGGGTTTGGGGCAAAGCCCCATCAGTCAGAACAATTAGGCATTCAACCTGATATTCATAATACAGAAAGAATCTGTGATTTTTGATTTAGGCAAATAAAAACAGGTAACCAGGTTTTGCCCCGATTACCTGCCTTAGATATTCTGTTGATATCGAAATGCCAGTTGTTCAATTAACCAAGTGTATACCCTTTGCGATATTCGTACGAAAGTAACTTAGTGGCAGCGCCATCAACATCGTCAACAAAAGTTTCGGTTGCCGGATCCCATTTAATGGTGCGTTTCAGTTCGCAGGCAATGTTTCCAAGGTTGCAAACCGTGCAACTGCTGTGACCAATTTCAACCGGAACAACCGGATCTTTCCGTTCGCGAACAGATTCGATGAAATTAATCTGGTGAGGAATTTTTGTTTCATACGGACCGGTATCTCCTTCTGCACTTGGAGGTGGAAGGAACTTATCATCAGAAGCTTTAAAATTACCGCGCGATACTTCGATCCATCCGTCTTTCCCGATGAATTTTACGCCTTTGGTCTTTTCTTCGTCAAAAGGTTCCGAAGTCATAACCACGCCATTGGCATAAACAAATTGCATGTATTCTGTTCCGTCGCCAATTGGTGATATTTCAACCGGACCATTTTTGTCCATGCCAAGTCCCCATTGAGCAATGTCGAACATGTGGGCGCCCCAGTCGGTTGTAAAACCACCACCCATTTCTTTGTACCAGCGCCATGCACCCCAAATGTCTTCATCTTTTTCAGGATCGAGCGTGATAGGAGGATCCAATTCATGATTGTAATGAATCGGATTAGGAAGTGAGCCTAACCACAAATCCCAGTTCAAATCGGCTGGTATTGGTTCTTCCGGAAGATTGTAAGGTGTTGGAGGAGCGCCAACATAAGCCTGAACACGCTCGATTGCACCAAGAGCGCCTGTTTGAACTAAATTTACAGCATGCTGGAAATTCGGATCAGAACGTTGCTGGCTTCCGATTCCAAGAATGCGATTGGTTTCGCGTACCACTTTGCGTAGTTCCTGACCCTCCTTAATGGTGAAAGTCATCGGTTTTTCAAGATATACGTCCTTTCCGGCTTTACAGGCGGCAATGGCAACTCTTGCGTGCGAATGATCCGGAACAGCAATAACTACTGCATGAATGTCGGGTCGGCTCAGTAAATCTTCAAATTTTTCGTAGGTCTGATACTCGGCTTCTTTTCCTGCTTTTTCATAGAAAGCTTTCACCCGTTTTTCAAAGCGCTGACGTTTAACTCCGTATACATCGCAACCAGCGACAACTTTTACCCCGGGAATCTGAAGGAATCCGTTCATCAGGAACATGGACTGACGGCCCATCCCGATAAACCCTAATCTTAAATCAGTGTCGGCTACCTTTTGTTTGCAGGCAGATAACGACGAGAACACAGCAACTCCAGCTACTCCAATAGCTGCTGTTCCAAGAAACTGGCGTCTCGAAACGCCTTTTTTAAGTTGATTTTCCATTTGAATAATTTATGTGTATTAGTTAGATGAATGGTGTTTTATTGTAAATAATACCATTTGATTATTTTCAGGCAAGATAAAAAAAATATGAATATCAGACCCAAGGCAGTTCGATGTAATTTGAATACATATTTGCCTGAAATGCTGGCAGATTGAGGACGAACAGAGCAGTTGGATGATGTGCTGTTTCGCGTCTGATAATGTGTGTGCTGTTTATTCACGAATTACAAAGCAATTAAAAATTCATGTTTTTACTGAATTTGTGCGACAAGCTTGCTTTTTTTTTTGATTTTTGTGGAGTTTTGAAACGAAAGCATCTATGGAAAAATATATAAATCTGCTAAAATCATTAATTTCTGTTTCGTCGCTAAGCCGGAATGAACAAGAGGCTGCTCAGATTATGCGGAATTTTTTCTCAGGATCGAATGTTCAGTATGATTTGAAATTGAATAACACCTGGGTCAGAAATAAATTTTGGCAGGACGGACTTCCTGTTATACTTCTTAATTCGCACATTGATACCGTAAAGCCATCAAGTGGTTACACCCGAAATCCCTTTTCTCCGGATGTTGAAAATGGTATTCTTTATGGTCTGGGAAGCAATGATGCCGGTGGTTGCCTGGTCACTTTACTGGCCGTTTTCATGCATTTTTATCCACAGGCAAATTTGCCTTTTAACCTGATTTATGCTGCAACCGCTGAAGAAGAAATTTCAGGACTGAATGGGTTGGAAAGCATTTTATCTGAATTGGGGCCTCTTGACCTGGCAATTGTTGGTGAACCGACCAAAATGCAAATGGCTATTGCTGAAAAAGGTCTGGTAGTTTTAGATTGTACTGCTCACGGAAGGTCGGGTCATGCAGCGCGTGAAGAAGGTGAAAATGCACTCTACAAAGCCATTGCCGATATCGAAAAAATAAGAAATTTTAAGTTCGAAAAAGTTTCTGATATACTGGGCGCTGTAAAAACTACGGTTACCATCATAAATGCAGGTTCACAGCACAATGTTGTTCCCGATCGGTGCACTTTTGTGGTTGATGTGCGAACCAATGAATTTTATTCCAATCAAAAGGCTTGTGAAATTATTGGTCAATTGGTCGATTCAGATGTAGTTCCACGTTCGTTCAGGTTAAATTCCTCCGGAATTCCGGTAACGCACCCTATCGTGCAACGCGGAATAAAGCTTGGACTCACTTATTACGGGTCACCAACAACTTCCGATCAGGCAGTTATTCCTTTTCCTTCAATTAAAATAGGCCCCGGCGACAGTGCTCGTTCACACATGTCCGACGAGTACATTTATATTTCTGAAATGGAAGAAGGATTCAATATCTATGTCTCTTTATTAACTGGTCTCCAGCTTCAATAAAAAAGAGACCTGCCCCCCAACAGGTCTCTCAAGAAAAACTTTGGAAAAATCCAAAGCAAAGTTTTTTAATGGACAACTTCCTGATTTATTAGCAAAGTCAGGAGAGTTTGGTTTAATCACTTTCTGCGTACGCCATTTCGTTGTGTTGTGAAATGTCCAGACCGGCAATTTCTTCTTTTTGCGTGGCACGGATGCCCCAGAATTTATCCACAATTTTAAAAATAATGTAGGTCATTAAAGCCGAAAATACGATTGTAGCTGCGGTTGCAATCAATTGAATCCAGAGTTGTTTTGGGTTTCCGTAGAATAAACCGCTGTACGAAGATTGTATGGCCGGAGTTGCAAACAATCCTGTTGCGATTGCTCCAAGAATTCCGCCAATACCATGTACGCCAAAAGCATCAAGAGAATCGTCGTATCCATACTTGTGCTTTATAACCGATACCATAAAGAAACATGCTAAAGAAACCAGCACTCCAATAGCAACTGCGCCTGTTACGCCAACAAATCCGGCAGCAGGTGTAATGGCTACCAGTCCGCCAACGGCTCCGGTACAAATTCCTATTACAGTTGGTTTTTTATTTATGGCCCAATCAAGCAAAACCCAGGTAAATGCCGCAGTAGCAGTTGCAATGTGTGTTGACAGGAAAGCGCTAATTGCCAGGCCATCGGCTGCAAGTCCGCTTCCGGCGTTAAACCCGAACCACCCAAACCAAAGCAGCGCGGCGCCAATTACCACCAGGGGAATATTGTGCGGCGCAGTTGGGTGATTGTTGTAATTCCGTCGGTTTCCTACCATAAGAGTCATAACAAGAGCCGCAATACCGGCATTTATGTGTACAACTGTTCCACCGGCAAAATCGAGTGCTCCAAGTTTGAAAAGCCAACCGTCGGCCGACCAAACCCAATGAGCAACAGGGTTGTAAACAAAAATTGCCCACAATACCGAGAAAATAAGGAAACCGCGAAATTTAATTCTTTCGGCATAGGCTCCGATAATAAGTGCAGGTGTGATTACAGCGAACATTCCCTGGAACAGCACGAATAATAAGTGAGGTATTCTTGCTGTTTCCTGTGAAATGTAGTAAGGACTTACGTCGGTAATTCCAATTCCATTCAGGAACGCCCAGTGAAACCCGCCAATAAAGGGTGCCAGAAAACCTGAAGATGAACTAAATGAAAGACTGTATCCGAAAAACACCCATTCGAGTGAAATTACCGCTGTCAGGATAAAACATTGCATAAGGATGTTCAGAACGTTTTTCTGTCGAACAAGTCCCCCGTAAAACAGGGCTAATCCAGGAATAGTCATAAGCATTACCAATGCTGTTGCCATCATCATCCAGGCAGTATTTCCAGAATCGATATATGGCGTTGCAGCGGTTGCAGAATCCTGAGCAAAGAGTATGGAGGGTGAAATTATAGCCAGCAAGGCCAGGCTAAAAGTTTTTATTTTGAATTTCATTTTTTTAGGATTATTTGTAAGCGTAAGGTTATTTGTTGTAGAGCGATTCATCACCACGGTCTTGCGTCCGTATGCGAATAGATTGGTTAATGTCGCTTACGAAAATCCTGCCATCGCCACTTTCGCCTGTATAGGCAGATTCCAGAATAGCATTGATGGATTTTTCAACATTAATATCACGAACAACAAACGAAATGTAAATACGGGCTACCGAATTTACATCATAGGCAATACCTCTAAAGATTAATCCTTGTCTGGCCGTTCCCTGACCTTTTACATCCCACCAGGATAGAAAGTCAATGTCAGCATCATGAAGAGCTGCACGCACTTCTTCGAATTTGGTTTTTCTTACTATGGCTTCAATTTTCTTCATAACAATAAAATTTGAGTTGTTAAAACAAGAATGGGTAGTTCCTGATTGTATAATTTGATTTTTAATCGTCGGCCAAAAATATAAAAAAAACGAAATGCCACATAAAAAAATAGGGTGTATTGATAAAAATAGTGTAAAAACAAAAATAACCCTTAAGTAAATTGGGTTGTATGTTTAGTGAAACAATAAAATATTAAAATGTACTTTGTTTTCTGGAATTTTAAATTTAGCAATTTATATCGGGCTATAAAAATAAAAAAGAGACCTGTCCCCCAACAGGCCTCTTAGTGAAAGCAACAAATTTAATTGTTGAAGAAAATATTAATTGTAAGCGCTTTCTCCGTGTTCGTAAATATCCAAACCTTCTTCTTCGATACGTTTTGGAACTCTTAAGCCAACGGTTGCCTTCAATATTTTAAATAAAACAAATCCGGTAATTCCGGCCCAGGCTGCTACTGCAACTACGCCAATTAACTGGGAGACAAGTTGAGCAGCGCCGTGTCCATAAAACAGGCCAGTTGATTCAGAAAATAAACCAACCATGATGGTTCCAAGGGCTCCGCAAACTCCATGCACAGATACAGCGCCAACCGGATCATCAACATGAAGAACATTGTCGATAAATGTAACTGCAAATACCAGTACTGTTCCTGAAATAAGGCCAATCAAAAGGGCTCCTGTAACTGTAACTACGGCGCACCCGGCAGTTATACCAACCAATCCGGCCAAAGCGCCGTTTAATGCAAAACTTAAACTTGGTTTTCCCCATCTCAGCCAACTGATAATTAATGCTGCCAATGCCCCGCCAGCGGCAGCAATGTTTGTGGTCACAAAAATGTGCGAAATTGCGGTTGCATTTGCAGATCCGGATGCCGCTAATTGCGATCCGGGATTAAATCCGAACCAACCCAACCATAGGATAAATACACCTAAGGCGCCTAATGTCATGTTGTGTCCTGGAATTGCATTGACTTTCTTTCCATTGTATTTTCCCAATCTTGGGCCTAAAGTTATAGCTCCCGTTAATGCAACGACTCCTCCAACCATGTGAACTACGGTTGATCCGGCAAAATCATGAAATGGTGTTGCTAACTGAGATAACCAGCCGCCACCCCAAATCCAATGACCAGAGACCGGGTAGATGACCGCTGATACAACCAGTGAGAATATAAGATAAGATTTAAATTCTGTACGTTCGGCCATAGCGCCGGAAACGATTGTTGCCGCAGTTGCCGCAAATACCGTTTGGAAAATCAGGAAAGCTTCAGCAGGTATTCCGCCGGTCCATCCGTTTTTGAAAAACAAATCAGGGGTGCCTATAAATCCACTGATATCAGTTCCAAACATTAACCCAAAACCCAATGCCCAAAAGATGATCGAACCAACTGTAAAGTCCATCAAATTCTTGTAGAGAATGTTTACTGTGTTTTTCGAACGGGTGAATCCTGCTTCAACGAGTGCAAATCCGGCCTGCATGAAGAAAACAAGCGCGGCAGTTATTAAAACCCATACGGTATCGATTGAGCGAGCCATTTCGGCTGCTTGTGTCGCTAAACTATTGAGTGTTACTTCGTCCATGATTGTAATTTTTTTAGTTTTTTAGTTTAAACTTCTTTCCCTTTAATGAATAATGCTTCGTCTCCAAATTCTCCGGTGCGAATACGGTAAGATTCATCAATTTTTGAAACAAATATTTTTCCATCACCAATTTCACCGGTTCTGGCCGATTTCATAATGGCCAGTACTGTTTTTTCAACATTTTTTTCGCGAACAATAATGGAGAGAATGGTTCTTTCGATGGTACTTGTATCGTAAACAACACCTCTATAAACACGACCTTCTCTGGTCTGTCCAATACCACGAACGTCCCAGAAGGAAAAGAATTCAATACCTGCCTCGTTGAGAGCCTCTTTTACCTCTTCGAATTTGGTTTTGCGTATAATAGCTTCAATCTTTTTCATATTTTGTGGTTTTAATAATTGCTTGAAATTTTCATTATAATGTGATCCCAACAACAATGTGGAATTTTTCGGTAGACGGATTCATGATAACAGCTCCTGTTATAGGGATTGAAAAACTATCGGAGATTTTAATTTCTTTTGATGTTTTGATTCCAAGATTACATACATTGAAACTAGCATCTTTGGTGTACTGGCCATCGCCTGCACCTGCAAACAGACTTACTGCGCCCACGGCCAATCCTGCTTCCAAATACATGTCGTTTACATTAGTCATGTATGCGCCTGTCAACGAGAAGCTTCCAAGGCCTAAACTTACCATTGGTTCAACGTAATGCTGACTTCCGTCGAAATACTCCGATGTGCTACTTGGAAAAAAGTAATCGGTAACTGTAAATGTCAATGAGCTTTTTTCGCCAAGCTCAAAACCATAACTTGCCCAAAGATCTGCCTCCATGTAAGCATCAACCTCGGTCCCTTCAGAAACAGTAAATGCACTGTTAGAGAAACTGTAGGCTCCCCATGCTCCGATTGTAAAACCGCTATTGCTGTATTTTACTGTTGGTTGCAATGATGGACCTGATCCGAATTTAGTACCACGCCAAACATACGTATTGTACAAGTCGACTCCTGTACTCCATGAACTTTCTTCTTGAGCTTTTACATTTAACGTGCAAATCGCAAGCAGTGTAAAAAAAACGAGGGTAATTTTCTTTTTCATGTTACTTAATTTTTAGGGTTTAACTTTTATTTATTTAAATACATCTTGCTTTTGTAAAACAGAGGGGTATCCTTATAAAAATCATTCATTTTTTGAGTAACCCCTTTTTCATTGAATCGCTTGGTCAAAAATAGAGATTATTTTGAAAGCTGAAATAGTAAAAAATGAGCAGTTGTCTAAATTAAAGATTAATTAACAATGAAAATGCTAAAAAATTGGGGTTAAACTGAAAAAAAGATAAAAAAATTAGAAGAATTGATATAAAAAATAGGGGTGCGTGATAAAAATAGCAAAAACAAACATGTCAAAAAACAAATATAACTGTATGGTTATCAAATAGTCATATAAGTTTCTATTGAGTTACAAAATGATTTTAAATACGATTATAATATAGAAAAAAGGTATATTTATGTGATTAAAGTAAATAAAGTGTAAAAAAAGGAGTAATTTATTTTAATTTAATATCTGAAGCTATTTTTCCTTGTGTTTATGTTCTGCAGAGAGGTAATATTCAAATTTTGTATGCTTCATTTTTCTACAATTTATGGATATTGAAGCAAAAAAATCTTAAAAAAGAGTATCCGTACTTCATGTTTAATGAAAATCCAGGCTAATCTGTGTTCCAATATGGTCTAACTGGAATTGTTTAGTACTGTATTTTGATGCGTTTCTGAAAAAGTAAAAGTCCAAAAACTACAGTTTTTTTATCTTTGCTCACTTTTTACACTTATACATTACGAATGATGTCATTCTTCTGGAGTCAAATTGGGCGTTTGATTAAATATTTTATTTTTTGGATGATTTATTTCTGGATTGTCAAAGCCTTCTTTCTGATATCAAATTTTGAACTTAGCAGCACATTGTCTTTTAATGAGATATGGGGAATATTCTGGCACGGATCAAAAATGGATATTTCGACCGCATGTTATTTACTTATAATTCCCGGGTTACTTATTGTGCTCCGCTTTATTTTGCCTTCCCGGTTCATTAATGCATTTATCCGTATTTATACTTTGTTTTTTTTGGTTGTCGCTTCATTTCTGATTGTTCTGGATATGGGACTCTATCCGCATTGGGGAACACGTGTAAATATCACTGCCTTCAATTATATCGACGATCCGGTGGCTATGTACGCTTCAATTTCTATAAAAGATGTTATTGTTGGCTTGCTTTTGTCCGGAGGTCTCGTTGCAGCCTTTATACTATTGTATAGAAAGTTATTTCCTGAAGGAGTCGCCGTTGAAGGTAAACCGCGTTGGATTTATTATCCGGTACAATTGTTTCTCGTTGCGGCGCTTATTCTTCCAATTCGGGGAGGACTTGACACCTCGCCTTTAAACCTGAGTTCGGTTGCATTCAGTACAAAGCTTTACGTCAACCAGGCAGCATATAATTATTTATGGAATTTTGGAAAGTCAGTCGAAAAGCGAAAACGGTTTTCTAATCCTTGCGAATACATGCCGAAAGAGGAAAGTGTCCGCATTTTTGATGCATTTATGAAAACTGATACGATTGTCAACCGTCCGCAATTGTTAAAATTAAATCCTGAAAAGCAACCCAATGTAATTTTGGTTATTCTCGAAAGTTTCTCGGATAAAGTCATTGCGCCTCTGGGTGGAATGCATGATGTCGCTCCAAACTTAGATTCGCTTTGTGCTAAAAGTACCGTGTTTACTTCGTTTTATTCCACCGGAAATCGTTCTGATCGTGGAATTTCGGCAATTTTAGGAGGATACCCATCCTTGTTGAGCACATCAATTATGGTCTATCCTGAAAAATCGAGAAGCCTGACTTTGCTTCCGGAGTATTTTAACCGGCAGAATTACCACACTTCGTTTTATTATGGAGGTGACATTAATTTCTATAACCTGAAAACATTTGTTCTTCAGGGAAACTACAGCACAATAGTTACAAAATCTGATTTTCCTTCTGAACTCGGACGGATGTCGAATTGGGGCGTTCCCGATGGATTTGTGTTTGAACGTGCCCTTGAAGATTTGAAGTCTGAGACAACCCCGTTTATGAAAACAATTTATACCATCAGCAGTCATCCGCCGTTTGATGTTCCGTTTTCCAAAATCAAAGGAAACGGGATTCAGGAGAAATACCTGAACTCTGTAGCTTACACCGACTCGTGTTTGGGCGCTTTTATTCGCGGCCTTCAGAAATCGCCGCTTTGGGATAATACATTATTAATAGTAACTGCCGATCATGGAACAATGGAACCCGGGCCGACCGATATTACTGATCCGGTATCGTACCGCATTCCATTGATTTGGTCGGGTGGGGTGGTTGATTCGGTTCGACGGATTGATAATATTACCATGCAAATTGATTTCGGTACTTCACTTGTTCATCAGTTAGGCTGGGAAACTGATTCGGCGCGGTTTTCGAAAGATTTTTTCACAGCTCATCCGCATGCCATTTATATGCTCGATTCGGGGTGGGGCTATATTGTTCCGGAGGGATGTTTTTATTTCGACCAGAATTCGATGGATTTTGTTCCCAAACCAACCCCGGATAACAAGGTTGATTTAAGCTTTCCGAAAGCCTATCTCCAGGTATTACACGATGATTTTATAAAACGTTGATGTTCTGGAATATAATTCATAAACCAAAAATTTGACTGATATTAATACAATGAACCAAGCCAAAGAAAAAAAAATATTCCTGATCATAAATAAGTTTGCCGGCCACAAAGTGGGTGAACGGGCAGTTGATGTGGTTGTTCCGTTTCTGATAAAAAATAAATGTATTGTTGAATATTCGTTTACAAATCATCCGGGTCATGCAACTGAACTGGCCCAAAAGGCTTCTGCTAACGAATTTGACCTGATTGTTGCAGTCGGAGGCGATGGAACCGTGAACGAAGTGGCTCAGGGATTGGTCGGAACTAAAAGTATAATGGGAATTATTCCGATGGGCTCAGGAAACGGATTGGCGCGTGAACTTGGCATTTCGATGAATATTCGCAAAAGCGCACGTGCTTTGCTTGAAGGTAATACGCTCGAACTTGATGTTTGTCGGTTAAATAATCAGCGTTTTTTATGTACAAGCGGAATTGGTTTTGATGCCCGGATTGCCTATCTGATGGGAAAAGCTTCGACCCGCGGATTTATGAAATATGTTCAGCTTGTTTTGCAGGAAAGCATAGCCTACAAACCGGTTGATGTACGAATGAAAATTGATGGAGTCGTTGTTGACCGGTCGGTTTTCTTAATCACTTTCGCCAATGCGTCCCAATTTGGCAACAACGCTTTTATTGCTCCGGGTGCAAGTATGACCGATGGATTGATTGACGTAGTGATCGTTAAGAAATTTAATAAACTTTGGATGCCTGTTTTTGCAGTCTCTCTGTTCTCGAAATTAATCCCAAAACTTCCGTTTGTCGAAACGTTTAAGGCAAAACAAATTGAACTCGAGTTGGCCGATACTCCTGTGTTTCACTTTGACGGCGATCCGGGAAATTTGAATATTCCGGCTAAAATATCGGTAGATCCCGAAAGGATTTTGGTAAGAAGCGGAATTAAGTACTGAAGTGTACCCATGTGTTTTAATTCTTACACATTATGTATTGTACCATTCCAGTATCTTTTCAACCTTCTCGTCCAGTGGCATGTATCCATCAAGCCAGCGGATTTCTGTTCCCTGTTTTTCCATTCGGCGAAACCAGGTCATCTGGCGTTTGGCAAACTGGTGAATGGCCACATTTAACCCCTCAAACATTTCCTGATATGTGAGCTGACCAGTTAAATGCTTGGTCATAAATTTGTATTCGAGTCCGTAATAGGTAAGTTGTTCCGGCGTTAATCCACTATTGAGCAATCGTTGAACTTCGTCAAGCATGCCTTCCTTCAGGCGTTGTCTCAGCCTGTTGGTAATACGTTTTCGCCGCGACTGCCGGTCGAATTTTACACCCACGACCAGGCTTTTTATGTCGGGCATTCCAGTATCAATTTCTGGATGGTTCAAACAATACTCTTCAATTTCGATAGCCCGGATAGCGCGTTTTTCGTTTTCGATGTCGGTTTGATTGTGCAGTTCATTTTTATACGATTTTAGTATCCGGGTTAATTCTTCAAGCAACTTTCCTGAAAGTTTTTGACGCAGTGATTCATCAACCGGAACCTGAATGAGTTTGTAGTTTTTTAGAACAGCTTCAAGGTATAGACCGCTTCCACCGCACATCACCGGAAGTTTTCCTCTTTCTGAAATATCCGCAAAAACCTTCAGGAAATCTTTTTGATATTCATACACATTGTATTCGTATCCAGCATCAACTATATCAATCAGGTGATATGGAACAGGTTTCCCATCAACAGTATAATCAGCGTAATCCTTTCCTGTTCCGAGATCCATACCACGATAAACCTGCCTGGAATCGGCCGAAATAACTTCTCCGTCGAGCCTTGAGGCAACTTTTGCAGCAACTGCGGTTTTTCCTGAAGCTGTTGGACCAAGTATAGTAATAAGATTATATTTTTCGTCGATCATGTGTTCTGAGTTTTCGTTCTGCAAAATAATGTATTTTTGTGGGGTAAATGAAGACGAAGTCTCGATTCTGCCACAAAGTCACAAAGACGTAAAAACACCAGAAAATTTTGATTTCAGATTTCATGTATTTTGAGTCACTTTGTGCTTTGGAGCCTTTGTGGCAAAAGTAAATTTTATAATAGCATGACGCATAAACAACAAAATATTAGCATTAAAAACAAAAAAGCATTCTTTGATTACGAGATCATTGAAAACTTTTTTGCCGGAATTCAATTGGCCGGTACCGAAATAAAGTCAATTCGCGGAGGCAAAGCCGGGTTGGTTGATTCGTACTGCACATTTATTAATAATGAGTTGTATGTGAAAAATATGCACATTGCCGAATACGATTTTGGTACCTGCAACAACCACATTGCCAAGCGCGACCGCAAATTGCTATTAACCCGGAAAGAACTGGCAAAACTTCAGAAAAAAACCAAAGAAGGCGGTATCACCATTGTTCCCCTGAAAGTTTTCATCAATGATCGTGGCCTGGCCAAACTTGAAATTTCACTCGCCAAAGGGAAAAAGACCTACGACAAACGCGAAACCCTGAAACTGAAAGACGATGCCAGGGAGATGGATCGGGCAAGAAAATTTTAGTTGGCAGTCACAGTCTCAGTTTTCTAAAGAAAGCTTCGACTCAATTGTAGAAACAATCGTATATTTGAGCTATAACTTTAAAATTCAAAACTATGGCGTTGTTAAATTCACTAAAAAAATTGTTTGGCACATCAAAAGATCTTGGTGCTGCCAAAGTTGAAGAATTAAAAGGTAAAGCAGCTCCGGTAGTCGAAAATGCCAAGGAATATTCCAAAGATGTTGTTAATAAAGTTGAAAATGCAATTGATGATGTTAAAGAGTCGGCACAAGCATTTAGTGAGAAAGTAAAAAACCTGGGAGAAGATATTGTTGAGAAAGCCGAAGAAAAACTGGATAAGCTTGAAGAAACTGCTGAAAATTTTGTTGAAGACCTGAATACGAAGCTTCAGGCAAAAATGGTGAAGCCTGAAGCTGATTCCAATCAGACGAACTCTTCAATTAAGTCTGCCGATGAAGCTGTTTCGGAAGTATCTGAAGAAACGGTTGACAATGTTAAAGAGTCTGTTAAGGAGGAAAAGGAATAAAAGACAATTTTGCAGTTTCTTCAGAATAATTACTTTAAGAAACCCAGCTTCTCCGGATATAATTCACTATTGTTTATCTCTTAACTTCGGATCTGTGATCCGATTATTCATTCTTAAAATTCCTTTGATGCGATAAATAACAGAAAAGCCCGGTAGAACTCAATCCACCGGGCTTTTTATGAAAGTTTAAAACGATAATTTTCTATTTCAAAGTTGCCAAAGCGTCTTTGATTCTAGTCAGCGATTTGGTCAAATCGGCTTCCGAAGCAGCATACGAAATACGAATACATTCAGGAGCGCCAAAAGCTTCGCCCGAAACAACACCTGTGTAGGCATTCGACAGAATAAATAATCCCATATCGTCGGCATTGTTTATCGTAACGGTTCCGTCCGATTTTCCAAAGAACGAAGAAATATCGGGGAAGACATAGAAAGCGCCATCAGGTTTACTTGTTTTTACTCCCGGAATTTCAGCCAGCATGGAAAGCACCAGGTTACGGCGTTTTTCGAATTGTTCAACCATCGCATAAACGGTGTCGAGTGGAGCATTTAATGCGGCGACCGAGGCAATTTGAGAAACAGAGCATGGCCCCGAGGTATATTGTCCCTGCAATTTATTAATTGCTTTGGCCAGCCAGATTGGAGCAGCAATGTAGCCAATGCGGTATCCGGTCATGGCAAACGCTTTCGAAACTCCGTTTACAACAATTACCTGATCTTTAATTTCAGGGAATTGCGCAATGCTTTCGTGTTTGATTCCGTATACGATGTGCTCGTAAATTTCATCGGAGATCACCATGATGTTTGGATTTTTCGCAAAGATGTCGGCAAAAGCTTTTAGTTCATCTTTGGTATACACACTTCCGGTTGGGTTGCTGGGGCTGCTGAATAAAAACGCACGTGTTTTTGGCGTAATTGCAGCTTCGAGCTGAGCCGGAGTAATTTTGAAATCACTGTCAACGGTTGTCGGAATGATTACATTTTTGCCATCATTCAGTTTAACAAGTTCGATGTAAGTTACCCAGTAAGGCGCCGGGATAATAACTTCGTCGTCTGTATTAATTAAAGCCTGAAGAATGTTGGCAATGGAATGTTTTGCTCCGTTCGAAACGACAATCTGTTCGGTTTTGTAATCCAGATCGTTGTCGCGTTTAAGTTTATCGGCAATGGCCTTTAACAACGAAGGATAACCAGGAACTGGCGAATACGTTGAGTAGTTATCATCAATGGCTTTTTTTGCAGCTTCTTTGATGAAATCGGGGGTGTTAAAATCTGGCTCACCAACTCCAAGGCTAATCACATCGATGCCTTGCGCTTTTAATTCGCGGCTTTTTTGGGCCACAGCCAGGGTGGCAGATGCCGATAAACATGCAACTCTGTCTGAAACTCTCTCCATAACTGATATTTAAGTGGGTTTAATGTCTGTTCTTTTTGCCTGTGCAAGATATGAAAAAAACTAATTCTGTGATTCTCTTCGTTTCAATTTGAAAATAAAATGGCTGAAAAATTTACGATTTGTAATTATTTTCAACTTCAAGTACAAAATCACTTATTTTTTTTTGCAGATTTTCAAAGTCATTGTATCCTGAAATTACTATCATTTCTGACGTTTTGATCAGATTATGAAGTAGTTGAGCCATTTCAACCGGATGGGTTACATCGTTCGGAATTGAAACAATCAGTGTTGGAACGTTTATTTGGGAAATTTGTTCGCGCGAAGGAAAATCAGAATTTGCACCGTCAGAATAAATCTGCGAATAATATTGCGGTTCGAAGTTCAGGCGTAGTTCCTGTAATTTCTGCCTGGTTCCCGGATGTTTTTGCTCAAAAAAATCAGGTGGATCCTGGCTCCACTGAATAATTCTTTTTAAAATTTCAGGAATATTTTGATTGTTTGTTCGGGCAACAATTTTACGATAAACTTTTTTAGTTTCGGTTCGCATTTCCCAGCCGGGAGGAGGAGTTACGAGAATCATGGCTTTTACCCGCTCCGGAAAACGCGTTGCAAAATGGAGAATAGTTGCGGCTCCCATTGACAATCCGCCGAGCAGCAACTTTTCCTGATTCAATGAACCTGCAACTTCGGTCAGTTCATCGCACAGCGCCGGCCAGGTGTAATCGCCATCAGCAGCTTTATTGCGGTAATCGTATCGCACCAACGAAACCAGTTCCGACAATTTATTGAAATCGATCAGCGAATAAAGCGAATCGGCTTCAATCGAATTTAACAAGCCATGAAGCCAGATAAATGGTTGGCCGGAGCCTGTAATATGTGTGAATGGTAATTTCAATGGGGTAGTTTTTTGATTTTATTGTTACAAGTTACGGGTTTCGTGTTCCGAGTTAGAACCTGTAACCTGAAACTCGCAACTTTTTTTTAAGATTGAGCGCTACTCAAACAAACCTTCGTCGCGTATCAGCATCAGTATAGATGAATGCGGCAAAATAATGTATTTTTCTTTGTTGAATTCAATTTCCCAACCGCTTTTGTTTAGAAAAACCGCAAGATCGCCAGCTTTGGCCTGAAGCGGAACATATTGAACTTGTTCCTTCTTTTCTTTCCACGGTTCATCTATGTCTGTCATGGCCGGAATCGGGTAGCCCGGTCCTACTTTTACAATGTAACCGCTTTGCGTTTTTTCATTTTCCTGAACGGTTGGTGGCAAGTACAATCCTGAAGCTGTTTTCCCTTGTGGATTTTTAGGACGGACCAAAACACGGTCACCAATCAGAATAAATCTTTCAAAATCTTTTTCTTCAATTATCAACGACATTTCAATTGGTTTTTTCTGCTGACAAAGATAAAACATTCGCATTGAAACAAACAGTAATCCCTAAAAAGTCATTTTTTTATCTTTTCTGAAAATATTTTCGAAGGTTTTTTTAGCAGAATTTCTCTAAAAAGGTACTTCTCCGAAAAAATATTCAAATTTTATGAAAAAAATCTTAAATCTTAAATATTTGAATATTAAGCGAATAAAAAATATTTTCAAAATAAATTAAAAATATATGGTACTATGTGTTGCAAGATACCATAGAAAAGATATATATTTGCAGTACAAATAACAATGCAACGAAAGGTAGGATTTTAAAAAAAGAACTATGTGAGTTGTAACGAATCAAAAAATCAAGCGTCTTAGATATTGAAAACAAATTATAAAAACAGAAATAAACAATTTAAACGAATAGGAGAACAAATTATGAAAACACAAAGCAACACTCAGGAAACAGCAAAAAGTCAGATGAGAAGAATCGTTTTACGCGCAAGCGCAGTACTTTTCAGTGTTATTTTATTAAGCTGGACAGTTACTGCCCAGAATTTCTGGAAACATTTGCTGACAGAAAACACCTATGGAAAAATGGCTATGATGATGGTTGACCAAACCTCAGAATTCGAAAAGGCTGATGCAGTCGCCGATGCAATTCATGCTGAAATAAAAGAAAAAAATATCAATTCAGCCGAAACATACAGCCTGGAAACAGTAACCGATAAAAATCTGGATGTTGAAATCTGGATGACAGACGAAGCTTTATTCAGCGCAAATTCAGCAGCGTTAACAGTCGAAACCGACAAGCCTTTGACATTGGAGAGCTGGATGATCAGCGACTTAAAAGTAAACGCACAAATGGTTTCGGCACCTGTTGAAAACGAGCCTGCCCTTCGGGTTGAAGATTGGATGACCAACGAGGCAAACTTTACCTCAGCAGAAATGCAAACAGAAAAGGACAGTGATCTGAACATTGAAAACTGGATGTTGGATGAAGCACTTTTCGAGAGTGCCACACAAGCCAACGAGCCTTTGAAACTGGAAGCCTGGATGGCCGATTCAAAAGTTTGGGGATTTTAATAACCGAATTTCTCCTGAAATCTTCGGGAACAAAAGTCGCATCAAAACAGAAAGAGAGAAAAGCCAAACAAATCAAACAAATCGAGGAGGAAAAGTCATGAAACTGGAAAACACAAAAGCACAAATGCGAAAAGGGGTTCTTGAATATTGTATCCTTTTGGTACTCGAAACCAAGCCCCTTTACGTTAGCGACATCATTCAGAATCTGGAGCATTCGCAAATGATTGTAGTTGAAGGAACTCTTTACCCCATGCTTACCCGGCTTAAAAACGAAGGCTACCTTGGTTACCGCTGGGAAGAATCGACACAGGGGCCGCCGCGCAAATATTACGAACTAACCGAACCCGGTAAACAATTCCTGAATGAACTCGGCAGAGTCTGGAATGAACTGGTTGATGCAGTGTTTCATCTCAATGAAAACAAATAATACCAATGCCGGGAAGCAATAAGCAGACAGAAAACAATCAATCAGATAAAAACAGAAATCATGAAAAAGACATTCACAATAAACATTAGCGGCAGTGTTTTTCACATCGAAGAAGATGCCTACGAAAGACTGCACGATTATCTGCAACACCTGAACAGCTTTTTTAATGCTCAGGCCGGCGGACAGGAAATACTTCAGGATATTGAAGCTCGCATTGCAGAATTACTTCAGGAAAAAATGACCGATGGAAAAGAAGCAGTTACCAGCGAATGGGTTGAGGAAATAATGCAGCGAATGGGTAATCCTGAAGATTTTACAGATCAGGATGAATCTGGAACCCGAACAGATGAACCGAAAACTGAAAAAAGTAAAAAGAGAATGTACCGCGACACAGAGAACCGGGTATTGGGCGGTGTTTGCTCCGGAATGGGAGCCTATTTTAAAATCGATCCTGTTTTCCTTCGCATATTGTTTGTGCTTCTGGTTTTCGTTGGGGTAGGAGTTTCTATTCTTGTTTACATTATTTTATGGATCGTAGTTCCAAAAGCCAGTACAACCGCACAACGTCTTGAAATGCGTGGCGAAGAAGCTACTATTTCAAACATTCGGAAAACCATTCAGGAGGAAGTTACCGAGGTGAAAAAAAGTTTTTCGAAGATCAGCAAATCCGAATCGTTCAGGAAAGGTAAAGAGGCTGCCAATAAAGCCGGACAGGCTTCGACACAGGTTTTTAGAGGTTTGGGAAAAGTTGTTGGTGTGTTTTTCGGCGGCATGCTTATTTTAATCGGATTCTTAGGTTTTGTTAGCCTTATTGTTTCACTCGCTGTTGGTAATACTGTATTTTACAGTCACGGAATTGGAGTAAATCCCGACATGAATCTGTCCGGCGTACTGGGATTTATGGTCAGCCCCGGATTGGTGAGTGTTTCCATTTTGCTGCTCGTTTTACTCGTTGGCATACCACTGTTGTCGATATTATTTATCGGAACTAAACTGGTTTTCAGGTACAAAACCAACAATAAGGCGATTGGGTTGGGCGCTTTCGGAATTTGGCTGGTTGCCCTGGTAGCCATGATTTTTGTAACGGTTGGTCAGGTCAGTAATTTCAGTCAAAAGAGCAGTGTTTCTTCCGGAAAATCGCTGGATTGTCCCGAATGCAAAACGCTTTATCTCGAAGCTGAATCTTCGGCGGAAACGATGAATGCGGAAGATAATGTTCATTTTGAAGACATTACGCTCATTGAAATGAACGGCGAAAAAGTTTTGGCTGGAAATCCAAGGTTAAGAATTGAACCGACCGATGCCAGCGATTTTTCAGTAATTGTTCGGAAGCAGGCCAGGGGCAGAAACTCATCTGAAGTGCAGGGCAATCTCGACCATATTCAATACAATATAGATAGCCGTGATTCGACTTTGGTTCTCGACAGGTTTTTTACCATCGGGAATAAGGGCAAATGGCGGAGCCAGGAAGTTCAGGTTATTGTAAAAGTCCCAACCGGGAAAATGGTTCACCTGGGGAAAAATCTAAATCGTCTGCACTTCGATTTCGATAACATAAACAACATTTGGACAGGCGAAATGGCCGGAAAAACCTGGAAAATGACTGACGAAGGACTTTCATTGAAAGAGTAAATGTTCCGGGTTACGAGATGCGTGTTCCGGTTTTTTAACTCGCAACGCAAAACCCGCAACAAACCAGAATAAAAGAACAATAGAAACAATTTAAAACTCAAAATCATGAAACGGTTAACACGCTCAAACGACAAATTGGTTGCTGGTGTAATCAGCGGAATTTCAAACTATGTGAATCCGGATCTCGATCCGGTATTTTTCAGGCTTGCATTTGTCTGGATCACAATCTTCAATCCATATCTGATCCTGATTTATTTTGGAATGGCGCTGATTCTACCCGTGGAGAATGTAAGTTATTCGAAGTAGATAAAGGAAAGGATCCGATCTTTTTAAAAGGTCGGATCCTTGTCTTTTGCGCCTATTTAAAAATGCCAATTTCTTTTTCTCCTGACGATTTTATAAAACCGCGAAACATGCCTGAAGTATTGAATTCCATGGCAATATTTCCATTTTTGTCCAGGCCGATTACGCCGCCAGTTCCTCCAAGTTCGGTGAGTTTCCTGACTTCTTCGCGGCAGGCCTCCTGAATGCTAAGATTTTTATATTCCATCAACGCCGAAATATCGCGCGAAAAACCCAGCCTGATATAGAATTCACCATGACCGGTGCACGAAAATCCACCGGTTTTGTTATTGGCATACGTTCCGGCGCCAATGATGGGCGAATCTCCAATTCTTCCGTACTTTTTATTGGTCATTCCTCCGGTCGAAGTTCCGGCTGCAATGTTCCCGAAACTGTCGAGCGCCACGCAGCCAACGGTTCCGTGTTTGTCGTTGGTGTTTTCTTCGCGTTCTTTTTTCAATAATTCCTGAAGCGATTTGTATCTTTTTTCGGTGAAGAAATAGCTGTTTTCAACCGGTTCGAAACCCTGGTCTTTTGCAAATTGCGAAGCTCCGGTGCCATTGAGCATCACGTGTTCCGATTTTTCCATTACGGCGCGGGTCACCCGAATCGGGTTTTTAATGTCTTTTACCGAAGCAATAGCTCCGGCTTTCAGTGTTTGGCCATCCATCACCGAAGCGTCCAGTTCAACAATTCCATCGTGATTAAATACAGCGCCTTTTCCGGCATTGAACAGCGGCGAATTTTCGAAAACAACAATGGTTTGCTCTACGGCATCCATGCAAGTTCCGCCTGCTGCCAAAACCGAATCACCTACCGAAAGCGCCCGACTGATAACTTTTCGGTATTCATCCTGAACTTTCGGGGGCATGCTTTTCCCGTCCATTAAACCAGCTCCGCCATGAACAACAAGCGCGTACTTTTTGGAGGTTTGTCCCCAAATGTTTCCGGAGAAAAAAAGGATGAGCAAGCAAGCTATCAACGATTTCATTGTCAGTTAATTTAAGTTTTTGGGTTGAGATTCAGTGTCTGGATCAAAGCTAAAAAAAATTCCTGAGACTGGTTTTCCAGTCTTTATATTGAATTAACTATAATTCAATTGTTTATTTTTTGAATTCAAACTTAAAACAAAACAAAACTTTGCTTGTTTTAAATCCTGATTTCTTAATGAGATAAGCATACCTTTAATTGGAATTTAATTTCCGGAGCTATTGTATCCCATGAAAATGTAAGGATTTGAATTTTTAATTTATCTGCCTGATTCGAATTTAATTATGACACTTTATTCAATAAAAGATCTGGAATATTTATCGGGTATAAAAGCTCACACCATTCGCATCTGGGAAAAAAGATACCAGTTGCTGGATCCAAACCGTACTGAAACCAATATTCGGTCGTATTCTGACGGTGATGTTCGAAAGATTCTGAATGTGGCCATGTTGGTGAAAAGCGGATACAAAATCTCGAATGTAGCCTCGTTCGACGAAGACAGACTTCAATCTGAAATAATACGGATAAGCCGCGCTACCAGCGATCCCGAAAAAAACATCGATCTATTGCTGTTTCAAACTGTCAATCTCGATACATTTGGATTTGAGTTGCTTGTGGATAAAATTATTGAGGAACTTGGCTTTTCGAAAACCATTGAGCAAATCATTTTTCCATTTTTTGAACGAATTGGAATTTTATGGCAGGCAGGTTCAATATTTACCGCACACGAACATTTCGTGTCGAATTTAATTCGCAATCGCCTCATTGTTGAAACAGCCAAATTTGAGCGTGATCAATCGTCTAAAACTGTGCTTTTTTTCCTGCGCGAAAACGAATTGCACGAACTTGGTTTGCTCTTTTTTAATTTCCTGGCAACGCGTGCAGGATTAAAATGTATTTACCTGGGGCAAAGTCTTCCGTTCGACAACCTGTCGAATTTGTTGGTAAATACTAAGTTTGACATTGTTTGTACCTCGTTTATTCAGGCCATCGAAAAGCCGGAACTTGAGCAGTATCTTGCTAATTTAGCCCTGGTTTTTAATCAGAACAAAATAATTGTGGCCGGACGACAGATTACGCTTCTCAAACCAAAACTCCCCTCAAACGTGGTCGCCATAAAAACCAGTAAGGATTTTATCCGGAAAATTTCAGAATAAATTACTGAACGCTGAAGTAGATCGCGAAGAAATGCAGAATACTTCCGGCTAAAACAAATAAATGCCAGATTCCGTGGCTGTAAGGAAGTTTGCGCCACATGTAAAAAATTACTCCTCCTGAATAAGCCAACCCTCCCAGAATTAAAAATGTAAGGCTGATTGGCGGAAGACTTCCATAAATCTGTTTTCCGGCCACAACGAACATCCAGCCCATAAGCAAATAAACGGCAACCATTAATTTCCGGAAACGATGTAGGTAAATCGACCGGATTACCGCGCCAACAATGGCCAGGCACCAAACGATAATAAATAATGTCCAACCCCAGACTCCGCGTATTGATGTGAGCAGGATGGGAGTGTAAGTTCCGGCGATGAGGAGAAATATGGAGATGTGATCGAAACGTGCAAAGAGATTTTTGATACGCACGTTTGTAAAACTGTGGTAAAGTGTCGAAGAAAGATACAGCAAAATCAGCGTGCTTCCGTAGATCGAAAAACTCACTAAGTGCCAGGCGGTGCCATGCCTGCCGGCAACAATGATTAAAACAATTAGCGCAACGATGCTAAGCAAAGCGCCAATTCCGTGAGTAATGCTGTTTACAATTTCTTCGGCTGAACTTAGTTCCCTGCGATTTTTATCTGTTTGCTGATCCATTTTAAAACAATATTTTCAAAATAACGGTTTGTTTTCAGAATTGTTTCTGGTCGTTCGTTATCAAAAGGTTAAACAGATCATTTTTCTCCAGTTCGCATGAATTGAATTTTTACTCCTGAAACAAATCAGATGTTCGTTGTCGCGTCGATCAAATACTGGTTTCGATCCGACGAGTTACGGGCGTTGAGCTCAGCCAGGAAACCAGCCAGAAAAAGCTGTGTTCCGATAATCATTGCCACAAGCGAAAGATAAAAATATGGGCTTTCGGTGATCCGTGGTGCCAGTTCGTTGCGAAGTGTATGAAAAATTTTTTCGGCACCAACCCAAATAGCCGAAGCAAGCCCGATTAAAAAAGTAAGGGTGCCAAAAACGCCAAAGAAATGCATGGGGCGTTTACTGAATTTCGAGATAAAAATAACCGAAAGCAAATCGAGCGGTCCCCGAATAAAACGTTCCATGCCAAATTTTGTGGTTCCGAATTTTCGTTCCTGATGTTGAACCACTTTTTCGCCTATTCGTTTAAATCCGGCCCATTTGGCTAAGACCGGGATGTAACGGTGCATGTCGCCATACACTTCAATACTTTTTACGACTTGTTTCCGGTAGGCCTTTAATCCGCAGTTAAAATCGTGGATTTTAATTCCGGTCATTCGGCGCGCAGTCCAGTTGTAAAATTTGCTTGGAATGTTTTTCGAAAAGATCGGATCGTAGCGTTTTTTCTTCCAGCCGGAAACAAGGTCGTATTTTTCTTCGGTTATCATGCGGTAAAGTTCAGGTATTTCTTCCGGACTATCCTGTAAATCAGCGTCCATGGTAATTACCACATTGCCTTTGGCCTGGGCAAAACCGCAAAATAAACCTGCCGATTTTCCGTAGTTGCGCCTGAATTTAATTGCTTTAATGCATGCATTCTGAAGACAAAGCTGACCGATCAGTTCCCAGGAACCATCTGTACTACCGTCATCAATCAGAATAACTTCGTATGAAAAGTTATTGGCCTGCATTACAGCATCAATCCATGAAATTAATTCAGGAAGAGATTCTTCTTCATTAAAAAGTGGTACAACTACCGAAATATCCATTTGATTTATTCTTCAGTTTTTACTTCCTCCATTGCTTCGTCAAAAGCATCTTCGTTCGGTTGTTTCTTAACGAAAATTGAAGTCACCAAAGATATAATTGTTCCAATAAAAACAGAACCCAGTAAACCCATAACCGACATTGCTCCCGGAGACATCATTTTTGATGCAACACCCATAGCAGCTTCAATCTGATCTTCGCTCATACCTTTCTGGAGCAATGCTTCTTCCTGAATAGCTTTCATCTGATCGATAAGGCTTGGATCGATGTAAGTGTATAAAATTAACGTGTAGAGCGCTGTAATAATTCCACTAAAAAGCATGATGGCAACACCAAAACCGAGTGCTTGTCCGTAAGTAATTGTGCCGTTTAATTCGCGGTTACGGTAATTAATTTGCGCGAAGATTATACCGGCAACATATACCAACATTGATACATAACTCACTTTTTGATTCAGAATTAATCCTGAAACATACAGTATTACTGATAAAAGTACCAATACCAGAGCCAAATAAAGGCCATAAATCATGGCTGACTTCCAAAAAGTTGATTTTTGTTCCATAGTTATTATTTGATTAGTGATTAACAAATATATTTGATTTTATCGATAGCAAGGCATTTGCGGCTTATTTTATGATTTAAATACCATTAATTTTTGCTTTAACCTTTCCTGAATTTTTGACACTGTTTGAAAATCGAGTTCTGTTTTTTACGTGTTATTCAGAAAATGAGTGACCGTTACTTTACCTAAAATGAGAAGTTTTCCTTCGTGTACAGACTGGCCTCGTCCGGAGAGCCGAAAAACAAGTGAAGACGGCGTTAAAAAATCTTTTCTGTTTGAGCCGCAGGCGAGTTTAAAAGATTTTAGCCGTCGAGCGCTGGTCTTTCGAGCGATGCGGACGCAGCCTTGACTTTTTTTGATTACTTTTTTGTGTTAAGACAAAAAAGTAATTCGGGTTTGGGGCAAAGCCCCATCAGTCGGAACAATTAGGCATTCAGCCGGATATTCATATTCAGAAAATACTGATCCCGTTTTTTGCTGTTTGCATCCATAAATTCTCCCGTTTGCAAAGATTTTACGGTTTGATGAAATATTTTTTTAACAATACATGGTTGAACGCTAAAGGATTAGTTTGCCCGTTGGAGAAAATATTACAGACAGGCTTTGATTTCATTTGCGGGGAATTCATTTTTTTCTACTTTTGTCGCCGGGTAAGTCCTGTACGACTAGCTCCTGTTGAATTCCCCCAGGGTCGGAAGGCAGCAAGGGTAAACGGTTGAGCGGTGCGATGCAGGTAGCTTACCCACTTTTTGTGACTTTTTTTGCCGAATTAGCTCAGTTGGCCAGAGCACGTGATTTGTAATCTCGGGGTCCACAGTTCGAATCTGTGATTCGGCTCATTAAGAAGGTTGGAGTGTTAGAATCTTGAATATTGGAATGAAATTGGTTCCAACCTACTGGATAGTAAATTCTAATATTTTGACATTCAAGATTCTGATATTGTTTTGGGGAGATACCAAAGTGGCCAACTGGGTCTGACTGTAACTCAGATGACGTACGTCTTCGTAGGTTCGAATCCTGCTCTCCCCACAAACGAAGTTACAAGTTCAAAGTTTCAAATTTCAAGTAGCACAACTTGGAACTTTTAACCTGAAATTTGGAACTCAATTGCGGGAGTAGCTCAGTCGATAGAGCATTAGCCTTCCAAGCTAAGGGTCGCGAGTTTGAATCTCGTCTCCCGCTCAGTAAAAGCATCAGGAAACTGGTGCTTTTTTGATTTATATCTAAAGCAAATCAGAAAATTCCTAAAATCCTTTATTTGTGTATAAACCCTCCTCTAAGGATCGCGAGTTCCCTGCGTCGGGCCGGTGCTTAATCGGTATCAGAGTTCACAAGAGTTTATTGATCCGAGATAGGATGAGGTTGTTTTTCGATCAGAATAGGGTTTGAAAAAAGATGAAGAAGATTTCCAAAAAAGTTCAAATACTTTTCCAAAAAAGTTCAAGTACTTTTTCCGAAAACTTCAAGTACATTTTACGAACTGATCCAGTCACCCGTCAATTTGTCTTTGCCATGCTGCTTTTCGGTACGAATCTTTCCTGAAGGAATGATTCCAAATCCTTTTCCGGAGGAATATATTGACTTACCGGTGATTTATTGAAAGCCTTCTTTTGTTTTTCCGGCGCCAAAGTCAAAATTAAGGGTTACTTTTTTTTTCAAGATAGAATTGCACTGAACTGTCGTTGACATTGATGTCATGCGTTTTTACCAGTTGTATCATTTCTGCACCGGCCAGCAGCACCGGACCATAACCGTGAGCGGCATACACATTTACCGGGCGGAAATAATAAAATGCCGGATCGAAACCCATTCCGGTTCCTACACAAGTTCCTTCAACCCCGCCTTTGGCATTGACTTTTGTTGTGACGGCGTTCCAGGCCAGGCAAACCATTGGGCCATATATTTTTGCATCCACATAGCCACGGTTGATGGCGCGCGCAATGGCATAGGTGTAAATCGCAGTCGCCGAAGTTTCCAGATAACTGTCGTTTCGGTCGATCAACTGGTGCCAAAGGCCGGTTCCATCCTGGTAGTTTGCCAGCCCGCGAATGTGACGGCGCAACAGGTCCAAAACCTGTGCTCTTCCAGAATGATTTTCAGGCAAAACTTCCAGCAATTCCACCATGGTCATCACGGCCCAACCGTTGGCGCGAGCCCAGTGAAATTGGGGATGCTCCTCCATTCCCTGAATCCATCCGTGCATAAAAAGGTCTTTGTCGTAATTAAACATGCGTTTTCCGAATTGAAGCACTTGTTTCACGGCGTCGTCGAAATATTTCGAATCGCCGGTATATTTTCCCATTTGTGCGAGGGCAGGCACACTCATAAACAAGTCGTCGAGCCAAATGGAATTGGGTTGTGGCCGGTTACGTGCCAGAGTTCCATCATCTAAACGAAATTCCTTGTTGCTGATGTAGTCGATGTAACTGTTAATCATTGTTTCCTGTCCTTCAGCTTTGCCAGCCCTGGTGGCTTTGATCATCGCTGCGCAAATGGCGCCGCAATCGTCGAGCGCATGCGGATGAAGCGTGCGCTGAAGCTGGTATTTTGCTTCAGGACTTTTCTTTTCGAAAGCGGCAAAAGCCTTTAGCGATTTAGCCAAAAAGTTGAGCCTTTCGGTGGTGTAAGCAGCGTATTTTGGATTGCCGGTTTGCTCACTGGCCAGCAACATTCCTGCATAAGTTACACCCCATTCGTAACTTGTGAGGCGGAAATCACCGTTTTGCATAATCGTATTTTCAGTTACTTTCGAATAATCCGTGATTTCCTGACCGCTGGTTTTATCAACCAGTTTTGCCGGAGTTGTGGCTTCGAGGTAATCGTACACGCGGGTGAGCGTTTTTTCAATCTCGGCGACTTCTGGTTTTCCATACGGAGTGGGGTAGGTTGGTTGCAACAAATGAAGGGGTGTTGTTACATCGTTTACTTTTTGAGCCTGTGTAAAGTTGAAGGCAATCAAAAATAATAAGGTCAATTTAGCAATGGTTGTTAGTTTCATCTTATGTAGTTTTTAAAATTTCAGCTTGTTATGAATGGTAAACGCGAACAATAAATTAGTTGCTGGTGAAATTCAAAACATTTTACATTTTGTTCCTGACGGAACAACAGAATAAAATTTAAACAGTTTCTCAATCGGTTGGGTTATTTGCTGGTCAGTGGTTGAAATTACCAAATATATGCGAATCAAGAGTTGGATTTTGAAACCTGAAGGGTTGAAATGATTATAGAGATGGTAAAATAAATGCTCCAAAACCACGAAGTGCCCGCCTGCTGCGGGCAGGGTGATATAATTCTGTCATGCCTTCGGCATTTTTAGCTCTTTTCATCCTAATTTGCTATAATCCTATCATGCCCGGCATTACACCCAATTTCTATTTCAACCCTTGATTCGTATAATATACTGAAAAAGAAAAAAAATCAGGTTTGAGTATGCGCGTGATTCGTATTTCGGTTGTGTTTTTTTCTTTAAAGATACCTTATAACGAACGGAAAATAAAAAAAATACAGAGAGAATCCCTCTGTATTTTTCTTTTCCAGGTATGACGATTAATAGCCGGGATTTTGCATGGCAGCTTTTTCATCAGCAGTTAAAGGATGCCCATCTTTATAGATTCCATCAAGGAATGTTTGAGGAATCGGTCTTAGATTGTGATGTTCCTGAATATTTGCTTTCGCTTCACGGTTATAAGCAATAACTCTTGAATCCAAGGTTTTAGTTCGGCTTAGATCTTCCCAACGGAGCCATTCACCACAAAGTTCCCTTGTGCGTTCATTCAATATCAGGCACAACATTCTGTCATATTCGCTTGCATACCCTAATTTGGTAATTACTGCTTCATCTTCTGCGGGCAAGGCCGAAGTGCTTGTAATCGTCAAATCTGTAGCAACTGTTGTTACCGGGATATTGTTAGACTCATAATATGAGTTTTCGCGCATATAAGAATTGTCGCTCAGAGGCTGAGTATAATCAGAAGTAGGATAAGACTCAGCACCATCCACATAGTACGAGCGGTCTTCCCCTTCTTTATATGCACCTCGATTACGAACTGCATTGATGTAAGACAATGCATCGGAATAAGAACCTGAGCCTAAAGATGCCAGGCGTATTTTTGCTTCAGCAGCCATTAAATAGGTCTCGGCAGAACGCGCTAAAACTTCATCGCGCATACCTCTATTATCATTGATGGATGTCCTGTCGGCTTCAAAATGTTTTGATAATGAAGGGAACCTTGGATTTGCTTCTAAGCCTATGCCATCGGCAGCATGTGCCACATAAACATTAGCAATTTCATGATTTGTTTTACTGTATAAAATATCAGGATCATGACTATTTATTGTTTTGGCGTAACGAGTATCGGTAGATGAGTTAATAATGTATAAAATACCTAAATCGACACCCGCAGTATACGTAACAGTTCTCTTAACAACATCATTTTCATCCTTCTCTACATAAACGCCACTTTTGTTTACCTGATGCTTTGTCCTGAAGACTTTCCAGAAACGGGAATCATCGATATGGTTAAACACATCGTAGGTGAAATAAGTAGGGGCTAAACGGCTGTATGGGCGCATCCCTGTAAGGTCACGTTTCATCATTGGCAGGTCATCGTAACGAGCCGTATACACTACATGACTAAAGTTATACGTTTCAAGTACGGATTCACGGCTAAATGATGCCGATAAAATTAATTCCGGCAGGAATTCATTAGTTCCATCCGGCATGGTATAATCCCAAAGCTGCTGATAATTATTGGCGAGAGGATGACGCGCAATCACTTCGTCAGATAGACTCATAACTTTTTGCAGGTCATCGCTCTTTGTACTTGTGTTCCATGAGTCATTAATTTCACTGGCACGCGTTAAATAGGCTTTTGCCAGGAAATGGGCGGCCGCATCCTTACTGATTCTGTTAGGGACTTGTCCTGAATTATCCAACAAGTTATAGGCCTGGGTAAAATCATCGATTACCTGTGCCAGCACTTCTTCTGCAGTTGCACGGGTAAACTCTAACTCGACGGTAGTACTTGGTATCAATTTTAAAGGAACGCCACCATAATGTCTTACCAATTTTAAATAGTTAAAGGCACGAAGAAAATATCCCTCGCCCAAGGCGGTTTTTTTTATAGCATCATTTGTAGATTCAATATTGGTTGCCGATTCTATTAATTGGTTGGCCAAACCGATACCAATGTACGCATTATCCCAGAATTCCTGTGCATTTGTTCTGGTAGTTACTATAATAGAACCGAACCTGCTGTCATAATTATTCCATTGGCTATTGGTATCATCACCACCTACATGAAATTCATCGGTACCATAATTGGTGGTACCAAATTGATATTCTGAAGCAAATGGAGAAGCAAAAATCCTGTAATAAGCGCCAACGGCCAATTGCTGAATACCTTCTTCTGTATTGTAATAGGTAAGGTCCCTCTCAGTTTCCAAAACTTCATTAAGAAAGCTATTCCTGTTACAAGAAGTTGCTCCAACTATCAGCGTAATAAGCGCCAACAGTCGGGTATATGTTTTTATATGTTTTTTCATAAATTTCATTTTTTTGAATTTAACATTGATTAGAATTGTACACTAAGACCCATAACAAAACCTCTGTTCGAAGCATGATAACTTAGATCCGTATCAATCCACGACACTTTGTTGAAAACAAAACCGGGGTTTGATGCCTGAACGTAAAGTCGTAGTTTGGATACCCCAAGTTTGCCGGTAACTTGTTCAGGTAAATTATAACCTAAAGAAATATTCCGAATCTTTAAAAAAGCGCTTTGTTTATAACCCAGTGAAGCATAATATTGATCACCATATCCGGCAGAATATATAGGTTTTTGATAATCGGAGTTCGTGTTATTAATAGTATAATAATTCACCTCTCTTTGTTGATATCGTCCAACAAGACCTTCACCTCCGGCGTCGTAGACATATCCCATACGGCCATATAAAAATACGGATAACTCAAAGCCCTTGTAGTTAAAAGTATTTGTTAAGCCCACAATATATTTGGGAATTTTATTACCGATGATTACACGGTCGTTGTTTGCATCAATTTTATAATCACCATTTTGATCTGCGGGTCTCACGTTACCTGCAGTAAAAGTATGGCCATTGGCATTGAATTTTGCCATTTCTGCGGCATCAGATTCCTGCCAGATTCCCGCCGATTCATAGCCATAGATTACACTTTGAGATTGGCCAATAAACCATACATTATTCAAATCGTCTTCTTTACCATTGGCCAAAGAAACAATTTCGTTATTCTGGTATGAACCGTTAAATGTTGTTGACCATTCAAAGTCTTTGGTTTTAAGGTTCACCGTATTTATGGTCAAATCAACACCGTTGGATTTAGTTTCCCCGATGTTGGCGTATGTGTCTTTATAACCGGTAACCGAAGGGATTGATTTTTTAAGTAATAAATCAGTTGTACTGGAAGCGTATACATCTAAACTTCCATAAATTCTTGATTTCAATATTGAAAAATCAAGACCGGCATTGTATTGCGAGGTTCTTTCCCAACCCAAATCTTGATTTGCCATGGTTGTAACATTCATTTGGCCGGCTGTAGAGGTGCTGCCAAATGGATAGAACATTGCATCTAACTTTCCTTTGGTAGAATAAGGATCAATAGCCGCGTTACCGGTAACCCCAACACCAAGACGTAATTTTAATTGGTTCACCCAGTTTACACCGGCCATAAAACCTTCCTGATCCATACGCCATCCCAATGCAGCGCTTGGGAAAAATGACCACTTATGACCATCTGCTAATTGAGATGCCCCATCATAACGTCCTGAAACAGTTAACAGATATTTATTGGTAAAACTGTAATTTAAACGCGCCATATAGGACAATAGCGATTGTTTGGTAATTCCTGAACTCCAACTTTTAAGTGAACTAACCGCGCCTAGCGCATTCCATTTTTGGCTTGAAAATGGCACATTATCTGCTGACATTAAACTGGATTCTGTTTCAAATTGCGTTTGACTCTGCAGTAAAGTCAAACCAAAATTATGTTTTCCAAGGGTTTTGTCATAGTACAGCAGATTGTCAAGCGTGTAAGATACGCGCTGTCTTTTTTCTAATGAAGCATAAGAGGAACCGCTTCTGATTACGGATTTGCCATCAATATAGATACCATCGCGCCAGGTTTCGACATCAGGACCAAAATTGGTGCGGAATTTTAACCCTTTCAGTACAGGCACAAGTGCTCCAAAATCCAGTTGTCCATACAAACTAGCAAAAGCACGCAAGGTAACGCGTTGATCCTGCGAATATTTATCTTCATCAATAATCGTCTTGACGGCAATGTCGCCACCCGGATAATCTATCCGGGTGCCATCAGCATCATACGGCAGAGTATAAGTAAAAATGCCGTATGCACTTTGGTACAATCCAGTTTGAGCAGACACCCCAACATTACCTGAAGTAGATTGGCCATATTCCTGGATACTATAGGAGCTGTTCATGTTTGCACCAAATGAGAACCATTTTACAGGTGTAATATCTACACTTACATTTGCATTGTAACGTTTATAACCTTGCCCTTTTACAACTCCTTTACTATCTGTATACCCAAATGAGCCGTAAGCTTTCATTTTGTCTGTACCGCCACTTGCACTCAATGTATTTTGTGTGGTAACTCCGGTACGTGTTACAAAATCGGTCCAGTTTGTAGTGGTTAATTTTGATCCATCCCAGGTACCGCCTTCCCAGCCTTTGAGTATATTGTTCCAGGCTGTGTCATCACCGGTAAAAATTTTTGCATCATTTGCCTGGGTAGGCTGATCGCCTCTGGCATCCGATTCTCCATTGTAATATTTTGCCCAACGACGGTATTCAATATATCCACCTGCATCAAACAAAGGCGAAAATTCATGTATCTTCTCAGTAGCCACTGAGGTATCAAAATTCAAGGTAAATTTTCCGGTTTTCCCTTTTTTGGTTGAAATAAGAACAACACCGTTGGCCCCACGTGAACCATAAATGGCTGTAGCCGATGCATCTTTTAAAATATCAATAGACTCAATATCGTTTGGGTTCAGGTTGTCAATACCGCCAAGTGTCACTTTGTTTGATGAAACGCCTGCTGCTTCTACAGTTCCGGTTACCAAAGGAATACCATCAACAACATAAAGTGGTGAGTTTGAGGCCGTGAGCGAGCGCACACCGCGAATGGTGATGTCGCCAACTGTTCCGGGACGTTCATTCGAAGTTATATCAACCCCGGCGGCCCTTCCCTGCATCGCCTCAATGGCATTCTTCACCGGGCGTGCATTAATTTCTTCCGAACTTACACTTGTAAGAGCACCGGTTACATCCGACTTCTTTTGCACACCATAACCGATGGCAACAACTTCTTCAATTCCTATGGCGTCTTCAGCAAGTTTTACATGAATAGTTGTTTGGCCGCCAACTGTAATGTCCTGCGATTTCATACCCACAAATGAGAATTGCAATACAGCATTCTCAGGAATATTGGAAATGACAAAATTTCCTTCTCCGTTGGTAATTGTTCCGTTCGTAGTCCCTTTAACTACAACCGAAACGCCGGGGAGAGGCAACCCTGATGAGTCGGTAACTTTTCCGGAAACTTTACCTTGCTGTTGTGAGTCAAGATATGTTGGTACGATTACAATTTTACGGTCTGTGACCTGAAAATCAACCTGCTGATCCTTAAAAAGGTTATTCAGAACGTCAATAACTTTTTGGTTACTGGCATTAACCGAAACCGATTTATCAACATCAATAAGCTGGTTGTTGTAAATGAAGAAGAATTCGGTGCTGTTTTCAATTTTCAGGAGAACATCCTTGATTTGGACATTCTTCATGTTCATGCTGATCCGGGTATCCTGGGAATATGATACCGCCGCGAGTAGGTTTAAAGTCGAAATCAAAAAAATTACGGCAGTTAGTTTCATAGCAAGTAATGCTTTTTTGAAGATAAACCAAAACTGGTCTACCTCTGTTTCACAATTTTTTTTCATAAATTTGAGGGTTATTAGTTTAACAAATTGAAAGTCCTGCTTTTGCAGGTAATCGGAACAGGGGAGTGGGCCAACACTTTCCTGTTTTTTTATTTCTCATAGGCGAATATTAATTTAAGTTTTTGCTTTTTAAGATTACTTTTCTTTTCGACATTGAATTGTCGGCTTGTTTTACCGATGATTCAATTTTATAGGTCATCGATGATGTCAAACTCAGAACATCTAAAATTTGTTCGAGTGATTCATCTATAAAGGTTGCCGTAAAACTGTAATTACTCAGTTTTTTATCAGCTATTGTAATATCAACATTGTACCATTTTCCAAGTTTAATTACTACTGTTTCAATTGGGTCGTTAACAAATACAATTTTCCCGTTTATCCAATCGGTATATTTACTCATATTTGTTACACCTGTTTTGGAAAGTGAATGGTCTGTTCTGTTTAAAGTTGCAACCTGGTTGGGAGAAAGATTCAGTAATTCTTCGCTGCCATCTTCCGTTTTTCCTTCAAGCAAAATACTTCCTTCGATTAGCGCCACTTTTATATCTTCATTTTCGTGGTAAGCGTCAACATTAAATGTAGTGCCCAAAACTTTAATGTTCAGATTGTTGACTTCAACGACAAATGATTGTTTCGGATTTTTTGTTACTGCAAAGTAACCCTCGCCGTCGAGCGATACTTTTCGTAGCTCCTGATTAGAAAAAGTTTCAGGAAATCTAAGTTTACTTCCTGAATTGAGATAAACTGTTGTGCCGTCAGCTAATTCTACTTTTGCCTGTGTGCCAAAAGCTGCTTTTACTTCTTGATAAATTGGTTGATTGAAAGTCAGCGAATTATTACGGTCATTTCTCAGAAAAGGATAAACGCCTGAAAAAATAATCGAAAGGATCAATACTGCAGCGACCTGAACGGCAAGGTTTATCCAGCGTTTTCGAGATGAATGAATGCCGGTTTCCTTCAGGATATTGCTAAATGCATTTTGCTCATTCACCAGGGTAGGCATTTTCATGGATCCGGATTTGATCCAGATAGCTACAAAGTCGTTGTATTCTTTCAGGTTTTCATCATTTGCCAATTTCCAGTCTTCCAGTTCTTTAGCCTGTTTTTCGTCAAGCTGATTCGACAGCGATTTAGCAATTAGCGAATATACCTGGTTGATTTCAGATTCCATTTTATTTTATTTTTCATTCGCATGACGTATGTGGAGCACAACGACCCTACATGAAAATGAAAAAATGTTAAAGCTGGCTGATCCGTCTGCCGAAAAGTGAAAACAAAATAAAGTTACGCGTATTCTTTTTTATGCGATAAGAAGGTAAAAATTCCCGAAGTTCATCACGTAAATGTTTTAGTGATCTCCCGATCAACGCTTCCACTCCCTTGACTGAAATCTTCATGTTTTCAGCAATTTCCTTATTGGTCAAACTTTCGAACCGGCTAAGTTCAAAAGCAACACGACACCGATCCGGAAGTTTATGAACCGATATCAGTAATTTCTCTTCAAATTCGTTTCTGGATATGTGTTCTTCCGTAGTATTTGCTAATTCAGAGGATTTTGCCTGCCTGTAAATTTTTTGACTGGTTTTCTCCTTCCTCAAATAATCGATACTTATATTCCGAACCATCACCATCAGGTACGAAAAAAGATTGTCAATATTGTCAAGGTTTTCGCGTTTTTCCCAAAGCTTAATCAATACGTCCTGAACCAAACTTTCGGCCTTATCCTGGTCTTTAATAAAAGAAAACGAAAACTGGCTTAATGGCTTATAGTATTCTTTAAAAATAAAATCGAAGGCTCTTTCATTCCCTTTTTTAAGTTCATTTAGAATGAATTGTTGAGTTCCTTCTCCACTATTTTTAAAGATTTTTGTCATATTTTGTCGAAAGCTAGGTTCAAAGATATTTGATTTTTTTTAAGTTGATTATTTTGAGATCCTGTAAAGAATCGCTTACAATGTGTCGCTAAATAATTCAATAACTTGTTGTGCATGAAATATCAGGCAAAATCTCTTTCAGGCAATGGGATAATTAACCAGCATCGATTTGCAGAGTTCAATTGTTTAGAAAATTATTTTCGGTTCAGCCTGAATGTAAAGAATTATTTTTGAGATGGTAGAACTGGTACGCAACTGGATATCCTAAAGCAAGCAATATTTTTACATGACCGATTTGCAGGATCCTTCAAAACTGCTTGCTGAACCAGCAGATCATTTAATGGGTCCGATTGGCGAGGAGCGTATTGGCGATGTTTCGAATTTACTTTTTACGAATGGCTGGATTGCCGATGAGGACGGAACGGTGTTTATTTATTATGCTTCGTCGGATACCGCATGCACGTGGCTAATTCCACCATTGATAAATTAGTGGATTATTGCTTAAATTCACCAGCCGACGGATATCGCTCAGCCGAGTAGGTTGAAACATTGAAAAACAGATTGCAAAAAACCTGGAAATTCTCGGAAAGAAATAGAAATGTGATGCGGGTTCCGTGTTTCGGGTTAATAAACTCGCAACTCGCTACATTTAAAATTCAAACCTAACTAGTGTTGTGTTAAGTAACTAATGACGGTAAGTCATTCCGAACTTGTTTCGGAATCTGTTGTTCCCGGGGAGATGCTGAAATAAATTCAGCATGACGATCAATATTTCAACCTTAACACAGCACTGGAAGCAAACGAACACGATGACTATTGAAAAAATTGGCCTGAAAGAGAAAATCGGATACGGATTTGGCGATGCAGCTTCATCGATGTTCTGGAAGATTTTCGGAATGTATTCCTTGTTTTTTTATACCGATGTGCTCGGTATTACAGCGGCTGCAGCCGGAACCATGTTTCTTGTGGCACGTTTGTGGGATTCTTTCTTCGATGTTTTTGTAGGGATTATCAGTGATCGTACCAAAAGCCAATATGGAAAATATCGCCCATATTTATTATGGTTTGCTATTCCATTTGCAGTGATGGGAGCCATCACATTTTTTGCTCCCGATTTTGGCCAAACCGGGAAATTGGTTTATGCATACATCACCTACTCCCTGATGATGATCGTGTATTCGATGATCAATGTGCCGTATGCATCATTGCTTGGAGCTATTTCTGCCGATCCAACCGAACGAAATTCGCTTTCGTCTTACCGGATGTCATTCGCTTTCATTGGTAGTTTTGTAACCTTCATGTTGTTGCAACCACTGATCGACTTTTTTTCTAAAGCAGTTGGTGTCGAAGGCGTTGCTCAGGCTACTCAGGCCGCAGAAAATTCGGTAAGCACCTCTCCTGTTGGCTGGGTCATGGGTGTAGGAGCGATAGGAATGATCTGCGTAATCTTGTTTTTGTTGTGTTTCAGTTGGACAAAAGAACGGGTTACACAAATTGAGAGCGAAGAAAATACTTCGATCAAGCAGGATTTAAAAAATTTGCTTCACAATGCTCCGTGGTGGATTTTGGTTGCAACAGGTCTGGCTGCTTTACTATTCAATGCTGTCCGCGACAGTGTGGCCATCTACTTTTTCAGAGATTACGTGAAAGTAAATTATCGAATGGCAGGAACAGGCTGGGATATGACGACTATTTACTTTCTGGTCGGTCAGGCTGCCAACTTAATAGGGGTAATGGCTGCGCCTTCAGTATCAGCAAAATACGGTAAGAAAAAAACGTATATGATTGCCATGTTAACTGCCGGAGTATTAAGCACAGGCTTTTATTTCATACCGAACGATATCGCCTGGATTCTTGCTTTTCAGTTCATGATTTCGCTTTTTGCCGGATATGTTCTACCCTTGCTGTGGTCGATGTTTGCCGACATTGTTGATCATCAGGAATTATTGACCGGACGCCGTGCAACAGGTTTGATTTTCTCATCCTCATCCATGTCCCAAAAACTGGGATGGGCTTTTGGCTCTGCAATGAGTGGATGGATTCTGGCCGTATTCAAATATGTTCCGGATGCTGTAGAACAAAGTGCACAAACCATTTTTGGAGAACATATCATGATTAGTTTAATCCCTGCTTTGTGTTGTGTTCTGGCTTTCGTAGGCATGATGTTCTACCCGCTAACTGATAAAAAAGTGACAGAAATCTCGGAGCAACTTAATCTGAAAAGGAATACTTCCATATAAAATGAACCCTGAGTTTTCAGACTTGGAATTCGAAACCTGGAACTCATTACAGCGTTACCCCTGTTTTAAAGATGGCAATTTCCTTAAACCCGCTTTCCTCGTGTTTCAACTTTTTCCCTCCGGAAACTTCAATAATATATTGAATAAATAGTTCGAGAAGCTGATCCATAGTTTTGTCTTCAAGCAATTGTCCCGCGTTAAAATCAATCCAGTTTTTCTTTTTACTGAAAAGGGCCGAGTTGGTCGAAATTTTCATGGTTGGGACAAAACTCCCAAATGGAGTTCCGCGACCGGTTGTAAAAAGTACCAGATGGCATCCGCTGAACCCCAGTGCCGACGAAGCAACCAGGTCATTTCCGGGAGCCGACAATAAATTCAGACCTTTAACTTTTATAGGTTCGGCATATTTCAAAACATCTGTTACCGTGGCTGTTCCTCCTTTTTGGGTGCAGCCCAGCGATTTGTCTTCGAGCGTAGAAATTCCACCTTCCTTATTTCCCGGCGACGGATTTTCGTAAACCGGCAAATTGTGCTGCATGTAATAATCCTTGAAGTCGTTGATCAGGCTTACAGTTTTATCAAATGTTATACGATCCTTTGCCCTGGCCATCAGGATAGTTTCGGCGCCAAACATTTCCGGCACTTCAGTCAGAACGGTTGTTCCGCCCTGGGCAATCAGGAAATCGGAGAACACACCTACCAGCGGATTGGCCGTGATTCCTGAAAATCCGTCTGATCCGCCACATTTTAAACCGATTTTTAGTTCTGAAAGTGGTATGGCTTCGCGGCGGTCGTTCTTCATCTGTTCGTAAATTTCTTTCAGGATTTCTACACCTGCTTCAACTTCATCTTCCACTTCCTGCGAAACGAGGAATTTGATCCGGTTGGCATCGTATTCGCCGATGAACTTTTTCAGGTGCGAAATCTGGTTGTTTTCACAACCCAAACCCAGTACCAAAACACCTCCCGCATTAGGGTGTTTAATTATTTGAGCCAGCGCTTTCTGGGTATTCACATGGTCGTCGCCCAACTGCGAGCAGCCGTAATTGTGCTTGAAAACTTCAATGGCATCCACATTCTCAGGATTTACTTCTTTCTGAAACCGGTTGATAATTTGCTGAGCTTGACCGTTTACGCATCCAACAGTAGGCACCACCCAAATTTCGTTTCGAATGCCCGACTCGCCATTTTTGCGACGGTAACCGTTAAATGTCAGGTTTCGTTTCGCATACCTGATTTCATTCAGTTTTTGGTTGAATGAATAGGTTATTGTTCCGGCCAGATTTGTTTTCAGGTTGTGCGTGTGAACGTGATTTCCAGTTTGGATGGGTGCTGTGGCATGTCCGATGGGCGCTCCGTATTTGATCACATTCGCATCCAAATCGATGGGTTGCAGCGCTACTTTATGGCCAACCGGAATATCTTCGATCAAAACAATGGGTTGGTTGTCAATAGTTACGGTTTCGCCTTTTTGCCCGGCTTCCAGACAAACAGCTACATTATCGGTTGTGTTGAGTTTTAGAAATTTTGCCATGCTTTAAAAATTTTAAGTTCCAAATTTCAAGTTCCAAGTTTCAAGTTACGGGATTTGGACTCCCTTCGATAGGCTCCCTGAGTAACGAAGCGTATCGAAGGGAGCGTTACTCAGGTCTTCCGACTTCCGTCTCCGGTCTTCCATCTTTTATCCAATCTTCATCAACGGGTTGTTTTCACTTAAAACGGCTTTTACAGCTTTTTTCATTCCAACCTGTTCAATCAGAAATAAATAACAGGTGACTGAAATGGTAAGATTTGGTACTTCGTTCAGGTTACGTTTCCAAACTTTTTCAAGTTTCAGTACTTTTTCAACCAGTTTCTGGATCGAAATTGGCCTGCCGTCGCATTCGGCCCAGGCATCTTTGTAAAAGTCCAAAATCCATTGATCGTCCTGAACCTGATAGCTAACCCCATTCGATTCGCCTTTAAAATAAGCGATCATGGCGGCCAGCGAAAAAACGAGTTTTTGCGGAAGCATATTGTGCGCTTCGTAATAGTTGAGCAGGGTAGGTAAATTGCGGGTTTCCCATTTCGACATCGCATTTAAAGCAATACTCTGCCACAAATGGCGAATATAGGGATTGCGGAAACGTTCCAGAATTTTGTGAGCAAACGACTGAAGTTCATTTTCAGAACCGTCCAGGACGGGCAGCACTTCGTCGTAAACCAGATCTTTCATAAAATTGCCAACTTCCAGATGTTCAAAGGCTTCGCGCACTGTTTCCAATCCGCTAAGGTACGAAACTGCGTAACTTCCGGTGTGACAGCCGTTCAATACCGCAACTTTCTGTTCGCGGTAACGGGTCATGTCTTTCACAAATTTCACATCCAGTCCGGCTTTTTCAGCAGAGAATTCTTTCTGAACCCATTCGGGAGCTTCGATGACCCAGAAATGGAAATATTCACCTACCACGACCAGGTTGTCTTCGAATCCGAGTTCATGCTGAATTTCGTTAATTTCATCTTTTGGGAATCCGGGAACAATGCGGTCGACCAACGTATTGCAAAATGCACACGACTGGTTCACCCACTGGATAAATTCATCGCCAAGGTCCCAGTTTTGAGCATGTTGGATTACGTATTTTTTCAGGGTATCGCCATTTCTGTCGATCAGTTCGCAGGCAAAAAAGATCAGGCCCTTGTCTGAAGCCCCTTCAAACGCTTTATACCGTTTATAGAGCAGTGCAGCAACTTTTCCCGGAAATGATTTCGGCGGAAGCATTTCCAGTGTGTCTGATTCGTCCAAAGCAATACCGGCTTCGGTTGTATTTGAAAATACGAATCTTAGGTCTGGATTCAGGAACGACTGTTCGTAAGTTTCGTATTCCGAATACGGATTTATTCCCTTGTTAATGCAGTCAATCAGCGAAAATTCCTTAACTGGCTGTCCGTTTTTGATTCCTTTTAAATACAAATGGTAGAGTCCGTCCTGATCGTTTAGCATGTTTGCCATTCCAGCCGGAAGTGGTTGAACAACATCGATTCCGGTATTGAAATCAATGTCCTTGTTCATTTTGTTGACGATCCAGTCGGTAAAAGCACGTAAAAAGTTTCCCTCACCGAATTGAAGAATCCGGGTTGGATAAACAGTTGTTTGGGTTGCGGTTTTGCGATTTAATTTCATTTTGATCTTCTTTTATTAAGTTGTCGTGTTCGTACACGGAATTACGGCGTTAAAAAACCGTGTACGGACACGGTTTCAGCGGAAAATGTATATTTTTATTTAATTTCGGGATGTAAGCAATAGTGAAATTACTATGTAAGTGTTTGATATATAATACCTGAGTGATTTTTTCTTAATGATTATTTAATAAATAAATTCGTTACCTCCGGAATGCTTCAGGAATAATTTCTATTTTTAAATTTTCAAGTTTGTACCTGTTCGTATTTGTTCGGAAAAAAAGTGATTGATTCTGAGTGAAATGCAACTATGAAGCAGAATATTTCAAGATTATTTCGGGATGATGACAAAGAAAATTTATGTTGTTACTGGTGGTCCGGGCTTTGGAAAGACTCAACTGATCGATGAACTTCGTCAGTCGGGGTACAATTGTTCGGGCGAGTTTGCCCGCGACCTGATCGAATACCAGGTTCAAATCGGAGGAAATATACTTCCATGGAAGAATGCAAAGCTTTTTCAGGAGGAAGTTTTGAGGAAGAGAATCACATTTTTCGAATCAGTTCCGGAACAAACCATGGCTATTGCCGACCGTGCTATTCCCGATCAGCTTGCATTTGCACAGTACAAAGGCTTTGGAATTCCGGAAATATTGCTCGAAAGTTCTACGAATTACCGTTATGCTCCCGAAGTTTTTGTGACTCCACCATGGCCTGAAATTTTCAGGAACGACAAAATCAGAACTGAAACTTTTGAAGAGGCCGTTTGCATTCATGAATTTATCTTGAAAACTTATTCGGATTTGAATTATAAGATTATTGAATTACCTTTAGTTCCTGTCATTCAGAGAAAGGAATATCTTCTTCAAACTATACAAAATTCGAAAAAAAATGATTATCAACCGACGTAATTTTTTGAGGAAAACTGCCGTAAATACGATAGGTTTGGCTGCTATTCCCGGAATTCTATCTGCTTCAATGTCCCCCACAAGCAAAAAAAAGAAAGGGATTTTGTCGTCTGTTACGAACAAAAGCGTTGTCCTGTTTCAGGGCGATTCCATTACCGATGCAGGCCGAGAACGGATGAAACAATTTGCGAACGTTGCAAGCTCATTCGGACCTGGTTATGCTTTTCTTGCCGCTTCCAAAATTCTTCAGGAAAACGCAGACAAAGATTTGCTAATTTATAATCGTGGTATCAGTGGAAATAAGGTTTTTCAGTTGGCCGACCGCTGGCAACGCGATTGCTTCGATTTGCATCCGGGTATTTTGAGTATCCTGATAGGGGTAAACGATTATTGGCACACACTCGACGGTAAGTATAACGGAACTGTTGATGTTTATGAACAGGATTACAGACAGTTGCTAATTTTGACCAAAAAGATGTTACCCGAAGTTGAACTGGTTATTTGTGAACCTTTTGCTGTTTTGGGAGTGTCAGCCGTTACCGAAAAATGGTTCCCCGATTTTGATGCATACCGTGCTGTTGCAAAAAAAATTGCAGAGGAATTTGACGCTGTTTTTATTCCATATCACACCATTTTTACTGAAGCATTGGTTTATGCCCCCGGAAATTACTGGACTGCCGACGGGGTTCATCCGACCATGGCTGGTTGTGAGTTAATGGCAGAAGCCTGGCTGAAAGCTGTAAAATAATATCGCAAATTTATAAGGATGCAGTAGTTGATTTTTCAATTGCTGTATTTCTATTTTGGACACCGGGCTTCCCTTATTGCTCTGTTTTACCCGTTCTGAAAAGATTTTACTACCTCCGTTAATTGGGGTTTCGGCAATACTCCTGAATGTTTCCAAACCATTTGGCCACTTTTGAAAAGCATAAGTGTTGGGATGCTTTGCACCCTGTAACGGTTTGAAATTTCCGGATTCTTGTCGACATTTATCTTTACAATGCGCAACCGGCCTTGTTGTTCGCGGGCAAGTTCCTGAAGAATGGGCGACTGTACTTTACATGGCTGGCACCAGTCGGCATAAAAATCAACCAGCACGGGAATAGTTGACTGAATGATCGAATTAAAATTTCCTTGCATAATGTTTCTGTTTTCAGGCACTACATCAAATCAGGAGCCAGTCAGGCAAATCATAAAATTTGTCACAGAACCTGACATTTTGAAAGCTGTAGTGCGAAAAACAACTCTCAATTTGTCATTTTATGAAAAAAAGGAGGCTGTACACTTGCGTGACAGCCTCCCAAAAGGTTCTACCGGGAATTGATTGACTTTTTTGAATACCGATAGAATTTTTTTGAATTACTAAAATTCAATCACACTTAAAACTTCCGGATGATAGGTTTTAGTATGCGAGCCAATATATTTTTTCAATTCCTGAACAGATCAGCTTGTTTAATACAACCTTTCGCCGATTGCCGATTTAAGTTTGTAAATATTTACTGCGTAATCAATTTTCGACTTCAGCACCATCAACCTGCTTTCCGAAACGGCGTTTGAGCCTTCAATCAATTCGAGGTTGGTGATTACACCGGAATCGAAACTCACTTTGGCCAGGTGGTAAGCCTGATTCGCTTGCCGAAGCTGCAATTCCGACTGATCGACTTTCTTTTGCGAAGCCGCGACATTGGCTTCTGCCTCCACAACCTGATCAACAATTGTTCTGCGCGTTATTTCTGTATCCTGATTGTTGATATGAACAGCCGACTGCGCCTGCGACACGTTGAATTCTTTCCGTTTGCCATCAAAAACCGGGATTTTTATTCCTAAACCAGCTACGAAATTTGGTTTCGGGTCGTACAAATATGGTGTATAACCATTTTTTATGCCTCCTGAAAGAAAGCCTGAAACGATAGGTTTGTTTTGATAATTAGTTAAATCCAGTTGCATGTCGGCCAGTTTTGCTTTTACGCGGGCCATTTTCATTTCATCGCGGTTTCGCATGGCTTCAGTCATCAGCGAATCATTCTGGTATTCAGGAGCCAAATCGTTAAATTCTGCTTTAACTCTTTCATCTGTCGATTCAGGTTTCCCGAGCAGCATATTCAGTTGGCAAGCCTGTACCTGAATCGCAGTTTGTAAATCTGTCTTCTGATTTTCAATGCCCGAAATTTTTACTTGAGTGGTTAAAACCTCATATTTGGTAGCCGATCCTGTTTCCTGTTTCTTTTGCACATACCGCAAATGTTCATTCAGCGTATTCAGTTGTTCGTCTTTTATTTTCACTGCTTCCTGAAGATAGACCAATGTAAAATAAACGCCAATTACTGCCTGCGAAAGTTTTTGCTTAACCTGTTCAACCGTCAGTCCAACCAGCTCTTTACTTTGTGTTTCGAGCGAAATGGCTTTGTCGGTTTTGCCAAAATCGTAAAGAACCTGGCTGGCATTTATGGCCGCCGAATAATTGTCGTGAGGCACGAAACTGAAAGTTCCCATATCAGGAATACTGATTGACGAAACCGGACCGATTCTGGAATACGATGAAGTGATATCGACATTCGGCTGTTTAACCGATTTGGCGATTCCGATTTTTGCGTCCGAAACCCTAAGGTCTTCCTCTGCCTTTTTTACTGCCGGATGGTTTTGCACAACCTCGCTGATAATCGATTTTAACGAAAGCGAATCGCTTGTAGAGCTTTGTCCATCGGCCTTTCCTACCGTCAGTAATCCGGCGGCAAAAAGAAGGAGTAAATTGTATTTTTTGAAATCAGATATCATTTTATGATGCTTTTACATGTGATTTTTTATTTCCACTCCGCATGATTAATACTGGAATTAACCCCAAAAGCGTGATCATGGCAGCTATCCAAAAATCGTCGTCGATGCCCTGAATATAAGCCTGTTTTCCGATATGCGACATGAGCATATATTTTCCTTGTTGAACAGCAGTTGCCATATTCCCGCCGACATGTTGTTGCGCGAAATATGCCAAATGTGTTGCTGTGTTCCTGAATTCGGGAGAACCGGTTTGAATAGCAGCGCCATACATTTGCGAATGAAAATTAATACGAGTTGAGAGCAGTGTTGTAAACATGGCTACACCCAAACTTCCGCCCAACTGCCTGATTGTATTTGTAATTCCTGATGCCTGGGCCATTTTGTCACGAGGCATGGTTAGCAATGAAAGTGCACTAAGAGGCGTGTAAATGATGCCCATTCCAAATCCACGCAGGTAAAGCGAGAGCATAATGAAATTGTGCTCCGACAAAAATGAAAGCTGAGAGTTAAGGAAAAAGCTAAATGCCAACGCTATTATACCAATAATCATGGGTGCTTTCGGGCTCCAGTTATCCGAAACTTTTCCGGCAATTGGCGACATCATTCCCTGAATTATCCCAACGGGAAGAAATACCGCACCTGCCTGCAAAGCTGTGTATCCCATGGAGTTCTGTAGGTAAAGAGGAAGCAGAAATGTGCTTCCAAACATTCCGATACTGAAAATCAGCATCACCAGATTTCCCATTCCGAAGTTGTAATTCCCGAGTAATTTAATGTCGATTAGCGGGTTTTCTGTTGTGAGCTCCTGGGTTATAAAGATTGCACCAAAAACGATGGAAATGGCGAAACAAGCCAAAATATACGGAGCATGCCATCCGGCCGAATTGGTTTGAGCGCTTCCTTCAGACAAAGCATAAAGCAGAACTGGAACAAAAATGATAACGGAAATAAATCCAATCATATCAAATTTTCCGGCTCTTGGGTTAATGAATTCGCGCTGAATCAGGATAGTGAAAACCATGGCGGCAATTCCAAATGGAATGTTTACATCAAAAATGAGCTGCCAACTGAAGTTATCGACCAGGTAACCTCCAATCAACGGACCAAACGAAACAGAGGCAGCAGCCGAAATAGCCCAGAATCCAATAGCCACGCCACGTTGATGAGGAGGAAACTCTCGGGTAATTATGGCCATCCCAAGTGGCTGAATCATGCCTGCGCCCAATCCCTGAACAATCCGCGAAAGTATAAGTGTATTCTCGTCGTTCGACATTCCACAAAGTGCCGACCCAAGTGTGAACAGAAGCAAGCCGATAAAATACAGTCTTTTGTATCCAAACTTATCGGCAAGCCATCCTGAAGTGGGCAACATTACAGCCATCGAAAGCATGTAAGCGGTAATAACCCATTCAATTTTATCGATGCCCACGCCAAATGTAGCCATGATCTTAGGTAATCCAACATTTACAATGGTTGCATCGAGCACAGCCATAAATGTGCCCAGCATAATGTTGGCCAGCAAAAACCATTTGTAATTTACATTACGCGGATGATATACTGAATTGCGGTTTCGCAGTTTGGCGCGAAGCCTGTGTATTGGACTTAATTTCTGCATTATTGCCTGATAATTTTAACGATAGCTGACATTCCGGATAAAATTCTGTAATCTGAAAGCTTGTTGCCGTCAGTCATTCCATCGATAGAGACTTTTAATTGCACGCGTTGTGTCACTTTGGTAAAGTTTCCTGAAGCGTTGCTGGCCGGAATCAGTGAAAACTGTGATGCAGTGTTCGATCCAATTGTGGAAATTTTTCCGGTGAAAGTTACATCCGGATATGCATCAACCGTAAATAGTACCGGTTGTCCGGTTTTAATGTCTTCAAGTTTTGTTTCTTCCAGAAAAACACTAACCCACAACTTATTGTCGTTTACAATGGTGAAAATCGATTGTCCGGGTTGTGCAATGTCGCCCGGCATTAACCAGCGTTTCCCAATAATTCCTGAACATGGGGCATAAAGTTTCGTGTTTTGTAATTGTGTGCTGATGGTGTTTATTTGTGCGCCTGCACTTTCAACCGCTGCTTCAGCGCTTTGAATCAGTGCCTTAGTAACATCGATTTGCGAATGAGCTGCATTGATCTGAGCCTGTGCGGTTTCAAGTGTTTTCTTCGCATGATCGAATGTTTCTTTGGTAATTACTGAACCTTCAAATTGCTTCTGCGAACGGTCAAAATCTTCTTTGGCTTTGCTAAGCGATATTTCAAGTACTTTAATGTTTTCAAGGTCAAATTTGTATTTTGCCTGTGCCTGAACAACGGAAGCTTCAGCCAGCGTTTTCCCTGCAATGGCCTGTTGCTTTTGGGCCAGAATATCGGTACTGTCGAGTACAGCAATGAGTTCGCCCGGTTTTACCGAATCTCCTTCATCAACAAATAAATTGCTGATACGTCCCAGCAATTTCGGACTTACGCCAACAATATCTGCATCCAAATGAGCATCGTCGGTCTTAATGTACTTTGAATAGTCGATGTACCACCTGATACCACCTGCAAGTATCAAAACAATAACCAGAATCAACGGAATATAAATTTTCAGGTTCTTTTCTTTTTTCGCATGTTTGTTTTCCATAAACTTTATTTCTTTTTTTTACTAATTTTTCTGTAAAGTATTGATCAATAACATTTCCAGACAATTTCCATTTCCGGTTCATGAGGCTGGGGCGCTAGGATTGAGTTAAACTTTAGAGAGAATTGAAATCAGAATTTCTTTTACCTGTTGAGTAGCGGTTGCCAGGGTTTCAAGTTCCTGATCGTCAAGTAAAATCAATTTCGATTTTAATATTTCACTTGATTTTTGCTTGATTTTTTCGAAATCTTTCAGTCCTTTGGACGTCAGCGAAATGTTGATGATCCGGCGGTCTTTTGTATCGTTTTGTCGCACAACAAATCCCGCTTCAATTAGTCGGTCGACAATTAGCGTAATATGTGGTTTGGGCATCGAAAGACATTTCCCGATGTCGGTCATGGACAGGCTGCCATGTCGTTTCAGGCTTCCAAGCACAAACATTCCCCCCGGTGTAATTGAAGCCTTCGAGCGAATTGGTCTTGAAATGCTTTTATACAACAAAGGATGTATTGAGATTAGGTTTTCAGCAATCGTTTCGACTATTTGGTTCATTTTCAAAATGATTATATTTTTGTAATGGTTACAAAAGTATAACTAATTTATTGCATGAATTATCGAACAGTCTTTTTTGGGATTTTCTGAGTGAAAATTTAACCTGGAGATAATAACTTTGTCGCTTGTTTTATGGTTTTCAGGAAATAAATTCGTTTACCTATGTTTTATCCTCCGGAAAACACATAATTTTAATCCCAGATAGTAATCAAAAACATTTTCGCATGAACATCCAGGAACAACCAATCTATTTTAAGGCCACAGTCAAACTTTTACTGGTTGCACTGATTATAACCTTCCTTGTTTTAGCTCAAAATATTTTAATTCCGTTTACTATAGCAGTTTTCTTTTCTTTCTTATTGATGCCGGTTTCGGAAAAACTGGAAAGCTGGCGATTTCCCAAAGTGCTTGCCATTCTAATCAGTTTTGTAGTGGCATTCGTTGTTCTTGCCGCACTCTTTTACTTTTTTTATGCTCAAATAGAAAGTTTTATAAATGACTGGCCTGCATTGGAAGAAGCTTTCTCTGATAAATGGAATGGCATTCAGCAATTCATTTACGAAACTTTCCACATCAGCCAGATAGAACAAAAGGCCTGGATCACTACAAAAATTAAAGAGAATGCAAGTACAGGCGGAGTTTTGGTTCTGGGATTATTTTCTGCAACTACTTCATTTTTGGCCAGTTTTGCACTTATCCCGATTTATATGTTTTTTCTGACTTTGTATCGAGATAAGTTCAGGCAATTTATCCTGCTGATTTCGAAAGGCGATCAAAATAATCAGGCGTTGGTTGTTGCCAAAAAAGTTTCGAAGGTTTCGCAGAAATACGTAACCGGAATATTTTTGGACGTAGTCATTCTTTCGGTGTTGAATTCCACTGGATTTTTGATTATCGGATTGCCGCACGCTGTGTTGTTTGGTGTGCTGATATCGATGCTCAATATTATACCCTATATCGGTGTTTTGATTGGAAGTACTTTGCCAATCTTAATGGCATTCGTAACTTTTGATGCTGTTGGTTATACAATTGCTGTTGCAGGAGTGTGCGTACTTGTACAATTTCTGGATAATAATTTTATTACGCCTCTGGTTGTTGGTGGAAGCGTAAGCATCAATCCCTTAACAGCGACATTGGTTCTGGTGGCAAGTTCGCTGATCTGGGGTATCCCGGGCATGATACTTTGTCTGCCGCTTACAGGAATGGTGAAAGTTGTTTGTGACAATATTGAACCGTTAAAACCTTATGGCTATTTATTGGGCGAGGAGATAAATTTCGATGAGCAGAAGCACGTTCAGGATAAATTCATTAAACGGTTCAGTAAAAAGAAAAAGCCAGAAAAGTAATCCTGAAAAGGTTAGCCTTTTATGTTTTTTTGTAATATGTAAACAAAAATTCAGAAATAAAAGATAAAAGGGTAATTAATCCTTAATTATTCCTAATTGGCACAAATCAGTTCTCTGTTTCCTTGCTTTTCAGGCCATTTTTTATTATATTGCATCAGCATGTCAGGTTTAATTATGAAGTAATTGGCATGCATGAATAGTCAAAAACAATTAAAAATTTAGCATTATGAGTTCAGGAAAAGTATTACTGGGAGCATTGGCAGGCTTGGCCACTGGTGCTCTGCTCGGAATCCTGTTTGCCCCTGACAAAGGGACTGAAACAAGGAAGAAAATCTCAAAAAAAGGAGAAGATTATGTTGATGAAATTAAAGAAAAATTCAATGAACTTCTCGACGATTTAACCCACAAAATGGATGGTGTCAAATCTAAAGCCAAAGAGATGGCTGGCGAAGCCAAATCGAAGGTTGATGACGCCAAAGCATCTCACAATTAAACCTTATTAAAAGCGAAAAGTACGAAGCATGAGTTAAATACATCATTTTTAAAATATGTATTTTAACTTTGTTTTCGTCCTTTCTGCTTTTTCTTGCAAAAAGGTTGAACTGATAAATTCCATTTCTTCACGAAAACTTTAAAGATGGACGAGCAATCTGGTTTAATTGAATCGCTTATTGAAAAGGGAGAACAATATGGTAAAACAACTCTCAAACTACTGAAACTCAAAACACTCGACAAATCTGCCGATGTGGTTTCAAATGTGGTTTCGTGGTTAATTGTGGTTGTATTCGCCCTATTGTTTTTCCTTATTTTAAATATAGGAATTGCTTTATGGATTGGCCAGGTTCTTGGAAAATCATATTTTGGTTTTTTTATAGTTTCCGGATTTTATGCCCTTCTGGCAATTTTGTTTACTGTTTTCAGAAAACCATTTGTTAAAGATCCGGTTAGCAATTCGATTATTGCACAGATTCTTGAGGAAAAATCATGGGAAAACAAACAGCAGTAGCAACTCTACGCGAGGCGATTCATTTGCTCGAACTTCAGCAGGAAGCAGAACGCGAAATCCTGAAAGAGCAATTAAAAGAAACTTACGAAAGCCTGAAACTTGTAAACCTGATAAAAAGCTCGGTGAACGAAATTACCAGTTCGGTTGAACTGAAAAATGGCTTTTTTGAATTGGCAATTTCATTGTTGTCGGGTTACCTTACAAAAAAAATGATGGTTCGAGCAGAAAGTAAATCGTTTGTTAAAATACTCGGAATATTGATTCAGTACGGAGTAACAAGCCTCGTAGCTCAGAATACACAACTAATCAAAAACTTGTTTTCCAGTTTGGTCGACACGATTTTCAAAACAAATAAGGAAAAAGAATCCGAATCTGAATCACCTTCAACAGAATACACGATTTAACTTCGGAAATCAGATTCTTTTCAACTTTCCCGAATACTTTCATCACCAAATTTTACCATTCATCCGGTTCAAACTACGATCCGGTTTTTTTTATTTTCCTACCCCGGAATTTCGGTTTTCCTTTGGTGAAAATTGATTTAAGCCATGAAACCAATTTTATTTTTTATCAGCTTCTGTTTTATAGTATTCACCGTTTTTGGTCAGGTATCGATTTCAGGAATTATTACCGATCAAAAACATCAGCCATTGGTCGGTGCAAATGTGTTTATTCAGGATAGTTACGATGGCGCCACTGCCGATAGTCTTGGCCATTTCAGTTTTAAAACTGAATTAAAAGGCATTCAATTTCTCACGGCTACGTTTATTGGTTGCAAACCTTTTCTCCGGAAAGTTGACCTTGACAGTACTCAAACAATCAGTTTCTCAATTGTCCTGAAAGAATCAGACGATCAGATTGATGAAGTTGTGATTAATGCAGGTGCCTTTGAAGCAAGCGACGAAAAGAAGGCTGTGGTGTTGAGGGTATTCGACATTGCCACAATGCCCAGCGCGCAGGGCGATATTTTTGGAGCTTTGGGAACTTTACCCGGAGTTCAGAAAGTTGGCGAAGACGGGCGCGTTTTTGTCAGGGGAGGTGAGGGTTACGAAACCAAAACCTTCATGGACGGTATGCTTGTTTCTTCGCCTTTCATGTCGAAAATGCCGGATATGCCAACGCGGGGCAGGTTTTCTCCTTTACTTTTCAGTGGCACGCTTTTCAGCACAGGTGCCTATTCTGCTGAATTTGGACAAGCTTTATCTTCCATTGTCGACATGAAAACCAATTCTGTTGAAACGGAAGAAAAATCAAGCATTTCTCTTATGACGGTGGGTCTGATGGCTTCAACCACCAAATGTTGGGAAAAATCTTCGCTTTCGATGAGTGGCGATTATATAACATCCGGCCTGTCAAATCTGATCAACAAACAGCAGGTCGACTGGATAAAAATTCCTTCAGGAATTGACGGCACTCTAATGTACAGGCAAAAAACCGGAAAAACCGGATTGTATAAATTTTTTGGTACAACAAACCGTAGCGGAAGTGGCATAAACTATTTGAATACAGCTTCAGGAACGAATCAGAATATTCTTTTAAACAGCACAACTTTTTACCTGAACAATACCTGGAGCAGCATGCTGGGTGAAAATTGGATGATCAAATCAGGATTTGCCTGGAATAACGATCATCAGAAAGTAAATACCGATAATGACCAGGTATTAACTGTTCAGCGAATGGTTCAGGGAAAATTAATGCTTAACCATTTTTTGAACGAACAAACCGAACTGAAATTTGGCGCCGACTGGGTCAATTTTAATTACAAGCAACAAATCAGGATGGATGGCGATTTTAAGCTGCCATTTACCAACAATCAAGTTTCAGGTTTTGCAGAACTGGAATATAAACTTTCGAAAAAGTTCGCCACCAGGCTTGGTGCCCGACTCGAAAACAGTTCGCTTCTGGTAGGAAAAACTCTCGTTCCCCGATTTTCAGGAGCTTATAAAACCGGAAAACACAGCCAGATTTCGCTTGCTTGCGGCACATTTTACCAAAATCCGGAAAGTGATTACCTGAAATTTGCCCCGCAATTAAAGCCTGAACAGGCAAAACATGCTGTAATGACCTGGCAGTTTACGACTGAATTAAAAACATTCAGGCTGGAAGGGTACCTGAAAAAATATGACAATCTAGTGAAATTTCGTTCGCCGTTAGCAACAAATCCTTTGGATTATTCTAACGCCGGAAGTGGTCATGCCGAAGGAATTGATATATTCTGGCGCGATAAGGAGACTTTTAAATTGACAGACTACTGGATTTCGTATTCGTGGATAAATGCATGGCGGAACTACAAATATTACGTGGAGATGGCTGTCCCAGGCTATGTTTCGGAGCACAATCTTTCAGTGGTTTACAAACGATTTCTCGAACCTCTTCGGACGTATGCTTCGCTAACCTATTCGTTTGCCAGCAGTCGCTCGTATCATGATCCGAATTTTTCAGGATTTATGAATTCGAAAACCAAGCCGTACAACGACATCAGTTTAAGCCTGACGTACATTATGGAACTGTTTGGAAAGCAATCGGTTTTACATCTGATGGTGAATAACCTGGCAGGATTCAACAATGCTTTCGGCTATAACTTTTCAAACGAGCCCAATTCGTCAGGGAAGTACGAGTCAACGCCCATTAGGTCGCCTTTTAAAAGACAAATAATCCTGCTCGTTTCAATCATGTTATAAATTTAAAAACTACACAATGAAAAAGCTTTTTATTACCCTGTGTTTCGCTCTTTTTTCCATTCTAAGTTTTCCGAACGAAGCTTACCGGAAAGCAATGAGTTCCTCAATTGAAAATCTGTTTCAGGCAAAAACCATTTCGGAATTTGTTGAAGTTGCCAATCAGTTCGAACGAATTTCTAAGATTGAAAAAGCCGAATGGCTGCCTTTGTATTATGCATCCTATGCCTATATGATGGTCAGTTTTCAGGAACCGGAAAATGCGAAAAAGGATCAGTTTCTCGATCAGGCCCAAAAATACCTCGACCAGGCAATGGTCATTGATTCTGGTGAATCGGAATTGTACATGCTTCAGGGTTTTCTGTATCCTTCGCGAATCAATATTGACCCAATAACACGCGGAATAATTTACATGGAGAAGATGAACCAGGCTCTCGATAAAGCTTTGGAACTGAATCCTGATAATCCGAGGGTTTATTATTTGCGCGCAACGATGACATTCCACATGCCGGAAGCTTATGGTGGCGGGGCTGCGAAAGCGCTTCCGTTATACAAAACAGCCGATGAAAAATTCAAAAAATTCAAACCAAAAACTGAACTTTCGCCCAAATGGGGAAAAGAAATCAACGAAACTGAACTAAAAAATGTACTCGACGAGGTAAAAGAATAATTCAGGTAATCATTTATTCAGTACTTTCGAAATGACTATCAGAAATTAACATCCAATGACAAACGTAAAAACTCCATACAAAAAATTCATCCTGAAGGTTCTTGCTTCCATTTTGCTATTAATTGTTATAGGAAATTTGCTTATGTTGGTTCTCTTCCGTGATGTAAAATTTACCGGTCAAACCTTTCTGTTTGCTTCAGTCAATTCAGTTCTTGTCGGAGGAATTTTTGCGATCGTGATAGGATGTTTGGGCAATATTCTTGACAAAAAGCTGCCATGGCTTCAATTTCCGCTTCGTCGCCTGATCGTTCAGGTCATCCTTACCATTGTCTTCATGATGCTAATTATAGTTGTTGCAATTCCGGTTCTCGGTTTAATTTGGAATCAACAAATTACATCCGACATTTTTCTTTCCCAGATGTTTTTCATGGTGAAAATTGCCTTTTCGTTTCTATTCGTTGGCGCTTTATTATCCAATGCTATTTTCTTTTTTAGGAATTGGAAAGATGCCGCTGTTCAGCAGGAAAAGTTAAAACGCGAGCAACTGGCACTGGAATATGAAACCCTGAAAAGCCAGGTAAATCCACATTTTCTGTTCAATAACCTGAATTCGCTGACATCATTGATCAGTTCTAATCCTGAAAAAGCTATCGATTTTGTGAAGAAACTTTCTGAAGTTTATCGTTATGTTCTTGATCAGAAAGACCATGAACTGGTTTCATTGGAAAACGAATTAAAATTTTTGGAATCGTATGTGTTCTTGTACAAAATCAGGTTCGGGAATAATCTTGATGTGCAGATTGATGCAGATGCCGGTACATTCAAAGTCATTCCTCTTTCGGTGCAAATGCTGGTTGAAAATGCGATTAAGCACAACGAGATTTCCGATAAAAAGCCGTTGTCGATTAAAGTATTCACTTCCGGAGATGGCTTTTTGACGATTGAGAACCGGTTGCAAAAGAAAACAGGATCGGAAGGGACGGGAACTGGAACACAAAATATATGTGACAGGTACGAATTCTTTACCGACAAAAAGGTTACAATTTCAATAAATTCTGAATATTTTCGGGTACGTATTCCATTGTTAACAGATTGAATCTATGTATAAAGTGCTGATCATAGAGGATGAAAAACCGGCGGCAGATTGGCTGCGGCAATTAATCCTGAAGTTTAATTCCCAAATTTCAATACTTTCCACAATCGATTCGGTAAGCGAAGCGGTTGATTGGTTAAGGCATCATACAGCACCTGATTTGGTTTTTATGGACATTCAACTCGCCGATGGGCTGAGTTTCGAAATATTTGAGCAGACTGAGGTTGTATGCCCTGTGATTTTCACAACGGCCTATCAGGAATATGCGATTAAGGCTTTTAAGGTGAATAGTGTTGATTATCTTCTGAAACCCATTTCGTCAGATGAACTTGAAGCTGCTTTGGTGAAATTTGGAACCCAACATTCAGATGCTCCGGCAATTACTATGGATATACTTGGCAAGGTGAAGGAAATGCTCAGGAAGCAATACAAAACGCGGTTTGTGATTAAAGTGGGTGAGCACCTGAAATCCGTTCAGGTTGAAGATATTCTCTTTTTTTACAGCCTCGAAAAAGCAACCTATTTATGCACCACCGATTTCAAAACTTATCTGGTTGATTATTCACTCGACCGCATTTTGGAAATGGTTGATGAACAACGCTTTTTCAGGATAAACCGAAAATATATTTTGAGCAATCAGGCCATTGCCGATATTGTATTTTACCCGAACAGCCGGCTAAAAATCAAACTGAAGAAGCCTGGCGAAGAAAACATCATTGTTAGCCGCGACAAAGTTTCTGCTTTTAAAGACTGGCTCGATTTATAGTTTTCCTGCACGTTTTCCATTCCTGAAAATATCCTCAAATTTTTAAAGCAATTTGCAACATTTTAAACCGTGAGCGGTCTAATCGGATAAGTGAGCAAAAACTTGGGAAATCAATAAATCAATTCGGAAATGAAAACACTTAAACTTACCACAGTTGTACTGATTTTACTATTCGTTGGATACGCGTGCCATCGGGGGAATACCATATCGATATACAATGGCGCCGACAATCTCGTTGTAAATTACAACGGAACCATAAAATTTAACAACGACGAAACGGCTATAAAGAGCATTTCTCCAGGTGGATTCTTGCGGTATCGTAAAAATAATCAGCGGTTATTTGCAGTGCCGCTTAAAGAGGGTGGAATGAAATACATCCTTCGAATCGACGGGAAGGAAATCGACAGGAACGGCTCCGAAGGCCAAAAGTTGATGGCAGATGCGGTAAAAGAGATGATTTCACTTGGGTTCGACGCCGACGACCGGATGCAACGCATTTGCGAAAAGGGCGGACTGCGTGCACTTTTGAAGGAGCTTAATTCCATTGACGGAGATTTTGTGAAAAGCAAGTATCTTAATTATGTATTATCCAGCGATAGTGTTCTTCCGGAAGAAATGACTGAAGTTGCAGAAGCAGTTCGGAAACAGATTGGTTCTGATTATGAAAAGCGAAGGCTGCTCGAAAATTTTTCTGCTGAAGATCTAAACGATTCTTTGGTTTCTCGTGCGTACTTCGAGGCTGTAAAAAGTATTGGTTCCGATTTCGATAAGACAAATGTGCTCCGGAAAAATTTAGATCAGCCGCTCACAAAAACTCAGACGTTAGATGCTTTGGGTGTAATCAATTCGATTGGTTCCGACGACAATAAGGGGAAATTGCTAAGCAGTTTCTCTGCCGATAAACTGACTGACTCGGTATTGTGTCTCGCCTATATTCAATCTGTAAAAAGCATTGGGTCAGACTTCGAGAAAACAAATGTGCTCAAAAAATATATTGGCAAATCGCTTACAAAAGCACAGACGCTTGAGGCTTTAGATGCAATAATTACAGTGGGATCTGACGATAATAAAGGGAAATTACTACAATATTTTTCTGCCGATAATCTGACTGATTCATTGTCTTCCCAGATGTACTTTACTGCTGTAAATAGTATTGGCTCCGATTTCGGGAAGTCGAATACCCTGAAAAAATATTTAAGTCTGCCAATTACAGATATGCAAGTTCGTAGTGTTTTAGATGTGGTAAATACCATGGGAGCGGACAATGATAAAGTTGATATTTTAAGGAAATTAATTGATAAGCAAAGAGTCAGCGGCGAATGTTTCGAAAACTTGCTTTTCGCTGTAAATAGGGTAGGTTCTGATTTCGAAAAGGGTAATTTGATTAAAATGCTTATCAAAAAAGATACGAACACCGAAGGGCAGTGGATCGGACTTATCAATGAAACCAAAGAAGTTTCATCGGAGTTTGACCGAAGCAATATTCTGATTCAAATTGCTCAAAACATGCCCAAAAGCGAAGAGGCATTGGTGAATTACAAACAGGCTGCCAAAACAATAAATTCAGAACATGATTACAACCGGGTTATAAGAGCTTTGGAATAAGTTATTTAGCAATATTGTTGTGCCGGAGGCGAATCAGTTTCAAAATCAGAAATTGGTTCGCCTTCGTCGTTTTGGTGAGGTTGTTTTGCTCCGGACAATCCTTCAAAAGCAAACGAAAATTCCATCAATATAAAATGCAAATTCAGGAATTGCGCTATTTCGATTCGAACCAAATTCAGTATATGTTGTACAAGATTTTCTTTTTGCTTAATGGTAAAATACGCCTCGGCTGTTATTAGTAGTGAATAGTCCTTTAATTAGAATAATTCAAATGTTATATTTGGTATCCAATCCTGAAAATTTTGATTATGAAACTAGCCCGTTTTTCTCTTTTCTCTTTATTGGTTGCGCTTGCATTTTCGCTCAATGCTCAGCAGGTCGCCAAAAAGCCGTTAACAATTGATGATTTTGCGTCGTGGAAAGTTGTTGGAAACCCAATTTTGTCGAATGATGGCAAATACACAGCTTTCGAAATTAATCCTGAAAAAGGCGATGGAAACCTGATTGTCAAATCGATTGATTCGAAAAAAGAAGATACCATTTCGCGGGCTTACGATGCCGTTTTTTCTCCGGAATCGGATTTTATTGCTTACAAGATTAAACAACCTGCCGACTCCATCCGGAGTGCAAAAAAGAAAAAACTGAAAAAAGACCTTATGCCAAAAGACAGTTTAGGCGTGTTTGTTTTCAAGAGGCACAAAATTTATGCATTTCCGAACCTGAAACAATTCACTGTTTCAAAAGAAAATTCTCATTGGGTGGCTTTTCTTGCCGAGCAGAAAAAAGATAAAAAGAAATCGGAAAGCGGTGATATTGATACAATAGCCGTAACTCTCAAAACGAAAAAGGGAAAAGATCCGGCTACTGATTCAAAAAATCAGTTGATTTTGCTTCAGCCTTCAACCGGCGATACCGTTTGTTTTGAAGACGTAACCGAATTCTATTACGCGCCCAAAGGGCACAGCATAACTTTTATCAGGCAAACAAAAGATTCGCTCGACAGGACTGAAATTGTGGTTTTTGATACGGAAAACAGAAAGTCAGGAGTTATTTTTAAGCAAACTGGTACTGCTAAACAAATCACTTCTGACGAGCAGGGCGGACGTTACGGATTTTTATTTTCGGCCGATACAATCAAGGAAAAAGTGTACAGTTTGTATTACGGATCACTTACAACCGGCGAGCCAAAACCTGTTGTAATGCCCGAAAGTCAGGGGATGCCGTTAGGATGGTCGCCATCAGAATTTGCTAACCTTAGCTTTTCTAAAAATGGACTGCGGTTGTATGTTGGAACAACTCTAAAACCGAAGCCCGAACCAAAAGATACGCTTATTGATGACGAAAAACCCATGCTCGACGTCTGGACATGGAAAGACAAGGAATTGCAACCTCAGCAAAAAATTAATGTGGAAAAAGAAAAAAAGCGAACTTACAAAGCAGTTTACCTGGTTGATGAAGAGAAGTTTATTCAATTGGCCGATCCGGAAGTGAGGGAAGTGCGAACCATTCTGAAAGGCGATGGAAATCTGGCGTTAGGTATAAGTGATTCTCCGTATAAACTTGAATCTTCGTGGACCGGGCATTCGGCAGCCGATTATTACCTGGTCGACGTTGAAACCGGAATCAAGCGCCTGATTGTTCAGAATAAAACAATGGTTTCATTGTCGCCCGGCGGAAATTTCGTGATTTGGTACAATCCGGCCGATAGCTGTTATTACACCCGATCGACCAATATTAGTACTACTGAAAATGTGAAACTCAATGCCGGAGTTCCGGTATCTTTTTGCGACGAACGTTGGGATATGCCCGAAAGTGCGCGCCCGTATGGAATTGCTGGCTGGGCCGAAAACGACAAGTCTGTTTTTATTTACGATCGATACGACATCTGGAAATTCGATGCCGAAGGCAGTAAAGTACCGGTGAATGCGACCCGGAATTATGGCCGGAAAAATACACTTCGATTTCGATACAAAAAACTCGATCCCGACGCTGAATTTATCGATACAAATAATCCGATAATTGTCAGCGCTTTTGACGAGCGAAACAAATCAGCAGGTTATTTTAGCGCCGATCTTCGAAATTATTCCGATCCAAAAATGTTCCTGATGGAAGATTTTTCTTTCGATAATCTGGCCAGGGCCAAGGATGCGGAAGTGTTGATCTGGACGCGCGAAAACGTCAGCGAAGCGCCCGATGTTTGGACCGGAAATCTTGCTTTTGAGCGTCGCCATAAACTTTCGGATTCCAATCCGCAACAAAAAAACTTTGTGTGGCCGGGAGTTCGTTTGGTACACTGGACTACCTTCTCCGGAAAAGAACTCGAAGGTTTGCTTTATTTTCCTGAAACCATCGATCCCGACCGCAAATATCCGATGATCGTATATTTTTACGAACGAAATGCCGATAATTTGTACACCTACACGATTCCATCGCCAACCCGGTCGACTGTAAATCGCACGTACTATACCAGTAACGATTACATTGTTTTTGTTCCCGATATAACTTACGAAGAGGGGGCTCCCGGCTCATCGGCTTTCGATGCAGTGATTAGCGGGACACAATTTGTGAGCAACATGTTTCCGTTTATCGATCGAAACCGGCTGGGCATTCAGGGACAAAGCTGGGGTGGGTACCAAACGGCCTGGCTAATCACCCAAACCGATATGTTTACTGCTGCAATGGCAGGCGCTCCGGTAAGCAACATGACCAGCGCCTATGGCGGAATTCGCTGGCAAACAGGGCTTTCGCGCATGTTTCAGTATGAAAAATCGCAAAGCCGGATTGGGGGAACTTTGTGGGATAGAACGCTTCAGTATATCGACAATTCTCCTTTGTTTTATGTGCCGAAAATAAAAACACCGCTCCTGATTATGCACAACGATGCCGATGGCGCCGTGCCGTGGTACCAGGGAATTGAACTTTTTACAGCCATGCGCCGCTTGCAAAAACCGGTGTGGATGTTAAGCTACAACAACGAGGAACATAACCTGAAAGCCGAAAGCTGGGCCAACCGGATGGATTTGACCATTCGCATGAAAGAGTTTTTCGATTACTATCTGAAAGATCAACCAGAACCGGAATGGATGAAATATGGTATTCCGGCGGTGAGAAAGGGGAAAGACTTGGGATATTAATTCAGGTAAATCTACTTATACGTACCTTATCAGCCACCAAGACTCAACGATTTCACAATGAAATATTACTGAACGCTTTGTATTTTCTTTGCGTCTTTGGGGCTTTGTGGCAAATCCTGAATTTCAAAAAAGTATCATTTCCAATTGATTGTATTGAGTTATTACCGAATCTGCCTCCCTTTGACTTTGCGGATTTGTAAATGGTCCCTGGTAAGCAACAACAATCATTCCCGCCGATTTGGCCGCTTTAATTCCGTTTTGCGAATCTTCAACAACAAGGCAATTTTCAGGTTTTACCCCTAGTTTTTGAGCCGCTAATAAATAAACATCAGGAGCAGGTTTGCTTTTACCGGCTTCCTGCGTGCTAACCACGAATTTGAAGTATTTTCGCATGCCGGTTTTCTCAAGCATGAGTTCAATAATTTCAGGAAAATTGGAAGACGCAACAGCCATGAGGTAGTTCTTTGCACTTAACTTTTCAAGCAGATTTGCAATTCCGGGAATGGTCGGAATCTCGTTCAATTCAGCGAAAAGTCGATAACTTTCGTTTCTGTTTTGCTCAATTAATTCTTCAACCGGCAGGCTTAAATGGTGGCGCTCTTTTATGTCCATCCACATGGCATCGGTGGCTACGCCAAGGTATTTGCTGTGTTCCTCCCGAGTAATGGTCAGGTTATTGAGGCTGAACTGCCTTTTTTCGATTTCCTCGTGAAACGGCTCACTATCGACCAAAACACCGTCCATATCAAAAATTATAGCTGCAATCATGTTTAATTTTTATTTGTTACAGGCCAGTATGCGGAGCCGTTTTCAAGGTAAATTACCGGAATATCTTCGATAAATGTTTTCAGCCACGTGGCGCAATAATCCATTCCGGCCTCTTCCGAAGGAATGTGCCCCGTGAAAATGGCGGCTTTTTTCATGCCCATCATCGAGGCATCCAGAACATATTCGTAGGTTTCCCATTCCTGTGCTTCGCCTGCCACCAAAACTTCGGTAAACGGATTGTTGAGCATGTTAATGTGTCTTTGCGATCCGGGAGCTCCGACAGAAAGTGCAACATTGGTAAATTTTAGTTTAGGGTCGCCTATAATCCGAAGTTGGCTACCCGGTAATTTTTCCTGAAGGTTTTGCGCAAAATGTTCAAGGGTTTGTTCTCCGAACTTAAAAAACAGCATCGACTGATCGGTCTGATTCTCTTTCCATCCCAGTTTATTAACCATTCCCATATAGATTCCGTCGGGAGAGGTTTGGTGCCAGTGATCGTGAAACCTGAAAATGATTAGTTTATGTTTGTTAATGAAATCCAATTTCTGAAGATAAACCGGATCATTTTTGAGGAAATCAGTATTGTCCAAGTGATTGTAAAACGTAGGTTCGTGAGTTATAATGAGGTTACAATTGACAGACACCGCTTTTTTCAGGGTTTCCATATTGGCAAACATGCACGTTGCAATGCCAGTAACTTTATCATCGGGGTTTCCTGATTTAAAAGTATCTACTGTTTCGGCGCTCCACTCACAAGTAAGGTGCGACTTTATTTGACCAATAATTTCTCTTGCCGTTTGTTGAGCCGAAAGATTGTTTGAACCGGCGAAAGCAAGAAGTAAAAAGACGATACGCACTATTTTCATGGTTTATTTTTAAGGGATTAAACATCGGCAAAAGAGTTTTGTTTTTCCTGAATTCCTGAAAACAAAACCTGAATCTTCCCAAAAATATGAAATCTGAATTAATATGTAACCACAACTCTTCAATTATCCTTTATCGTATTTCTTCAGGATTTGCGTATGGTTAATTTTTAAAACTTTGGCCATTTGAAAAGCTGTTTTTGGATTAGATTTTTAACTTTGTTACAATTCTAAAAGCCAACCAAATCGATCATGAAAAAAATCAAAATTTATCTGCTCTTTATTTTAGGTGTTGCAGTTTTAGCTTCGTGCCAGAAAAATGAAGCTGACTGGACCGAACTTTTCAACGGAAAGGACTTAAGCGGCTGGACTGCCAACGAAAATCCGGTATCGTTTAAGGTTGAAGATGGCGTAATTGTGGCCAGAGGCCCGATAAGCCACCTGTTTTATACCGGCGATTTTAAGAAGGGCGTGTTCCGCAATTTCGAGTTGAAAGCTATGGTTAAAACTGAACCTAACAGCAATTCAGGAATTATTTTTCATACCCAGGAACAGGAATACGGTCCGCTGTTGCGTGGTTACGAAGTTCAGATTGATAACTCCTATGAACGACCTGGAGATTTTCAGGAGTTAAAGAAAACCGGAAGTTTATACGGAATTCGCAATGTTTATTATCAGACAGTAAAGGATAATGAATGGTTCGAGTTGTATGTGAAAGTGGTGGAAAACCGGTGCCAGATCTGGGTAAACGGGAACGAGGTGGTTGATTATATTCAGCCCGACGACCCGTACCGGCCTCACAACGATAAAATGAAAGTGTTTAGCGCAGGCCGCATTGCACTGCAGTGCCACGATGAGGAAAGTAAAGTATATTTTAAGAGTATTCAGGTAAAACCACTGCCAAAAGCCGAAAAGTCTAACCTTCTGGTTTCGAAGGAATGGGACACAAAAATTACCAAAATGTGTCTTGAAAATTTCCCTGTTATCGATTTTCACGTACACCTGAAAGGCGGATTGACCATCGATCAGGCTTGTGCAAATTCATTGAAACTCGGCATCAATTACGGAATTGCGCCAAACTGCGGACTCAAATTTCCGGTGACTGACGACAAATCGCTTTACGCATACATGGACACCGTTCAGTCGAAACCAATTTTCAGGGGAATGCAGGCCGAAGGACGTGAGTGGGTGACACTTTTTTCGCCGGAAGCTGTGGCTAAATTCGACTATGTGTTTACCGACGGAATGACCTGGACCGATCACAAAGGTCGCCGGATGCGACTGTGGATGCCTGACGAAGTTTTTGTTGACGACGAACAACAATTTATGGATGAACTGATCGGTAAAATTGAAAGTGTAGTTTCAAAAGAACCGATTGATATTCATGTAAATCCTACGTTTTTGCCGGCCGTTCTTGCCGATCAATACGACGAATTGTGGACCGATGCCCGCATCGATCGCTTTGTAAAAGTCCTTGCCGATAACCATGTGGCGCTCGAAATTAATTCAAGATATAAGCTCCCAAGCGAAAAAATATTACGAAAAGCTAAAGAAGCCGGTGTTAAATTTACGTTTGGCACCAACAATACCGGCGCCGATTTAGGTACACTCGACTATTCGTTTGAAATGAAAGAAAAACTTGGACTGACCTACAAAGACATGTTTATGCCCAAAAAACAAAACGAAAAACCAGTGCTGGTTAAAGGTCTTCCGGCGAAAATAACCGGATAGTTTTCGAATTTTGAAAATATAAAAACAAAGCCCGGAAAGTTTCTCCCGGGCTTTGTTTTTAGTGGCATACAACTGATTTTTATTCCACTATAAATTCATAGGTACCCGAACCAACCAGAACTGGTACATAACCGTCTTTTGCTTGCCCTGTTTTTGCATCTTTCAGCAAATACAGACTTTTCCCGTTTTCTTTAATTTGTTCTGAATTTCTGGCCGGAACAAATATTTCAGCCGTGGTATTTGCCGGAATGTTAACCCGCATTTCAAGTTTCCCTTCCTTCATTTCCCAATACGAACTTACTTTTCCGTAATAAGTTTCCAAATCAGCTTTGGCAAAAGTCAGGCCTTTTCCAATATGCGGTTTTATCCGGATGACTTTGTATCCCGGATTTTTCGCGTCGGTATCAATGCCTGCAATTTCTCGGTACATCCAGTCGCCAATGGCGCCGTAAGCATAATGGTTGAACGAATTCATGGTTGGCGTTTCAAAAGTGCTGTCGGGTTTTATACCGTCCCAGCGTTCCCAAATGGTTGTGGCACCCCTCGTAATCGGGTACAGCCACGACGGATAAGTCTTTTGCAGCAACAATTCGTAAGCCACATCCGAATAGCCAAACCGTGTTAATACTTGGCAGAGATAAGGTGTTCCGAGGAAGCCGGTTGTCAGGTGTGTATCGTAATCGCGAATGTTATCGACCAGCCGTTTGGCCGCCTGCTGACGTAAATTTTCGGGAAGCATGTCGAAATTCAGGGCCAAAACATAAGCGGTTTGTGTGTTCGAAACCAGTTTGCCCGAAGGAGTGACATATTCATTTTGAAATGCTTCCCTGATTTTCGCTAACAAATTTCTATAAAAATCTGCATCTGTGGTATTTCCCAAAACTTCGGCAGCTTTCATCTGATTTTCGGTTGAGCAGGCATAAAAGCATTGTGCAATCAGGTTTTTGTCGGTAACTGCTGAGCGGCCGTCCCGGTCGTCATTCAAACTATAGAAAAGCCAGTCACCAAACGATGATTCCGGTTTCCAAAGTTTGTCAGGGCTGATCGCATGAATGTAGTTCACCCATGCTTTCATGCTCGCATACTGATCGGCCAGAATTTGTTTGTCGCCATAAACCAGATACATGCTCCACGGCACAATAGTCGCCGCGTCGCTCCAGCCCGGACTGCCTTTGCCGTTGTGATACAAATCCGGAACCACCCACGGAACAATTCCGTTGGGCAGTTGATCGAGCGCCACATCTTTCATCCATTTGGCGAAAAAACTGTTTACCCTGAAATTGAAACTGGCCGTATGTGCAAATGCCTGCGCATCTCCCGTCCAGCCTTTGCGTTCGTCGCGTTGCGGACAGTCGGTGGGCACGTCGATGAAATTTCCTTTTTGTCCCCACTGAATGTTGTGCTGAAGTTGATTAACCAACGTGTCGGAACAACTGAACGTTCCAGTTGGAGCCATGTCCGAATACAAGGCCACAGCCGTAAAATTCTCAGGTTTCAGTTCTCCTGAAAAACCTTCGACTTTCACGTACCGGAATCCTTGCCACGAAAAATGCGGATGAAACGTTTCTTCGTCCCCTCCCTTCAGGATGTAAATGTTGCTTTGTTTGGCCGATCGCAGGTTTTCAGTATAAAAATTTCCCTCTTTGTCGAGTACTTCGGCATGGTAAAGTGTAATGAATTCGCCGGCATTGCCTGAAATTTTCACTTCAACCCAACCCACCAGGTTTTGCCCGAAATCGATCACACGTTCATCTTTTGGCGTGGTGAATATTTTGACGGGCTTGAAGGTTTCATGTGCTTTGACTAGCTCGTTTTCTGTAGCTACCAGGTTGTTGAGCGGATAATCTTTTTCAATTACACCATGCCAATCCGAATCGTTAAACTCCGGCGAAGACCAGCCAGCCTGCTCAAACCGTGCATCGTAAGTTTCTCCGTGATAAAGTTCTGAATATTGAATCGGCCCGGTTGACGATTTCCACGAACCGTCGGAAACGATCAAATCTGAAGTTCCATCGGTGTAAGTGATGTTCAGTTGAAAAATCAG
>JBAZGO010000005.1:86520-139380 GCA_041652995.1 Prolixibacteraceae bacterium
TTCACTTCCGTAAAAATCGCGTTGTCCGCGAATGCCCAGGTAACCGCGGTACCAGCCGTTTCCCAAAGTTACCCCAATCGCATTATTCCCTTCCTGAAGCAGTGAAGTCACATCGAAAGTCTGGTATTGAATGCGTTTGTCGTAAGCCGTCCAGCCGGGTGTGAAATAAGCATCGCCCACTTTTTTGCCATTGATTTCAGCTTCGTACAATCCGCGCGCTGAAACAAATGCCATGGCCGATTTTATGGTTTTTTGAGCCTGAAATTCTTTCCTGAACATAGGCGATGGCCGCAATTCGGTGTCTTCAAATCCGGCCTGAATCCAGTGAGCTTTCCAGTTCTCAGGAGTCAAAAGTCCCGCGCTCCAAAAAACTGGTTCGCTCCATTTCGACTCATGATTCCGATTGTCCCAAACCCGGACCTGCCAGAAATATTTAGTCGCAGACTTAAGCACCGGGCCTGAATAGGAAACATGAACCGATTGATCGGAAGAAATCTTTCCGCTAGTCCAAAATAAGTTATGGCCTGATTTTAAACTTTTCAGATTGTTGCTGACCCTTATTTCGTATGCAGTTTGCAGTACGTTACGTTCGTCTGAATTTAATTGCCAGCTAAATTGTGGCTGAGATTGATCAATGCCTTCCGGAAGAATCCGGTTTTCGGTCAGTAAACCTGAAACGCTGACTTGCGCGAATGCCAGGAAGACAAAGAAATGAATGCCGAAAAACAAGAAAAGTACTTTTTTCATTTCTGATAGAACTATTAAAATCCCGGAAATGATTTTTCCAAGACAGTGAGAATTTTGCGTCGAATGAAAACACAGGCAAATCACTTTACCTGAAAATCTTATGCCCGATCAACTTTAAACTTCCATCTTTTTCAAGTGTTTTTACTGAGCGAATAACTGTTTCAACGCGCAGTCCGGTAAGGTCGGCAATGTGCTGGCGGGTGAGGCTGACTTCAAATTTTTCGTGTTCTGGAAGGCCTTCTTCTTTTTTGAGGTAATCAATCAGGCTGATAATGCGGTGCTCGGGTTTGAAACTCGAAATCTCTTTCAATTGCATCGATTTGTATAGCAGCCGGGTGGCCAGCATTCGGGTAATTTCGAAATGAATTTCCGGATTTTCTTTCAGGAGCTTGAAAAATCTGGCCCTTGATAATTTTAACAAACAACTGTTTTCTTCGGCAACGGTACAGGCCGGGTAATTTGAATCGGTAAACAAGGGAGGTTCGCCAAAACTTCCGCCAGTTTCGAACAGCCCTTGTATAAATATTTTCCCATCGGCATTCAGGTTAAACATTTTAATTTTCCCACTTTTTACCTGAAAGTAATGGCTGGCTTTTTGTTTTTCATGGAACAGATGCTCACCTTTTTCAAATGTCACTTCAGTTGCACCGTATTTGATAAGTATTTGTTCTTCAATCATTGCTTTGGAGTTTAAAAACAAATGTAAAGAAAAAAACAATTTAAGAGGTTTTAATCTTCTTTGCCTTCAAGACTTGTTTTCTAAAAACAGGCATAATTGCTTGTTTTTAGTTGATATATAGTGTTTTGTGTGAATTATTGCCTTATGATCCTGCTCATAAAATCAGTCTTTCGGTCTAATCTATATTTGTTTCCGGATAATTACTTGAAAGGATATACAAAATATAAATCGTTAATCTATTCACTATGAACATTCGAAAATTATGGTTTTGGTTTATAACGGTCATGGTCGTTAGTTTTGGGGTACTTGGGTATTTCGGAATTGAAATTTACCATCAGGCGCCGCCAATCCCTGAGAAAGTAGTAACGAGCGATGGTACTGTCCTGTTTACCGGCCAGGATATCCGCGACGGACAAAACATCTGGCAGTCGATTGGCGGTCAGGAACTGGGAAGTGTATGGGGTCACGGCGCTTACCAGGCGCCCGACTGGACTGCCGACTGGCTTCACAAAGAAGCTATGGCGATGCTCGACGTCCTTTCAATGAAAAAATTCACTAAAAAATTTGCCCAAATTGATCCCGCCGATCAGGCTTTTCTGAAAATCAAACTTCAGGAAGACATTCGGAGAAATACTTACAGCGAGTCGGCAAAAACGATTACAGTGAGTTCTACAAGAGCTGCAGCGATTCAAACTACCAGCGCCTTTTATTCCGGTTTGTTTACCGACGATCCGGCAATGGCAGAGCTGCGCCTAAACTATTCCATTCCTGAAAATTCGATCAAATCACAAGAACGGATGGATAAGATGACTGCCTTTTTCTGGTGGGCGTCGTGGGCTTGTGTCACCGAACGTCCGAACAGTGAATTGACTTACACGCACAACTGGCCACACGAAGAATTGGTGGGAAATGTGGCCACAGGCGATTTGCATATCTGGACTGGTTTTAGTGTGATCATTCTGCTGCTGGGTATTGCTTTGATGGCTTATCAGTACGCCCGCTCCCGCGACAACGAGGAACATCTTGAAATGCCGGCTACTAATCCATTAATTTCTCTGGTCTCAACTCCTTCGATGAAGGCCACCCTGAAATATTTTGTCATAGTTACTGCACTGATTCTGGTTCAGGTGATTATGGGTATTGTTACCGCGCATTTTGGTGTCGAAGGAAACTCTTTCTACGGACTAAACCTTGATTCTATTTTGCCTTATTCGATCTCGCGAACCTGGCACGTACAACTGGCTATTTTCTGGATAGCAACTTCGTGGCTGGCAACCGGCTTGTATATTGCTCCGGCTGTTTCGGGATATGAACCCAAGTTCCAACGTTTGGGCGTAAATGTATTGTTTGTCGCTCTTCTCGTTATTGTAGTTGGTTCATTGGCTGGCCAATGGATGGGTGTAATGCAGAAATTGGGTCTGGCCGAAAACTTCTGGTTTGGACATCAGGGTTACGAATATGTCGATCTGGGTCGCTTCTGGCAGATTTTCCTGTTTGCAGGATTGTTTATTTGGCTGACATTAATGGTTCGTCCGCTGATGCCCATCCTGAAAACTCCTTCTGAAAGTCGCAATTTAATCATTCTTTTTGTGGTTGCATCGGCAGCAATCGGTTCGTTTTACGGCGCCGGACTGATGTGGGGACAACAAACCAACCTGGCTATTGCCGAATACTGGCGCTGGTGGGTCGTTCACCTTTGGGTTGAAGGTTTCTTCGAAGTTTTTGCTGCCGTTGTATCTGCCTTTATTTTCGTACAACTTGGGCTATTGCGGATAAAAACTGCAACCACAGCGGTATTACTTTCAACCATAATCTTTTTGGGCGGCGGAATCATTGGAACGTTCCATCATCTTTATTTCACCGGAACGCCAACTGCAATTTTGGCTTTGGGAGCTACATTCAGCGCGTTGGAAGTCGTTCCGCTGGTGTTGATGGGTTTCGAAGTGTGGCACAACTTTAAACTGAGCCGACACACCAATTGGCTGCTGGCATACCGTTGGCCCATTTACGGATTAATTTCCGTGGCATTCTGGAATTTAGTTGGAGCAGGTATTTTCGGGTTCCTGATCAATCCGCCAACAGCTTTGTATTACATGCAGGGATTGAATACAACAGCGGTTCATGGTCACACAGCATTGTTTGGTGTGTACGGAATGCTGGGCATTTCGTTGATGTTGTTTGTTCTCCGGAACATGTGGGTGAAAAGTGTATGGAACGACAAACCATTGTTCATAGCTTTTTGGGCCATCAATATCGGGCTTGCACTGATGGTTCTGATTAGCGTTTTGCCTGTTGGATTATTGCAAACAGTAGCCAGTGTTCAGCATGGTACGTGGTATGCCCGTTCAGCCGATTTCCTGCAACAACCCTTTATGCAAACACTTCGGTGGCTGCGTGTCGTTGGTGATACCATTTTTGCGGTGGGAGTTGTGGCGCTGGTCTATTTTGTTGCCGGACTGGTATTTGGCTGGTCGGTTCAGAAAGAAGAAAAATAGAAAATAATTATCCTATCCCAGACAGGGTTTTAAACCCTGTCTGGGATGAAAAACAAAAACAATTTAAAACAACATCAAAATGGAAAACATTAAAAATAGAACAGTAGGGGAGATTGTAAAACTCGATTTCAGGGCTGCCGATGTATTCAGCAATTATGGAATTGATTTTTGCTGTGGAGGAAAAATATCGGTAGCTGAAGCTTGTTCGAATGCAAAAACGGAAGAGTCATTAGTCATTAGTGCATTAGAAAACCTGAAGAATCAACAAGGATCGGCAGTGCATGATTTTGATAGTTGGAACATCGGCTTTTTAGCCGATTACATTCAAAATACCCATCATCAGTATGTGAGCAAAGCCATTCCGCAAATTCTGCCTTTGGCGCAAAAAGTTGCAGATGTTCATGGCGAACATCATTCTGAGGTGCTTGTAATCAATGAATTATTTAATGATCTGGCAGACGAATTGTTGTCGCACATGCAAAAGGAAGAGATGATACTTTTTCCGTACATTAAAAAACTGGTTGTTGAAGAATCTGCCGGGCAATGTACCGATCCTTCCTGTTTTGGAACGGTTATGGGACCCATTTCAGTCATGGAACAGGAACACGAAAATGCCGGGGTAATCCTGAAAGAATTGTACCGTTTAAGCGACGGATACACTGTTCCTGAAGATGCCTGCAACACGTTTCGTGTACTTTACGGTAAACTGAAAGAATTTGAAGACGATTTGCACCGGCATATTCATTTGGAAAACAATATTTTGTTTCCCAAAGCAATTGAAATGGAACAGGCGATGCTGATTGGTTAATTTGCTTTTATAAGGGGTGTTTTACGAAGATTCCGGACTCGTATATTTGAGTCCGGAATTTTTGTTTGTTAATATTTGCTTGCAGGAATTGAACGCAAGTCTTATCATGCGTTTATTTTCATTAAATTTGGGAAATAAAGACATAAATATCTGTTTACTTAATGTTAACGCTTTGGTAATATGAAATTTTGAACTTCGCAGTTCAAAGAGATTGTTAGCAGAAAATATCTAAACACAGCCGAAAATATGGAAAACATTAAAAATACCTCTGTCATTGAATTTGCTACTTCCGATTTAGAAAGCATGAACTGCAGTCAGTTATCGGATTATGTGGTTCAGAAACATCATCAATATGCCATAAAAGCTATCGCGCAAATTAAACCTTTAATCGAAAAGGTTGTGGCAATGAATGCCACCTATCATCCGCAGATGAAATCTATTAAAGATTATTTTCGTTTGATATCCAACGAATTGCAATTGCACATGCAGAAAGAGGAACTTGTGTTGTTTCCGTATATCCATAAACTAGTTTCGGCTGATAAAGATGGAACGCAACTTACCACTCCTGGCTTCGGGTCGATTAAATCACCGGTTTCGGTTATGCTGACGGAACATGAAACAATTGGCATCATGGCGCAGAAAGTGGTGAGGCTTAGCAGCGGTTTTAAAGCGCCCGCCGATGTGAACGACACCGTTCTGGAATTGTATGCAAGACTGAAAGAGTTTGATGAAGATTTGCAGGAACATGTTCGCCTCGAAAACGATATTCTGTTTCCGAAAGCGATTGAACTGGAGCAAAAGCTTTTGTTTGCCTCGGAATAGCTTTCCTGAAATACATAATATAAGAATTCCTGAATTCGGCATGTCCGGTTCAGGATTTTTTTGTATTGAGATTTTAGCTCCGCTTAATATTGAAGTAAAATTAAAAATTGCATCAGTCGGCAATCTTCTGGTATTTTCTTCGAAATGAATTAGATTTGTGATGCCAATTTATTTACCTTAATCAAATTTACTCTTATGTTTTCAAAACTTACCTTGACAAAAAGATGGCTGCTTCTGGGTTTATCCGGAATGCTGTTTAGCCTGAATTCTTTTGCACAGAATCCCGAACGTTTTTTTCAGACCAAAGATTTAACCCAGGTTGGGGTGTATTATTATCCGGAACACTGGGATTCGACCCAATGGGATCGCGACTTTCAGAACATGGCCAAAATGGGTTTCGAGTTTACGCACTTTGCCGAGTTTGCCTGGGCACAGCTCGAACCATCTGAAGGACATTACGATTTCAAATGGCTCGATCGTTCCATTCAATTAGCCGATAAGTACCACCTGAAAGTTATTCTGTGTACTTCAACGGCTACGCCGCCGGTTTGGCTGGTTCGCGAACATCCGGATGTGCTGGTTACCAACGAAGACGGTACTAAAATGGATCATGGAGCCAGGCAGCATGCTACTTTTTCGAGCAATTATTACCGCATGTATTCCATGAAAATGATTGACCAATTGGCCAAACGTTATGGAAATGACCCGCGTGTAATTGGCTGGCAGCTCGACAACGAACCTCGCCGTTTTCTCGATTACGGGCAGGATGCACCTCAGCGTTTTCGCGACTGGCTGAAAGATAAATACAAAACCATCGATGCACTGAATGACGCCTGGGGAACCAATTTCTGGAGCGGAACATACAGTAGTTTTCAGGAAATAAACATACCGCTACACAAACAATGGGGTATGAATTTACATGCACAACTCGATCATTACCGGTTTGCCGATCACGAAACCGCTTCGTTCCTCGACGAACAGGCGCGCGTGATCCGTAAATATTCCAATCCTGAACAGTGGATTACGTCCAATTACATCCCGATGTACGATGTGGGCTACGTTGGAGCAAGCACAGAACTCGATTTCGTGACGTACACACGTTACATGGTTTATGGCGGCGACCTTGGAATAGGACCGAAAGGTTACCGCGTTGGTGATTATTCGCGAATTGCAATGGCCAACGACTTTTTCAGGCCGCTTAAAGGTGTTTATGGAGTGATGGAATTGCAGCCCGGTCAGGTTAACTGGGGAAGGATTAATCCGCAACCGCTTCCGGGAGCTATTCGCATGTGGTTGTGGCATGTGTTTGCGGGCGGGAGTAAATTCACCTGTTCGTACCGCTTCCGTGGCCCACTTTATGGCTACGAGCAATATCACTACGGAATGGTTGGAACCGATGGTGTGACACCAACACCGGGCGGTTTGGAATTTAGCCGGTTTATTCAGGAAATACAAAAACTGCGCACCAGCTACGATGGAAAATCTCAATGGCCTAAAGATTACGGGCAGCGCAAAGCCGGTATTTTAGTTAACACCGACAATATTCAGGGTATCGATCTGAATAAACAAACTTCAGAATGGAATACCGAAGCTCATTTCCTGAAATATTACAAAGCGCTGAAAGCGTTTGGCGCTCCGGTTGATTTCATTCGCGATACAACTGATTTCAGTCAATATCCGGTATTGGTGGCGCCTGCTTACCAGATGATTGATCAGCAAATGATAGACAAACTGACTCGCTATGCCGAAAATGGCGGCGCTTTGGTGATGAGTTGCCGCACCGGATTGCAGGACAGAAACGGCCATTTGTGGGAAGCCAAATTTTATGAGCCAATGTGGAAATTATTTGGAGCGGAGGTTAAATCGTATGATTTGCTGATGCCGCAGGCGCCCGACAAAATTAAATTTAACAACCATGAATTTGCATGGATCAGTTGGGGCGATTTGCTGCAACCCGATAAAGGCACCGAAACCTGGGGCACTTTCGAAGGCGATTTTTATGCCGGAACACCTGCCATTGTTTCGCACAAACTGGGGAAAGGCTCAGTAACTTACATTGGCGTTGACTCCAAAACAGGAGAACTGGAAAAACAGGTTTTGAATAAAGTTTTTCAGCAAAGTGGAATTCCGGTTGAAAATTATCCGGCCGGAGTTATAGTGGAATACCGCGATGGATTTGGTATTGCGATGAATTATTCCGATCAGGTTTATGAAATGAAACTTCCGGCTGATGCCAAAATCCTGATTGGAAATAAATCGCTGAAAACTGCCGGGGTGCTCGTTTGGAAATTCTAAAAACAAGGCAAAAGTGTTGTACTGAGCACTGTATGCGTGTAAAAAAGTCCAAATTCTGCATGCAGAGTTTGGACTTTTCTGCTGAGAATTGAACCAATAAAAAGTGTGTGAATGCAAAGATTAAATGTGAGTTACGAAAAACACGATGCAACCGAAAATTGCAGAACTGCGCCTAAAGAAAACAATACTGCAACCATTCATTTTCTGAATTAAACAACACACAATCTGGTGTGTTGTTATCTAATTGTTCCTGAAGTTTTGGAAGATAAAGAATTATCCATAACCTATTGAGAAAGTATTTTATATTTGATGAGCTTTACGAGTTATGCTTAATACTACAAAAAGACACACTCACAAAAGAGACTAAAATGAAATTAGAAGATTTTGGATATAATGATAAGCTTGAAAAGTTAAGGGTTGAAAATAACCTCAAAGACTTTGAGATTGGAAGAGTAATTTCGGAACATAAAGAAAGATATATTGTCAAGACTGAAAAGGGAGAATTTGAAGCCGAGATTATAGGGCATTTGCGATTTTCGGCAAAAAGTCGTGAAGATTTTCCCGCAGTTGGTGATTGGGTTGCATTGACAATATATGATTCTGATTTTTCCATAATTCATAAAACATTGCCGCGATTCTCAATTATTTCAAGACAAGCTGTTGGTCAATTCGGAGAGATACAAATAATTGCAACAAATATTGATTATGCGCTATTGGTGCAGGCTGCTGATAGGGATTTCAATATCAATAGACTTGAAAGATACCTGACCATTTGCAATTCATCAAAGGTTAGTCCTGTTATAGTACTCAGTAAGATTGATTTAATTGATGAGCATCGGATTTCTGAGATATTGGAGAATATAAAAGCCCGGATTAAAAACGTTCCGATTATTGCAATAAGTAACGAATCGCAAGATGGATACGACAAAATAAAAGCGATGATTGAAAAAGGTAAAACATATTGTATGCTTGGTTCTTCAGGTGTTGGAAAATCAACTTTGTTAAATAATCTTTCCGGTAAGGCCATCATGCGAACAGATGCGATTAGCCAGAGTACAAATAAAGGGAGACACGTTACAAGTCACAGGGAATTAATTATTCTTGAAAACGGTGGAATATTAGTTGACAATCCTGGTATGAGAGAAGTAGGTATTGCCGATTCTGCAAGCGGTTTAGAAATCACATTCGATATGATTATCAGACTTTCTCAAAATTGTAAGTTCAAAGATTGTACCCACACAAATGAGATAGGTTGCTCAGTTCTTGAAGCTGTTGAAAAAGGAGAAATTGACAAAGCTTCGTACGAAAATTACCTGAAAATGGAAAGAGAGAAAGCACATTTTGAATCCACAATTGCAGAGAAACGGAAAAAAGACAAAGAATTTGGGAAAATCATAAAGAACTACAAAAAAGACATGAACAAAAATAAGTACTAAGCACAAAACTCGGTATCGTTAATTGCCTGTCCAGTGTGTATTTGAGCGCTTTTCCCATATCAAAAGTAGATGTAATTTGGCCGGAAAGTGCTTCAAAACCGGCGACTAACGATACCGTCAATGTCTCCGTTAACGGCAAATGTAAGAACCGAGTTTAACGAACGAGAGTAACAATTTTAAACAAAGAATTATTCAATATGAAAATAGCATTAGTAACAGGCGCAAACAAAGGAATCGGATTTGAAACCGCAAAACAATTAGCAGAACTTGGACATTACGTTTATCTTGGTTGCCGGGATATAACTTTAGGAACACTTGCAGTGGAAAGTCTTCACAGCCTTGGGCTAACAAATACAGAATTAATTCTCATTGATGTTACAAACCTGGAGACAATTGTATTAGCAAGAAAAACAATTGAAACAAAACACAACCGCCTTGACATATTAGTGAATAATGCAGGTATTTTAGGAACGGTTCCACAACTAGCAGCAACTATGTCAGTTGACGAAATCAGGAGAATATTTGACACTAATTTCTTTGGTACGATTCAAGTAACACAAGAATTTATTCCGCTACTTCAAAAGTCGGAAGAGGGACGAATAGTCAATGTAACAAGCGGACTTTCATCATTGACGCTTCACAACGACCCCACCTGGAAATATTATCCATTTAAATCAGGGGGATATAGCGTTTCAAAGACGGCATTAAATGCCTACACAGTGATGTTGGCATTTGGTTTAAAAGATACAAACATAAAAGTAAACGTTGTTGACCCGGGTCATACTGCAACAGATTTCAACAACTATCGTGGAGACAAGAAACCAGAACATTCAGCGAAAGTAATTGTGAAATATGCAACACTAAAAGATTCACAAACAGGAAAATTATTTGACGAAGAAGGAAATGAAATGCCTTGGTAAAACAAAATGAAAACGAACACCAGCCGCTAATAGCAAACTACAATCCGGAGTTTCCGTCAGGGGGGGGGCAGGCGGTACTTCGTTAACAGGCCGCGATAAATCGGGGTGAAAAGCAGTTCTTCGCAGGAAGTTTTTCAGGAAACTCCAGCATCTGCATGAACAGGTTCTTTAGGAAATATCTGCAAGCCACACATGCAAGAATTGGTAAAAAAAAGGACATACAGTAACGGTAATCAGCAGCAACACCGAAAAACAAAAAGACAATCACTCAGACATATAAACTACGAGTCGTCACTTTTGAATACAACTATCCGACTTTTGAACACCTTTAAGCTTGCCAATTATCTCAAATTTGTATCTTAAATTTAAATAGATATAAAATGAAAGGTACATTAATAACAGGCGCCACAAGCGGAATTGGCGAAGCATTGGCAAATCTATTGGCCGATAAAAAACATAATTTACTGTTAGTTGCCCGCAACGAACAAAAGCTAAAACAGCAATGTGAAGAATTATCAAATAAAAACGGGATTGGAGCATACTATATCGTTGCAGATCTTAGCAAACCAAATACTGCAAATTATGTTTTTGAGGAAAGTAAAAAGAAAAACTTATTGGTAAATATGCTTGTAAATAATGCTGGAGTGGGTTCGAGTGGTGAATTTGTAAAAAACGATTTACAAACAGAGTTGGATATCCTGCAACTAAACAACGTCTCATTGGTTGCTCTTTGTCGTCTTTTTCTTCCTGAAATGGTTCGCAACAAAAGCGGTAGCATTATCAATGTCGGTTCTATGGCTTCATTTTTCCCAAGTCCGTATATGAGTGTTTATGCGGCTTCCAAAATGTTTGTGCTTTCATTTACGGAAGCATTAACCGAAGAATGCAGACCTCACGGAGTACACGTAATGTTGTTTTGTCCCGGGCTTACCTCATCAAACTTTATGAACACGCCAGCCAACAACAATGATTGGGGAAAAATGCTTACAGCACGTGCAAATACGCAAACTCCCGAACAGGTTGCCGCAGAAATGATACGGGCAATGGAAACGAAAAAGACATTTTACGTTTCAGGTCGCATGAACGCATTAGCAGCCAAGATAGTGGCTTTCATACCCAATGCTACCATTGCAAAACGATTTGCACAGAACAAAAGAAAACAAATGGGGTTATAATTTTAAAATTTGTATTCAATGAGCAAACAAGAAATTTTAACGGTACACATTAAGTCCATCGCACAGCAACACCAACTGTTAGGTTTAGCTAGACCTAAACACCCGCTGGTTAGTTTGTTGAAGTTTGAAGATTTTCCAGGAATAGAAGTTGAGCAACGCACAAAATTAATTTCCGACTTATACCAAATCACGCTGAAGAAAGATTGTCCATGTAAATTACAATATGGACAAACATCCTACGATTTTGACGAAGGTATCATGTCTTTCTTTTCGCCCAAACAAGTAAACGTTTTAGAAGTGGGAAACTTTATTCCGCAAGCAGGTTGGTTATTATTGATACACCCTGATTTTTTAAGAAGCTACCCCTTGTCTCAAAAAATAAATTCTTATGGATTTTTTGATTACGCACTCAACGAAGCATTGATACTTTCAGACGAAGAACAAAAGTCTGTTGAAACCATTTTCGTACAGATTGAAAAAGAAGCCAATCTGCCGATAGACAATTCTAGTCAAGATGTAATTATTTCAAACATTGATTTACTTCTGACGTATTGCAATCGTTATTACAATCGGCAGTTCATTATGCGAAAACCTAACAACAGTGAGCTTTTGAGTAAATTTGAAAATCTATTGAACGACTATTTTTCAGAAGCAACAATAGAGAAAAGTTTACCGACAGTAAACTTTTTTGCTTCGAAACTCAATTTATCGCCCAAGTATTTAAGTGATTGTTTGAAACAACTTACCGGACTTACCACACAACAACTTATTCACGACAAGTTAATTGAACACGCCAAAGAAATACTTTCCACAACCGAGCTTTCGATAAGTGAAATCGCTTACCGGTTAGGCTTTGAATTTCCGCAATCATTCAGCAAATTGTTTAAAGCAAAAACCAAACTTTCGCCATTGGAGTTCAGGCAATTGTTTAACTGAGGATTAAAAACCCGCGAACAAGGTATAAGACAATTCCACGAACCCTAAAAGCATTTAGCATTCAGGCATAAAAAATGAACGATAACGATATAAAACGACTTTCACGGCTGACTGCAATTTTAACCCAATTGCAAACAAAACGACTTTTGACTGCAACAAGCCTTGCAGACAAATTTAATGTAAGCATACGGACAATTTACCGTGACATCAGAGCATTGGAACAATCGGGTGTTCCTATTTCGACGGAAGACGGAAAGGGCTACACATTAATGGAAGGCTACAGGGTTCCGCCGGTAATGTTCACAGAAGCACAAGCCAATGCTTTGATTACCGCAGAGCAGTTGGTTCTCAAAAACAAGGACACTTCGTTTATCAGAGATTATTCAGAAGCCATTGATAAAATCAAAGCAGTTTTAAAATACAGCGTAAAAGATAAAGCCAATTTACTTGCCGAACGAACCCGTTTTGCCCAAAACATTAACAGAGAACGAAATAGCAATAATTTATCGGACTTGCAGTTCGCGTTGACCAATTTCAGCCTCGTAAAAATTGAATACACCAACGAAGCAAATAAAACAACCTCCCGACTCATCGAACCATTTGCATTACTTAGTACTGAGGATTGGTTGTTGGTTGCTTACTGTCGTTTGCGAAATGAATTTCGTTTTTTCCGTTTAGACAGAATTAAAAAAATGGAAATCCTTACAGAGAAGTTTGAGCCACACAAAATGACTTTACAAGGATATTTTGAAAAATATTTCTAATTCGTTTTGACCCCTGACATAAGGCTGTCACAACTCTATTCCATCTTTGTATTGTAATTTAAAAACAATAAAAAGATGGAAAAAAGAACAATTGACCCTTGGGTATGGGGCGAACAAACCAACTCAGCACAAGCTGTAGAAGTAATACAACCAGCAGGCACGCTTTACTGTTCAGGACAAGTAGCACTTGATGCCAATGGTATTCCGAGTAGTGCAGATATGAGAAGTCAACTCATTCAGACAATTGCCAATTTAGAACAACTTGTAAGTGAATCAGGCTATGAATGTAAAAACATTGTAAGACTGAATGTATTTACAACATCTACACAAGATTTTTTCACTACTTGTATGGATGTTTATGTACCGTTTCTGAAAAAATACGGCATCAAACAAGCCACTACTTTGCTTGAAGTAAAAGGGCTTTTTGCTACTTTGACCGTAGAGTTAGAAGCTACGGTAGTAAAATAAAAGTAAATCAAAACCAAATCAGCAGGGCAATATTACCCTGCTGACTTTAATACATTTGTTTATGTCAGAAATAGGAAAAATAAAATTAGGAAGTCAGGGATTGATTGTTCCACCAATAGGTTTGGGTTGTATGACAATGACAACCTTTGCAGGAAACGATGTTTATGGCGAAAAAGCAGATGAAGCCGAAGCCATTGCAACCATTCACCGTTCAAAAGAATTAGGCGGAAATTTTATTGATACCGCTGATGTTTATGGTCCGTTAGCCAACGAAAGACTTATTGCAAAAGCGATAAAAGGACAGCGGGAACAATACATCATTGCAACAAAATTTGGCGAGGAAGTTGACGACCAGGAACAATTTACTTTCAACATAAACGGAAGTCCTGCTTATGTGAAAAAAGCCGCAGAGCGTTCATTGAAAAATCTACAAACTGATTACATTGACCTTTACTACCTGCATCGGATTGATAAAAACACCCCGATTGAAGAAACTATTTATGCTATGTCGGAATTGGTAAAAGAAGGCAAAGTAAAATATCTCGGATTGTCCGAAGTTTCGGCAGAAACAATTAGAAAAGCGAATAAAGTTCACCCTATTACAGCAGTGCAGACTGAATACTCTTTGTTTGAACGAACCATAGAGCGATTAGGTATTCTTAATGTTTTACAGGAATTGGGTATTGGTTTTGTAGCCTATTCGCCTTTGGGCAGAGGTTTTATTACAGGTAATATTCAAGGTATTGAAGATATTCCTGAGGATGATTTTCGCAGAACCATACCACGGTATCAAGGCGAGCAGTTCAATAAAAATATTGTTTTGTTGAACGAAATAGAAAAAGTTGCCAAAGAGAAAGGAATTACTACTGCACAGTTGGCAATAGCCTGGGTAATAGGCAAAGGATATGTTCCAATTCCGGGAACAAAAAAGAGAAATTACATTGAACAAAATATTAATGCAACTCAAATAACTTTGAGCGAAGCAGAACTGCAAAGGCTTGAAACAATAATTCCGTTGGAAACAAACACAGGTTTACGTTACAGCGAGGCTGTTATGAAAAATATTGATATGCAATAAACAAAATGGCAAAAATAGATTTAGAGACTTATTGTCCAACAAACCCTTCTGAATGGCGAAAATGGTTAGAGAAAAACCATCTCTCCAAACAGTCTGTATGGCTTGTTTGTTATAAAAAGAAATCGAACAAACCAACAATTGCATGGAGTGATGCAGTTGATGAAGCGCTTTGTTTTGGCTGGATTGACAGCAAAAGAATACCAATTGACGAAGAAAAATTTATGCAATTTTTCAGCAGAAGAAAATCGAATGGAACATGGTCAAAAGTGAACAAGGAAAAAATCAGGCAACTTATTGACAGCGGATTGATGACAAAAGCAGGTTTTGAAAGTATTGAAACTGCAAGACGAAATGGCTCGTGGGCTATTTTAGACGATGTAGAAGAATTAATTATTCCAACAGATTTGAAAGCAGAATTTAAAAATAAGCCGGCTGCAATAGACTACTTTGATAATTTAAGTAAATCTGTAAAGAAAGCCATTCTTCAATGGCTTGTACTTGCAAAACGACCAGAGACAAGACAAAAACGAATAACTGAAATTGCAGAATTTGCTGAACAAAAATTAAAGCCGAAACATCTGCGATAGAAAAGGCACATAGGCAAAATGTTGGCTGTAATATTAAAAACTTTAATAACAAATCTTTATATAATGGCAAAAGTTTGGTTTATCACAGGAAGTTCAAGAGGATTAGGCAAAAGTTTAACGGAAGTTGTTTTATCAAATGGCGATAACGTAGCAGCTTCAGCAAGGAATACAAAACAATTAGATGGTTTGTTTGAAAAGTATCCAAAACAAATCCTCATACTACCATTAGACATAAGCAACAAAGTGCAAATTCATTCAGCAATTGAAAAAACGATAGAACACTTTGGGCGGATTGACGTTTTAGTTAACAATGCGGGTTTTGGAATTACAGGTGCATTTGAAGAATTTACAGACGAACAAATACAAAACCAATTAGAAGTAAATCTGTATGCTCCCATTAAAATAACAAAAGCTGTGTTGCCATACATGCGTAAACAGCGTTCAGGTAATATTTTTAATATTAGTTCGATTGGCGGCAGAGTTACTTCAATAGGACTTTCAATATATCAGACGGCTAAATGGGGCATTGCAGGTTTTTCAGAAGCTTTAAGTAAAGAAGTTAAAGCATTTGGGATTCATGTTACATCTATTGAGCCGGGCGGCTTTCGTACTGATTTTGCTGGTGTTTCTATGTCCTTTGCTGAGGAACTTTCAGATTATGAACCTGTATTGAAACCTTACAAGAGCTACTCTGCAACTGCAATACGTAAAGGGATTCCGGACAAAGCTGCTAAAATAATTTTTGATTTGGCATATCATTCCGAACCGCCTGTTCATTTGATATTGGGAAGCGATGCAATAGCTTTGTTGGAAAAAGGTAATTCAGAAAGAAAAGTAGAAATGGAAAAGTGGAAATCCGTAAGTATTTCTACTGACTTCATTTAATACCAAACAGACAAGCTTTCTCCATTGCAGTTTCGGGCAAGTTTTCGTTGATTCCCCACACCAAAGTTGATTTGACTGCAACAACCATTAATTTGACTACATCCATTTTATTAATTCACTGCAATTTTGCAGTGTAAATAAATAAAATTTAAAAAAAATGGACAAAAAGAAAGTATGGTTTGTAACCGGAGCATCAAAGGGTTTAGGTTTAACTCTTGTAAAAAGACTGTTGGCAGAAGGCTACCAGGTAGCCGCCACATCGAGAAATTCAGCCGCGCTGATTAAAACGGTCGGGAAACAATCAACATCATTCCTCCCACTTCAGGTAGATTTGGTTAATGAAGAAAATGTTGGTAAGGCTCTGTCAGAAACAATTCAAAAGTTTGGCTCGATTGACGTTGTCGTAAATAATGCAGGCTATGGACAATTGGGTACATTGGAAGAATTGACAGACAAAGAAGCTCGTCAAAACTTTGACATCAATGTATTTGGCTCACTGAATGTAATTAGAAATGTGATGCCTCACTTCCGAAACAAGAAAGCGGGACACATTATCAACATTTCGTCAATTGCAGGCTTTTTGGGAGCATTTCCCGGATGGGGCGTTTACAATGCCACAAAATTCGCTGTAGCTGGCTTAACTGAAGCGCTTTCTGCGGAAACAAAATCTATGGGAATTTCTACGACAATTGTTTATCCCGGGTATTTCAACACAAATTTCCTTTTAGATGGTTCACTTAATTTAGCCAAAGAACCAATTGCAGAATACAAAGAAGCAAGAGATTTGGAAGTAATACATGAAACTCAAATCATTGGCAATCAGCCCGGCAATCCGGAAAAGGCTGCAGAAGCGTTTATTGCCCTTGCAGAAATGGACGTTGCCCCACTTCACTTCTTCATGGGTTCTGATGCATTGGGAATGGCAAGAAATAAAATTGAAATTTTGCAAAACGAGTTGGATGCAAATGAAGAATTAACTGTTTCAACAGATTTTGAGAACTAAAATATTACAATTAGTTCCAAATTAGATAGAGCTATTTCTATAAATTATAGCTCTATCCTTTTACTAATTTAGCAAAATGAAAAGCAGGCAAATACATACAATTAATTCCATCACTGAGTTTCACAAATTAAGTGGATTACCAAAGCCCGAACATCCATTGGTAAGTTTGGTTGATTATGGTTTGGTTGATTACCAAACAGACGCAAACGAAATAAGTTGGGTTCAAAACTTTTATTCAATCGGACTGAAAAGAAATATTCAGGGAAAATTTAAATATGGGCAACAAGAATATGATTTTGATGAAGGATTAATGTCTTTTGTTGCACCGAAACAAGTTGTCAGTATTACAATAGATAAATCACAAGAGTTAAAACCAACAGGCATGCTCTTGTTTTTCCATCCTGATTTTCTTTGGAATGCACCACTTTCAAAAAATATTCATCAATATGCGTTTTTTGGTTATGGCGTGAATGAAGCATTATTTATGTCTGAAAAAGAAGAAAATGTGATAACTGAGATTATGCAAAGCATTCAGCGGGAATACCATTCAAATATTGATAAGTTTAGCCAAAATATTATTGTTGCTCAAATTGAACTTTTATTAAACTATTGCGAAAGATTTTATCAGAGACAATTTATTACACGTAATAAAAGCAGCCATCAAATACTTTCCAAGGTTGAAACCATTATAGATAATTATTTTAACAACGACAACTTGGTAGAAATTGGTTTACCAACAGCTCAATACATAGCAGGATTACTTAATATTTCTCCCAATTATTTGGGCAGTTTGCTAAAAGCGCTAACGGGACAAAGTACACAACAGCACATCCATGACAAATTGATTGAAAAAGCCAAAGAAAAGTTATCGACTACAGATTTATCGGTAAGCGAAATTGCCTACGAATTGGGCTTTGAACATTCAAAGTCATTTAGCAAGCTATTTAAGTCAAAAACAAACTTTTCGCCGTTGGAGTTCAGACAATCGTTTAATTAGACACGCACGAATATCAACTAACGGAATAGATAAGCTTAAGTGGTATAATCCAACAAAATTGGGGTACAATTCTCATTTTGATTACAAAGTTCCTCAATTAGGCTACACACTTAAACATTCATCTGTAGAACTTTGTGTCATTGTTCAATTAAAAGGATTGTATTATGAAAGATCAAAATGAAAACACAGCAAATGCTGTTGACAAGACAGAAAAAGTATGGTTTATTACCGGTTCATCCCGAGGATTTGGGCGTATATGGACTGAAGCAGCATTGGAACGTGGTGACAAAGTAGCAGCTACGGCCCGAAAACTGGAAAGTATTGCCGACCTGGAAGAAAAATACGGTGAAAATGTTTTAACACTGAAGCTGGACGTTACCCAAGCCGATCAGGTGAAATCTGCCGTGCAAGCGGCTTACGCTCATTTCGGCAGGTTGGATATTGTTTTCAACAACGCGGGATACTCCCTTGTTGGAACGATTGAGGAAGCAAATGCCGATGAGATTCGGGGGCTCTTTGAAACTAATGTTCTGGGACCTGTTTCTGTGATCCAGGCTGCATTGCCTTTGTTACGGGAACAAGGGAAAGGACATATTTTGGGTACATCGAGCGGTCTTGGCCATTTGGCATATCCTGTGATTGGCTATTACTGCTCTTCCAAATGGGCTTTCGAAGCTATCCACGAAAGCCTGGCGGCTGAAGTAAAACAGTTTGGCATTAATGTCACCATCATTGAACCAGGGGCTTATGCAACCGAGTTTGGCAGCAAGGATTCTTTAAGGATTGCCAAAAGTTTAGATTTATATAATGACTTTAAAGGTCATTTTATCCAAGGCATAAGAAATTTGGAGCGAGGCGACCCGAAAGCGACAACGGAAGCTATTTTTAAAGTGGTGGATGCCGAACAGCCTCCTTTACGCCTATTCTTGGGCAGCCATAATTTACCGGAGATTCGGGAGGCTTATGCACAAAGATTAAAAACATGGGAAGAATGGGAAGCCGTCTCCAATGCGGCACAAGGATAAATCTTTTGATTTCCGACAGCCGGTATGTATTTCAGTATCGGTTGTCGTTTTAATACGTTGATAATTGAAAATAAAAAAGCAGATGAAAAGAAATGAACATGTCCCGCAGAAATTTAAATCGCTGTCAGATGCATTGAGCGCTTTAGGTTTGCCCGCTCCTCAGCATCCATTGATTACACTGATCAACGGCATCGACAAACCAGTGAATATAAAACTTCCCACTCATAGTCATGTGTTGAATTTTTATAAAATATCATACAGACCATACTTAGGCGGTACATTAAAATATGGGCAAACATACTTTGATTTTAATGAAGGAGGAATGCTGTTCGCTGCACCCAATCAAGTCATCGGCAGTGGCGAAGAGGAAAACAATACGATTGAAAATGAGCGAATAAATCAACAAATTACACTATTGATACATCCTGATTTTTTGTTGAACTATCCGTTGGCTCAAAAGATCAAAGAATATAGCTATTTTTCCTATGCTGTTAACGAGGCCTTGCATTTGTCGGATAAGGAGAAAGAAGTTATTACATCTATTTTCAGGATTATCGAAGATGAGTTAAACAGCCGCATTGATGAATTCAGCCAGAACGTGATTATATCCCAAATTGAGTTGCTACTGAACTATGCCAATCGTTTTTATAAGAGGCAATTTATTACCCGTAAGTCTGCAAACAGTACATTACTACAAAAACTGGAAGAGATTTTAGATGAATATTTCGTCGAACAAGAATCGTTGAACCAAGGCATTCCAACAGTTCAATATCTTGCAGAAACTTTGAACATTTCGCCAGGTTATTTAAGTGATATGCTGCGTAGCCTCACAGGACAAAATGCACAACAACACATTCACGACAAATTGATTGAAAAAGCCAAAGAAAAGTTATCGACTACTGACTTATCTGTAAGCGAAATTGCTTATGAGCTTGGCTTCGAACATTCACAGTCTTTTAGCAAGTTATTTAAGACAAAGACAAACTTTTCGCCGTTGGAATTTAGACAATCGTTTAATTAAAAGAATAGAAATTGGTAGAGCACAAGCTCCCGGGTTTCCTGCCACGACCGACAAGCAGGACTTTGCTGGCAGGAAATTAGCCCAGGAAACTCGGGGTGAAAAGCAGTTCTTCGCAGGAAGTTCATCGGTTTAATCCCAACCTGCGTGTAGTTCCGAACATTTGCTGCAACCTTACATCACGTCATTCAGACAGTTTTACGGAGTAACAATTAGACATTTGACGATTGTTTCGCGAGACAACAACTAGCGGGTTGTACAGAACACTTTGTTTTGAGAATTTACTAAATTTGAAATCTGACAGTTTAACAATGAAACTAAACGACTTAATAAAATCATATAATTGGTTAAGCATTGAGATGACTCTGCTAAGACTTTATCCCGACCAAGAGACAATGGTTAACGATTACCAACACGTTTTTGAAAAATTAAAATTTTTGGAGCCAGATGACTATGATATGAGTATAGTGCTGACTGAAAACGACTGTGATGGTGACAATGAAACCGAGGTAAAAACTTATGTGGACGTTTCAGGCAGAAAAAAAGAAAAAGGCCCGAACTCAATAACTGACAATTATGCAATTGAGTTTGTAGAATGGAAAAAATGGCTTGGAATGGACTTAGCACCAGAAACTACAAAAAACTTCTCAGGCTTGGAAATAATTGCCCATTGCCTTTACGAAATGACTTTTATCGGCTACAACGAAGAAGAGATTAAAGAACAGTTTGACACGATTAACGACCGAGTTGAGGATTATAAAAACTTGACAACGAAGGAGAAAGAAGAAAAGACGATATCGCTTGACGAACTAAAAAGACGATTAAACAGGAAAGGCGGCAGCTAACAACAAGCTACCCGGCAAGCCGGTTTTCTGCCAAAGCTGACAGGCGTTGCTTTGTTGGCAGGAAATTAGTTCCGGTTAGCTATTACTGAGTTATTGGAGGAATCGGAATTCTGTTTGCTTTACTATTTTGGGTTGGTTGCTTAAGTTTAAACGTAAATATCCTGCTGCCAACAGAGGCGTTTCTTACACTGGCGTTTTTCACGATCAGGCATCTACGAAAAAAGAAAATTGATTATTCGAAATGAGAGAAAAGAAAACCATCCTGGTCATTGTCGGAAGCGCCAGCCAAAATTCTTCCAACCTGAAGCTTGTCGATATTTTTGCACAGTCGACGGCCGATGATTTTAACCTGATAATTTACAGCGATTTAAAGATACTGCCGCATTTCGATCCGGAACTTTCAGCCGATAATCCGCCTGAAATAATTACAGAATTCAGGAGTAACATTGAAAAAGCAGACGGGATTTTGATTTCTACGCCGGAATATGTTTTCAGCATTCCAAGTGGTCTGAAAAACGCCATTGAATGGTGTGTTGCAACGACTGTGTTTTCCGACATACCAGTTGGACTTTTAACTGCTTCGGCTCAAGGGCGAAAAGGACACGACGAATTGCAACTCATCATGAAAACCGTGATGGCCAAATTTACTGACAAAACGACTTTGCTGATTTCAGGAATAAAAGGAAAAATAAACGGGCAGGGCCAACTAACTGACAATAAAACGAAAGAAGACTTTGCGAAATTTATTGAGGCGTTTAAAACGCTGACTGAAAATGCACAACATTAGCGCTATGTACCCGTATCAGAATTTTGAGTAAATTCATGCACAAGTTTAATCCCAATCAGAAACCGGCAATGGCAAAAAAGAACACCTTCAGGTTAATAGTATTTATACTTCCTGCAATTGTTTTTGCTGGTTGTAATTCAGGAATTAAAAAAAACAACAGCATGGAAAATAAAGAGAACAATGCAGCGAAAAGTGTGGCAGAAAATGACACAATACCCAAAGTGACCGGAATTGGCGGAATTTTCTTTTTTTCGGACGATCCAACGAAAACCAAAGCCTGGTACAACGAGAATTTAGGCCTTGAAACCAATGACTATGGTTCCACTTTTGAATCCAGAAATGCCAATCGGCCCGAAGAAATCAACTATTTGCAGTGGAGTCCGTTCAAAACCGGGAATAGCTATTTTGCACCGTCGAAGAAGGATTTCATGATCAATTACCGGGTACAGAATCTCGTTGGGTTGGTTAAAAAACTAAAGGCTAATGGCGTGACAGTCCTTGATGAGATTGAAACGTAAGACTATGGGAAATTCATTCACATCATTGATCCTGAGGGAAATAAAATTGAGTTGTGGGAACCTGTTGACCACGTTTTGACTAATTTGGATGGTAAAACGACCAAATAAGCGACACAAATCCCATGGTAGAACTCATTCTGGTGCATTCGAATTTCAGTATTCGTTATTTGATCACTTTGGTCAATCTCTTCTGAAAAAACCTTAACACAGTTTCATTAAAGAGTTCCGGATGTTGCTGGCACACACCATGATTCGAATCAGGGAAAATACAGAGTGAAGCATTCGGAATCGACTGGAAAATTTTCAGGGTGTGTTCTGGTTTAATGATGTCGTGGTCGCCCGCCATAACCAGCACCGGGCACGAAATCTGTTTCAGTTTCGCCCACGGAATATTGGGTTGATCAATCATCATTTGCGTTAATGCAACCGTTTTCCGGGGTGCATCTCCCGGATTGGCCACAAATTTTTTCATGTCCTGAATGTCAGCATTCGAAATTGCTGTGGAATCAGGTACAGTATTGGCGCCTGAAACAGCCAGCCTTTTCACTTTCTCCGGACAGTGCAGCGCCATAATGATTCCGTCAATTCCTCCATCGCTCCAGCCCAAAACATAGGCCGATTCAATATGCAGATAATTGAGCAGCGCACAAAAGTCGGAAGCCATCAGGTCGTACGAAATGGTATCGGGCGAACCTCCGGATTTGCCCTGCAGACGACTGTCGATGGCGATAACCTGGTAATACTTTTCGAAAAAAGGAATCTGGTTCCGAAAGGCGTCGATCGAACCTCCGTTGCCGTGAAGCATAATTAGTGGTTCGCCACTCCCGTATGTTTCGTAATACAATTGAATGCCGTTAACCGGGGCAAAATGCCCGGCAGCCGGGTTGTTGCCGTAATCAACAACAACCGGCTGTGCCAAACTTCCTGAAATAATCAGGAATAAAACGACAATGGTACTGATAAGTTTGTGCATGCTCAACAAAAGTGACTTATTTGAATAGTCGGGCAAATCCGGGATACGCATTTAAAACCATCAGATCGAAATCGATGAGTTTTTGCTGAACAAGCGGCAACTGACTGATAATTTCACGGGCATGTTCTATACTGCCGGCTTCGAGAACTAAAACGGCACAATCATCATCCGTGAAATACATTTCGCGAATCAGGCCAGCCTGCTGCAAATCCCATGCTTTTCGGGCTTCAGCTTCAAGCCATGGTTTGTATTCGGAATCAGCAACTCCGGCAACTTCCTTTTCAATGGCAAGTATTTTCATAGATTTTAAGCTGGAAATCTTTCGCGGGCCTGACGGGCCACCATCCATCCGGGGTATTCAGGTGTCAGTGCACTCACATCATTAAGCTGCTGCATTTCTTCCGTCGAAAGTTCGAGTTTCACTGCTGAAATGTTGTCGTTGAGCTGCTCGAGATTTTTTGCACCGATAATGGTACTGGTTACTCCCGGTTGTTTAATTACCCAGTTGAGGGCCACAGTGGCTACCGAAACTCCGTGGTTTTTACCAATTTCAGCCATCACATCAATGATGTCGTAGGCTTTGGGTTTGTTGATGGGAGGGAAGTCGAACGAATCGCGGCGGCTGTTGCCCGCAACTTCGGTATCGCGGGTATATTTTCCGGAGAGAAAACCACCGGCCAGCGGGCTCCACGGCATGATTCCAATACCTTCGGAAAGCGCCATTGGTACAATTTCGCGTTCGATGTCGCGGCTGGCAATGGTGTAATAATTTTGGGATGCCACAAATTTGGTCCAGCCCATTTTATCGGCATAGCTGTTGGCTTTCATTACTTTCCATGCCGGATGATTGCTGATGCCGAGGTACCTCACTTTTCCTGCGCGAACCACATCTTCCAATGCCCGCATGGTTTCTTCGAGCGGCGTAATCGGATCGACTCCGTGAATATACAGCAGGTCGATGTGATCGAGCTGAAGCCGTTTCAGGCTATCGTTCACCGAATCGGCAATGTGCAGACGCGAAAGTCCAACCTGGTTGGCGCCCGGCCCCATCCTGAGGCGTACTTTGGTGGCAACAACCACTTCACTCTGTGCCACGCCGAGTTTTTTAAGCGCTTCACCAAGCATAATTTCCGATAATCCTTCGGAATAAGCGTTGGCTGTATCGATAAAATTAATGCCGCCGTCGAGTGAAGTTTTTACAATCTGGTTTACTTCGTCCTGGGGCACTTGCCCGATGGCCTGCCAGTAACCCTTTCCACCAAAAGTCATTGTTCCGAGACATAGTTCTGAAACCAGAACACCTGTTTTTCCTAATTCGTTATATTTCATGATGATATGTTTTTGTGGATGCAAAAGTGCATTCAGGTTAATATGTTTTACGGGCATAAAAACAATTGGGAAAGTCTATAGTTCAGATCCGGACTTTTAAATAATATGAATATCCGGTTACATGCCCAATTGTTCCGACCGATGGGGCTTTGCCCCAAACCCTAATTACTTTTTTGTCTTGACACAAAAAAGTAATCAAAAAAAGTCAAGGCTGCGTCCGCATCGCTCGAAAAACCAGCGCTCGACGGCTAAAATCTTTTAAACTCGCCTGCGGCTCAAACAGAAAAGATTTTTTAACGCCGTCTTCACTTGTTTTTCGGCTCTCCGGACTAGGCCGGTCTGTGCACGAAGGAAAACTTTTCATTTTAGGTAAAGTAACAGATACTCATTTGAAAAAAGCTTAATAAATATTGCTTTCAGGGAAGATATAAAACAAATAGCCCTGTCTGCTTTATGCCTATGGCAAGCAAACAGGGCGATTTATAGTTTAGCTATTCTTACAGTTCGCGAATCTTGATGTTACGAAACCAAACCGGGTAACCGTGATCCTGAAGACCAATAAACCCAATTTTAGAAATTCCTTCAGTGAAACCGGGGAACGATTTGAATTTACTTTTAGCCACCATGGCATCCCATTCCGGTGTCCATAAGGTATATGAACAAACTTCAACGCCGTTCTGTGTGTGGGTTACATGTCCGTCTTTCATACGAATGACGATGGTATTCCATTCGCCGGCAGGATGAACTGTTTTTGGATCGGCAGGCAACATGTCGTAAAGTGAACCGGCAAGATGGCTGTCGATTTTGTTGTCGGTAGCATCCACATTGTCGAGAACCTGAACTTCAGGAGCGGCATAATAAATTGGTTTTCCGGGCACTTCACGCACATTGTAAAAAATTCCTGAATTAGCCATTTCCCCTGCTTTCCAGTCGATTGAAAGTTCGAAATTCCTGAATTGTTTGGGTGCGAAAAGAATATCGCCATCAGAACCTTGACCCGGCTTTTTATCCGGAGCAGTAAATACATGCATGGCATTATCTTCAATTTTCCAGTTTGTTGGCATGGCAGTGCCGTTGCATTTGCGCCAGCCGTCGAAATTTTTGCCGTTGAATAACAACGCCCAACCGTCTTTTTTCTCTTCTTTCGAAAGTTTGTTAACCGATTGTGAAATACCGGGAAGTACAATCAGCATGGCAAGGGCGAATGAAAAGCCCATAAAAATGTTTTTCTTCATGATTTAATTTTTTTTAAGTCCTCCAAAAGGACAACTGATTTATTAGAGTTTAGGAAATACTGTCGCCAAAAATAAGAAATTGGTGGAGACAAAACCGGTTATTTAACTAAAATTAAGTAAGATTTTTTAGTTAGGATTTTACGGAACTTATGTAATTGAAATGAAATAATGTCGTATTTCAATTCACTCACCCCACATCCGCTGGCAGACGTGGGGTGAGTTGAGTAAGTGCAATTCAAAACATTAGGTATTAAAACGGATACTCATTTTTGAATTTATATTTTTACGCCTTCGGTTGCATATTTGCCAGAGTGTGAGATTTGGCTGCACTGCCGGCTGATGATCCGAAGTAGTAACTGTAGATTTGAGAAAGGATGGCACTTAATACACCTAAAATATACAGCAAAACCTCTTTGCTTTCCTGCTGGATTACATCCGGAGTGAAAACCAGAATGAAAAACAAGGTAAGTGTAACCGTTGTTGTGCCGAGAGCGAGATATGGCGAAACATTTTTTGCGAGTTGAGTCGCATATTCGCTGGTTTGTACCTGAGTTTCTCGCTGGCGTGCGCTGCTTATATCACCAATAATCATTTGCTGTTCTTCGTTCGAAAGTTTTTTTATGTCGAGTTGATACTGCATTTCAGATTTACGCAATTCATTCTCCAGCGTCATTTTTTCTTCTTTGGTCGTAACCACATTATCGAGCACTTTGCCCACCGAATCGACCAGTGTATTTGCTCCTCCTGAAAATAAATTTGATAAAAAGCTCATAATAGATAGATTTACTGGTTTATCAATTTTTGTGTATGCATTTTGCAGACGTCATACTATTTATGAAAAGTAATTGGCTTAAGGTATATTAGGAAGTTTCTCCCAGGGCGCGGCAAATCCAGCCATAAAAGTATTTTCGGCTGACCGGTCTTTTCTTGACAATACTGATGTAGCGGGCTATTTTGGCTACGGTAAACGAAGCCAGAAAATGTTCAGGATTAAATGAATTTATAGCCTGAAGTGAAATTGGGCCGATAACGCCGTCGGCTTTGGCGTCGACTACCATTTGGGCAAGCGATGCGCTGGCTGAAAGTCCGGCGTTGACTCCAAAATCGAAAATCGAATTGGCAACTTCCTGGTTGGTAATTTGGTCGCCATTCACTCTGTCCCAAAACGTAATCCGGTAAAAGTCAGTAATCATTCCCTGAAGTTCGTCGTCTTTGTCGAGATTGGCCGGAAAATCCGACTGCCGTTTTTTAATGTCTACAATGGTCCAGCCGCTCCACTTGCTGTGAATCTTTCGGGCAATTCCTTTGTAGGTTTCGCCACCCGGATCAGCAGGGTCATTGACGTAACCACCTTCATTGAGGATCATCAATTGAAATGCTTTGTTAAAATCTGCCATAAGAATAGTGTTTAAGTTAAAGTGTATGTTAAGAAACTATACGACTAAGAATCTGTTTAAAATTAAAAAGAATACTATGTGAAGTTGATTTTATCAATTTCTGACTCACCCGAAGCCCAATAAATCGGGCTTTTCCCCTCTCAACAAGTAGAGAGGAGGCGGGAGCATCAATGATGCAACGGAGTGAGCTAAGGGTAAAATAACTCATTAAATAAAATTTAAACAGTTTTTAAGTTTAACCAGTATGTTAAGTGTTTGTTCATCAGAATACTGTAAAAAATGAATGCGAAATCAATATCGTTTACCCATCTGACAAACATAGCAGCTTATTCTCAGAAACAGTTGGTCTCACGACAAGCATTGAAGGAAGTCCGGCAAAGATAAAAGCTTACCCGACAGAGATAGAAGGTCATCTGACAAACATAGCAGCTTATTCTCAGAAACAGTTAGTCACCCGACAAGCATCGAAGGAAGTCCGGCAAAGATAAAAGCTTACCCGACAGAGATAGAAGGTCATCTGGCAAACATAGCAGCTTATTCTCAGAAACAGTTAGTCACCCGACAAGCATAGAAGGAAGTCCGGCAAAGATAAAAGCTTAGCTGACAGAGATAGAAGGTCATCTGGCAAACATAGCAGCTTATTCTCAGAAACAGTTGGTCACCCGACAAGCATTGAAGAAAGTCTGGCGAACATAGAAGCTTACCCGACAGAGATAGTTGTTTATACGGCGAAGCAGGGAGCAAATTCTCGAATGGAGCCGTAAATTCTGATCACTCCACATCTGGTTCTACTCAGCTTGATTATCTTTGCCACTCCTTAACCCAAAACTTTTAACCATGAAACGTCTGTCGTTTTTGATTGTCTGGCTGATTTTTTCCACTTCTCTATTTGCCCAGCCCATCGATCCTTCCAACTATTCTACTCCGGTAAAAGTCGCCTGCATTGGCAACAGCATCACGTATGGCTCCGGAATTGCTGACCGGCCAAAAGATTCGTACCCGTCGCAATTGGCCCGTATGCTGGGCGACCAATGGATTGTCTGCAATTTTGGAGTTGGAGGACGCACCATGTTGAAAAAAGGCGATTTCCCTTTCTGGAACGAAGAAGCCTGGACACAGGCCAAAGCATTTTTACCTGATGTAGTTATTATTAAGCTCGGAACCAACGATACCAAGCCACAAAACTGGAAATATTCCGACGAATTTTATGCTGATTCACGGGCAATGGTCAACGAATTGAAAGCGCTTTCGTCGCACCCCAAAATTTATCTATGCAAACCCGTTCCCGCTTATGGCAATCGCTGGGGAATCAACGATTCGACCATTGTTCATGGTGTAATTCCAGTCCTCGAAAAACTGGCCAAAGAAGAACATCTTCAGGTCATCGATTTATATTCAGCTCTCTCCGGAAAAGGAAATTTATTTCCCGACCAGATTCATCCCGATGCCGAAGGAGCAGGTTTGATGGCTCAGGCCATTTACAAAGAAATCACCGGACATTCCGGAGAATTGGTTGCTGCACAATACCCCGGCGTGAAATCGCAATGGCATGGTTTTACGCGCTACGATTTTCAGCTCGACCGGCGCGATGCACACATCATTATTCCGGATAAAGCAGCTCCCGGGAAACCCTGGGTTTGGCGGGCCCGTTTTCCTGAATGGCATTACCAAATGGACAGCATGTTACTCCGGAAGGGTTTTCACATCGCTTACATCAACACCGACGGAATGTTTGGTGCACCAAAAGCGATGGACGTCTGGAACGGATTTTACAGTTACCTGACCAGCCGGTACGAATTGAATCAGAAAGTCGCCCTGGAAGGTGTCAGCCGTGGCGGGCTTTTCGTGTTTAATTTTGCAAAAAAATGGCCCGAACGCGTGAGCGCGATTTATACTGAAGCGCCGGTCTGCGATTTTAAAAGCTGGCCCGGAGGAAAAGGTTCAGGGCCGGGAGATGCCGCATCGTGGAAACAACTTCAGGAAATTTATGGTTTTGCCAGCGAAAAAGAAGCAATTGAATATGCTGCGAACCCGATTGACGATCTGGAAAAAATGGCGAAAGCCAAAGTCCCGTTGTACTTTTCCATTGGTTTGCACGACAGCATTGTTCCTCCTGAAGAAAATACTTACAAACTGGTCAACTCGTACATTCGTCTGGGCGGGCCGGCCATGGTTTATCCAAACACATTGGGCAAACAAGAGCTAAAAGGGCACCATTTCGCCATTGAAAACCTGAAAGCAGGCGCGGATTTTATCCGGAACAGTTATCCTGAAATTAATCCAAAACTCGAAAGCAAGGATTTTCAAACTTTCCGGAGTAAAATGCACAATGCCCAAATAGTTTTCGAGCGCGAAAAGGCAGGGCGGGTTGCATTTCTGGGTGGTTCAATTACAGCAATGAACGGCTGGCGCGACAGTATTTGTACTTATCTGCAAAAACGTTTTCCGGATACAAAATTCGACTTTATTGCCGCCGGAATTCCTTCAATGGGAAGCACACCTGGTGCTTTTCGTTTTGAGCGAGATGTGCTTAGAAACGGAAAAGTTGACCTGCTTTTTGAAGAAGCTGCCGTTAACGACCGGGTGAATGGCTTTGGTACTGAAACGCAAATTCTGGGAATGGAAGGGATTGTTCGTCATGCACGCGAGTCGAACCCGGCGATGGACATTGTGATTATGCATTTTGTTGATCCTGAAAAAATGGCTGAATACCGTAAAGGAATTGTTCCTCCTGAAATTCAGAACCACGAAAAAGTGGCAGCGCACTATGGTGTTTCAACCATCAATTTGGCGAAAGAAGTTACCGACCGCATCGACAACGGAGAATTTACATGGGAGGATGATTTTAAGAACCTCCATCCTTCGCCATTTGGCCAGCACATTTATTTTCAATCGATGAAGTCGTTTCTGGAAAATTGCTGGAGCGGATTTGTGGCCGACGACGATAAAGTAACAGCATACAAACTTCCGGAGAAACTTGCTGAAGCCTGCTACAACAAAGGAGTCCTGATTCCTGCGGTTCAGGTAAAACCGGCAAAGGGCTGGCAAGCGATACCAAACTGGGTTCCAACCGACCAAACCGGCACACGTGACGATTTTACCAAAGTTCCGATGTTGGTTGCCGAAGCTTCAGGAGGAACTCTAATGGTTGATTTTGAAGGAAATGCCGTTGGTATTGCAGTGGCCTCTGGATTCGACGCCGGAACAATTGAATACCGCATCGACAAAGGTGACTGGCAAAAGCAGGACCTGTTTACACAATGGAGTTCGCAATTGCATTTGCCCTGGTTTTATACCTTGGGATACGGCTTAAATTCAGGAAAACATCAGTTGCAAATCAAAGTTTTGCCTGAAAAAAATGAGCAAAGTAAAGGGAATGCCTGCCGGATCAGGTATTTTTATGTGAATAAATAATTTGTAGGGACGTTGCATGCAACGTCTCTACAAACCAAATTTTCATTTCACCAATTTCGAAATCTCTTTAAATTCAGGAGCATTGGCGCTGCGGGTCAGTTCGAAAAGAATCGATTCCAAGGAAGTCATCAGGATACCTTCGTGGCGGAATCGTTCGGCAGCCAAATCAACATTGTCGAACGACCGCGAAGAAACACAATCGAAAACCACTACCGGATTGTACCCTGATTCTTTCAGGTCAATGGCCGTTTGAAGGACACAAACATGTGCCTCAATTCCACAAATGATGACATTAATTGCTCCCGAAAGCGCCAGCTTTTCAGCCACAACAGGCTCGTCCAAACAACTGAAATCTTTCTTTTCGATGGATTTGAAATCTGTGATTACAGATTTTATTTCTTCAACAGTTTCTCCCAGGCCTTTGGTATATTGCTGTGTAGTCAAAAGCGGAACACTCAGGATCTGTAAACCCTGAATCAGTTTCTGACAGTTTTCAATGAGTTGTTCACTCTCTTCCATAACCGGAACTAAACGTTCCTGAATATCGATTACTAAACCAATCGTTTGTTCTTTTAAAATGCGCATAATGAAAACCTCCCCTAAATCCCTTCCAAAAGAGGGAACCTTAAAAATCAAGTTAAATAATATTGTTGCTTAAATCTTTTAGTACAAATAATCGAAGCGGTTTCCGCTCCCTCTCTTTTGGAGAGGATTGGAGTGAGGCTTCTTTCTTACTCCCTCTCCTTTGGAGAGGGTTGGGGTGAGGCTATTTTCGCCTGCATCCTCGATTTGTCGCCCAGGTAACCCCCGTGATGACGTTTGGCATATTCTTCATTGTTAAAGCTGATCTGTTTCATCATCATCACCACCAACACATCACCAATAACTGTCATCACCGTTGTTGAAGTACTTGGAGTGAGTCCCAGAATGCAAACTTCTTTCGGGTTACCGGTTTCAATGCAAACATCAGCCAGTTGTGCCAGTTGCGAATCTTTGTCGCTGGTAATTACAATCAAGGGCAAATCTTTGTATAAATTATCGGCTAAAGCTACTAACTCAAGTATTTCGCGCGTTTTTCCTGAATTGGAAATCAGCAACAAAACATCGTTAGGTTGAATCACACCTAAATCGCCATGTTGCGCATCGCTGGGATGCAAAAAAACAGCGGGAGTTCCGGTAGAACTGAACGTTGTGGAAATGTTAAGTGCTATTTGTCCTGCTTTTCCCATTCCGGAGGCAACCAACTTTCCATGTTTCCGGTGAACCCGTTCCTCAATAATTTGAATTGCTTTTGTGAACGAATCAGTCACTGGAATATTCTGAATCGCCTCGGCTTCCTGCCGCAAAACCTCTCTTATTTCTTCAAGCATGACCATGTTTTTAATTGGCGCAAAAATAGATTAAATTGTCCAATCATGTTTATATTCCCGCTGTTTTTCATACACAGTGGCTTTCTGAAACAAGAAATATTAACGGGAACTCAAATTTCTAACAATCTTTTGAAAAATTCAAAAAACCATACGCGCTTTCAAGTGTTCTATAATCCCAAAAAGTGACTAATGTTTTTTTTGATCTATCAAAATATCCATATATTTAAATTCTTAATAAATTCTAATTTGATGAATATCCAATCGAAAAAAAAACCGATATTTCAGGAACGAAATGTATAGATAATCCAATAGTTTGAGTTCTAAAAAAATAAGATCATGCTAACCAATTAATTATTTTGAAATGAAGATTCATGAATATCAAGCCAGACAAATTTTCAGGGATTATGGCATTCCTGTACCAAATGACGTATTGTGTTATACCGTAAGTGAAGTTGAAAAGGCCGCCCGCGAACTGAACTGCATGGTAGTTGTAAAAGCTCAGGTATTAACGGGTGGCCGCGGAAAAGCAGGTGGTGTTAAATTGGCTAAAAACGTTGAAGAAGCTGTGTCTATTGGAAAACAGATCCTGGGAATGGACATTAAAGGATTTACCGTCGAAAAAGTGTTGGTGACCGAAGCCGCCAACATCGAAAAAGAATTTTACATTGGTTTTGTAAACGACCGAAACACCAAAAGTGTAACCCTGATGGCCAGCGCTGAAGGTGGTGTTGAAATTGAGGAAGTTGCAAAAAACAATCCTGAAAAAATCATTAAATTCCCGGTTAATGCGTTAACCGGACTTCTTGATTATCAGGCCAGAAATATTGCGCTCCAGTTGTTTGGAAATATTAAACAGGCACAAAAAGCTGCATCAATCCTTACCAAATTATACAAGTTGTTTGTTGAAACCGATGCAACACTCGCTGAAATTAATCCACTGATTTTAACTCCGGAAGGAGATGTATTTGCCATTGACGGGAAAATGAATTTCGACGACAATGCACTATTCCGTCAGCCTAAAGTGCTGGCCATGCGCGAACCCGACGAAGATGAACTGAAAGAAATTGCCGCCCATGAAAAAGGCCTTTCGTACATTAAACTCGATGGAAACATTGGGTGCATGGTAAACGGTGCAGGATTAGCTATGGCAACCATGGACATGATTAAATTATACGGCGGATCGCCTGCCAATTTCCTCGACATTGGCGGAAGTTCGAACCCGCAGAAAGTAATTGACGCCATGAATATTTTACTGGGCGACAAAAATGTGAAGGCCGTGATGATTAATATTTTTGGTGGAATTACCCGTTGCGACGATGTCGCGAAAGGACTGATCAAAGCTCTTGAAATTATCTCGACTGAAATTCCGATTGTTGTGCGTTTATCCGGAACAAATGCAGAAGAAGGTCTTGCCATGCTTAAGGAAACCGGACTTCCAACAGTAAGTTCGATGAGTGAAGCTGCCCAAAAAGCAATTGAATTAAGTAAAAGGTAAATCAGTTACAAAAAATTACCAATCATCATTAATCAATAATAATTCAAATGAGTATTCTAGTTAATAAAGATACAAAGCTGGTTGTTCAGGGAATAACCGGACGTGACGGAAAATTTCACACGGGTTTAATGAATAAATACGGTACTAAAATCGTTGCCGGAGTTTCTCCGGGAAAAGAAGGCGAAACCGTCGAAGGTATTCCGGTTTTCAATTCGGTTGAGAACGCCGTGAAAGCCACCGGTGCAAACACCTCGATTATTTTTGTTCCTGCACCTTATGCCGCCGATGCTATTCTTGAAGCATCTGAAGCTGGAATTGAACTGGTTGTTGCAATCAGCGAAGGCGTTCCGATTCAGGACATGATCCGTATCACTCCAATCCTTCAGCAAAGAGGAACACTTTTAATAGGTCCAAACTGCCCCGGACTGATCACTCCCGGTGAAGCTTTAGTTGGTATTCTGCCTGCCATGATCTTTAAAGAAGGAAATATTGGATTTATTTCACGTAGTGGAACTTTAACCTACGAAGTGGTTAATTTGCTCACGTTGAACAATTTCGGACAGACTACCTGTGTTGGAATTGGCGGTGACCCGGTTGCAGGATTATATTTCATTGATCTGCTTGAAAGATTTGAAAACGATCCTGACACCATTGCAGTGGTTTTAATTGGCGAAATTGGCGGCGACGCAGAAGAACAAGCTGCCCAGTTTATTGCTGAAAAAATGACCAAGCCGGTCGTTGCTTTCATCGCCGGACAAACTGCACCTCCCGGAAAACGGATGGGACACGCGGGCGCCATTATTTCAAGCGGATCGGGAACGGCCGCCGAAAAGATTGCAGCCTTCAATGCAGCCGGCGTTCCGGTTGCTAAAGAACCTGCCGAAATACCTGTTCTCCTGAAACAAAAACTGGAAGGGAAAATTTAGTTCTTAAAAAACTGTTGCGCGTTACGAGATTCGGGTTGCGGTTTGGCAACGAAACTCTCAACCCACAACCCGTAACATTTATACAAAAAAGGCATTCCGTATGGTTTGCCTTTTTTTCGTAATTTCGGGCATTCAAATGCAATCGTATGCTGAATTACCTCAAAATTGACTCTGAATCGGAAGTTCCAAAATACAAACAGGTTGTCGATCTGTTTATTTCGGATATTGAAGCCGGTATCTTCAAACAGGGTCAGCGCATCCCGTCGATAAACGAAACCAGCGAGGAATTGCTACTGTCGCGCGACACAGTTGAAAAAGCTTACGTTTCCATGAAAAAGAAGGGAATTCTCCTGGCTGTTCGCGGAAAAGGCTATTACATCAATCAGGTAAACGTGAGTAAAAAGCTTAAAATCTGTTTGATTTTCAACAAACTAAGCAACTACAAACGAAGCATTTACTACTCCTTTGTAAAAACGATGGGAGTAAAGGCCAGCGTCGATGTTTTTATTTACAATTACGATCTCGACGAATTTGAAGCTATCGTCAGAAACAATCTCAACAACTACGATTACTTTGTTATTCTGCCGCATTTCAGGAATGAAAATGCAAACATTGGCGAAGTAATTAAGCGTATTCCGAGAGATAAGGTTCTTATTGTCGACCGGTTTCTGGAAGAGTTAAAAGACTATCCGGTTGTTTACCAGGAATACGATAAAGATATCCAGTCGGCCTTAACCTGCGGAATAGATTTACTACGGAAATACAAACAACTCAACCTCGTTTTTCCTCAAGCAGAATATTACCCACCATACATTGTCAGAGGTTTCAAAATTTTTTGCCAGGTTAACGGCTTTTCATGTTCTATTATCGATCGCATTGAGGACATTGAAATTCAAAGAAATGAAGCTTACATCATTGTTTCCGACGATGATTTGTATGCATTTATCCGTAAAATAAAAGAGTTGAACTGGACGCTTGGCAAGGATTGTGGCGTAGTAGCCTATAACGAAAATCAGGTTAAGGAAATTTTGTGCGACGGAATTACGACCATTTCAACCAGCCATGAAGAAATAGGCCAGTTGGCCGCCCAAATGATCCTGAACAAAAAATTCGAACGAATCAAAAGTCCGTTTCAGTTTATCCGGAGAAATTCGCTGTAAAAAGCCCCCTCTAAATCTCCCCCAAAAGGAAACTTTCCGGAAGTGAAGATTTGAAACGTTTGATCGTTTAAAAAGAGTTGGTAGTCTTCGTAAAGTTCTACGCATATCAATTCCGTAAATCCTCTCTTTCGTAGGGAGTTGTTGGAGGCTTTCACAACCCCAATTCGTCGCTAACTTCCTGCATTGCCACTAAGGCCATTTCAGCAAAATCATGAATCGGGATTCCAATTAATTCGCATTCCAGGATGTTTTCGCGTTTCACCGAGGCGGCAAAAGCTTTTTCCTTCATGCGTTTGGTGATGGATTTTGTTTTCACCGAAGCCAGTTTTTTATCGGGATAAACCAATGCTGTTGCCATAATTAATCCGGTAATAGTTTCTCCGGCAGCCAATGCATGTTGAAATTCGGTAGTTCGCTCCTTACCGGTAGCCATTTCATTGTGCATAACAATAGCATCAATGGCCTCAGGCGAAAGCATTCCAACGAGCATTCCGGCCGCATAAGGCCCGTGTTGCAGCGGATCGGCATGAGTAATCTCAACATCAATGTCGTGCAGCAATCCGGCTATCCCCCACTCTTCCTGATTTTTGCCAAGTTTCAGTGCTAAAGACCGTAAAACGGCTTCGCTGGCCACACAATGTTTAATCATATTCGGGTTCTGAACATGTTGATTTAAAAGTTTAAATGCATTTTCTCGTGATATCATTTCAGTAGTTGTATTTTTGCGTTGCAAATTAATAAAATCAAAGTTACATCCGATGGCTACTGAAATCGAACGTAAATTTTTAGTCGATCCAGAAAAATGGACACCTTCAGAAAATGGAACGCATTATAAACAGGCTTATCTGGGACTGGCGCCTTATCCAACGGTACGGGTCAGAATTGCTGGCGAAAAAGCCTTCCTGACTATAAAAGGACGGTCGGAAACCATTGCCCGGCCAGAATTTGAATATGAAATTCCGGTTGAAGATGCAGTTGAAATGATGAAATTGGCCATTTCAAGTCCCGTTGAAAAAATTCGGCACAAACAAATAGTTGATGGTTTTTTGTGGGAAATTGATGTTTTTTCCGGAGCAAATCAGGGACTGGTTTTGGCCGAAATTGAATTAACTTCTGAAAATCAGAAATTTACCATGCCTGAATGGATTCTTGAAGAAGTTACCAATGATGGCAGGTATTACAATTCGTATTTATCGTGCAGTCCTTTTTCGTTTTGGAACCCTGGCATGGCCTGATTTTTGAAAGGTTGGGCAACAAGTTCAAAAGAATCTCGTTTTTATATAGCCAATTAACCCAATAATTATGGAGCTTAAAAATCTATTTACAGGAATCTGTATCCTGCTCAGTATATCTATTTTTGCAGAAACCACCCCCACCGAAAAGAAAAAAGTAAAAAATACCACTTCCGCCGACTCCATTCAATCCGGAATAAATTACCTGAAAAAATACATCGAAGCAAATAATGACTGGAAGTCGGAAGATCCCGAAGTTTTGCACACCGTAAATGGCCTGATTCATTTTGCTGAAGACGACCACATCGACAGCATTCTGGTAAAATTAGACCATTTTGAAAATCAGGAAAATTTTAGGTACATCAACCGTTCGCCAATGAATGTGAGCGATTCACTAAAAGTTTCAGGATTCCAGAGTCACAAAAAAATTCTGGAAAAGATGAGGCAACTCGATCGCCAAATATGGAACGGTGTTAACCTGAAAAAGATCCCGCTACCTGAATCGCTTAAAACTCTCGATGAAAATCGGAAACATCCAATTGCCGCCGGAGATGCAAAAGCTATTCTGGAAAAAACAGGAATCGTTTTGCCCGATAGTTTAATTGATGTGGCAGCAGTGCCCGACTCATTGATGAAAACACCGAACGATTTCAACCGGATCAGAAACCGAGACCAAATCAGGACAAAATTACTGGAGGAAGCCCGTGTTCGCTACAACAAGATGGTTCAGAAGACCAATCCAGACTCTGTAATAAATGCCTATAGAAAATACGCGGTAAGAGTTTATTCCGATTCGTTGCAAACACAGCTTTGCGATTCAATCAAACGACAAAATGAAGAAGTTTTGACAGCTTACAACGACTCGGTTGTAAAAGTTGTCAACGACTCGATTGGAATGATTTTACAGACGTTGAAACGTTATGCTGAAAATGATTCAATTACTGTTTCAGTACAGACATTAAGTGGCAAGCCAACACAATTGTGGTTACAGAATAACAAACGGGTGAGTAAACGCTTTTACATCAAAAACGAGCAAAACGATTCGCTCGGAATCCGTATGATGACTCTGGACAAACACTCCATCGGGATGGCCATTGACGACGATGTGACTTTTAACCGACTGGTTCAGAAACAACGCCGTGATTTTGTGTTTCATCAACTACAGCCGGCGCAAAAGTTAACAAAAATCCAAAAGCGATACGACATTGAGACCCCTTGGACTTTAGGTGGAAACGGAACGTTTGGTTTTACACAAACTTACCTGAACAACTGGAAAGCCGGAGGCCGGTCAGCCTTTTCGTTCCTGATGGTTTTGAAAGGTTATGCCAATTATTCGAACGACAGTAAAATAAAATGGGAAAACAGCGCCGAACTTCGAAATGGTTGGATCAGGCAGGGAGGCGATGTAAATCAAACCCAGAAGAATGACGATAAAATTGAGTTAATTTCGCGTTTTGGCGTAAATGCCTTCAAAAAATGGTATTACAGTACTGAGGTCGACTTTGTTACACAGTTCTTTAACGGGTATGATTATCCCGATAAAACCTCACCGATTTCGAGTTATATGTCACCGGCAAAAACTTTGTTTAAGTTAGGGCTCGATTATAAACCGAATAAGAATTTTTCGCTGTTCCTTTCGCCCATAACTGCCAAGACAGTGTTTGTGCGCGATACCGCCAAAATTGATCAGACCAAATTTGGAATTTCACCAAACAGAAGAAGCTTTTGGGAACCGGGTCTGAATGCCGATATCCGGTATAAAATCGACATTAATCCGCAAATAAGTCTTGAAACAAAGTACAAGATGTTCATGAATTACCAGCAACCATTTGAGAAAATTGACGTGAACTGGGAAAATACACTGGTTGCCCAACTAACCGACCGGATTAACATGACGGTGATGTTGTATCTGCTTTATGACGACAATGTGACTTTCCCAACGGGCAAATTCGACAGCGAAGGAGTAGAAATTTACAAGCCTAAATTGCAAACCCGAGAGATGATGACCATTGGGTTCTCGTATAAAATAAACAAGCAGGTTTACAGGCGCAAAAAACTGAATTAGGATTTTCGAAGAATCAATCGCCATTTTGTATGCTTAAAGGCCAATGTTCTGTAGTGAAAGGGTAATTTAAAACCCGAGAGGGGTCATACAAACACAAACAAATAGCCTGCGATGCAAGAATTACTTTATATTTGACAACTGATTTAAATTGACCTGTCCTGAAATTTCCAACCACTATAAAAATAGAACCATGAAAACGTTCAAGAAATACTTCAAAATAACTGCCAATCCTGCCGATGTTTACAACGCGCTGACCAACAAGACCATGATTGAAATATGGACCGGCGAAGACGCGGTAATGGAAGATACTCCGGGAACCGAATTTTCGATGTGGGAAGAAAGCATCTGCGGTTTAAACCTCGAATTCGAGAAAAATCAAAAAATCGTTCAGGAGTGGTATTTTGGCGAAGAGGATGAAGACAAAAAATCGATTGTAACCATCAAACTTCACCCCGACAAAAACGGTACAAGCATGGAAGTGTTACAAACCAACATTCCCGACGAGGCCTTCAAGAACATTTCGGAAGGATGGACAGAAGATTACTTTAATGGCTTGAACGAATTGTTTAAAGAATAAAATGAGTAATGCGAATCAAGAGTTGGATTTTGAAACCTGAAGGGTTGAAATGATTGTAGAGAATGGTAAAATAAATGCTCCAAAACCACGAAGTGGTGACATAATTCTGTCATGCCTTCGGCATTTTTAGCTCTTTTCATCCTAATTTGCTATAATCCTATCATGCCTTCGCATTACACCCAATTTCTATTTCAACCCTTGATTCGCATGAGTATCCGTTGCTTTACTTAAAATGAAAAGTTTTCCTTCGTGCACAGACTGGCCTCGTCCGGAGAGCCGAAAAACAAGTGAAGACGGCGTTAAAAAATCTTTTCTGTTTGGGCCGCAGGCGAGTTAAAAGATTTTAGCCGTCGAGCGCTGGTTTTTCGAGCGATGCGGACGCAGCCTTGACTTTTTTTGATTCCTTTCTTGTGTTAAGACAAAAAAGGAATTGGGGTCACAGGGGTAAAGCCCTATCTGTCGGAACAATTAGGCATGCAACCGGATATTCATAAAGAATCATTTGGTACGGCTTATTCCTATTTGCCCAATCCTTCATTCCCTGTGTCAGCAATGTATTTCCAATGTCCTGAAGGATCTTTTTTCCAAACGGTGAGATAAGTTCCGCGTGACGTATCAATCTGATTTATAAAGGTCCAGAAGCCATAAGTATAGCCCAGTTCGCCACTTTTTGCAATCACCGCTTTGGCCGGTTCCCATTTTAAAATGAGGTTGCTGTCATTTGTTCCATTGTAGCTTTCAATTAGGCTCTGCTTCCCAATAATCGGCCACCGGTTTGGCTTTAATAAAACGACGCTGTCGTGCGCAAATTCAATAAACGCTTTCTGAATGCCATATTTCACCGAAAAATCAGAAAAAGCAATGTCGGCATCAATCAATTCCTGAGAATCAGAAACAGTTTTCTTTTCAGAACACGAAAGTATGAAAACAAGCAGCAATAAAATTAAGGTTAACTTATTCATAACTGGAATTTGAAAATTGGAACATGGGACTTTTCTCAATGACTTCCCAACGAAATTAGCAAAATACCCAATAATATTCCGGCCAGGTAAAGTCCTTTTTTCCGGAGATTTTTTTCCCGAAAGACCAAAGCTCCGACCATAAACGAAATAACCACTCCACCACGTCTCAGCGACGAAATAACAGAAATAAGCGAATCGGGATAAGTTAAGGCATAGAAATACAGGAAATCGGCCAATACCAAAAACAGGCCAATCAATGGAATCGTCCAGCGCCACTGAAATGGAATGCGTTTTTCTTTAGGCAAACGCCATCGGGTAATTGCCAAAATCGGAAATAATATAACCACCTGGTAAAACGAAAACCAGGCCTGAACTGCCAGCCGATCAACTTTCCGCATGATAAATTTATCGTACAAACCGCTCGCTGCTCCCAGCAAAGTGCCAATCACAATAAACATCACCCATTTATTCGTCCTGAAATGAATTCCTTCCAGTTTCCCGGTAGTCGATAATAAAAAAAAGAAAACCAGAGTAACTGAAATTCCGGCCCATTGGTAAATATTGAGGTGTTCACTGAAAATAACCAAAGCGCCAAGCAAAGTCCAGATGGGACCCGTTGCACGAATTGGCGCAGCTATAGTGATCGGGAGATTTTTTACCGCGAAAAAAGCAAAAATCCAACTTGAAACAACAATGACCGATTTGATCACAATTAAGCCATGTTCCTTCAGTGAAATCTGCGGAATGTAAAGCTGAATACGTTGAAAAAAATCAGGAAAATATACTGAACCAATTGCAAGGGGCAAAAAGATGAGCGAACTGGTTAATGTGGAAAACATTAACACTGGCAAAACGGCATTTTTCTGCACGGAAAGCTTCTTGAAAACTTCGTAGAAACCCAGTAGAAAAGCAGACGAAAGAGCCAGTATTACCCACATAAATCAAATTCAAATTTGGTATTAAAAAAGGATCCAATCTTTTCGAAAGACTGGATCCTTCAATACTATAACCGGAATAACTTCCGGATGCAAAACTAAAAACAATTCTTTTATGCCAATTCCCTGAACAATTTATTTCCTGAACAGCGGATCGGCGCCAATGGTTCCGATTAAACTTTCGAAATAAGCCTCCGAATTACAATATTCAAGCATGGTTGTGGCTTTTTCGAGTCGTTCCTGTATGTTTAATTCTTCGGTAAAAATGATATTGTGCGGATCGGCCATAAACTGATTAAAATAATCAATCCGTTCCGAATAAAAGTTCACGTCTTTCTGCTGTTTCAATCGGAGACGATCGCGGTACCAATCGGAATTTACCACCGATTCGCGGGTGAATGTTTTGCGAATTTCCGGATCATCAATGCTTTTCCCGAAATAATGTCCGTAAGCCATGACATGCAACAAAATCTGAAGTGGCGGAATGGCCGATACATCGCTGCCTTCTTCGAAATAGCGCAAGGCTACTTTCTGCTGGGCTTCAACAATGTTGTTAATTCCATCAACAAAGTCTTCCATATTCTGAATTTCAGGCTTTAGCATGCGATCATTAAAAACAGCAAGCGGTTCGTCGAACAGGCGGTTCATGCACCTGAAAGCAAAGTTTTTGGTAATCCGGTAGCCCAACCTGCTCGCAAGTATTTTTTGGCCTTCGTACACAAAATCTTCCAATTTCTCCAGACAGCCGGTTTCGATCAGTAAATTCGCATCACGGTCTTCAGGAACCAAACGGGCCCAAATTTCAGGAATTAAAATACTGATGTCGTGATCGAAACGGTTTTCAGGACCAACATAACCCGCTGCTGATGAAAATCCCTGGTATTCGGTCAGAATATATGAAAGCAGCGCATTGTTCAAATCTGTTGTCGGAACAAGCATGTTAAACGGGCCTTTGGTAAGTGCGCCTTCCGAGCCTGCACCAGTCGTTGATGGCGATTTTCCGGTCAGGCTGCAAATGAAATCCATAAATAATTCAGGTATTTCCTGATAATGAATCGGATTGTAAACGCTTAACGAACGGAAACCTTTTTCGCGATCGGCCGGATTATTTCTCCGTCCCGGAAGAACTGCATTTACCGCATGAATAACAGGATCGCCACTTTCGATTTTCCGGAATAACCGGATTCCGATTTCTGCCAGATAGCTATCGAAGTTTTCGCGTGCAAAAACATTTGGCTGCAAATAACGCGGATTCTTGGTTGGTTCGCCATCAACCATTCGTGGATGCGACGGAACAACAAAATAACCTTCACGGTTTGCCTCAATCACACTCATGATGTGCTGTTTAACCGGCTCGGTATATTTCTCGAAATTGATGGCGTCTTCGTACAGATCAATGGCATCTTTGAGTGTAAGCGGCTCATAATTGGTCAGGAAAGTATTGTCTTTTACAATATCAGCCTCGGCTTCCTTGTCGTAACCACGAATAATGGCTTCGTCGGGGCGCTGAAACAGAAAGCTTTCGCAGTTGGCTGTCAGTTTCACACTTTTGTTACGATATTCAGCATTTAAATTCTTCAGTTGATTCGACGGCAAAGTTATCGTAGCCGAAATGTCGTCTTCCATCTGTATCTTCTGACTTGGAATAAAATCGGAGCGCAGTTTGTGCAAAAACCAGTCTCCTTCAATACTAAATCCAATGCGCACATAACTCGCCGAAATCCAGTTGTGTTTGTACATCAGAGCGTTTCCCTTTCGTCCGTTCACAAATTCGACGCTGAAATCATCTTTCCAGTTTGGCGATGTGGCATCGTCGCTGCGGTAAAGTCGCTTGATGTATAAAACGAATGTGCGGATGTAATCCGGAATACTGTTCAGGAAGGCATTGTACTCGTCGCTGTATTGATCCGAAGGAGTAAGCAACTTAACAGCAGAACCCAAAGTTCGGCGCGGACTCAAAAACGGACGACTTGGATCTGCATCGGGCCGGATGTTTTTCCAGCGACCCGAATAATCGTAATTGATAAGCATGTCGGCCATCTTCGAATCTTCCTCCAAATCCTTGATGTAAAACGAACCATATTTGATGGCATTCTGCATCGATTTCGAAATTTCTGATTTTCCACCTCCGGAAACCGTACTTGGTTTGTGGCAAAAGATTCCTTCAGGAGCTGTATCGATAATGCGCCACGATTGCACGGTCGGATGTTTTACCAACTGAAATTTATGCCCGGTTGGGTGCACATACGTTTTGTTTGGCGAAAGTTTTAACTGAAACTCTTTCCCGATGTATTTCCACGACACCGAATTTTTATTGATATCGATGTTGGCATATTCAGGAATGTAAATAATGTCGGGATATTTTTTGTCAATGGCATAATTTTCAGGCATTACCACAATCCGGTCGCCCAGCAATCGTTTTAAATTATCGAAAGTGTACGATGTGCCAAACTTTGCCGTGAAATTGTTCCCGAAAAGCTTGTCGTTCATATTTCCACGGGCAAAAGCAATGGCGCCGCCCGCATGTTCTTCTTCAACCAATCCGTATAAGTTTGCCGAATAACTAATCTGCGTTTTGATTTCCTTTTTGGAATAACCGTAATAGTTATCGGCAACCAATGTCACCACAACACCACGGGCGTCGCGACAGGTTACTTTAAATGCTGTACCGTTGTTGTAAAATTCATTTTCATCCTTCCAGCACATTCCATCCTGACGCTGGCGTTCAGTGGCCTGGTCGAAATGAGGTAAGCCAATGTCTTTCTTTTTTAACTTAGTCAGTTGTGGCGCCAAAATCACACAGCCGGTATGTCCGGTCCAATGCTCAATATCGAGAGCAGAATCGTTCTCGGCCAGATTGTGATCACCTGCATTTCCGAAAATCGATTCCACAAAATCGAGGTTGCTAACCAAACTTCCCGGCGCAAAAAACCGGATTTCCATGCTTTTCTCACTGATCACACCTTTGGCTTCGGGACAAACAACCGGGCGCAAAAGCATCGAAACCATTACTTTTGCCTGATCTTCCTGCAACGATGTAAACGGGAGTGTTTTTAATTCGTCGGAAGGATTTAATGCAGCATGAAGCATGTGTGCAAAAGCAATTTTTGGAACTTCAATCTTATCGAAAGCTACGGGAAGGCCGCCTTCCACAATGTGAAAAGTTCCTTTCGTGGTGCGCTTATCGGCAGCCGGATTATTTAAAATCCCTTGTTTGACACGATAAGACGAAACATACTCGTTGTTAAAGGTATTGCCGTTGGGTGGCAAACTCAATTCGCGCGCCAATCCGGGCTGGTTCAACACAAAGGTATTATCCGGAAGCGAAAGGCTTTTCGGAAACTTAATATCCTGAAGATAATTATTAATAAAATTTTGAATGCGTTTGTCTGAGGGAGACTGATGACCAGCCAGTAAACGCGATTTTTCCCGAAAACTTTTAATGAGATTCTCGGTGAGTGAAATTAGTTTGGCGTTCGAATTTTTAAGTTGATCGTCGATTGCCTTGCTAAATAAGGGTTGCCCCAGTGCGGCCAGTTGAAGATTGATGTACTGGATCATATCTTTCCTGTCCTTTTTGCTCAGTTTAATAGTGCTCATGTGAATGCTTGTTTTTTGATTACAATACTATCTTCTGTTTCAAAAAGTTCGGTTTGAACAATTAAAATTGAAAATCTTTCATGTATAAAAGGAGAAAGTAATGTGAATGTTCTGTTATCAATTCATTTTAAGCTAATAAAACAGGCCAAAAACAAGCTATCCAAATGATATTCAACATCATTCGAGAAAATTAAAAAAATATGATATGTGAAGAATTTGTTATCTGAATGGTTGGGTAATATTTTCCCAAATGCGAACAGAAGCATTATTGTAAAAATGCAAGTAGTAAGCCTGAATTTATTTTTCGGATTTCATCCTTTTCTTTTTCCTGACGACCAAAATAGCACCAAACAAAGCAATCAGCGCACCGGTCACAGAAAGCACTGAGAAATGTTCGCCGTCAATCCAGCTCACCTGCAACCAGGTCAAAACAGCCATAATGATAAATGTGATGATTGGGTTGAGAACAATCAAGATACTGACTTTTCCTGCTTCCAGATATTTCAGGGCAAGCGATAAACAGCCATAAGAAATCAATGTGTTGGCGCCCAAAAAAACCAGCAAAGCCCAATAGCCGAAACTAAGACTGGCCAGATTGCTGAAGTTGGCAAAAGGCAAAAACAGCAGCACAGGCAATCCGAAAATAAAAACATTGAGCGTACCGACAGAATAGGTCAAAACCAGTTTTTTTTGCAAAACTGAATAAACAGCCCAGGCCATTGCGCCCGAAAGTGTAATCAGCATTCCTTTGGTATATTGACCTTGCTGGCCATTCATGGCACTTAGATGCTGACTGTAAAACATCCAGAATCCGGCAATCGACAACAAGAAGCCAAAAAGTTGCAGCCGCGACATTTTTTCGTGAAAGAAAACAACTCCGGCAACTGCCAGCAAAATCGGGCCAAACTGAATGGCAACCTGCGCATTGCTCGGACTGGTATATTGAATTCCAAACATGTACCCAATGTAATTCCATGCCAAAGCCACCGATGAAATGACAACCAGCCAGCCTGGTTTGTAGAGAATTTGCAGCCCTTTGGGATTCTTTATGACCATCCAGATGACCATTCCGGAGAATGCCAGGGAGAAACGAAACCAAACAATGGTTGGTGAATCGATTACCTTCGTGGCAATTTTCAGCGCTACGGCCAAAACGCCCCAAAGCACAACGGTAATTAATGTGTAAGCTATTCCTTTTGCCTGATTGCCCATTTGATGGATTAAAAATGGAAAACGGAAATTTAATTGAGGTACTAAATCAACTTTTGGAGTTTTTGCTCAACCAACGCTTTAACATCCAACGCAATCTGTTTATGAGCAAGCGTTTCTTCAATCGTAGGCGAATAAATGTCTCCGGGATACCGGATATCGACACCGAAATCATTTAAATCTTTGGGATCAATTAAACCAAAATCAGAATCGAATTCTTCACATTCGGCCAAAAGAAATTCAATATTATGAGTTTTACGAATTTCAACTCCATGAGCAATTAAAAATGCTTTCAGGTATTTCTCAACTACTTGCTGACAATGGAAACAAACGGCAGAGGCTGCAACAACTTCAAATTGAGTTAATTTATCAATCACTATCAGGTCTTCGCCAGCCTTTAAAATCCACTGTCTGATATAATTTTTTGTCTCCTGGTTCATAACGGAATTCCTTCCTTCAGAACCTGCCTGACAATATGCCCGGTAATATTCATATTGACTTCAACTTCGGATTTAGTTTGTATGATGATGTCAGCAGGTATTTTATTTTTGGCAAGTTTTTTTCTGATCCTTGCTTTAACAAGGCGTCGTTCCTTGCTATTCTGCACTTCATCAGTAACAATCATCAGATCGTAATCACTCTCTTCAGAGTGATCGCGTCTCGCTCTTGAACCGAAAAGGAATATTGAACTGTCAGGCAAAATTTCATCTATCGATTCTCTAATAATTTTCAAAGCAATTGTCCGATTGGCAATTATCATGCTTTTTTCTTCAAAGATAAACTAATATTCCTTTAGACGGATTGTATATGGAAAACTACCTCAACAGAGCGCCCAACTCACGTTCGTAAGTTGAGACCAGTTTTTGCATTATTTTTTCAATCTGTTTGTCGTTCAGTGTTTTTTCTTCATCGCGCAAAATGTAGCTGATGGCATACGATTTTTTTCCTTCCGGAACACCTTTGCCTTCGTAAACATCGAACAAGTCAACCGATTGCAACAATTTACGTTCCGACCGGTAGGCCAGATCGCGCAACTGGTTAAACTGAACCGACTTGTCAATTAATAAAGCCAAATCGCGTCGGACTTCAGGATATTTGGGTAATCCGGCAAAAATAACTTTGTTGTTCTTTAACTCAACGAACAATACATCCATACTGAAATCGGCATAATAAACCGGGTTTTCAATGCCGAATGCTTTCAATACTTTTCCTGAAACCATTCCAAATTCAACCAGTTTCTTGCCGTTAATGAAATACTGAATTCCTTCGCTGATCAATTCATTAGAAAAACCATCCGATTTCAGGAACAGGACATCAAAACCCATTCGTTTCAGAACATTTTCAACGTAGCTTTTTAACTGAAAGAAGCTTGTTTTTGCTGCAGGTAATGTCCAGTTTGCAGCTTCTTTTTCGCCGGTGACAAACAATGCCAGATGTTCTTCTTCGCGGTAATTCCTGATCGGATTTTCCTTCAGTTCGCTTCCTTTGAAGAAATAGCAGTTCCCGAATTCGTACAAACGCAAATCAGGATTTTTGCGATTGGCATTGTAGGCAATCGACTCCAAACCACCGTAAAGCAAAGTTTGGCGCATGCTTCCCAAATCGTTGCTCAGCGGGTTAAACAGCTTAACCGTACTTTCGATCGGGAAAACCGGATTGTTTTCGAAATACGCAGTTTTGGTCAGCGAATTCGACCAGATTTCGTTAAACCCTTGAGCAGTCAGCATTTCGGCAACCAGATTGCGGATTTTTGTGGGATTCGGTTTTACCGAATATTGCAGCGATGAATTGACATTGGTTGGCAATTCGATGTTGTTGTACCCGTAAATGCGAAGAATTTCCTCAATCACATCCACTTCGCGCTTTACATCCACACGGTATGGCGGAACAAGGAGCGAAAGTCCGGTTTCGGTTTCAGTTTCGATTTTGATTTCCAGGGCTGCAAGAATCTGCTTGATTTTTTCTTTGCCAAGGTCAACGCCAATCAGACGTTTGATGTTGGCATAAGTCACATCAACCTGAAAATCTGCAACCGGATTGGGATACACATCCACAATTTCCGAAGAAATTTTACCTCCGGCGACTTCTTTAATTAATAAAGCCGCACGTTTCAGCGCATAAATGGTTCCGTTTGGATCGGTTCCACGCTCGAAACGGAACGAAGCATCGGTACTCAAGGTGTGACGCCGGGCCGTTTTACGAATGTAAACCGAATCGAACCACGCGCTTTCAATGAAAATACTTGTGGTTGAATCTTTAACTCCGGAATGTAACCCACCAAAAACACCCGCAATACACATACCTTCCGACTGGTTACAAATCATTAAATCGTCGGCGTGCATTTCGCGTTCCATGCCATCGAGTGTAACGAATTTTGTTCCGGATTGCAAGGTGCGAACGACAACCTTTCCGCCCTTTATTTCAGCAGCATCAAATGCGTGCAACGGCTGACCGGTCTCGAAAAGTACAAAATTGGTAATGTCGACTATATTATTAATCGGTTTCAGGCCAATGAGTTTCAATTTATTTTTCAGCCAATCTGGCGATTCCTTTACAGTAACATTCGAAATAGTCACTCCGGAATACCGTGGACAAGCTGCCGTATTCTGAACTTCGACAGGTATTTCAAGGGAATGATTATCTACTTTAAATCCATCAACCGAAGGACGGTGGTAGCTGACCGGATGTTTTTGACTGATGTATGCAGCCAGATCGCGGGCAATGCCAATGTGCGAAGCGCTGTCGATCCGGTTCGGCGTCAAATCCACTTCAAGCACAAAATCTGATTCAATTTTAAAGTAATCGCTGGCGGCAGTTCCGGGAACAGCGGACGAATCGAGTACCATAATTCCGTCGTGACTGGCACCCAGGCCAATTTCATCTTCGGCGCAAATCATTCCTTCCGAAGCCTCTCCGCGGATTTTCGATTTCTTGATTTTAAATTCATTATCGCCATCGTACAAAGTAGTTCCAACTGTTGCAACCACCACTTTTTGTCCGGCAGCAACATTTTGTGCACCGCACACAATAGGCAGCACTTCGTTTCCAACATTCACTGTTGTTTTGCTCAGGTGATCCGAATCCGGATGTTTTTCACAGGTCAGAACCTCGCCAATCACCAAACCGCGTAAACCACCTTTAACGGTTTCCACTTCTTCCATGCTGCCCACTTCAAGTCCGATTTGGGTTAAAAAAGCTGCTACCTCTGCAGCGGTATAGTCGAGTTTGATGTAATCTTTTAACCAGCGGTACGAAATATTCATGATAAATAAGCTTTTACTTCTTGTATTTAACGATCGGCAAAAATAGTTAAAATTTGGGGTGAGGTAACAATTTTAGTTTGTTTTTCCCTTCCGGAAATAAAACGGGAATCCAATTGCGGGAATCAGGATAAAACAGAAAAAATACAATTGCAATTTTTCAAAGTTGCATTTTCCTGAAATAAGTCATCTTTTTCTGAAATTGACGACTTTTATCAGCATTGTAGCAAATCACAATATCTAATTTCAGGCCTTTAAATCAAATATCACTTAACATGAAAAAAATCGGAATATTAATTATTGCTGTAACACTTATCGTAAGTTCGTGCAGCCAGAAAAAAGAAGTTAAAAGAGACATGACAAATCCATTCTTTACCGAATACCAAACACCGTTTCAGGTTCCTCCATTTAATGAAATTAAGCTGGAAAATTACATGCCTGCCATTGATGCAGGAATTGAAGATCATCTTTCTGAAATTAAAGCGATTACCGATAACAGCGAAGAGCCAACTTTCGACAATACAATTCTGGCTTTCGACAATTCTGGGCTTTTGCTTTACAATGCGTCGCTTACTTTTTTTAACCTGAATTCGGCCAATACCAACGAAGAAATGCAGGCTGTTGCCCGTGAGATTACGCCCAAAATTTCGGCACACCGCGATAACATTACCTTGAATAAAGAATTGTTCAAAAAGGTAAAATCGGTTTACGACAGGCGAAATGATCTGAACCTTGATGATCAGCAAATTCGGGTTGTGGAGAAATATTATTCGGATTTTGCCCGCAACGGTGCCAATTTAACCGAAGACCAACAAACTGAATTGCGCAAGCTGAACGATGAATTGTCGATGCTTGATCTGAAATTTGGCGAAAATAACCTGGCCGAAACCAATAAAAACTTCAAACTCGTTGTTGAGAGCGAAGCCGATTTAAAAGGATTGCCTGACGACGTAATTTCAGCAGCAGCCCTTCAGGCCAAACAAGACAGCCTGGAAGGAAAATGGGTTTTCACGCTTCAAAAACCAAGCATGATTCCTTTCCTTCAGTTTGCAGAAAACCGTGAACTCCGGAAAAAATTGTACGAAGGTTATCTGAACCGCGGAAATAACGGAAATGCTAACGACAACAAGGATGTAATCAGCAAGCTTGTTACTTTGCGCGACCAAAAAGCAAAACTGTTGGGATTCACCAATTATGCAGCTTATGTGTCAGACGTTAACATGGCTAAAACTCCGGAGAACATATACGATTTCCTGGGAAAACTTTGGACACCTGCTCTCGAACGCGCGAAGAACGAACGTGACGATATGCAAAAGATGATTGATAACGAAGGTGGAAATTTCAAACTTGCTTTGTGGGATTGGTGGCATTATGCTGAAAAAGTGCGTAAGGCGAAATACGATCTCGACGAATCGCAAATCAAACCTTATTTCAAACTCGAAAATGTACTTGACGGATTGTTCTATACGGCCAACAAACTGTATGGAATCAAATTCATTAAACGCACCGATATTCCGGTATACAACGAAGAAGTAATTCCTTATGAAGTTCAGGAAGCCGATGGTTCGCACATTGGCGTTTTGTATTACGATTTTCATCCGCGCAACGGGAAAGGTAATGGTGCATGGTGTACTTCGTTTCGCGACCAGCGATACGAAAATGGCCAGAAGATTACACCGGTTGTTTCGATTGTATGCAATTTCACACGTCCGGCAGGTGATACTCCGGCATTACTGAGTTTCGATGAAGTAACCACTTTATTCCACGAGTCGGGCCACGCTTTGCACGCCCTGTTTACCGATGGACCTTATCGCCGCACTGCAGGCGCTGTTCCAAACGATTTTGTTGAACTTCCATCGCAGATTATGGAAAATTGGGCTGCCGAACCTGAAGTTATGCGTGTTTATGCCAAACATTATCAGACTGGCGAAGTTATTCCTGAAGCCTTAATTTCGAAACTCGAAAAGAGCGCCCGGTTCAACCAGGGATTCGAAACTGTTGAATATTTGGCCGCTTCTATTCTCGACATGGATTACCACACCAAAGCGCTAACCACCGATGTTCCAACTTTCGAAAAAGCTTCGATGGACAATATTGGCTTAATTCCTGAAATTGCACCACGATACAAAAGCACGTATTTCGCTCATATTTTCTCCGGAGGTTATTCAGCCGGATATTACGTGTATATCTGGGCCGCCGTGCTCGATGCCGATGCATTTGATTCATTCAAACAAAGCAGCGACATTTTCAATCCTGAAATTGCAGCCAAATTCCGTACGCTTCTGGCCAAATCCGGATCGGATGAAGGAATGAATATTTACCGAAACTTCCGTGGTCAGGAACCTTCGATTGAGCCACTGCTGAAGCGAAGAGGACTGGATTAACAAATGATCCTGTTTCAATTTCAAATTGTCTTTTACTCACCGGGTGACTTTTGTGTCACCCGGTGAGTAATCGCAGTACCCAACGGCTGCAATAGTGTATTGAGTTAACAGAAATATGAATATCCGGTTGAATACCTAATTCTTCCGACAGATAGGGCTTTGCCCCAAACCCTAATTACTTTTTTGTCTTAACAAAAAAAAGTAATCAAAAAAAGTCAAGGCTGCGTCCGCTTCGCTCGAAAAACCAGCGCTCGACACCTAAAATCTTTTAAACTCGCCTGCGGCTCAAACAGAAAAGATTTTTTAACGCCGTCTTCACTTGTTTTTCGGCTCTCCGGACGAGGCCAGCCTGTGCATGAAGGAAAATTTTTCATTTTAGGTAAAGTAACGGATACTCATCTAAACATTAATATATTGAACTCGGGATATTATTCTCTATCCAGATAATATTCAACAATGATATCTTCATCTTCAGGCTTTGAACTTTTGGTTAATTCCGCAATCTGATTTTCCAGATCCAGAATTTTCTGTTGCAGTAACTTTTCCTCTTCAGCCCATTTTTCTTTTTGGTCTTCGTAATCTTTTAGCACATAATTGAGGGAATTATTTTCCTCCGATAATTTCCGGAAGTCTTCTTCCAGTTTTCGTATTTTCGATTTGAAATTATTCCGTTCAAAGCCAAAATTCTTCTTGTATTCATGCGTAACAAAATAAATAACAACTGCAGTCAGAGCTATCCACAAGAGCACAAACAGGAGAAATAAATTCCACGGAGTAGAGTTTTCAGTAAATATTGCCGAAAACAAATTGCTTAATACAACATTAAAATTTGCCATAAATTCCATTTAAAAAAAATCTCGATCCAGAATGATCAGATTAACAAAACAATGACGCATCAACATCAAAATATAATCAAAGATATTTTAATTCTACTTTAACACATTTAAATTCTTATATATGAGTAATTTATATCTCGTTGCCTGTTTAGGTGTCGTTTAAACATTTTGTTCATCAATTGTTCCTCTGTCATTTCTTTGTAAAGCTTAAAT
>JBAZGO010000006.1:0-138696 GCA_041652995.1 Prolixibacteraceae bacterium
ATTATTAAAAAAAAAGCCTTTTCGATTTAATTACCATTGGCAAGGGACATCCTAACCCTAAAGAGGGAGATGGTTTTAATGCGGAGATAGTTAGAAAATGGAAATTAAAATAGTGGCAAGTGAAACAATGATTCGTTAATAATAACTAAAGCACGAGATGGTAGAGGTTTTTAAAACAAATGTCGAGCAGCCCGAGCATTCTGAAATGCTTATTGATCAACTAATTAACCGAATTCCAAATAGTCAGATCAATTTCGATTTGGAAGACTGTGATAGAATTTTGAGGATTGAGGCTGAAAGTGTTTCAAACCAACTGATTATTGAGATACTCCATAAAAACGGCTATCATGCTGAAGTTCTGATCTAAAACAAATAAAAAATTGAATATGAGAAAATTAGTTTCATTTATGCACATTTCGCTGGATGGTTTTACCACCAACTCGCAGGGACAAATGGATTGGATTATAGCAGATGAGGAAATGTTCGAAATTGCCGGACAGCAAACCCTGAGATCAGACACCGCCCTTTATGGACGGGGAACTTACAAAATAATGGAAGACTACTGGCCAACTGCAGCCGATCAGCCCAATGCAACCAAACACGACATTGAACATTCGGGCTGGTACAAAAGTGTTCAAAAAATTGTTGTTTCAAAAACATTGAAAGGTTCCGAAATAAAGAACGCGAAGCTTTTCAGTGAGAATTTGCAGGATGAAATCAGAAAATTGAAAAATGAGAATGGAAAAGAAATCGTCCTGTTTGGTAGTCCAACCCTTACCCGCTCATTAATGGATGAAAATTTAATCGATGACTATTGGCTATTCATCAACCCAATCTTGCTTGGGCAAGGCAATTCTTTGTTCAAAGATCTCTCACACGAAATCAAACTAAAACTCCAAATGAGCAAAACATTTGCCTCGGGAGTTATTTGCCTTCATTATACAACTAATACCATTTAACAATTAAAAATTTAATCATGAAAACAAAAGTAAAAGCAATTCCAGAAGGATGGCATTCATTAACTGCCTACATTTCAGTAAAAGGCGCCGAGGACGCCATCGAGTTTTACAAAAGCGCTTTTGGAGCAAAAGTAACTGGGCTACTCACGATGCCCGATGGAAGCATTGGACACGCTGAGTTGGAAATAGGCGATTCTAAAATTATGATCGCTGAAGAGAATGAACAGTGGGGTAACCTGAGTCCGCAAACAATTGGTGGAACTCCGGTAAGCCTTTGTTTATATGTGGAAGATGTTGATGCCGTATTTGCCAAAGCGCTTCAGGCCGGAGCAAAAGTAACCGGGGAAATGGTGGTAAAAGACCAATTTTACGGCGACCGGGCTGGCGGGATCACCGATCCTTTTGGTCACCAGTGGTCAATCATGACACACATCGAGGACGTTTCATTCGAAGAAATGCAAAAGCGTATGAGTGCAATGTTTCAGCCGACCAATTAATTGAAATGGGAAACATTAGGGCAACTCCGGAAAGCCAAGGTTCTTGACTTTTCGGAGCTGAATTAACATTAACGCAAATCAATATGTCGTTTCAGGCTTATTTAAATACAATCAAATCAAAGACCGGCAAGGGTTCTGAAGATTTCAGAAGAATGGCAGAAGAAAAAGGATTTAGTCAGGGAGGAAAACTGAAACCTGGAATAAAAGCAGGTGAAATTGTTGATTGGCTAAAGGATGAGTTTGACCTGGGGCATGGTCACGCTATGGCAGTTTATGCACTTTTGAAAGGTATAAAAAACGAAAACAGCGTATAGCAGGCTGTTCGGTCATTGTAAGCTGTTCGCAAATAACCAACAATAATGACAATTAAAGGCAGATATGAGAAAGATAATTGCAGGAATCAATATGACACTTGACGGATTTTGCGACCATACATCAGGAATCCCAGATGAAGAATTACATCAACATTACGCGAAACTGCTGGATAACGCAGACGTCATTCTATATGGAAGGATAACTTACCAACTCATGCAATATTGGCAAGCTCTGCTAAAAAATCCTTCAGGTGAAAAATCAATGGACGACTTTGCTATGGCTATAGACAAAATTCCAAAAATTGTCTTTTCGCATACGCTGAATGATGTAGAATGGGACAGCGCTAAATTGTCAAATAAATCTCTTGACGAAATGGTTTTAGAACTCAAACAACAATCGGGTAAAGACATTTTAGTTGGCAGCCGGAGTTTAATTATACAGCTAATGAAACTTAATTTGATTGATGAATACCAACTTTGTGTTCACCCTGTTGTTGCAGGAAGCGGTTTGTCCTTATTTGAAAATGTAAACGACAGGACTATTCTTAAACTCATAAAGACTAAAACCTTTAGCGGTGGTGCAGTAACGCTTTACTATGAACCGACAAACGAAAAAACAACTTAAAAAATAGAAATTATGGCACTTATCAATCCACACATTAACTTCAACGGAAATGCCGAAGAAGCATTCAATTTTTACAAATCAGTATTTGGCGGAGAGTTCACAACGATTGTGCGTCTCAAAGACCTATCAAGCCCTGAATTTCCGGTAGCAGAAAATGATGCAAATAAAATAATGCACATTGCGTTGCCTATTGGCAAAAACAGTTTAATGGCCAATGATGTTCCGGAAAGTATGGGTCTGGTAAATGAAAATGAAAACAGATCTAAAATATTGATTAGTGCAGAAAGTCGTGAAGAAGCCGACAAGTTATTTAGCGGACTTTCAGCAGGTGGAACTATTGAAGTGCCTATGGACGATAGTCCCTGGGGTTCATATTTTGGGATGTTTAGAGACAAATTCGGTATTGAATGGATGGTGGATTTCCAAAAAATAGTGGATAAAAGTAACTGACGAAAAACAACGAACGCCTAACATCGGCTTGATGAAGTCAAGGCATTTGAAAACCGCCAGTCGAAGTTAAGCACTTTAACCACTACTTACTTAAGACTTTTAGTATTAACTTATAAAAAACATAACAATGGCAAAGACAAGCACTTATCTCAATTTCCCCGATAACACAGAGGAAGTTTTCAATTTTTACAAATCAGTTTTCGGTGGTGATTTTGTCGACGGTAAAATCAATCGTTTTGGTGAAATTCCACCCATGGAAGGCATGCCGCCAATGGCCGAAGAGGATAAAAATCTGGTGATGCATGTGGCGCTTCCCATTCTTGGCGGACACCTGTTAATGGGCTCAGACGCCCCTAAATCAATGGGTTTTACGATCAACAAGGGAAACAATGTTTACATTTCAATCCATCCGGATTCTAAAGAGGAAGCCGACAAACTATTTGCTTTGCTTTCAGATGGAGGTGAAATTGAAATGGCAATGGCTGATATGTTTTGGGGCGATTATTTTGGATCGTTTACCGACAAGTTTGGCATCAGATGGATGGTAAATTATGCAAAAAGTTAATGCCGGAAGGATTTCTTTCAGCTTCTGAATAGCTGAAATTATTCCGGAACATTCAGATTATAGGGAATCAAAAACTTTGATTCCCTATATTTGTTTAAGAGCTGAAAATAAATCCAAAAAAGTACCATGATCATCGTCATTTCGCCTGCCAAATCGCTTTATGAATTGCCTCCCATTCAGTTAGAAAAATATACAGAACCAAAATTTCTTCCGGAAGCCGAAAAAATTGTTACGACCCTCAAAAAGAAAAAACCGGCACAACTGGCTAAACTCATGGGAATTTCGCCCAAACTAGCAGAGTTAAATTTTCAACGTTTTCAGGCCTGGTCGTTACCTTTTACTCCGGAAAACTCGTGGCAGGCAGTTCTGATGTTCAATGGCGATGTGTACCAGGGAATGAAAGCTGAAACTTTTACCGAGTCTGAGTTTGAAACCGCTCAACAACATCTCCGGATACTTTCAGGAGTTTATGGTTTGCTGAAACCGCTGGATTTAATTCAGCCATATCGTCTGGAAATGGGAACGAACATTGCCATTGCCCGAAAGAAAAATCTGTATGAATTCTGGAAAACAAAGATTACAGCCAGTTTGAACCAGGAATTGGGCGAAACGGGTCAGAAAGAATTGATCAACCTGGCTTCGAACGAATACTTTTCGTCCATCGACACAAAAAGACTGAAGGCAAGGATAATCACGCCTATGTTTAAGGAGCAAAAAGACGGCCAATTCCAAATGATTTCATTCTTTGCCAAAAAGGCCCGGGGCATGATGAGCCGTTACATTATTCAGAACAAAATTTCTGATCCGGAAGAAATTAAGGGATTCGATTCGGAAGGGTATTACTTCAACAATCAACTTTCGAAGGGAGACAACTGGGTATTTACGAGATAGAAAAATGGTTGATTAATATCTCGTTCCGGAAGCAAGATAATTACGCACGTAATCGTCAATGCCTTCTTCCAGCGTATAAAACTTTTCGGAATATCCGATGCCCCTGAGTTTTTGAATATTGGCACAGGTATAGTACTGATATTTGCCTCGCAAATCTTCCGGAGTATCAATAAAATCGATATTTTCAGTTTTATTCATCGAATTAAAAACGGCTTTGGTCAGACTCAGGTACGATCGCGCTTCACCAGTTCCAACATTGTAAATTCCGGAATCTTTGCGGTGATTCATGAAAAACAGAATGACCTTGGCAACATCTTCAACATGTATAAAATCGCGGGCCTGCTCACCATCGCTAATATCCGGATGGTGCGACCGGAAAAGGTTCATTTTACCGGTTCGGGTTATGGTGTTAAAGGCCTGAAAAATTACGGAAGCCATGCGGTCTTTGTGGTATTCGTTCGGCCCGAAAACATTGAAAAATTTAAGTCCGGTCCAAAAATAAGGCTGTTCGCTTTGCTGAAGCGCCCACCGGTCAAAATCGTGCTTCGACTGAGCATATAAATTCAGGGGCTGCAATTTCGGAATAAGGTTTTCGTCATCGTCAAATCCCAAATGGCCATCACCGTAAGTCGAAGCCGACGATGCATAAATGAGTGGCAAACCATATTGAATACACGCTTTCCAGATTTTTTGCGAATATTCGAGATTAAGTTGCTGGTAAATTTCAGGTTCTTGTCCCACTGTGTCGGTGCGGGCGCCAAGGTGAATAATGATCTGTACAAATTTCTCGTTATCGGCCAACCATTCGAAAAAGTAGTCGCGATCGACCATTTCCGTATAGGTTTTTGTCTGGTAATTCTGAAACTTCAAAGGATCGTCGTATTTATCGACCAAAACAATGTCTTTAAATCCTTCCCTGTTGAGCTTTCCGACAATATAACTTCCGATAAAACCAGCTGCTCCGGTAACTACAATCATAAATACAGTACATTAACATGCGTTAATTTCTGAGACATTGTTTTCATACATACAAACTGTTCAGTACAGATTATATTGCGTCATTACATCAAAAAAATTAACTTTTTTTCACAAAATTTCTCAACCGCAATCCGGATTTTTTCAGGCTTAAAAACCATTGAAAAATTGGCCGGTTAAACAACTGAGCGATGAAAACATATAAAACGACGCAAAAGTAAAAATTTATAAATACCCCGAACCTGACACTTTATTTTGAAACTGATTTGTGACAAGATTTGATCATTTTGTAACACTTTTCACTAATAAAGTCTGGGTCTGATAACTTGTAAGACTGAACTTACTACCTTTGCGGTTGCGTCATTTGTATAATTTTTTTGCCAGAAAGGAATAAAAAATGGAATTTTCACTCAACGGGAAAGACGGAACATACCGTAAAGTAGAACAATACGAACCTGAAACAACACAAAAACTTAGCGAGCACTACCGGGGAATCATTGAACTGTTAGGCGAAAATCCTGACCGTGAAGGATTAGCTAAAACGCCGGAAAGATTGGCCAAATCGATGCAGTTTTTGCTTCAGGGTTATGAGCAAAATCCGGAAGAAATCTTGAGATCGGCTATGTTTAAGGAAGATTACCGGCAAATGGTAATTGTGAAAGACATCGAAATTTATTCGCTTTGCGAACACCACATGCTGCCTTTTATTGGCAAAGCCCACATCGGATACATTCCAAACGGATACATTACCGGACTTAGCAAAATAGCCCGAGTGGTCGACGCTTATGCACGCCGGCTTCAGGTTCAGGAACGACTGACAACCCAAATAAAAGAGTGCATTCAGACCACGCTAAATCCGCTCGGTGTTGCTGTGGTTATTGAAGCCCAGCATTTTTGCATGCAGATGCGCGGCGTACAAAAACAGCATTCAACAACCACAACATCCGATTTTACAGGCGCCTTCGAACGCGTGGCCACCCGCGAGGAATTTATCCGGTTGATCAGGTAAAACTATTTCCGGGCGGTCAGCAAAAAAACAGGAAAACTTTGTCCTGAAGGACGGTTAATTACAAAACAGGTTTCGTACCCCACATTTTTGAACCCGGCTTCGGTCAGTGTTTTGGTCATTTCTTCCGGATCGAATCCCAAATGTACTTTTGCGCCTGGCCCGTGAAAAGAACCATCTTCAGAAAACAAATCGGCAATGGCTAAATATCCTTCGGGATTCAGCAAATCGTAAAATTTGGAAATCATGGCTGTAGTATCATCTACATGATGCATGACCATCTGGGTATAAATCAGGTCGAATTGCTGATCGAGATCCTGATGTTCCAAATCAAAAACTACCGGGAATATATGGTTGGTGTGATGATATTCGCATTTTTCGTGACAAACTTTTATCATTTCCTGCGAATTGTCCATCAACGTAATTTCGGCAAACTTGTCCTTCAGCATAAAACTAAGAATCCCGGTTCCGGCACCGTATTCAAGCACTTTCATCGAAGCTTGGAGCAGAATTCTTTTTTCAATTCCTTTAGCAATTGCAGCCGAACGGTCGATGTGCATTTTATCGTTATCCCATGTTCTGGCGCGTAAATCAAACTCACTCATCTTTCAGTATTTATTCATTAATAATTGACCATGCAAACATCAGCTTGATAAAAATGTTCATGGTTTAGAACACCAATATTGTGTGTACCCTGAAAAGCCAATAAACTGAAATCTAGTCATCCGATGAATTGTTAAATAGCTGATTGTCAGACATTAATTATATGATAATATTAGCAAAATATTCATCGGATGACTTTTTGGAGTGGACTCAATATTTATCTTTAATTTATATGAACATCCGGCTGAATGCCTAATTGTTCCGTCAGATGGGGCTTTGCCCCAAACCCTAATTACTTTTTTGTCTTGACACGAAAAAGGAATCAAAAAAAGTCAAGGCTGCGTCCGCATCGCTCGAAAAACCAGCGCCCGACGGTTAAAATCTTTTAAACTCGCCTGCGGCTCAAACAGAAAAGATTTTTTAATACCGTCTTCACTTGTTTTTCGGCTCTCCGGACGAGGCCAGTCGGTGCACGAAGGAAAACTTTTCATTTGAGGTAAAGCAACGGATACTCATTTTAATTTATTTCAAAAACTGAAGGCAAACCGGCGATTGATTTGGTATTTTAAAGCCAGTAAAGCTTAATTTTCCGGAAGGCTGATCGATTTTAAAAATGGTAATATCGTTGCTTTTTTGGTTGGCCACAAGCAAGTAACGGCCTGAAGGATCGATGGCAAAATTGCGGGGCCAGTTTCCCTCAACCGGAACAGTTTCGATCAATTCCAGTTTCCCGCTGTTTTGTTCGCGTTTAAAAACCGAAATACTGTTGTGTCCACGGTTCGAGCCATACACAAAACGACCGTTAGCCGATATATGAATATCAGCACACCAACTTTCGCCGGTAAAATCTTTCGGCAAAGTTTTAATGGTCTGTACATGTTTCCATTCAGCGCCATATTTCATAAGCACTACAATTGTCGAACTTAATTCGTTAATCACGTAGATAAATCTTCCGTCGGAAGAAAAAGCAAAATGTCGTGGCCCTGAACCAGGTTCCATTTTCACATAAGGTTGTTCGCTCGGCTTTAATGGTGCGGTTCCTTCGCCAACACTATAGATTTTCAATTCGTCGATACCCAAATCGGCCGTGTACAAATGTTTACCCGTGGCGTCGAACTGCGATGAATGTGCATGTGGCACGGTTTGTCTCTCCGGAAACGGACCACTTCCTTCGTGCTGAATGCGCTGCGACAAATCGGACAAACTTCCGTCGGGCTTAACATGAAACAATGAAATATTTCCACCGGTATAATTCGATGCCACCAGCATTTTATTGTCCGGAGAAAGGCAAACGTGACAAGGATTTGCGCCAAAAGTCAACACCTGATTAATTAATGTCAACTGGCCTTTTTCCCCAATACTGAACGATGAAACACCACCGCTTTGATTTGGACCGAGATTATCGACTTCGCCAACTGCATACAGAAATCTTTTATTGCCTGAAATAGTCAGGAACGATGGGTTATTGCTAACTGCGGGAGTTTTCAGATTAACAAGCCTTCCAGTTTGGTCGTTAAAGCGGTACACAAAAATACCGTTGGTTGTTCCTTCGGTATACGTTCCAACATAAAGGATATGTTTCTTGGCAATGGCAGGCGTTCCGGCAAGAAGAACAGCCAGTAAAAACAACAGAAATAGTTTCATTCTCAGATTATTTTATGTGATTAAATAACTAAACCAAACTTAATTTGTTTATGAAATATGGAATTCAAATTTACAAATTATACGCTACGAAGCAGATGAAATTAAAAACTCAGTCTGAATTGGGAATATAAAACCATGAAGTTGATTTCCGGAAAGCTAACGAAGACACAAATACTGAGACGCAGTTTACAAACTCAAAACCCAAAACCATGAAACAAATAGTTACTTTATTAATCATTTTTGCTTTTTCCGGCCTTAGTTCCTTTGCGCAATCGCTAACCCCGCTTTGGTCGGTTTCTGATGGAATAACAACTCCTGAATCGGTTTTATACGATTCCAATTCGGACAAAATTTATGTCAGCAACATTAACGGACAACCGACGGACAAAGATGGGAACGGCTTTATGTCGATACTCGATGCCAACGGGAAAATACTGAATCTGAAATGGATAACCGGATTGAATGCCCCGAAAGGACAGGCGATCGTCAACGGGATACTTTATGTAGCCGATATCGATGAGTTGGTGGCTATCAACATCAAGGAATCGAAAATTGAAAAGCGCTACAAAGTTGAAAATGCCAAATTCCTGAATGATGTGACCGCCGGCGAAGATGGAACTGTTTTCGTGACCGACATGAACGACAATAAAATTTATGCGCTTTCAAACGGCAAATTGTCTCTTTGGCTCGAAGACAAGCTTATTGAAAAACCCAATGGTTTATGGGCCGAAAAAGGAAAATTGTACATTGGAACAAGCCAGTTGCTTCAGGCCGATATGAAAACAAAAAAAGTGGAAGTGGTGGTTGACGACTGTGGCGGAATCGACGGTCTTGAAAAAATGCCTGATGGTAATTTTATCTATTCAAACTGGGTAGGTCGAATCTTCATCACCAAAAACGGGAAATCGATCAAATTACTCGACACCGTTGACAAAAAGAATTCAGCCGATATCGACTTTGTTCCGGGCAAAAATATTGTGTTGGTTCCAACATTTTTCAGCAACAGCATCGAAGCTTACAAACTCAATCCATAAAACGAATATCCAAATTGTATATAAGTCCGGAAACAATTTCTCCTGAAATTCTCCGGACAAACTCAACCAGGAACAAAAACAGCCATTATGAGTGAACCACATATCGCCGCGAAATCGCCTGCAGGCCTGGAACTCGAATCCGGTCAATACTTTTGGTGCGCCTGCGGAAAAAGCGCCAATCAACCTTTTTGCGACGGATCGCACCGAGGCTCGGAATTTACACCCGCCATCTTTAAAATTGACGTAAAAAAGGAAGTCTGGCTCTGCCGTTGTAAACACACAAGTACTCCGCCATTCTGCGACGGAACGCATAAAACATTGTAATAAAAGACGGTAATTTATTTATCCTGAATTCAGGATTGAATTCGTGAATCAGAAGATTTCTTTACGCAGCAACTGAAATTCGTATTCGAAATTTGGCGTAAATAATCCTTTCCCGATGTTGTTTTCAATTTGTTTGATTGTCCAGAAACGACCTTCTTGAACTTCATCAGAATGAAGATGGATCGATTTATAATCGTAACTAACAAATACATACACAAGTTCCGATTCAAATTCGCTGTCCCATCGATAGGTTTTGACAAGTCGTGCCGAGAAATCCTGAAGGCCAATTTCCTCCCAGGCCTCACGCTTAAGAGCAGTTTCAAGGGTTTCGCCAACAGAAATATGTCCGCCAACAGATGTATCCCATTTACCCGGCTGAACGAGTTTATCGGGCGGCCGCATCTGCAAATACACGTTTTTCTGGTTGTTCAATACATGTAGATGAACCACCGGATGCAACAATTTTTGTCCATTGTGGCAAACCGATCGCGGCGCTTTTCCAATAATCACACCATTTTCATCAACCAAAGGCAACCATTCTTCTTCCGGAATAACCCGCTTTTTATTTTTCACTCTTTGCCTGATGAATTCATACGCAAATACCACGGCAAACAAAATATAGAATAAACCGCCGCTAACGAATGCCCAGGCAGCGTCGGACATGAAAAATGCAGAATAAAAAACCAGAAGGGTATGAATCAGGAACACAAAAAACATGAGTTGCATGGTTTTCCTGAACTGCGCCATTTGCTGCTCATTCATTTCCACATCCTTCATGTATCGCTGTGTCATCAGCCCAACGATATTTAGTTTCGAGAACGATGAAACGGCCAGTACAGCGCAAAGGATCAACTCAACAAGGCCCGGTTTCAGCTTAAAAAAAATGTCGTTGTTTAGCAATATGGAAACTGAACCCAGAACTACGAGCAAGCCGGTATCGAACAAAACAAATTTATCGAATCGCCTTTCCTTAAACCAAATCCACAGCATTTCTGCAATTCCGATGAACAGAGCCGCGACAAGTCCGGCTCGTGTTCCCCAGATTTCGTCGATGGCAATGAAAACAAATAAAGGAATGAATCCGGGAAGAAGTTTTTTGAATAAATCCGATCTGTTCATCTAAAGTTCTAAAAAAAATCCCGTCAATAGTCGAACGGATATTGCGGGATTTCTACTATCATTACGACCGTTATTGTTCAAGTTGCTCGGCAGGCGTATAGGCTCTTTTTACGTATACCGTTGCCAGTAATGTTGAGAAGCGCGGAACACCAAGCAGAGAAGTGTTATCAACTGCTTTAAAAGCAAGTTCTGAAGGAATAACCATGAAAGCAGTATCACCAACATGCATTTTCTTCAGCCCTCTATGCAAACCGGCAATTTGCTGCACATAACTGGCATTTACAACCGTATTGTTCACATCAACATAAAAAGCGTCTTCTTCGTAATTATGGCCATCGCCGTCATCCGTAGAAAAAATGACTGTACTGTCGAGCAAAGTTATTGTGTAGTAAAGCATTGCTTTATATCCCGCCCTGATTTGTATCGTATCAATATGGTTTACGGTGTCTGTTACGTGTGATATGAATTTAAAATAAATTCCTGAATCATCTTTTGAAGTAGTCAGGTCATTATCTTTTACATACTTATCCAGAGCTACAAGTTCATTTTCACGCAAGGTATCCAGGGTATTTTGTTTACACGAGCCTAAAATCCCGGTGAATAAAACTGCAAACCCAAGAATGTACAGGAATTGTTTCATAAATTATTTTTTTGCGAAAGTACAAATTTTTATCTGCTTCTATTTAATATCAACGACATCAATAACAAATAATAAAGGCGAATAAGGTGGTATAGAATAAGAACCACCAGATCCATAAGCCTTGGCTGACGGAAAAAGGAAAGTTGCGCTTCCACCCTTACTTAGATATTCAATGCCTTCTTCCCAACCCAGAATCAATGATAACGTTGCGGAAGTTGGTGACTGATGTATGTATGTGTAAGTACTGTCAGCAGAAAAGTAAGGAAGGGTTGTTCCTGTCTGCGAAGTATGGAACGCTGATGCATCAAAAATTGTTCCGTCGGTATACGCACCAATGTACTTCACTGTAACAGTATCGCCAGCCTTTACATTATCGCCTGTTCCAACCTTATTTACAATATAATACAAACCGGTTGCGGTGGTATCAATATCTTTATCGGCAGCAACCGCTGCGTCCAGCCACTCTCTGATTAAACCTTCTTCACGCTCCTGGGTATACGACGCATAAGGATCTTTGCTTTTGGTACATCCTGAACCAAGTACAAGTGCAAGCGCCACAATAGCACAGACTTTTAAAGCCACATTAAACTTTCTCATTTGAAATTATTTTACTGATTTTTTAATTCGTTCTTCAAATTCGGGTAATATTTCCTCAAACTTATTCAAAGCTTCCTGTATAGATGCATAATACTCTCCTCCGGCTGCGTTGCGATGGCCCCCGCCATTAAAATATTTTTCAGAAACCTCATTTACAGCAAATTCGCCTTTCGACCGTAAGGATGTTTTGATGTATTTTTCTTTTTCAGTAAAAAGTGCGCTAAACACGATCCCTTTTATTGAAAGCGGCATGTTTACAAAACCTTCATTATCGCCGGTTTTAAAATTAAATGCTTTTTGGTCTTCAAGCGTAATGTACATGCAGGCGGTGTGATATTCAGGAAAAACAGCCATGCGGTTGCTCAGGCAAAATCCCATGAGTTTCATCCGGTCGGCCGAATAATTGTCGTAAACTTTCGAATGAACATCAAGCTGATCAATGCCCATTCGGGTAAGCTGGGCAACTACTTCAAACGTATTCGGGTTCGAGACATTGAAATCAAACGAGCCTGTATCGGTCATGATGCCGGTAAACAATGATGTTGCTGCATCATGATCGATAAATTCAGCGAATTCAGTAGACTGAAGAACCGAGAACGTTAATTCGGCAGTTGAACTGTAGGTGATATCTGAAATTAGCAAATCGGCAAAATCTCCGGGATACGGATGATGGTCGATCAGAATCTTTTTTCCCGGATAATTTTCAACGAGCGGTTTCATGTCGCCAAGCCTCGAAAGCTGATTGAAATCCATACAAATCAACAGATCCGATTCTTCGATTGCCCTGGCCGATTGCTTTGGATGATGACTGAAAATAATCACTTCATCGTGGCCGTCCATCCAATGATAAAATTCAGGATATTTCGTCGGACTCACTACTTTAGCTTTATAGCCGGCATTTTTTAAAACCCGCCACAAGCCTAAAACCGAGCCCATTGCATCGCCATCAGGATTTGTATGAGGTACTAAAACTATCGATTTGGAACTGTCTTTAATTAGTCGCTCAAAAGTTTTAATTAATTCTATATCAATTCTTTCCAATTAATCAAATTTTAAATAAAGTACAAATATATAAATAATGATGAAGGCTCTGAGAGGTCAATTGTATTTTTCATTAACTTGGGTTCCGTTCAAAATCACCATTAAAATTTTATATATGTCAGGAAATCAAACTTTTACAATGATCAAACCCATTGCAGTTAAGAACAATGCGATTGGCCCAATCCTTAAAATAATTAACGAGGCTGGATTCAGGATAAAAGCGCTGAAATACACACACTTAACCAGGAAACAAGCCATGGATTTTTACGAGGTACATGCAGGGAAACATTTTTATGAAGAATTAACATCTTTTATGAGTTCAGGACCAATTGTTGCAGCTATTCTTGAAAAAGAAAACGCTGTGACTGATTTCAGAAAATTGATTGGGGCAACCGACCCGGCCAAGGCAGAGGAAGGTACCATCCGGAAATTATTTGCCGAATCGATGTCGCACAACGCCATTCATGGTTCCGACAGTGATGAAAATGCCATCATAGAAGGCGATTTCTTTTTTTCGAAAACAGAGCGCTTTTAACACACTGTATTGAAAGAGTAACAAAAACGTAATAACTTTAGTGAACCTACAATAATTCTAAATGTTTCCCTTACAGGATTGAAAAAAGAATACAATTCAGTAAAATCCGCCAACTTAAACCTTTTTAATTATCAAGTTTCATGAATAAAAAAATACTCACTTTTCTGGCAGCAGGAATCATGAGTGCCACAGCTCTGGCGCAAAATCCTGAAGAAACCAATTTTTCAGTTGACCAAAGAACTCCGGAACCTTTTCTTTATTCGATATCATCTTTAACTCCGGAAGATTTAAAATGGAGTTTTGATTATTCAGGCAGTTATGGCGAGCGGGTTTCTGGACCGTTTGGGTACGAAGGTGTCAGCCAGCAGTTTGCCGTGAAAGGTTATCTGGGTAGCCTTTTTACGCTATATGCCAATGCTGCGCTGGGATTTCCGGGAGACAAAAATGTAGCAAGCGCACAGCAAGCCGAAATCATTCGAAATTTTCTGGGTGGCAAAAAAGCCCTTGGGTTTCGCCTTGGTGCAGGTTTGGGAGTCAGGCGCGATTTCAGTAATGTTAAATCGGCACTTGGCCGCATAACTTTGGCCTACGAAGCAAACCGCTGGAAAGCCGGGGGAAATTTACTCTTTGAAAAAGCTTTCGCCAGCAATCGCGACGCCATTGATGTAATTACCAGTATGGGTTTCCAATATCGTCTGGCCGGAAATTTATTCGGAGGATTTGAAGCAGTCGGTGAAGATTTGGAAGGGTTCTGGGATGAAGAAGAAGCTGAAGGTGGAGCAAAACTCATGGTTGGTCCCTCGCTTAACCTGGCTCCAAAAAAATCGAGATTCTCATTTTCACTCTCCGGAGGTCCGGTATTCTATGCCACACAAAACGAAGTAACCAATCCTGAAGCAATTCGGGAACTACCTTCTCAGGCAGGCCTTACCATAGGAGCACGTATTATTTATAACCTTTCCGGTCATCTGTAATAAATAAAATTTGCAGAAACTATTTTTGAGTCTCTGCAAATTTTACCTGAAAATTATTGTTTTAATCAGTTCTTCGCCAACTACCTCATTCAGGCGAACCCGAATTTCTTCCTTCATCATGAGCAATTCGTTTCGCACCACCGGCGAAGTTGTTTCAACAAATAAAGTGCTGTTCTGAATGTATAAATTTCCGGTGTATCGGGCCACCGTTTTTCCCATGACAGATTCCCAGGATTTAATCAGATCGAGTTCATTCAGTTTTCGCTCAAGCTTATTTTCCTGAACATAGCTTTTCAGAACGCTGCTTAAACTTTGTGTATTGCTTTTTCTCATTGTTTTCTGCTTCCTTTTATTGTTCATGGTCAGGACATGTCCTGACCCTACAAATTACACAACTGCTCCGTCGGCAATTGTAAAAATACACGACTCGGTTTCAAGGCTGGCAATCATAAGGTCCAAATGTTCGCGGTTGGTATCGGTAATAAAAATTTGCCCGAAATGATCGTCGGCAACCAGTTTCACAATTTGTTCCACACGATTTTTATCAAGTTTATCGAAAATATCGTCGAGCAACAATATTGGAGTCAGAGCCGAAATTTCTTTCATAAAATCGAATTGGGCCAGTTTAAGCGCTACCAGGTATGTTTTTTTCTGACCCTGTGATCCAAACTTTTTGATCGGATTCCCGGCCAGTTCAAATTCGAAATCGTCTTTGTGAATACCTACACTTGTATATTGCAATATTCGGTCTTTCCCAATGCTGCTTTTAAGTAGTTCCTCAAAATTGCCTGTTGTTAATTCCGATTGTAGTTTCAAGGCAACCGTTTCTTTTCCTCCTGAAATTAGCTCGTAGTAATTCTGAAAAATAGGCTGAAGTTTTTCAATGAAATTTAACCGCACTGCATGAATCTGAAGGCCATATTTCGTCAACTGATCATCCCATATTTCAATCGATTCCATCTGAAAATTGTTCCGTCCGGCAAATTGTTTCAACAGGTTATTTCGCTGTTGCAGCGCCCGGTTGTATCGAATCAGATTTTCGAGGTAAATAGCATCGTATTGCGAAATAACGGCGTCAACAAAACGGCGCCGTTCTTCGCTCCCACCTGAAATCAGGTTGGTATCAGATGGGGTAACAACAATCAAAGGAATCAGACCAATGTGCTCCGAGAGCTTTTTGTATTCTTTCTGGTTCCGCTTGATGATTTTCTTCTGGTTACGTTTCAATCCGCAATACACAACTTCTTCAGAGCCCAGCCGCGAATATTTTCCCTGAACCATAAAAAAATCCTGATCGAACCTGATATTCTGACCATCAACCGAATTCAAAAAACTTTTACAAAACGAAAGGTAATAAATGGCATCCATCAGGTTGGTTTTGCCCGCGCCATTGTTGCCAATAAAACAATTTAAGCCATCAGAAAACTTAAATTCAGCCTGTTCGAAGTTCTTGAAATTGACAATTGATAATTCGTGAATGTACATATTTAGAGCCCGTTTGTAAAAGCAAAACTACAAATTTCAGGATGGGAATCCGCAAAAAAAATCCTGATTCAGAAGAATAACACCAATGTGTTGATTAATATTCATTTTTATATCCTAAATCTGACGTTTATTTTTGAAAATAATATATTTTTGCCCTTCGATTTTCGAACTATACTATACAAGATGGCAAAAGACAAAAAAAACACTCAGGTGGATAACCTAACCGAAGTTGAAAGTGCATTAACCAAAACAGAGCAAATTCTCGAAAAGAACCAAAAACTTATCTCAATTGTAATTGGTGCAATTGTGGTTTTAGCTGTTGGTTACCTTGGCTTAAACAAGTTTTATCTTGAACCACGTCAAAAAGATGCTCAGGAACAAATGTTTATGGCCGAGAATTATTTTGAAAAAGATTCATTCAACCTCGCCCTCAACGGTGACGGGAATAATCTCGGATTTCTCGATATCATTGATGATTACGGTTCAACCGACGCCGGAAACATCTCACGTTATTATGCCGGAATTTCTTACCTGAATTTGGGTCAGTTTGACAACGCAATTGAATATCTGAAAAAATTTAGCACCGACGATTTGTTATTGGGCCCGATTTCTGTTGGCGCTCAGGGCGACGCTCAGCTTGAACTTGGCAAAGCCGATAAAGCGCTTAATTTATACACAGAAGCTTACAAAATGAACGACAATGAGTTGACTGCTCCTGTTTATATGCTAAAAGCAGGCGAACTTCTTGAAAGCACAAACAAAGAAGCCGACGCACTGAAATTGTATGAAACAATCAAAGAAAAATTTCCTGAAACCAACGAAGGAAGAAGCATTGACAAATACATTGCCCGTGCAAAAGCAAAAATGAACAGTTAAGAACTAGCATAAAGTCAAGAGCAAATAACTTTCAGCTTTTCTTCTACAAACTATAAAATACAAAAAGTCCCCTCTTTGAAGGGGATTTTTTATTTTTACGCTAAAATAAAATAAAATGGCTACTAAAAATTTATCAGAATACGATTTGACTTCGGTTCCATCAGCCGAAGACATGAAATTCGGAATTGTGGTTGCTGAATGGAACTACGAAGTAACAGGAGCGTTGGCGCAGGGCGCTGTCGACACCTTGAAGAAGCACGGCGCCAAAGACGAAAACATTATCCTGAAACATGTTCCCGGAAGTTTTGAACTGACTTTGGGCGCTCAATATCTGGCTGAATACACAGCCGTTGATGCCATCCTGATTTTGGGATGTGTGATTCAGGGAGAAACCCGCCATTTCGATTTTATATGCCAGGGTGTAACACAGGGAATTACCAGCCTGAATATGAAATACAACAAACCGTTTATTTTTGGATTACTCACTACCGGCAATCAGCAACAGGCACTCGATCGGGCAGGGGGCCTGCTTGGCAACAAAGGCGATGAAGCAGCGGTTACCGCCATTAAAATGCTTGCGTTACGAAATGACCTGAAGCCCCAATAATAAATCAGTTCCAGATTATATCGCATTTTATTCTTTTTTGAAAAGCTAAAGTTTTTTCAAAAAAGAACTTCATACTATTCAAATCAAGTGCATTTATGAAACAAATCCTCCTCCTGTCGGGATTAATCGTTCAGTTCATCCTTCAGGGCAAACAAGTTTACTCTCAGGAAAAAAGTAATTTCGATCAGCATACCATCTTTAATTCAAGCCTGCTATGTTCTCCGGAATCTGCATTCCGCAGTGCAAGTGGTGTTCCCGGCGAAAAATACTGGCAAAATAAGGCCGACTACGACATTGCTGTGAAACTCGATACATTGTCGCAAACCATTTCAGGAAAAGAAACCATTACCTACACGAATAATAGTCCGGATAATCTTTCGTTTTTGTGGCTCGAACTGGGTCAAAATTTATTTAAGGAGGGTTCGCGCGGTAGTCTTACGCAGGGAGTTCCGACCGTAGCCGGCGGATTCACTATTCATTCTGTTGAGGTTATTGGCGCACAGTCGTCGGCTAAAGCCGAGTATATCATCACTGATACGCGAATGCAAATCAGGCTAAATAAACCGGTACCGGCTTTTGGCGGGCAAATTCAGGTTGAAATTGACTATGCATTTACAATAAGCGACAAGCAATTCCGTACCGGCAGGATCCGCGCAACAAAAGGTACGTTGTACGATGTAGCCCAATGGTACCCGCGCCTTTGTGTGTACGACGATCTGCGCGGATGGAATACGCTTCCGTACATGGGAAGCGGAGAATTTTATTGCGAATACGGAGATTTTAGTTACGAGATAACCGTTCCGTGGGATATGATTGTGGTTGGGTCGGGCGAATTGGTCAATCCGGAAAAAGTGCTTACAAAGAGCCAGATTTCAAGACTGAAACAAGCACAAACAAGCGACAAAACACAATTTATTATCAATCCTGATGAAGTAGGTAAATCATCGGCCAGACCAACAAACAGAGGCGCTTTAACCTGGCAGTTTAAATGCAAAACAGCAGGGATGTGGCATGGGCAGCGTCAAAAGCATACATCTGGGATGCTGCACGGATTAATCTTCCGGAGGGGAAAACCGCTTTGGCCATGTCGGTTTATCCTGCCGAAAGCGCCGGAGATACAGCCTGGAGCCGTTCAACTGAATACCTGAAATATTCTGTCGAACATTTCTCGTCGAAATGGTTCATTTATCCCTACCCCATTGCGCTAAATGTAGCCGGCCCGGTTGGCGGCATGGAATATCCGGGACTCAGTTTCTGCGGATGGAAAGCCAGAAGCCCAAATGTTATGTACCTCGTCACCGCTCACGAAATCGGTCACAACTGGTTTCCCATGATTGTAGGTTCCGACGAACGACGATTCCCCTTTATGGATGAAGGATTCAACACATTTATTGATATTTATGCACAGGATGATTTCAATAAAGGAGAATTCGGGCCAAAACGAGACGGAGAATTCGATCCTGAGAAAAAGAATCCGGCACGCGATCTGGTTCCCTATCTTACCAGAACCGACGCTCAAAGTATCCTGAATTTGGCTGATGTTCAGGGAAAACAAACCCACACATTAAGTTATTACAAAGCAGCGCTTGGATTGGTAATCGCCCGCGAATACATTCTGGGTAAAGATCGTTTCGATTACGCTTTCCGTGAATACATCCGAAAATGGGCTTATAAACATCCGGCGCCCGGCGATTTCTTCAGCCTGATGAACAATGCGACGGGCGAAGACCTTAACTGGTTCTGGAACGAATGGTTTTGTCAGACATGGACTTTAGACCAGGGAATTTCAGGAATTGAATATGTGGATAACGATCCGGCACGCGGTGCAAAAATTACAATTAGCAATTTGCAGCAAATGGCCATGCCGGTAAAACTTAAAATTAAAGAAAGTAATGGTCATGAACAGGAAGTAAAACTTCCGGTTGAAATCTGGCAGAATGGAAGTAGTTACGAGTACAAGTATAAATCGGTTAGCAAAATTGATTCGGTAATTATCGATCCGGATTTGGAATTACCTGATGTGAATGACAAAAACAACCGTTGGCCCGTTGAAATGAACTAAAAATGAACAGTGGTTTATTCAGATTTTTCAATCAATTTTGAACAAATAAGAAAGGGGCAGAAGCCCCTTTTCTCTTTTAACCAAAATGCAAACTATTTACTGGCCTCCGCCGCCTTGACGACCCTGGCGATTCTTCATCATTTCTTCACGCTTCTTCAAATTCTCGTCAAAAAGCTTAACCTGATCAGGAGTTAAAAGCGCTTTAATTTCCTTGTTTTTATCGTCCTGAACTTTTCTCATAAGTTCGCGCATCTTAGCACGTTCGTCATCGCTGGCTTCACGCATTTTCGACCAGTCAACCGGATTTTTCTCCATGTACTTTTTATTTATCGCCAGTACTTTAGCTTCCTGATCTTTGTTTAATTTCAGTTCTTCAACCAAACGCGCAGTTTGTCTTTTCAACATTTCTTCCGGATTCATCTGCTGTCTTCCTTGTCCTCCCGGCCTTCCCTGACCTTCTGTCCTTGAAGGGCGCTGACCGCCTCCGCGTTCCTGAGCGAAAGAAGTTCCGGCAGCGAACAGAAGAACCAATAACATTACGCCTAATTTTTTCATGAATTTGTTTTTTAAAGTGATTAAATCTGTTTCTCTGTCATAGACTAACTTCAATTCAAAAAGTTTAAACGCATGTTTCATGAATTTTTTAAAACCTGAAAATAATAACCCGGCACGCCTTTCGAATAGCGAAATAATGCGGGAATGCTGCGAATTAATTCTCAATATGTCTATTTTTGGGGAAACTCAAATCGAATTGCGTGAAAGCTCTCATTTTTGCTGCCGGACTTGGAACCCGGCTAAAAGAACATACCGAAAATAAACCCAAAGCTTTGGTCAGCTTGGTTGGAAAGCCGCTGCTTCAACATGCGATTGAACATTTGAAAGAATCGGGAATTTCAGACATTGCGATCAATGTTTTTCACTTTGCCGATCAGATTATTTCATTTCTTCAGGCAAATAATTTCTTCGGAATTGACATTCACATCTCCGATGAACGCCCAAACTTGCTCGATACCGGCGGCGGATTAAAAAAAGCCGGCATTTTCCTGAAGGGTGAAGAACCAATTTTGATTTACAATGTGGATGTGATCAGCAATCTGGATTTGAATGTTTTGCTAAAATACCATCAGGAACAAAATGCACTGGCAACTTTGGTTACCCGCGATCGAGAAACCAGCCGCTATTTGATGTTTGACCGGAATCTGCAACTTGTTGGCTGGAAAAATTTCACGAACAACGAAATCATTGTCAGCCGCGAACAATCTTTTCAGGAAGCAAAACCAATGGCTTTTAGCGGCATTCACCTTATTCAGCCCGAATTGCTTGATTTAATTACTGAAGAGGGGAAATTCCCGATCATGGATTTGTACTTGCGATTGGCCAAAGATCACACAATCAAAGCTTTTCACGATCATTCAGGGCAATGGATGGATCTTGGAAAACCGGAACAGCTTCGGGAAGCTGAAAATTTATTCCGAAGCAAAGAATAAAAAAGCTGTCACAAAAGTATTCAAATCCGAACCCGTCACCCCGAATTTATTTCAGGGTCTGACATGGTATGCGTTGAGATCCTGAAACAAGTTCAGGATGACTGGGTTAATAACTTTTGCGACAGCTTAATTGGTTCATAACTGTGTTATTTTCGGGCAGCCTCGGGTTTCAGCGCAACTCCGTAGTAATTATTAAAATCGAAGTATTGGTTGAATGCCGCTTTCAAATCGGCCGTTGTAAATGAATTTACGAGATTGTCGTAATCATTAAAATGGCTGAAATCGGCGTTATTCATGAAATAAGTATTACTCAAAATACTGAGCCAGTATTTATTCTCGCGTAAATTTGTTTCGTGCTCGCGCAGCAATTGTTCCTTGGCTTTCTGCAAATCGGATTCACTTGGACCATTGGCCATAAAATCTTTAATTTGCGTGAAAACAGCCTCGTTCAGTTCGGTTAATTTTGCCGGATCGGCGCCATAATAAATGGTCAGATCGTATTTTCCCTTCGGAAATTTATCGACCGAAGGACTGGCGCCAATGTAATACACACTGCTTTTGTCTTCGCGGATAACTTCGAGCAAACGGGCAGTCAGGATTTTACCGACTGCGGTAATCAGCAATATATTTTTGCGGTTATAATCGAAATTTCCGTGGAAAATAATGTACTGCATACTTTTGGCATCCTGTCCTTTATAAACCGTTTTCTCAATTTTTCCTGAAGGCTCTTCAATACCCAAATCTTTCCATTGTTCGTTTTTATGGCTTGAAGGAATTGAGGCAATGTATTTTTCAACCAACGCTTTGAAAGCTTCTTTATCGATTTTCCCGACAAAGAAAAACTTAAAGTCGCTGGCATCGCTGAAGCGTTCGCGGTTAATTTCGCTAATCCGCGAAAAATTGGCTTCTTTCAGCATATCAATCGTCATTGGCTTTTTGCGTGGATTGTAATTACTCGAAACAACCTGCAAAGTATCCTGAAAGGCAGCTTCCGGCGACGCTTTCTTGTTTTCCAGAGAACCGGAAACACGAGTCATAAACGAATTAAATGCAGGCTGATCGGAACGCTGGCCGACAAAATACATGTAAATAAGCTGCATCAGGCTTTCAGTATCCTTTACTGAAGAACCACCGCTAAATCCCTCGCGCAAATCGTTGATGTATGGACTCACCGAGACAGATTTTCCGGCCAGTAATTTTTCAAGCGAAACATTGTCGAAATCGCCTAGACCACTCAAGTCGAGTACGTTTGAAGCCAAATCAGCCGAAACATCGTCCGTTGCCGGATACAAAGAACTTCCACCCAAACTGTAGGCTGAAAACAAAATCTCATCATCTTTAAAATCGGTTGATTTTACAATGACTTTGGCGCCATTCGACAAAGTCCATTCTTCTGCATCCACGTCATCAATTTTCTTCACCGAGGTAACCGTTCCGGCAGTTGGCTCAACCGGAATCAGTGGTTTATCAATTATTTTATCGGCATAAGCTTCAACCGGAATCCGGTCAGCTTCATCCAGGTATTTCCGTACTTCCGTTTCGTCAGGAACGTTAACTCCGGGTAATTCAGGAGCGGTTAAAATGACGACACGATTATCTTTGGTAATCCATTTTTTAGCCAGGGCATTTACTTCTTCAAGCGTAATACCTGGAATATACGTTTTGAAATAATTGAATTCATTTTCAATTCCGGGGATCGGCTCTTTCGTCATCAGGAAATTTCGCTTGTACTCATCGGCATAACTGATCGATTTCTGCTTGTCGCGTTCGTTGTATGCATTTTCCATCGACGTCATCATGGCCGCTTTCTGGCGTTCGAGCTCAGTTTCAGTAAAACCATATTTCAGCACACGATTATTTTCAGTTAAAATCGTTTTAATTCCTTCTTCAACTTTTCCATTCTGGCAAACGACCATCAGATTATAAACGCTCTTTGGTCCAAAAAGCGCACTGTAACCTGAACCCGCATACAAATAGGGCGGATTTTCCTTTTGCGCCAATTCGCCCAGCCGATCGTTAAACATCGACGTGTATAAACCTTCGACAATCGTTTGGCGGTAATCGGCAATGGTTTTCGAAATTTTGAGCGGATGTTTGTAAAAAATCTGTACTTCAGAATACCGCGCTTCTTTATCAGTGGCCACCGAAACCAAAGTTCCTTTATTGTCAGGAATATCGTAGGTTTCCAACTTCCTTGGTTTGGCTGGTTCCTGAATTTTCGAAAACAATTCGGTTACCTTTTTCACCATGGCTTGCTGATCGAAATCGCCAACCACAATCACTGCCTGCAAATCGGGGCGGTACCAGTCTTTGCGAAATTTCCGGAGCAATTCAGGAGCAAAATGATCGATCACTTCCATTTTACCAATGGGCAGACGTTCGCCATATTTCGATTTATAGAGGAAAACCGGAAGCCATTTCTGCATCATCCGCTCATCGGCTCCACGCCCGGCGCGCCATTCCTCGTGAATTACACCACGTTCCTTTTCAATTTCCTCGTCAGAATCGGTAACCTGGCAAGCCCAATCGTACAAAACCTGCAAGCCTTTGTCCATGTATTGGGTGCTGTCGAGCGGAACTTTTATGGTATACTCGGTTTCATCGAATCCGGTTTGAGCATTAATTTCGGCGCCAAATTCCATCCCAATCGATTCCAGGTAATTAATCAGATCGTGTTTGGGAAAGTTTTTCGTTCCGTTAAAAGCCATGTGTTCAGCAAAATGCGCCAACCCAAGCTGATTATCGTCTTCCTCAACCGAGCCAACTTTGACCACCAAATACAAATCGGCCCTGTTTTTAGGCGTGCTGTTGGCCCTCACATAATAGGTCATTCCGTTGGGCAAAACGCCTTTCGAGACTTTTGGATCTGTTGGGATCGGATCATTCAGGTTTAATTGTGCCTGACCAAAGCAAAGGGCTGATACCAAAACCCAGAGCAGAGTGAATACGTTTCTCATCTTATATTATTTTAATGGTTGAAAATACTTGATGGTTTATGGCTAGTTAGTTTTATTCTGAGAAATGTTTCTGAACGGCCAGGGCAAATGCATTTTCTTCATTCGACTCGGCCGGCAAAAAACGGGACTTTAATTCCTGAGGCCCGTTCGCCACAATGTATGAATACTTTGTAAACTCGAGCAAATCCAAATCATTGAAATCATTGCCGATTCCGAGCGTAAATTCATGATCGATCTGAAGGTTGTCGCAAACGAATTTTACGCCATTTCCTTTCGAAACCGAACGATGAAAAATCTCCATCCATATATAACCAGTATCCAGCGGAGAGCTGGTTCTAACAACTTTTACCTCCTGAAACCGCGATTCAATCTCATCTTTCAGGGCCAAAAACCGGTCAGGATTATTTGGGAAAACTACCAAAAACTGACAAGCCTCTGAATCGACCTGATTATTTCCCGGAAATGGATCGGCATGCGACTGATGAAAACTGAAATAACGTTCAAATTCCTCACAAGGCACCGATCCGCGGTAAAACCAGCATTCGAAATTCCGGGGAACCGGCTTAAACAAATGAAAATTCAGGTTGCAGTCGATCAGGAATCCGGACAATTGCTGAACAACATCCGGATGAATATTCTGATGATAAAGAAGCTTGTCCGATTTTTTATCGTAAACTCCTGCTCCTGAAGAAAAAACAATAAAATCGAACGGAATTTCCGGAGAAATCACCTCCATTGTCTTTTCCAGGTTTCGCCCGGTGGCAATTACCCTTTGTATTCCAAGTTGGCCCAGCAAATGCAGAGCATCCAGATTTTCGCTCGAAATCGATTTGTCGTTCCGCAGAAAAGTTCCATCCAGATCTGTCGCAACAAGCTTTATTTTGTGATTGATATTCATTCCCATACTACTTTTCATTTTCACCATTCCATCTAATCCAGTAACTGATAACTGCTCAACTGAACCGGTGCATTGAGCGACGATAAAACCTTTTCGAGCAAAATTCCCTCCGATTGTTTGTAATTGTACCCAAAAGTTGCCCTTACCGCAATTGAAATAAACTGAACTGCGCGATCAATGGCAATTGGCAAACTATCGCCCTGAATAAGTGAACCTGTGATTACGCTGGCAAAGGCATCGCCGGTTCCGGGATAGCTGGCCGGCAAATAATCGCAAACAACTTTCCAATAGCGGTCGTCGGTACTGTTGTAGGCCACCACCGAGGTTTTTCCGCGCTTATCAGTAACCGGCGCACTCGTAATAATTACAGTTTGAGGGCCAAAAGCCGACAAACGCTTTGCCCAGTCTTTCAATCTCGTTTCCGAAAGATTCACTGTATAAGGTTCATCAAGCAAAAGTGCAGCTTCGGTCATATTGGGTGTAATTACATTGGCATCGCAAACCAACTCCTTCATTTTATCAACCATTTCATGCGTGAACGAACGGTACAGTTTCCCATCGTCGCCCAGAACCGGATCAACGACAATTAACTGATCGGAATGTTGAAAGTCTCGAATAAAACCACGAACAATGTCAATTTGTTTAGCCGAACCCATGTATCCCGAATAAATGGCATCGAACCGCAGTTGCAGTCGTTTCCAATGATCAATTATCGGATTCATGTCGTCAGTTAAATCGCGAAAATGAAAATCAGGGAAAGCGCTGTGCGTGGATAAAACTGCTGTTGGCAGCGGGCAAACCTGAATGCCCATGGTCGACAAAACCGGCATAATTACTGTAAGCGAAGAACGTCCGAACCCACTTAAATCGTGAATGGCTGCTACCCGTGGCACTAAATTCTTATACATGACCGATAAATTAATGTTCAGTAGCGAAGGTAGTCAGAAAAAGGCAAACAAAAGGGGAAGGGATTTGATGGGAAACAGCTAAGAAAACTTAAAAATTCAAAACGACTATATTTTTAGTCATTTTTTCTGAAAATTATTTGGTTGACTAATTTTATAGTCATATATTTGTTCCGAAGGATTGATAAAATCAAAAACGAAAGCTATGCAACTGACAAAAGCTGAAGAACAAATCATGCAACATTTGTGGGAAATGGGCGAAGGAATCGTAAAAGATATCCGTGACCGTTTCGACGACCCAAAACCCGTTCGAAATACGGTTTCGACCGTACTCCGGATTCTGGAAAAAAAGGATTTCGTTTCGCACAAAAGTTACGGAAATGTACATGTTTATTATCCGCTGGTTACAAAGGAAGATTACTCCAAAACCCAGCTATTTGGTTTGCTGAAAAGCTATTTCAACAACTCGTTTCCGGCCATGGCTTCGTTCTTTGCCCGCGAAAAAGATCTGACCATTCAGGATTTGGAACAATTGATGGAAGAAACAAAACAGGAATTGTCGAAAGACTAAAAAACAAAATATGGAAGCATTTGCCTTTTATCTGGTAAAATCAACAGTTTGGTTATCAGGATTTGCCTTGGTTTATGCGTTATTGCTCCGGAACGAAAGATTCTTCAGTCTGAACCGTATTTTCCTGGTTTCAGGCATGCTGATTTCCATCATCTTCCCGCTTTTTACCTGGCATTATACAGTGGTCATTCCGGTTATTCCAAGTGTAGAAATTTCCGAACCGCAAATTCAGGGAACGGTTATTCCTGAAGAATCATTTTCGGCACAGAGCATTTTGCTGTTCTTTTATCTTTCAGGAATTACTTTCCTGATATACAAGCTTTTCAAACAAACATTGCCTGTTCTGAAAGTTATCCGGAAATCGGACGCGCGACATGTAAAGTCCATTAAACTAATCCGGACGGATGAATATTCCGCTTCATTTTCATTTATTTCGTATGTCTTTGTCAATCCTTCAATCGGCGAAATTGAAACGAACGAAATTGTGAATCACGAACGCGAGCACATCCGGCAAAAACACTGGATCGATTTATTGCTGTTCGAAATTCTGCGCACGCTGCAATGGTTTAATCCGGTTGTTTGGCTGTATGGCCGGCTGATCAGGCAAAACCACGAATACCTGGCCGACGAGCAAGCGCTGCAGCGCAGCTCCAATCCGGCTGTTTACCGTGCGGCATTACTAAACCAAATGTTTGGCGGGCCAGTCATTTCACTGGCCAATTCATTCAATTATTCACTCAACAAAAAACGATTTGCCATGATGAAACATACCATTCAATCACCGTTCAGAAAATTAAAACTATTAATCGTGCTGCCTATGATTGCAGGAGTTTTCTATGCCTTTGCTGCTCCGGAATACCAGTTTGTAAAAACCGAGACCAATACTACCATTCAGGATGAAAAAACAGTAAACGGAAAAGTTATTTCGGAAGACGGCAGTCCGCTAAAAAGCGCATCAGTTATTGTCTCCGGAAAAACAATCGGAACCATCACTGATTCGGAAGGCCGGTTCGTACTTAAATTAACCGATGATTCGCCACTTGTTATTTCGTATGTTGGATTTGAATCACAAAAAGTGAGTCCCGATTTCGAAAAAGAAATGCTTGTAACCCTGAAAACTATGGTTGTTGGAATTGACGCCATGGGAAATGATGTTTCGGCAACAAAAAAACAGAGCTCAGCAGAACCGGGATTGATAATTATTGATGGCAAAGAATCATCAAAAGCTGTTATGTCCTCTATTAATCCTGAAAAAATTGAAAATGTCGCCATTTTAAAAGATCAAATGGCTGTTGAAAAATATGGTAAAAAGCGCAAAGATGGTGTGATTGAAATTACGCTGAAGAATGATTTAAATGGTTCGAACGACAAGTCATTTAAAGTACAGACTGATAAACCTCTAAAAATTGGCGGTTCCAGTGGACCGAATCAACCATTAATTGTTGTTGATGGTAAAATCACCGAAAACAAAGACATAAGCAACATTGATCCAAATACCATTGAATCAATTGATGTTTTAAAAGGAACATCGGCTTCAGCCATGTATGGAGAAAAAGGTGAAAATGGTGTTGTTTTAATCAATCTAAAAAATGGAGAATCCGTATTGCAAAACAGAACAACTGAAAAAGCAGTAGTGATTGGATATAGCAAAGATTTAAAGGCTAAACAGTTGGATGGATCTGGCTTTGGTAGTCTCAACAAGAATAATGGGGGCTATTCCTTTAACGAAGCAAAACCTTTGATCATGGTTAACGGTTTTATTTCCGAAAACCAAAGCATTGACAAATTTGATCCTGCGACTTTAAAATCGGTTAGTGTATTGAAAAACGCCGCAGCAATTGAAAAATACGGGGATCTGGGGAAAAACGGGGCAATAGAAATTACGACAAAATCATCAAATGATAAATTCTTTATTGTTGAAGACATGCCTGAATTTCCAGGCGGACAGCTTGCCCTGAGAGAGTTTATCGCTCGAGAAATAAAATATCCTACAGAAGCCTTGAAAAAAGGTATTTCAGGAAAAGTATTTGTGAATTTTGTAATTGGAAAAGATGGATCTGTAACTGATGCAAAAGTTGCCCGAAGCGTTGACCCATCGCTTGATAAAGAATCCTTGCGCATTGTGAACAACATGCCCAGGTGGAAACCCGGATCTCAAGCTGGCGAACCAGTGATGGTTTCGTACACCGTGCCTATTGCTTTTAAACTTCCGGCAGAAAAAATAAGCAAAGAAGCACTCAAAACCAAATCGGCTGATCTTACTCTTCAGAAAAATAAACTAATTATTGTTCCTAACCCAACCAAAGATAAAGCAACGATAACGCTGGATGGTTCTGATTCCAAAAGCAAACTAACGGTCAGTGTATTTGACACGAACGGAAACCTGCTCAAAAAAGAGAAGAAAACAGGACCGACATTTACCATGTCGTTTGGCGGTTTTACTTCAGGAATATACTTGATTGTAGCCAACGACGGAAACAATCAATTCTCCGGACAACTGGTTGTGAATCATTAGGCAAAATTTCATTCCTAAAAAAAGTAAGGCGATCATTCTCAAACGATCGCCTTACTTTTTAAAAAACGCAAACCTGTAAGCCGGGTTCTGTACTCTTCGACAAGCTCAGAGCCTCTATCATTTATCTACCCGTTTCGTCACCGAAACGATCATGCAGCCTACCCCTCACGACTTCCGAAGAACCAGAGCGGGCCGCCCTGTATTCCGGCGTACCGGAAAATCGTGATATATTTGGCCTTACAACCCGCGAGAGGTACGGCTGACGATGTTGCCACCGCCACCGGTGAGCTTTTACCTCACCTTTTCACCCGTTTCCCGATAAATCGGGATGGTTATTTTCTGTTACCTTACTGCAAACTTTCGCCCGCCTTCCGGTTAAGAAGCGCGATGCCCTGTGTTGCCCGGACTTTCCTCCCTCCTGAATGCACAAAAGAGCGATAGAGCGGTCTGCGCTGCAAAGATGCAGAAATAGTTTCAGGTTCCAAATTCAAAGTTCCAGGTTGCAGGCTGGTTTATGATTATTGAATATTCGAAATTGGATATTTCTAAAGTTCCAATACTCAATAAACAATTTCAAATATCCAACCGAATTGCACTTCGAGACTTGGAACCTGAAACTTGAAACCTGGAACTATCTTAAGCATTTTTCAGAATCACCATTGTGGCGCCATAACCATATTCTTTAAAGCTGGCGTCCTGAAAATAATATTTCTTGTATTTGGAGCTGAGTTCTTTGCGAAGTTCCTGTTTCAGTGTTCCGTTGCCTATGCCGTGAATAAAGACAATCCGGCGAGTTCCGTTAGCAATGGCCGTATCCAGTTCATTTCTGAAACGTCCCAACTGAACTTCCAACATTTCATGATTGGCCAGTCCACGTGTATCTTCAATCAATTCGTGAATGTGCAGGTCAATTTCAACCAGATCGGGCGATGCAACTTTTTTAGGCGGCTCAGTTTTGGGCCCATCCTTTTCAGTGATAAGCTTAGCGAGTTCAGGCTCCGAAAGTTTAGCCAGTTCGGTTTCCAAATCAGGTTCAAGCAATGAAAATACAATCGCACTTTGAGCAAAGAATTTTGTTTTCCCGTAACTGTTTTGCCTGTAAAATTTAACCGGATTTAACCGAAAACTTTTCACAAGCGGAGCTTCCAGTTTAAACGATTCTTCCCTAAAAAACAGCAATTGAAACTGAAATTCAGGCAGCTCGTTCAAATCCAAACGGGTAAAACTTTCGAGATACCGCTTGCTGTTTGGATTCATTTTTCCCGATTCCACACTTCTGTACATTTTATTTTTCAGGTGACTGTAATTATACAATACGAAATTGTTGCTGTTATTCACCAGGTAAACTTTCAGCTCGCCCTCAACAAAATTTACTTCATTCTGCGGAACAAAGGCAAAATAACAATCCGGCGTATCTTTTCCTGAAATATATTTTAGTTCAACTATGGGTTGCTCCTTTTTCACTGGTTTTTCAACTTCTTTTTCGTTTGCGCGAATCCGGGCAAAGCGTTTTTCGGCATTCATCGACTGCGTATCGTCAACAACTACCAGCTCACTGATCAGTGTCGGAATTTCAAAACCGTCGTAATCCTCCACATTCACCATCGTTTTGTTGATGACAGATTTAACCACGCCACCACCAACGGCATTCAAAAACCTGATTTTATCTCCTGCTTTTATCATTTTTCAAAATTTTACACAAAACTACTCAAAAGATACAAGACACAAGCTAAAAGTGAGGAAACTGAAGTCGGAAACTGAAAGTCGGAAAATTTATCATTTTCTCTGTGAAACTCAGTTTTTTCTCCTTTTAACTCTGATGTAAAATTAATTTCAAAAGGAATCTGTATTTTTGGCGCCCACAATACTATGGAAAACGACAACAAAATAGTTGAGCAGGTAACCGGCACTTCCATCATCGATTTTGCCTACGATTTGCCTGACGAACGAATTGCCAAATATCCGTTGGAAAAGCGCGACCAATCGAAATTACTGGTTTGGATCAACGGACAAATTCAGGATTCGCATTTTCAAAATCTCTCCGGATTTTTGCCCTCCGGAAGTTTACTCGTTTTCAACAATACCAAAGTTATTCGGGCACGCATTTATTTCAGGAAAGAAACAGGTGCTAAAATCGAAATTTTTTGCCTCGATCCGGTTGAGCCTGCCGATTACCAGATCGCTTTTCAAACCACGAAAAGCTGTATCTGGAAATGCATGATTGGCAATCAGAAAAAGTGGAAAGGCGAGCTACTGAAAAAAACCATCCGGATTAACGATACTGAAATCGAACTTTGTGCCGAACAAATTGATCGGGAAAACAAAAGCCTGATCCGGTTTTGTTGGAACAATCCTGATTTTGAATTCTCGCGAATCATAGAAAATGCAGGTTCACTACCCATTCCACCCTACCTGAACCGCGAAACCGAAGAATCGGATTTAGAGCGCTATCAAACCGTATATTCCAAAGTAAAAGGATCGGTGGCCGCGCCAACCGCAGGATTGCATTTTACTGAAAAAGTTTTCGATCACCTGAAAAGTGATGGCCACGAACTCGCCGAACTGACTTTGCATGTTGGAGCCGGAACATTTCAACCAGTGAAAAGCGATACGATTTCAGGACACGAAATGCACTCTGAACATTTTTACATCAGCCGTGACTTTCTAAAAAAGCTGATTCAACATTCAGGAAAAAAAATTGCCGTTGGCACAACTTCCGTAAGAACATTGGAAAGCCTGTACTGGCTTGGAGTTCAGGCGCATCAAAATCCGAATCTGTCAATTTCCGACCTAAAAGTTTCGCAGTGGGAAGCTTATCAGGAAAGTGAAATCAACCTTTCAGCATCCGAAGCCTTAAACCGATTAATAAGCTTATTGGAGAAACAACAGACCGATTATCTGGCCGCATCGACCCAAATTATTATTGCACCGGGGTATCGTTTCAGGATTGTTGATGGTTTGATCACCAATTTTCATCAACCACAAAGTACTTTACTTTTGCTGATTTCAGCCTATTTGGGAAAAGATTGGCGAAGAATATATGAACACGCGTTAGCTCACAATTACCGTTTTCTGAGTTATGGCGATAGTAATTTATACCTGAAAGACGATAATTTCTAAATCGAAAGCTTTCCTTGCTTCTTGTTTTCAAACTTTAATGACAAATATCAATACGCTTAATCGATTCACTTCGTTTAGAATTATTATTTTTGCGACACAATAAAGGAAAGAATCATCTCGTTTTTCGGGCATGATTCAAAATTCAGATTATTTACATTAAAATCAGAAACAGTGTTTTTCCTCGGATTATTATCGACACCAATGCCTTATTTACTGCTAGCCGCATTTTATTTTTTCGGCTTTGCTATGGGTATGTTCAATAATAGCACCGGAGAAGAAGCCACAGAAACTGTTTCGTCGATTACTATTCCTGCCGAAATTAAACAAAAATCGGCCGAACAATCGGTGTACTATTTTCAGAATAACTTCGACGAATTTCAAAGTCAGGCTCAAATCCTGAAGTCTGAAGAACAATTGACTCCATTATCGCCGGATACAGGAAAATTAATATTCCACATCAGAGATGTTAAGGTACACGAGTTCCTGTTTCACGACTTCCAATTCTCCCGCCCACCGCCATCAGTTTGCTAATTCAGGCAAGTCAGACAATTTAACTTTACTGGCCTCCGGCAATTAAAATTCTGTAAATTGAGAATTTTATTGCAACTATTATTGTACAACATTGTTTTTTTAAGCAATCCTGATAAAGATAATTTTATGATTGGGGTGATAGGAATTAGCTATAAAACAGCGCCATTAGAGATACGGGAAAAATTTTCGTTCGCAAAAAGCGAAGTTGTGGCATTTTCAGAACTGTTGCAACAGGAAACTGAAATAGCTGACCTGGTGCTTATTTCAACTTGTAACCGTACTGAGATTTACTTTTCTCAGGACAAGCACGATAATCAGACTGCATTTGAACTGATTTATGAGGTGATCAAAAATTTCAAAAGAATTTCTGATCATTGCTGGCACTATTTTTACCATCGGTCAAATGCGGGTGCTGTGCGTCATTTGTTCGAGGTAGTTTCCGGATTAGACTCGTTAATCATTGGTGAAGATCAGATTATTGGCCAGGTAAAAGAAGCTTACCTGACTTGCACCGAACTTGCATTAACTGACGCTGTTCTGATGCGTCTTTTCCAGAAATCATTCGAAGCCGGAAAACGAGTTCGCACCGAGACCGGTATTAAACTTGGAATTACTTCGGTAAGCAGTGCTGCTGTTGAAATGTGTGCCAATCTTTTAAATGGTATCAGCGACAAATCTGTTTTGATGATCGGTGCCGGTGAAACCGGAAACCTCGCTCTACAAAATATTCACAAAAAAGGAGTTCGACAGATCGCAGTTGCAAACAGAACAATTGAAACTGCTGAAAAAACCGCCACCAAATACAACGGGACAGTCGTTCCTTTTGATGGTTTCGAAAAGTATCTTCACGGATTTGATATCGTAATGATCGCAACAGCCGCTCCTCAGCCGGTTATTACCGCCGAAATGATTAAACAAACTCTCCACATCAGACCTGGTCACAAACAGGTTTTTGTCGACTTGTCGGTTCCACGGAACATTGAAACTGCTGTTGGAGAAATCGAAAATATTGAATTGCTCGGCATCGACGACCTTCAGGAAATTGTAAACCAAACCACTGAAAACAAGAAAGAAAGTGCTGAAAAAGCCCGGCTTATTCTTGACGAAGTTGTAGGCGATTTTAACGAATGGCTGGCCAGTCGCTCTTTACGTCCGGCAATAAATACCATATCAACTAATTTTCAGGCTATTAATCAGGAAGAACTTTCTACCTACCGCAAACTCAATACTCCTGAAATGCAGGAACTAGTTGATGATTATGCCCAGCATCTCACCCAACGCTACACGAGAATGCTGATCAAAAACCTAAAAGATTTAACTGACAACGGGAAAAACATCGATTCCCTGAAAATCATCAATGATTTATTTAAATTCGTGTAAATTTTTGCAGAAAATTCTGCTCGAATTCCTTTTGACCGACTAGAATGAAAAAAACGATAAGAATAGGTACACGTGGCAGTCAACTGGCACTCTATCAGGCTAAAAAAGTAAAAGCCACTCTCGAAGAAATCTTTCCCGAACTTCAGGTAAACCTGAAAATAATTAAAACAAAAGGCGATAAAATTCTCGACGTTGCACTCTCGAAAATTGGCGACAAGGGTTTATTTACCAAAGAAATTGAAAACGAACTGATTGATGGTTCGGTTGACATTGCGGTTCACAGCCTGAAAGATTTACCCACAACTTTGCCTGAAGGTTTAAAGCTGGGCGCAGTTTTGGAACGTGCCGAGTTTCGCGATGCACTGGTTAGCCTGAATGGCAAAAAAATGGCCGATCTGAAAGCTGGCGACGTTATTGCCACTTCAAGTTTACGCCGGATTGCCGGTCTGCTGAAAGTGAACAATCAGATTGTTATAAAAGACATACGCGGAAATGTGAATTCGCGCCTGAAGAAAATGGAAGAAGGCTACTGCGATGCCATGATTATGGCTGCTGCCGGACTTCAGCGCCTTGGACTCGACAAATACATTACCGAAATCATCGATCCCGAAGTTTTGATGCCAGCCGTCAGCCAGGGAGCAATTGCCATAGAAACCCGCTTAAACGATCCTGAAGTTGATGAACTGATGGCCAAAGTGAACCACATCGAAACCTGGAATACCATTCTGGCCGAACGTGCTTTTCTTGCTCATCTCGAAGGTGGCTGCCAGGTTCCGCTTGGCTGTTATTCGAAACTCGAAAATGGCGTGCTGAACATGAGCGGCTTTGTTGCTTCGGTCGACGGAAAACAATACATCAGGGAAAATATTTCAGGAGAAATAACCAAAGGAGCCGGAATTGGCGTTCAACTGGCAGAAAAAATGCTCGAAAAAGGAGCAGGTGAAATTCTGAATCAGATTAAAACAACCAACCATACGCATTGATTCAAAATGGGTAATCTACTCGAAAACAAAGTATTTATTTCAACCAGACCAAACGGACAATCTGCTGAACTTGAGAAACTTCTGACCGAAGAATCGGCAACACTGCTATCGATGCCAACCATTGAAATTAAGCCGTTGCCACTCGATGAATTTGGTTTGTCTCAGTTAAAAAATCTGGATACTTTTAATTGGATAGTTTTTACCAGCCCAAACGGATTAAAATATTTTTTCGCCCGTCTTTTCGAACTTCAGAATCATTACAGCCTTCCGGAGCATTTAAAAATTGCTGTAGTTGGAAAAAAGACAGCAGCACAACTCGAATGCTATGGAACTTCAGCAGCTTTTATCAATCTTGGAAATACTGCTGAAGATTTTTCGGCCGATTTTATTAACCGCGTCAGTAAAGGAGAACGGGTACTTTTCCCGATTGGTAATTTGGCCCGTTCGGTAATCGAAGATAAAATTTCAAAAAAAGCAGAATCTGTCCGCATTCTGTTTTACGAAACGGTTTTACCGGAAACAATAAACGAAAAAGCTTTTCAGTTAATCCTTGACGATCAGTACGATATGATCGTTCTAACAAGCCCTTCGTGCTGCAACAACCTGCTGCACCTGATTTCAGGAAAATATGATGCATCGAAACTACGTTTGGTTTGCATTGGCCAAACCACTTCTGCCGAAGTTATCCGAAACGGTCTTGAGCCGCTGATAACTGCCGGAACAGCTAATTCGCAGGGTATTTATTCCGCCATACTCAATCATTTTCAGAAAAAACAATTTTAAAACTTACACTATGTCATTCCCAATAACACGACTCAGAAGACTGAGACATACACCCGTTTTACGTAACCTGGTTCGCGAAACAGTACTTACACGCGACGATCTGATCATGCCGCTTTTTGTTTGCCCCGGAACGAATGTCCGGATTCCGATTTCCTCTATGCCGGGAAATTTTAACCTGTCGGTTGATTTGCTTGTTGAGGAATGCCGTCGCTTATATGGATTGGGAATTCAGGCAGTTTTGCTTTTTGGTATTCCTGAACATAAAGACGAACACGGATTGGTGGCCTGCGAACACAACGGAATTGTACAACAGGCTGTTCGTGCCATTAAGGAAGCATTGCCCGATCTGTACGTGATTGCCGATATTTGCAACTGCGAATATACCGTTCACGGCCATTGCGGAACCATAGTTGATGGCGATGTTCACAACGACCTGACTTTGGTAACTCTGGCCAAGCAGTCGGTTTCGCTGGCACAGGAAGGTGTTGATATGGTTGCTCCGAGCGACATGATGGACGGTCGTGTTGGCGCTATCCGCAAAGCGCTCGACGAAAACGGTTTTTATAATCTGCCAATCATGGCGTATTCAGCCAAATATGCATCGGCATTTTATGGCCCATTCCGCGAAGCAGCCGACAGCGCTCCAAAATTCGGCAACCGTGCAACCTACCAAATGGATCCGGCCAATGGCAACGAAGCTTTGCGCGAAGTTGCCCTCGATATTGAAGAAGGCGCCGACATCGTGATGGTAAAACCGGCTTTGAGTTATCTGGATATTATTCAGCGTGTTAAAACCAATTTCAACATCCCGGTTGCGGCTTATAATGTTAGCGGCGAATATGCGATGGTAAAAGCGGCTGCGGCCAACGGCTGGATTGACGAAAACCGCATGGTTCGCGAAATCCTGACTTCCATCAAACGTGCCGGTTCCGATATCATCATTACCTATCACGCTCAGGAAATTGTAAAAGAACTATAAAAAAAGGAAGCCCCCTTCCCGTTCCCCCAACGGGGAAAGCTATGAAAGTGGTGTACCGAAATCAGTAAAAAGCGATGACAAAATATTGTTGACGCAAAGTTAAATAATTATAAAAATATATTCAGAATGGGCTACGTTTTAAGCCCTCCCCATGGGGAGGGTTTGGGTGGGGCTCCGAAATAGTTAAAGCATGAAACAATACACACAAAGCATAGCGGCTTTTCAGGAAGCACAAAAACATATTCCCGGAGGAGTGAATTCGCCGGTTCGCTCGTTTAAAAGCGTTGACGGTGATCCATTGTTCATAGCCAGTGCCAAAGGCGCGAAAGTTTTCGACATCGACGGACACGAATACATCGATTACGTTGGTTCCTGGGGTCCAATGATTTTGGGACATGCTCATCCTGATGTGGTTATGGCTGTTCAGAAAACTGCTGCAAAAGGCACCAGTTTCGGCGCCCCTACCCTGCTTGAAACCGAAATGGCTCTCCAGATCAAAAAAATGGTTCCGTCGATTGACAGTGTTCGCATGGTTAACTCCGGAACTGAAGCCACCATGAGCGCTTTGCGCCTGGCCCGCGGCTACACTGGTCGCGAACTGGTCATTAAATTTGAAGGTTGCTACCATGGTCACAACGACAGCTTCCTGATCAAGGCAGGTTCCGGCGCTTTGACCTTGGGCACACCAAATTCTCCCGGAGTTACTTCAGGAACTGCAAAAGATACGCTGACTGCAAGTTACAACGATCTGGATTCAGTAAAAGAATTATTCATTCGCTATCCGGAACAAATTGCAGCAGTAATCCTGGAACCGGTAACCGGAAACATGGGTGTGGTTATTCCTGAACCGGAATTCATCAGCGGTATTCGCGAATTGTGCACCAAATATGGTACTGTCCTGATTTTTGATGAAGTCATGACTGGGTTCCGCCTTTCGAAAGGTGGCGCACAACAAATACTTGGAATAACTCCCGATCTCACCTGCTTCGGAAAAATAATTGGCGGCGGACTTCCTGTTGGCGCTTATGGCGGCAAACAAGAAATTATGGACAAGCTCGCGCCAAAAGGTCCTGTTTATCAAGCCGGAACGCTTTCAGGAAATCCGTTGGCCATGTCAGCCGGCTTAACTGCCCTGAAGATTCTGGACGAAACAGATGGTTTTTACGATATGCTTGAAGACAAATCGGCCCGTTTGGGAGAAGGCATAAAAAAATGCCTGACAGATTTAAATTTCCCCGGAGTTCTGAACCGTGTTGGTTCTATGTTTACACTTTTCTTTACGGAAGATGTTAAAGTGAATTCATTTGCAGACGCCCTCAAATGCAACACAGCAACCTATGCCAAATTCTTCAAAATGGCATTGGAAAGCGGTATTTACTTGGCGCCATCACAATTCGAAGCCGGATTTATGTCGGCTGCGCATACAACAAAAAAAATTGATAAAACGATTGAAGTAACATACGACGCCTTGAAAGTATTAAAAGGTTAACGACACCACACCAACCTCATCCAAAAGGAAGAGGCCGGGAAACAAATTGAAAGGAGCCAAACAATAAAAATGTATTTATCTGATTTTAAACCACATAAATTCTTAAAGTAATTCTGGCAGATTTTTTGAAGGTAGTATCAATGCTGAGGAAAATGAAAACAAGACTCGGCAGAAACAGAAAACAATTTAAACTCAGTACCATGAAAACTAAAATTGGAATCTTACTTATGGCGTTTTGCGCTACCTTCATCAATGCACAGGCACAACGCACAGTTACCACAGCGCGGGCAACAAGTTACGACATTAGCGACAATCTGGACCTGGATGCTGTCGCCTCTATTTTTGGTGATTCGAAAAATCTGGAAGACTTTGAAGAACGATTGAATGATCCGGATATCCGGATTTCAAACCTTGACTTGAATCAGGATGGGTACATCGATTACCTAAGAGTAGTTGAAAATTCATCTGAACGCAATTCGTTGGTTGTCATTCAGGCAGTTCTCGACAAAGACGTTTTTCAGGATGTAGCTACCATCGAAATCGAACGTGTTCAGGATGGCAACCCACGTGTTCAAATTATTGGCGACGACTACATCTATGGTTCAAACTACATTATTGAACCCCTATTTGTACGCACTCCTCTTATCTTTTCCTTTTTCTGGAGTCCTCGTTACACCGTTTGGCAATCGCCATATTATTGGGGATATTATCCACGTTGGTACAGCTATTACAGGCCATATCCAACGTTCAGGTATCACCGGGACGTTTACGTTAACATTAACCGACACAATACCTATCGCCATGTTTCAGACCGAAACTTTCGTGTTTCAGGTGATGCGTACAATCACATTAGAAGAAATGATTATGCATCGCAACATCCGGACAGAGCGTTTGTAAACAGAAATCAGGGTGTGAGAAATCAACAGGAACTTAGAGAAAGAAGGCAGGGTAATTCTGGAAATTATCAGAACAGAAATAGCAACCAAAGATCTGATAGCAGGCAGATTCAGGAAGGAAGACGACCAAATTCCGAATCAGGACAAAGAAACGGAAATGAATATCGTCGCCCATCATCGGTAAATCAATCCGGATCGAACCAGAACCGAAACAGAGAAAACAATTCTGTCAAGTCGAATTCAACTAATTCAAGAGTTCAACCGAACACACAACCCACACGACGACAGGAAAATAAACCTTCAGTTTCAAGAAATCAGTCAACAAATAAACCGGCACCAAACAGAACTCAGAATCGGATTGAACCCACCAAAAGAAGCTCGTCTCCTACTGTAAAATCTGCTCCGAGATCGAATGAAAGCAGATCGCGCAGCGTGACAAAACCAACACAGAAAACTGTAAAAAGTGCGCCATCAAAAAAGACTGAATCGAAGAAAGAATCGACTGAAAGAAGAAGAAACAGATAATAAGTAATCGGAACAATTTATTGTCGTATTATATAAATCACTCACCCCACGTCCGCCAGCGGACGTCTCCCCTCTCTTCGAGAAGAGAGGGGCAGAGCATCGCAGATGCGACGGGGTGAGTCAAGTGAAAATTCAATTAAAAAATGCGACATTATTTCATTCTCATTACTTAAAAGGAATATAAACTCAAAACTTTATAAACTTTGACTACAAATTCGATACTGCTAAAAACACTCCGGGGAGAGAAAACTGAACGGCCACCCGTTTGGTTTATGCGTCAGGCAGGAAGAGTGTTGCCTTCGTATATGAAAATTAAAGAGAATTACTCGTTCTGGCAAATGATGCAAAATCCGGAAGTGGCGGCGAAAGTTACCCTTCTTCCGGTCGACGATTTGGGTGTTGATGCCGGAATTCTTTTTTCCGATATTTTGGTTATTCCACACGCTTTGGGAATGGGTCTTGAATTTAACGACAGTGGCCCTTTGTTCGACAAACCACTGGCCTTTCGCGAGAATCCGCTGGCCGGACTTCAGCCCGATGCATCGAAGCTGAATTACATTTACGATGTAATCGATGAAATTATCCGAACAAAAAAAGAAGAAACTCCGCTGATTGGCTTCTGTGGCGCTCCGCTAACGGTTCTGCTTTTTATGCTTCAGGGATTAGGCCGCAAGGGCGATTTTCCGGAGGCCATTAAATTCATATACGAAAACAAGGAAACCACTAAAAAATTAATCGAAGTGGTGACCGATCTTTCCATTGTTTATGCGCAGGGTCAGATTGAGCATGGAATCGATGTTTTTCAGTTGTTCGACACACACGCCGGATTAATTCCTGCCGATTTGTACCAGGAATTATTTATGCCCTCAACAAAAAAAATTGCTGCCGCAGTTCGCGAAAAAGGGGTTCCTTTTATCTTTTTCCCGAAAGGATTGGGTGCCGGGATTGCCCAAATTACTCCGGAAGATTGCGATTATTTGAGCATCGACTGGCAAACTCCGCTGAATTTGGCGCGTAAACTGGTTGACCCGAAAATCGGATTACAGGGAAATGTTGATCCGCGATTGTTATATGCAAGTCAGCCTGAAATTGAAAAAGCGCTTCGACCCTATATTGAATTTGGAAAAAACAACCAGAATTGGATCTTCAACCTCGGTCATGGTTTTATGCCTGGCATCTCGTTCGAGAACGCGAAATTCCTGACCGACTGGGTGAAAAGAACCGATTGGAAAAGATAAAGTAAGTTCCAAATTTCAGGTTTCAAGTTTCAAGTTAATTTGAAATCATATCCTGCGATTTGAAATTTAAAATTTTATACATAAAGGCGTAATAAAGCTGAAATTAAAAAATTGACAGAACCCATAATTACCCACCTGCTGGAAGAGGAAGGGGTTCAACAAAAAAATGAATCTTGAATAAGTTCCAAGTAAAAAGAATAGCCGAATTTACGGCATAACTTGAAACTTTGAACTTGAAACCTGAAACTTATTTTGCTATGATTAACTGCAACTTACTCGAAAAATACAATTATCCGGTTCCCCGGTACACCAGTTATCCGCCAGCCAATTTTTTTACTGAAGAGTTTGGACCTGACAGATATCTGAAAGCCATTGACGAATCGAACAACTGGAATCCACAAAATATTTCCATTTACATTCACATTCCGTTTTGCCTGAAGATGTGTTATTTCTGTGGCTGCAATTCGTATGCACTGCGGAAACAAGATGTGGTGGAAGCTTACCACAAAGCGCTGCTTCTGGAAATAAAAATGGTGACAGCCCGCCTGGATAAAAGCCGGAAAGTATCTCAAATTCATTACGGTGGCGGCACTCCAAATGCCATTCCAGTGGAGTATCTTCAGGAAATAAACGAGTTATTGTTTTCAACTTTCGAGTTTATTCCCGATCCTGAAATTGCCATTGAGGTCAATCCTGCTTACCTGACTTATGAGCAAATGGACGGATTAAAAAAAGCCGGTTTTAATCGTTTCAGCCTGGGAATTCAGGATTTCCACACCGAAGTACTCGATGCAGTTAACCGCGAAAAACCGGGAATGCCGGTCGACGAAATTATCGCATTCCTGAAAAAAGATTCGCCAAAAATGGCGGTAAACCTCGATTTCATTTATGGTTTGCCCAAACAGACGGCTGCAAATTTTGCCGAAACCATTCAGAAAGCCATCGAACTGAAACCTGATCGCCTGGTTACATTTTCGTACGCGCATGTTCCGTGGGTAAGCAAAATTCAGAAAAAACTGGAAAAAGCGGGAATTCCGGAATCCGACGATAAAATAAAAATGTACGAAGCAGCTTACGATCTGCTTACGCATAACGGCTACGAAGCTATTGGAATGGATCATTATGCCAATGCTGCCGATGAACTCACACAAGCGCGCCAAAACAAACAATTGCACCGGAACTTTCAGGGATACTGCACGCGCCGCACAACCGGCCAGGTTTATGCTTTTGGGGTAACCGGAATCAGTCAGTTGGAAGGTGTTTACGCGCAAAACACCAAGTCGATTGACGAATACATCGCCAAAAGCAACAAGGGAGAACTTACCACCATTAAAGGATATGAACTGAGTAAACAGCAGGTTGTGGTACGCGAAGTAATTTCGGAGCTGATGTGCAACGAGCAAATCATCTGGAGCAATCTGGGCGAAATTCTCGGTATGACTTCCGGAGAAATAAAAGCACAAACCACATACAACCCTGAGTTGCTTAGTCAGTTTGAAAAAGACGGATTGATTACTTTATCCGACGAAAAAATACAAATTACCCAGGAAGGACAATTATTTATCCGGAATGTGGCATCTTCATTCGACCCACTGACTATAGCCGGACAAACGAACTTCTCAAAACCCGTTTAATTATGGCTGAATCGCTTAAAACTGATGTCATCATTATTGGCGCCGGATTGACCGGACTGACCATGGCTTTTTACCTGAAAAAGGCCGGAATCAATTTCAGGATTATTGAAAAAACCGCAAAAACCGGCGGAGTGATTCAGACTGTAAGCGAAAAAGGTTTTGTTTACGAAACAGGACCAAATACCGGCGTGGTTTCAAATCCTGAAATGGCCGAACTTTTTGAAGATCTCGAAGGAAAGTGTTCGCTGGAAGTGGCTGATCCAAACGCCAAACGCCGCCTGATCTGGAAAGACGGCGCGTGGCATGCTTTGCCTTCAGGACTTGGCTCTGCCATCGGAACTCCGCTTTTCACCTGGTACGACAAATTCAGGATACTCGGCGAACCATTCCGAAAAAAGGGAACTGATCCGAATGAAACGCTGGCCAATTTGGTGAAAAGACGCCTGGGCGAAAGTTATCTGGATTATGCAATAGATCCTTTTATTTCAGGAATTTATGCCGGAAACCCAAACGAATTGGTCACCCGATATGCCATGCCAAAACTTTGGAAACTGGAACAGGAATATGGGAGTTTCATTAAAGGAGCCATAAAAAAAGGCCGCCTGCCAAAGACTGATCGAGACAAAAAAGCCTCGAAAGAAGTTTTTTCGGCCAAAGGTGGTCTGGGCAAAATGATTGAAGCGCTGACAGAAGCTGTTGGCGAAGAAAATATTATTCTGAGCGCCGATGAAGTGATGTTAAAGCCTGCGGATAAGGGATTTCAACTTCAGGTAACTACTCCGGAACAAATGATTGCAATTGAAACATCGCATCTGGTTACAACCTGCGGAGGATACGCGCTTCAGGAACTTTTACCATTCCTGAATGAAGAAGAAACGGCACCATTCAATGCCTTGAAATATGCCGCCGTTACGCAGGTTTTGCTTGGATTCGACAAGTGGAAAGGCATGTCGCTGCAGGCCTTTGGCGGGTTGATTCCCGGAATAGAAAACAAAAGCATTCTTGGCGTGTTATTTACCTCGTCGTTCTTTGAAGGTCGTGCGCCAAAAGGAGGAGCTTTGCTTTCGGTGTTCATGGGAGGAACTAAACGTCCGGAAATTGCCAATATGAACAATGACGAAATCGAGACGCTTTTGAGGAAAGAACTTCCGCGAATGTTAAGCAGCAGAACCCTGAACTGGGATATGATGCGGGTTTGCCGCTATCCGAAAGCCATTCCGCAATACCAGGAAAATACAGGGCTTCGGTACGAAATGATCGAAAAACTTCAGAAAAAATATCCGGGCCTGATTTTAGCCGGAAATATCCGCGACGGAATCGGCATGGCCGATCGCGTAAAACAAGGGCGCACAATTGCAGAAGAATTGATTCAGGAGGTTCGAAAGCAATAAAATTGATTAAATAAAAACTCCGAAGGAGTTAAATATTGATCACTACCAGCAACTGGTGGAAGAGAAAAGAAGCAAAACAACAACCCCTGAGAAGGGGTTGTTTGTTATCAGTGTTTACAAACCCCAATAAGATTGGGGGTCATTAATATTTTATTCTCCGCATACTCATTCAAAATAATTCAGGAACAAACAAAACAGCAGCATGTTGACAGTAGCCAAAACAGCAGCCATTTACAAAGAAATTCAGAAAACCATGTGCCGGATTCTTGAAGAAGCCGATGGCACGGGAAAGTTCTCAATCAACGCCTGGGAAAAAGAAATTGGGTCGGGCTTGACCTGCGTGATGCAAAACGGTTCAATCATCGAAAAGGCCGGCGTCAACTTCTCGCATGTCTCCGGAAAGTATTCCGAAAAAATGGGACAACTTCTGGGCGAAAAAGCGGACAGTTTTGCTGCTACCGGAATTTCGTCCATCCTTCACTCCGGAAATCCATTTGTGCCAACCATTCATATGAATGTTCGTCATTTCAGTCTCGACAACGGTTCGTCGTGGTTTGGCGGCGGGATCGACCTCACTCCGGCATACATCAACCCCGAAGAAGCGCGCTGGTTTCACCAAACCGTGAAAGACATTTGCGATAAATACGATGCCAGTTTCTATCCGGCATGGAAAGATTGGGCCGACGATTACTTCTATCTGACCCATAGACAGGAAACCCGCGGTGTTGGCGGAATATTCTTCGACAGGGTTCAGGCAACCAACGAAAAAGAGTTGGAAAAAATGCTGAAACTGACTTCAGATTTGGCCAATGCCTACCCGCAAATATACAGCCGCCTGATGAAAGACAATGGCTACAAATCATTTACCGATGCCGAAAAAAAATGGCAAAAAATCCGCCGCGGCCGCTATGTGGAATTTAACCTGATTCACGATCGCGGCACCAAATTCGGCTTGGAATCGGATGGAAATATCGAATCGATTTTGGTGAGTTTACCTGCCGAAGTGGAATGGGTTTACCAATATCAGCCAGAAGTTGGAAGTCCCGAAGCAAAAACTCAGGAGATGTTGAAAAAGGGAATTGACTGGGTTAATGGTTAATTTTTGAGGTTGGCTTTTGTTGGTTTGAGGATACAGGTAATTAATCGGCTAAATTCTATCGCATTGGCATTGATACGTTCAACTTGTTCTTTTGTCAATAGATTCGTTTCAGGCCCTTGTGTTTCAAAATTCAAAATCCTCTTCATCTTTTCCGAAAAAGTCCTTCATCTTTTTTGAAATAGATGCTCATCTCGCCGTTGCGTTATGCTCATCTCGCCATTGCGTTATGCTCATCTCGCCGTTGCGTCATGCTCATCTCGTCATCGTGATATGCTCATCTCATTAGGGTGAGAAACTTATCTTCTCCGGAATAGTTCTTTATCTGTTGTCAGCATTCGCTAAAGTGTGCCAACTCATTTAGCACCGGGTCTGCCCGTACAGGCCTATTTGCCTAATCATCAGAAAAATGGAATTACGATTGTTACCGCCGTCATCATTTGTTTTTTGGGGTTCACCTGTCGCTATCAGGATTCGACCCAAATAGAAACAACCATGATTAACAATTCGCCATTAACAATTTGATCCGGAGTATCTTTTTGGTTTTTGCCGTAATCTTAAACCGGTCGTCGAGCCGTTTGCCAACAATCCAAACGACTTGATTGCCACTGGCCAGTATCCAGGCATTTTCTTTTTCCGGAATAGAGTACTTTTCGTCGATAAAATAATCACTGATTTTCTTCAGTCCGCTCATGCCAAGAGGTTTAAAATACTCTCCCTCCTGCCAGTGGCGAATGATCAGCGGAAAAACAAGCCGGTCGAAATCCAGATCGACGACATGTGCATGTGTTGAGAAACGGAAATCGCGCGTCCGGTCGAATCGTTCAAGAATTAGTGGTAGCGGAAAATTTATTTTTTCGCAATTCTCATCCAGATAAAAAACTTTATCAGGCTTTGCACTGAAAGGCGAAATCAGCAAATACTCACGGTCTTTCACCAGCCGGTAGGCTCCGGAAAAAAACTTACGACCCGATTCTTTGGTCAGTGAGTCGGCAATGTCGTCAATCTGCTCTGCCTGAAACCCAAAATCGCGGATCAGTTCAAACAGAATGGTTCGAATTGGACTTAAAGTCAACAACTTATCGATATGGATCATTGCTCCCTGCTCGTCTTCAGAATAAACCGTTGCCCTGATTTCGCTCATTCGTTGCTGAAAAAGCTGGCCGGTTTCGTTCAGATTGTCAATGGTTTTTAGCGCATTTTTTCGGAATGCCGGATTGATTTGCTCCATCAATGGAAGAATTTCCTGACGGATTAAATTTCGCTTGTAAATGGTATCGAGATTGCTCGAATCATTTCGGAAAGAGATTTTCATCTTTTCACAGTAATCCAGAATTTCTTCACGGTTGGTAAACAACATCGGCCGGATAATTCGTCCCGATTTTGCCTGAATACCGCTCAATCCTTTGATTCCGCTTCCGCGAGAAAGATTGATCAGGAAAGTCTCGATCACATCATCCTGATGATGAGCAGTTGCCAAAAAATCGAATTCGTGCTGGCCAAGCAACTGATTAAACCAATTGTACCGGAGATCACGTGCAGCCATTTCAATAGAGATTCCTTCCTGAAGCGCATACTCTTCGGTATTGAACCGTTTCACATAAAATGCCAGATTGTGCTGATCGCAATATTCGGCAACGAGTTGTTCGTCGCCATCCGACTCGGCTCCACGTAAGCCAAAGTTGCAATGCGCAATCCCAACTGAAAAACCTGCACTCGCGAATAAATGCAACATCAGCATCGAATCGGCGCCACCGCTCACCGCCAGCAGAATACGCTGTGCGGAGTGAAACAGTTTTTCTTCGCGGATGTATTTCAGAAATTGCTCGATCATAGCACAATAGTTCCAAGTTCAAAATTTCAAGTTCCAGGTATTGGTTGCCATTCATAACCAATAAGTCATTTGATAGTCATTGATTTACTGTGAAGAGTTTTTACAATTCAGGACTATCAATGACAAACATTTACTGGCAACTGCATTTTCCACTAACCAACTCCCTTCCCTTTCGGGGAAGAGTTGGGGATGGGGCTCTCTTTACTTTTTCGCTACCAGTTCAGTAATTCGCACAATCACTTCAACAGCTTTTTGAATCGATTGAACAGGTACAAATTCGTAGGGACCATGAAAATTGTGGCCTCCGGCGAAAATATTGGGACATGGCAGACCTTCCCAGGAAAGCCGTGCGCCATCGGTTCCGCCACGGATTGCTTTAATTTTCGGTTTCACTCCAACATCTTTCATCGCTTGTTCGGCCAGATCGACAATGTATTTCACCGGCTCAACTTTTTGTTTCATGTTGTAGTACTGATCGTGCATTTCGAGAGTTACAGTTCCTTGCCCGTAGCGTAAATTTAGAAGGCTGCAAATTTCCCTCATCAGTTTCTTCCTGGCTTCAAATTTCTCCAGGTTGTGATCGCGAATAATGTATTCAATCTTTGTATTTGATACATCGCCTTCGAAAGAAGTTAAATGAAAAAAACCTTCGTATCCCTCGGTGTGTTCCGGACGTTGATCGGGCGGAAGTGCCTGAATGATTTGTGTTGCGACCAACATCGAATTAATCATCTGGTTCTTTGCCGATCCGGGATGAACGCTGCGTCCTTTCACCGTAATTTTCGCTCCGGCCGCGTTGAAATTTTCATATTCGAGCTCACCAATTTCACCTCCGTCGAGCGTGTAGGCAAAGTCTGCTCCAAATTTTTCAACATCAAAATGATCTGCTCCATGTCCCACTTCTTCGTCAGGCGTAAAACAAATTCTGATTTTTCCGTGCTGAATTTCAGGATGATTGATCAAATATTCCATAGCTGAAACGATTTCGGCTATTCCGGCTTTATCGTCTGCCCCAAGCAAAGTTTTCCCATCAGTTGTTATCAAATCCTGACTAATGTATTTCAGCAATTCCGGAAAATCATCTGGACTTAATTTCACGCCTTCGCCTGCATTCAAAACCAATTCCTGCCCCTGGTAATTCTTCACAATTTGAGGATTTACATGCTCTCCGGAATAATCGGGACTCGTATCCATGTGCGAAATAAATCCGATTACCGGAACCTGACGATCAATGTTTGATGGCAAAGTGGCAGTTACATAACCATTTTCATCAAGTTGTACTTCTTTTAAACCGATTTCAATCAACTCACTTCTAAGCATATTTGCAAATTCGAATTGGCGGCTTGTACTCGGAAATGTCTGGCTTTCAGGATCAGAAGTAGTGTAAACTCTCACATATTTTAAAAATCGTTCGATAACTTTTTCCATCGCTTTCGTATTCATTCATTATTTAAAATTCAACATTCATCATTTCCTAAACGTCGTCTGAATTAAATTTAAATCCCAGACGTTTGCCGGTTTGTATTTTTGAATGACTGATTTCTGCCTGCATTTGTTCAACTGTGGCAATCTTCACCTGATCGTATGGCGGCACAAGTAAATCGAAATCGACGGCATATTGCACCGCAGTTTCAATTATTTCTTTCAGGTATTCTTTCGTCAGTTCATCGGTTCCAAAATCCTTGACAACTTCTTTCGATTGTCTTTTCCCCTCAACAAAAAAATGATTTTCACGATTTACAAAAATCCGGGCAATCAGATAACCCAAATCTTCGTACCGTCCATATTTAAACGAATCGTTCAGGAAATTGTAAATATTAAAAACACCACAATACGAATTCAACGGATTAGCTTTTATATAATCGAGCTGCCAAATCGGATGTTCGCGGTTGAAAACAAACACATTGGAGTGCATATTAAAAATCAGTATATCGCCGCCAATTTTAAATTCAGCCTCAAAAAGTCCTTTCTCCTGAAATGAAGGTAAAACCTGATCATCAACTTTATCTTTCAGAATCTCCCGGTATTCATCAGCCATTTCTTTTAAAACTTCTTTTAGCATTACAAATGAGCTAATGGTTTTGCGATAGACTTCCTGTTTCAGATTAGTCTTTACGATCATGCCTTCCAGTTGATTGGTGGTATTATTTTCAATTTCCATAGTTGGGTTTTATTTTTCTCATAAAAATAAGAAAAGCAGCCAACTTTGACTGCTTTTCCACTATCCGATTTTAATCTTTTAGTACGCAAGTGCAAATAATACTCTCCCCTTCGAAGGTTTTCCCGAATAAATACATTTTCCTTCTTCGGGAACCTGATCAAACGGAATACAGCGAATGGTTGCTTTTGTTTCGTCCTTGATCAACTGTTCGGTTTCAGAAGATCCGTCCCAGTGCGCCGAAATGAATCCGCCTTTATTTTGCAGCACCTCCTTAAACTCTTCAAAAGTTTCAACAGGAGTGGTCATTTCGTTCCTGAAAACAAGAGCCTTATTGTAAATATTTTCCTGTATATCATTCAGAAGTTTTTGAATATACAATTCAATTCCGTCAATCGAAACCGATTGCTTTTCCAGTGTATCGCGACGGGCAACTTCAACAGTTCCGTTTTCAAGATCGCGCGGCCCCATGGCTATGCGAACAGGAACACCCTTCAATTCATATTCAGCAAATTTCCAGCCCGGTTTTTTGGTGTCGTTAGTGTCGAATTTAACCGAAATTCCCAAAACTTTCAGTTTGGCCATTATCTCGCCAACTTTTTCTGAAATGGCGTCGAGTTGTTCCATCTGTTTATAAATTGGAACTATAACCACCTGGAAAGGAGCCAATTTGGGAGGAAGAACCAATCCATTATCATCCGAATGTGCCATAATCAAAGCTCCCATCAAACGGGTTGAAACCCCCCATGAAGTTGCCCATACAAAATCCTCTTTGCCTTCTTTATTGGTAAACCTGACATCAAATGCTTTAGCAAAATTTTGCCCCAAAAAATGAGAAGTTCCAGATTGCAAAGCTTTTCCATCCTGCATCAAGGCTTCGATACAATAAGTTTCCAACGCTCCGGCAAAACGTTCATTCGCCGATTTTGCTCCTTTTATAACCGGAAGTGCCATAAATTCTTCAGCAAAGGTGGCATATACGTTTACCATTCGTTCGGTTTCCTCCAACGCTTCCTGGCTGGTTGCATGTGCCGTATGACCTTCCTGCCACAGAAACTCAGCAGTACGAAGGAATAAACGTGTCCGCATTTCCCAACGAACCACGTTAGCCCATTGATTAATCAGAAGTGGCAAATCTCTGTAAGATTGAATCCAGTTTTTGTATGTACTCCAGATAATCGTTTCAGAAGTTGGCCGTACAATCAATTCTTCTTCGAGTTTAGCATCCGGATCTACGATAATTCCTTTCCCATTCGGATCGTTCATCAACCGGTAATGAGTTACTACAGCACATTCTTTAGCGAATCCTTCAACATGACTGGCTTCTTTGCTGAAAAATGATTTCGGAATAAATAAAGGGAAATAGGCATTCACATGTCCGGTTTCCTTAAACATCCGGTCAAGCTCAGCCTGCATTTTTTCCCAGATAGCATATCCGTAAGGTTTTATAACCATGCATCCTCTAACCGCAGAATTATCAGCAAGATCGGCCTTGACAACCAGATCGTTGTACCATTGTGAATAATTTTCGCTGCGAGAAGTCAATTCTTTTGCCATTTTCTATCTTTTGGTATGGTATTTGCGATTTTCGTACTAGTTTTATGGGCTACAAAGAAAGTAAAATATTTATTCATTATAAAGGAGGGTGCACAATGAAAACTAAACTTCCATTCATCGCAGTTGTCGCTATTTTGGTCAGCGCCTGTACCACGGGTTCGTACATGACCAAAAACTACGACGATGACATTTATTTTTCTCCCGGAGATGTACCACCTGTTACAATGTCTGAAAACGATGCTCAGGTAAAGGAAAAATCTGCTAAGGTGAACAATTCCGATGCCAGAAATCAGCGGGTTATTGTAAGTCAGATGGATCAGAATTCCGATGGCTCCAAATCGGTCAATAATTATATTTATCAGCCTGACAACAACAACCAGGATGTTCAGTCATACAACATGGACAATCAGGAACTTGCTGATTCAGACACAACGGTTTATTACAACGACGAAGATGTTAAATATGTCGTAAACAATTATTACGATGATAACAACGACATCGATTTTGCCTACCGTATTGGTAGATTTTATCGTCCTTACTACAATCCTTTCTTTTACGATGACTGGTATTATGGTGGATACTATTCACCATGGTATTCAGGTTATTACGGAATGAACTACGGTTGGGGATGGGATCCATGGTACTCTATGGGCTGGGGATATCCTTACAGTAACTATGGATATTATTCTCCATTCGCCTTCGGATTTGGCGGATATTGGGGAGCAGGTTATGGTGGGTACTACGGAGGTTATTACGGCGGCTACTATGGCGGTGGATATTATGGCGGTGGTGGTTATTACAACAACAATTATCAGGTTGCCAAAAGAAGAGCTACAAATTTGAATATACCCGGAGGTGGAGGTAGCTTCAACAGCAATAATACATCATTAAATGGAAGATCATCAAGTTTAAAAAATGGAAATATTGTAAACCAATCCAATGGAAATTTAAACGGCAACTCAAGAAACAGACTAGTAAATAATTCCGAACAAAGTCAGGACATAAAAAACGCTACAATTGTAAATGATCGTCGTATTCGTTCAGCAAGTTCCAACTCTTCCGGGACTCAAGTTGGTTCGCGTACGCAGCAGGTTGTTCGTCAGGGCACAAACGCTACAGGAAATGTACGCCGGTCTTATGAACCAACTACAACCGGAAGCACTTACAATCAGGGGAGAGTTGTAAGACAAACTCAGAATTATACGCCAAGTTACAATAAACCAAGAGTTGTTAATCAATCGAATTATAACAACAACACATATATCAGGCCTCGAACTTCAGAAAGTTCAAATGGACGAGTGACCATTAAAAGCGCCAATTCAAATAGTGGTCAAACCTACAGCACACCAAGAAGTTCGTCAAGTTTGAGACAAACATACCGGTCAAGTTCATCTTATTCGAGCGGTTCAAGTTCATCTGGCAGCAGAAGTTCATCTTCTTACCGCCAGCCATCAAGTAGCCCAAGCCCAAGTTATAGTGCTCCTGCCAGAAGTTCTTCGGGTTCATCTGGTAGCAGTTACAGCGGAAGTTCGGGCAGCAGCGGAAGAAGTTCTTCAGGAAGTTCAGGCGGTGGTGGTGGATCAGGACACAGAAGATAATCCTGCATCATTGAAAAGAGTGTGAAAACAGAAAACAAACAATAAATTCTGACATCATGAAAAAGCTAGTATATACTATTTCTTTTGTGCTAATAGCGTTTGGCGCCATTTCACAAGATTTGACAGATGCTTTAAGGTACTCAAATTATCAGATCAACGGAACAGCCCGTTCATCTGCCATGGGTAATGCATTTGGCGCTTTAGGCGGGGACTTTAGCTCTCTGAGTATTAATCCGGCTGGTGCAGCAGTGTATCGTTCAGGAGAATTTACGTTAACTCCTTCCATCGGAAAAATTAGTGTAGATGGAACTTATCTGGGCAATACCTCAAACGATTCAAAATACAACGTCAATGTCAACAACATTGGTTATGTAACGAGTATACCAACTGGCAACAACAGCGAATCAGGGCTGGTTAGCCTGAGTTTTGGAGTTGGATTCAACCGTTTGGGAAGTTTTTCAATGAGTTCTATTGCCGAAGCATCAAATGTAAATCAATCAATATTAAAATATTTTACTGATAATATGAATGCTAACTATAGCAAATATTATGGTAATGAGGCTAATACGCTGGATCCAAACTATGAGAAATTAGCATGGGACACCTACCTTGTTAATCACGACAATCAGAACAATGAATATTATAACGATATTACGGATTATGGGTATAAGCAATCGCAGCAAAAAACAATTGAAAGAAAAGGATACATCAACGAATACCTACTTTCTTTTGCTGCCAATTTCAATCACAAGTTGTATCTGGGAGCCACATTGGGTATTCACGATGTTTATTTCAAGGAAAATACAAATTTATATGAATGGTATCCAAATAATGACAATCCGTATTTCGAACATTTGAATTACGGCACAAATTTGGAAACAACCGGAAATGGTTTTAACTTTAAAATTGGAGCCATTTTTAAGCCTATTGAAAGTTTACGACTTGGTATTGCAATTCATACTCCCACATTCTATAAACTAAGCGACAATTATTACAATACCATAGAATCGCACAACGCTGATGACAATGGAATTATGGGTAATCATTCTGCACAACCTGACCAAAACACTGTGTACGACTATCGAATTGATACACCATTGAAAACCATATTCAGTGGCGCTTATGTTATTGGAAAAACGGCGATAATAAGTATTGATTATGAAATAGTTGACTTCTCATCTATCAAATTTATATCCGTTTATGATGGAGATAATTTTACAAACGAAAACCGAGATATCAAAAATGCATACCGAAGTGTTGGCAACCTTCATTTGGGAGGCGAATTCAGGGTAAACAGAAACTTTAGCCTTCGTGCAGGATACGAAAATTATCCAAGTGTTTACAAATCAAATTATATGGATTTAATTAATCCAAACAGCAAAGCTTCTTTTTCAACGGTATCCGGGGGATTTGGCTATAAGCAGGGAAACTTCTTCTTTGATGCAGCCGTCAAACATACTGTGAATGAAGAATACAGCAAATTGTATCCGGATGCTACTGACATGGCTAAATATGCCTCAAATCAAAACAATGTGATTATGACTTTTGGTTATAAATTCTAAAATAAAATAACTCATAAAAAAGCCGGTTAAATCAATAACCGGCTTTTTTATGAGTTATTTCAGCAAAAAACAGTAAAATTTTCGGATTTTACCTACATGAAATTTAACGTAACTATTTTTTTTTAAAACCACTTTACCCTAACTTAGCTAAAACTTACAGGTAGACTATGTCGCAATTTATTGAAGTTGGTTTTGAATCGGCCCTGAAATTCTTTAAGGAAGCCGAAGCAAATGGCAGCAGATGGCGCCTCGGAGATTTCATAACTTCAAAATGGCTTCAGAAAAACAACATTAATTTAGACGAAATTGTTTCCTTTTCAAAGAATATGCCCGATTCAAAAATTGTGGTAATCGGCGAAGGCCATTCAGAAGGATTCTACATTTACTCCCAAAAACAAAAAACTTGTTTTAAATTTGAGCCAAAATTGGCCGAAGTTTAATTCAGGAAAAAATCAGGCATGACTCAACATTTCGCCGACCCGATAGGAAGGGCTGTTTACGACTTTCATTTTCATTCGATTGATCAACCAATCGTGGTTCATTCCGATGATTTTGATGACGACACCATCGACACCAATTATCTGTTCAGGAGCTACAAACAAATGCCGGCGCTCGAAAAAAAAGCATTGAGCCTTTGCAAAGGATCTGTACTTGATGTGGGTGCTTGTGCCGGCGCTCATTCAGTTTACCTTCAGGAAAAAGGATTTGAAGTAACTGCACTCGAAATTTCATCGCTATGCTGCGAAGTTTTAAGAAGCAGGAAACTCCGGAATGTGGTTCAGCAGAATATTTTCAATTTCGGCAACCAGAAATTTGATACCATTCTATTGCTTATGAACGGAACCGGAATTGCCGGAACACTGAACGGGCTCGATGTTTTGTTTCATCACCTGAAAACCATTCTTAATCCTGAAGGACAGATTTTGATCGACTCTTCGGATCTGATTTACCTGTACGAACAGGAAGACGGTTCGGCGCTTGTTGATATTTCGGCAGATACATATTATGGCGAACTGACTTTTCAGGCCGAATACGAAACATGGATTGGTGAGCCATTTTCGTGGTTGTATGTCGATCTCAACAATCTTGAAAATTCAGTAGAAAAAAATAAACTAAAATTGAACCATGTATTTAAAGGGCAGCATTACGATTACCTAGCCCGGATAACCTTTTAAAAGTTAATATTTTGAAAAAGACCCAGGAATACAGAGCAATTGCTTTAACTGAAATTGAAAAATTAAAACAACAGGGATGTTCTGCCCAGGATTGGAATCAGATATTTGTCAGTGAGGCATTTATTCCTGAAAACGTCAGGAACGTTCAATTCTCCGGAACTGTAAAAATTGGCGACAATTCGGGAACTGTAGCGTTTGAAGGTGGAATTATCCGGAACTGCGGGATTTACAACGCGAGCATCCACAACTGTACCATTGGAAATAGTGTTTACATTCATCACATCTGCAATTACATCGCGAACTACGACATCCACGATCACGTTATCCTTGAAAATATTGAACTGTGTTTCATCGAAAATGAAACCTCATTTGGCAACGGAATAAAAGTTGCAACGCTCGACGAAACCGGTGGACGAAGCGTAATGATATACGACAAACTTTCGGCTCATCTGGCTTATTTTCAGGCCTGGTACAAGCACAGACACTGTCTGATCAACGAACTGGAATCGATGATTACAACGTATGCCGAATCGGTAAAAAGTACCCGGGGAACAATTGGTGAGTATTCATCGATTCGTAATTGCCGCCAGATAAAGAATGTAAAATTCGGACCCCACAGCCAGATTTTTGGTTCGATTCGGCTCGAAAACGGCTCGGTAAACAGCAACGAATTTGCACCCGTAAAATTGGGCGCCGGAATTCTGGCCGAAAACTTTATCGTTTCGTCTGGATCTGAAATTTCTGACGGATCAATCGTGGCCAATTGTTTTGTGGGACAGGGCTGCATTTTGGGAAAACAATATTCGGCAGAAAACTCCTTATTCTTCGCGAATTGCCAGGGATTTCACGGCGAAGCCTGTTCCATTTTTGGCGGACCGTACACGGTAACTCACCACAAATCGACTTTGCTGATTGCCGGAATGTTTTCGTTCTGTAACGCAGGCAGCGGATCAAATCAAAGTAACCACATGTACAAACTGGGACCGATTCATCACGGAATTGTGGAACGTGGCTCGAAAACAACTTCAGACTCGTATATTTTGTGGCCGGCAAAAATTGGTGCATTTACACTGGTGATGGGTCGGCACTATAAAAATACCGATACTTCCGATCTTCCGTTTTCGTACCTGATTGAAAACAAAGACGACAGTTGGATTGCCCCCGGAATCAACCTACGCAGTGTTGGAACCATTCGCGATGTGATGAAATGGCCACGACGCGACCGCCGCAACGATCCGGAGAAGCTAGATTGTATCAATTTCAACCTGCTCAGCCCTTTCACGATCAAAAAAATGCAAAAAGGGCTTGAAATTCTGAACAGCCTGAAAGAGATTTCAGGAGAAACAACTGAAGTTTTTGCTTATCGGAATACGTTGATGAGCAGAAGCGCCCTTGAAAAAGGAATCAATTTGTACGACAAAGCGATCTATAAATTTCTGGGAAATTCGGTTATCTCGCGATTGGAAAAATGTTCGGTAAAAACAACTGAAGAACTTCGGAATTGCCTGAAACCAACCAACGAAATTGGGAAAGGCGAATGGAGCGATTTAGCCGGATTGATTGCACCGAAAAGCGAAATCACTCTGCTGATCCGAAGTATCGAACGAAAAGAAATCAGCACTTTGGAAGAAATTGAGCTGCAGTTCAAAGCGTTGCACAGCAACTATTACGACTATGAATGGACCTGGGCATCGGAATTACTGATTGAAAAAACAGGCAAAAAGATTGAAGAGCTCACCGTCGAAGATGTTAAAACTATACTCGATAAATGGAAAGAAAGTGTGGTTGGTCTGGACGAACTTTTGTACGAAGACGCAAAAAAAGAATTCAGACTCGATTCGATGACGGGCTTTGGAATGGACGGAAACAAAACCACGCAAAAGCTTGATTTTGAAAAGGTAAGAGGAAGTTTCGAGAGCAACGATTTTGTAAAGGAAATCGTCAATCACATTGAGCGAAAAACCTTGTTGGGTGAAAAAATGGGGGTACTTTTATCAACGATTGAAAAATCTATTCACAACTAAAATAGTATGAGACTTATTATTCAGGACAATCACGAATTGGCATCGAAATGGGTTGCCAATTACATGGCTCGAAAAATTATTCTGGCCGCACCAACCGAAAACAAACCCTTCGTGCTGGGTTTACCAACCGGTTCGTCACCACTTGGAATTTACCGCGAACTAATCAGCCTGTACAAAACAGGAGTGGTTTCGTTCCGCAATGTAGTAACGTTTAACATGGACGAATACGTTGGTATTCCCAAAGATCATCCGCAAAGTTATTACACATTTATGTGGAAAAACTTTTTCAGCCACATCGATATTTTGCCTGAAAATGCGAACATTCTGAACGGAAATGCTCCGGATATTAAGGCCGAATGCCAGGCTTATGAAGACAAAATAAAAGCTGTTGGCGGAATCGATTTGTTTTTGGGCGGCATTGGTCCCGACGGTCACCTGGCATTTAACGAACCCGGATCGTCATTGGCATCGCGCACCCGCGACAAGGAACTAAATTACGACACCAAAGTAGCCAACTCGCGCTTTTTTGATAACGACATCAGCAAAGTGCCAGACTCGTCGCTTACCGTAGGAATTGCCACAGTAATGGATGCCAAAGAGGTACTGATTATTGTAAATGGGTACAACAAAGCTCGCGCGCTCCAACATGCCGTTGAAGAAGGTGTAAACCATATATGGACCATCAGTGCGCTGCAACTTCACCCGCGCGGCATGATTGTTTGCGACGAACCTGCGACCTACGAACTTAAAGTGGGAACATACAAGCACTTCAAATCTATCGAAGAAAAGAACCTCAATCCGGATAGTCTGCTGACTTCGAATTTGGTTTGGTAAAATACAGCAGATTGATCCGATGACTTTGAGTCATCCTATGAATCGCATTGACAAGTCAGGGTTTCACCTCAAAGTGAAGCCCTGACTTATTTCGCATCAGTCCCATCAAACTTTCAGCTATCCCTTCTGTTTCATTAATCGATTACAGCTTATTGAAATTAAATGCAACTACCATGAATAAGAACAATGCATTCATTTTTGCGCCTCAACTAAATATCCCACACAACATTCACGACATCAGCTTTTACACAAAAGCATTTGATGCTGTTGAATTGAGACGTTTACCAACGGCAATGGCAGCATTCATGTGGCCGAACTTTCTATGGGTGGAGCACTTTTTCACCTGCACGAAGAAGGTGAACGCGCAAGTTCATTCAGTCCCGAAAAACTCAATGGAACAACTGCAACCATCGGTCTTTTTGTTCCTGATGTTGATAAAATATTGGGAAAGGCAGAAGCCGCAGGCGCAACAATTACTCAACCGGCCCAAGATTACGATTACGGCTACCGACAAGGCAAATTCAGAGATCCGTTTGGTCATTTGTGGCTGATTGAAAAGAAAATTTAAAATCAGAAAGGCATATTCCTGTCAGCCCAAAATTTAGTTCGGAGGCTGCAAATAAATCCATCTGTATCTCGAAATTGTTCATTTCCCCTATCTTCTGAAAACCAAACCAACTGAAATTCCTCAGGTTATTCAATAATCTATTCATTCCTCAGAGCCTTCACCAGATTCTGCCTGAAGGCCATGCGGATAGCGACAAAATTAAACAGCAAGCCACTTAAAATAACCAGCAATGAAATAATTGGCAACCAAATCCACAGGTTGGAATATAGAGCCGACATCAAAGAAGGCAGAGCGGCCAAAACTGAAGGCACAATGCCAATCGCCACCGAAACCACCATCAGGAAAAGCTTTTCGCGGATCACCATTCGCTGAATGGTTCGTTTCGAATAGCCCAGCGACAGCAACAGCGCATATTCAGGAATCTGCTCAAACGTGATGCGGAAAATCAGGATTCCCAACCCAATGGTGCCAATCAACAAGCCCAGCGCGCCAAGCATCAGAAAAATATTCAGGTAGGTATTTTCAATTGTGTAAAAGTTCAGCAAACGATCGCCTGTGGTTGTAATTTCAGGGCCGTAATTGCGCATGTCATTCAGCAAATCAGAGGACTCTATGGGCGTAGCTTTATCGTCCATTAAGAAAACAGTGGAACCACTCACCGATGGGAAAGCTATTGTGAAATGATTTTCGGCAATAATCACATTTCCCTGGAACACCGAATTGGCCAATCCGCCAACCAGTTTCATCTTTAAGTCGTGGCCTTGCTCATCTTTGTAAATCAGTGTATCTCCCACCGATTTGCCTAAGCCCCACTGAATCACCGTTTGATCGGCAATGGCAGGAATTACTCCGTCACTTAGTGTTTGTTCGAGTGTTAGCCAGGGGTGCTGTGCATCCAAATCGGCATCGCGGGTGGCAAACGAAAATGCCCCGCGCTGATCGAAAACCGCAGGGTTGCAGGCAATGATTCGCGGCCGCGAAATCCGGTTCAGATTCAGGCAACTGGCATCGTCGCCCGGCTGTGACTGGAATTGCACCACCTGTGCGTCAGCCGGCCAGTTAAGCTCGTCGCGCCCATTCGCGCTATTTACGTCGAAAAGCACTGGCATGGTGGTTTCAATAAAATAGCGATAGCCACCGGTACCCGACGAAGCCAGATCGGCATGAGCAGTCAAGTCCTTTCGGTTCAGCCCGGTTGAAACAACCATAAAGACGCCCACAGATAGAAAACTCACGATCATTACGTTGCGACGTCGCTCACCAGCCAAGCGTTTCAGGAAAAAGGCCTGAAATGAAAAACTGCTGTTCTTTTCGCGGCGGGTAAGCCGGTGCATCCAAAAATCGAAAAATAAAATAAGCGCCGGAAGCAATCCGAATCCGCCAATAAAGAACATTTCCGGATTGATTTCGCCGCTCCGGAAACCGCTCGACAATACAGAACCAACCGAAGCAAGGAGTAAACCAATGCCAATCAAAAGCGACCGGCGACCGGTTTTTACTTTCGTTGTAACTACTTTGCGGTGCAGCGCCACCACATCGCGTTTCAGGAAACGACTAACCACACAAAAGATCACCGAAACCGACAACAGCGCGATGATCAGACTTCCGGTGACCAGTGAGACCGGTTGAATGGAAATACTCACTATGGAAGTACGGACAATATCCACCCAAATGGTATTGATCGCATTTAATATCAGGTAATTGTAAAATATGCTGAACGGGATTCCGAGCAAAATGCCCATAAGCACGAAAACAGAAGCTTCGGTCACGAATAGTTTGCGAATAGTTCTGAACGAAAAGCCGAGTGCAACTAATGTTCCGATTTCGGATTTGCGGAATTCGAGGTACAATTTGAAGAGCAGGAAAGCCAGCAGCACAGCGGCAAACAGCACAAAGAAGCTGAGCCCGATAAACAAACCGCCAAAATCGGTTCCGTTGCCGGCGGCTGAAAGACCATCGGTTTTGGCATTTTGAATTTGATAACCAAGTTGCGCAGGTGACATTCCGGATAAAAGCTGTGTTTCGAACTCAGCCTTTTTCAATCCTGAAATACGAATGGCCGTTGACTGTCCAAATCGATTGCTCCACAGTTTTTCAGCAGTTTCAAGCGACACAAAAGCCTTGGGCGTTCCTTTAAATTTGTTCCAGTAATCTTCATCTTTCGGTCGAATCTTCTTCAAATCAACAGGCACGCCGGTTTTCCAGTCGCGACAGCTTCCGGCATCCGAAAGGCCCGGAATATCAGGCATCAGGTTTTGATCGCCCCTTTCTCCTTCCGGTTTGTAAATCTGCGAAACAACAAAACTGGTATCTTTCGGCACAAGCCGACGCAGGGGGCCAACTTCGAAATATGAAATTTGGATCGTATCGTTCAATTTGGCTTTCAAATCATCTGCCAGCCACTGACTGACAGCAATCTGATTTCCGGAGAGCGCCGGATCGGACGAAACAAATGAATACGGGGTTTCATTTCCAGCGAACTTAAAATCGTTGACAAAATAGCTAAAAACCGGTTGCGCCCCGGAAATATTGTTCGTGCAAAACAGCTCTACCGCCTGATCGACAAAAACGCGGTCGGAAATCAGTTCGGTGTAATTCAGGTGTTCGTTTTCGCGAACTTCGAGATTCACATCGTCCAGCGTCCAGGTTTCCTGAAGACTTTTCTGTAAATTCTGATCCGAAATACCTTCGGCAACCAACAAAGCATTAGCCCTTTGCTGAAGTCCCATTTGTTCGTTCAGCCAATCCAGATTGATAAAAACATTGCGTGGCGCCGACTGAATATTCCGTAGATTGAAATTGCCAAGTTGTTCAGTTTTTAAAATGCGTGCCACCGAGACAAGAAACGAAACCGTGGCTTCCTGCTCAGTGACAAAAGGCGTGTTCGCCGGAAATGTATTGAGTTTGTTAACCCGAAGCAAAAACTCGTCGCCCACCTTTAATTTGGCCAGTGAGGCCAGATTTTCGTTGATCGCAATTTCATTGCCCTTCAGGATAAAGGCATCGGGATGGCCTGCAAAATTCCCCAACGTGGAATCGACGCCCCAAACAGCCAGTTGATTCACACGAAGCTCGCCGCCATTAATCACTCCAAACCCGTTCGAACGCAGCAAAGCTGTGATTTCAACTCCCGCTTTGGCAGCCATTTCACCGGCCAATTGCTGCCGGAACAAACGCTCTCCGGAAGAAATAACCTGAGAAGTTTTACCCAGCCGCTGCACGGTAATTTGCTCCAGACTGTATTTCACCGAATCGCCAATAATCAGTGCGCCGACCAAAATGGCTGTGCTCAATGCTATTCCCAAAACAATGGTGAGGTTAAGCTTCCGGTAAAAAAGAATGGATTTGAAGATGAGTTTTGTGAGTGACATAGTAGTATTTTTTCCAACCACGAAGAACTCAAAGTTTTTTTCACAAAGAGCACCAAATAAATCTTCTGTGTGCTTTGTGATTTTTCTTCGTGTACTTCGTGGTTATATATTTAACGACATTTCATACAGTTTCATTACGGTTTTCCAGTTGCGCGTTGTGGCCGGAACTTTAAGTTTCGATTCGAAAAACGGATTGGTCAGCTTCGATGTTCCGTAACCGGCCGCACAAAAAATGAACACATCCCTTCCGATGATTTCATAGCGATCGGGCAAGTACTGATACGATTTAATTTTTTCAAGTAATTCGGACGATGGATCTTCTTTCAGGCAGGTCAAATGCAGTCGGTCAATATCCACATTTTCTTCTTTCAGGAACGGACTTTTTGCTATGGACTCAGCCCATTCTGCTGTTGTTCTGATCAATACCGGAATATCGAAGCCAAACGCTTTGGTGAAAGTCTGCTGTAACCGGTCCTGCAACTCCGGAATTGGTTCAGGTTTGGCCTGTTCGAAAACAACATTTCCGCTCTGGATGTAGGTTTGTATATTCTGCAAACCGAGCTTTCCGCACAAAACTTTCAAATCGGCCATCGGAACTTTCCGGCCTTTTCCAACATTTATTCCGCGAAGTATGGCAATGTAACGCATGATGCGAAGATTTGAGTATTTGAAAATTTGAAGATTAAAAAAGAAACGCTCTTTATCATTTACCTTCAGGAAACAAATTTTGTTCTATTGTGCCCTATGTCCCTATTGTGGTTCCATATTATGATTCCACCAGTTTCCCGTTCTCCAACTTATAAACCCGCTCCATCTTCTTCGCCAGCTCCATGGAGTGGGTCACCACAATGAGAGTAACGCCTTCTTCGTGATTGAGTTCAACCAGCAGATCGGCCAAAATGCCTGATGATTTCTGGTCGAGGGCGCCGGTTGGTTCGTCGGCCAAAATCAGTTTCGGTTGGTTGATCAGCGCGCGGGCAACGGCTGTTCGCTGGCATTCGCCACCCGAAAGTTCAGACGGTTTTTGGTGCGCTACTTCGGCGAGCCCCATTCTCTCAATTATTTTTTGAGCACGGTCGAGCGTTACTTTGCCCTGAAGCTTTTTGTCGGTCAGGGTTGGCAAAAGGATGTTTTCGATCAAAGTGAGCTGTGGCAGCAAATGATGCATCTGGAAAACGAAACCAATCTTTTCGTTTCGGAATTGAGCCAACTGCTGATCGTTGAATGCGGACAAATCCTGATTTTCAAAACCAATTTTTCCGGAGTCCGGCCGGTCCAATGTCCCGATCAGATTGAGTAACGTGGTTTTCCCTGAGCCCGACGGACCAACAATGGCAATTCGTTCACCGCCCTTAACTTCCAGGTCAAGTTGGTCCAAAATCACCCGTCCGGAGGTATTCTTTCCGGAGGAATACGATTTTGAAATTTGGTTTAGTTTTAGAAGCATATTAAGTATTTACCATTAGACAATTTACTATTTTTTAAATCGCAGATAATTACTGCTTTAACGCACTTTCGTAAACTTTCACCATTCTTTTTGCCTGATGGTGAATGTCGAAATGGGCTTTCACGCCGGCAATTCCCGCTACGCTCAGTTCCTGAAGTTTTTTGTCGTCCAGGATGAGATCACCGAGTGCACCGGCCAATTGCTCTGGTTTATTTTCGCCGTAAATTATTCCACCACCACTGGTTTCGATGACTTCAGGAAAAGCGCCTAAAGCAGGTTGAACCATAGGTATTCCGGAGGCCATGGCTTCGAGCATGTACAGGCCAAACGCTTCGCCATTCAACACCGGCACCGAAATCAGCCTTACCGAATCGAAGAATTTCTGTCGTTCCTCACCTTCAAATTCTTCCACCCAAAACACATCACTTTCAATTCCGGCTTTGGCCAATTTATGTTTTTGTACTTTGATGAAATATAGGTCGTCACCGGTTTTGCCACCGGTAATTCTCAGTTTAACTGCAACAAACGCTTGTTTTTGCTTCAGGAGAATAAATGCATCGACCAAAACACCCAAGCCGTTTTCTTCGCACATCCGCGAGATATAGCCAATTACCGGTTCTTTTTCGGTAATCGGTTTTGGCAAATAGTCTGCCGGATCGACACCCAGATGAACCGTGTGCATTTGCTTTTTCAGGATGGTCATTTTTCGATGAATTTCTTCCGCGTAATAATCGCTCACCGGAATAAAAGCATCCACATCTTTTCCGCGGTCGCTCATCAGTTCCCAAACTTCCCGGCGATACTTGTCTTCCATTACATCCCCCCAAACATCTTCGTCCTGAAGCGAGCAAATTACCGCGCAATTCATTCGCTGCTTAATTCTCCGTGCAAGCCCAAGCAACAAAGCATTCGACAAATGAATCACATCGGGTTTCGCTTCGTCGGCCAGCCAATCGACCATTCGTTCGAGCTCCTCTTTTTGTTCCCCAACTTCACCCAAAAGCATCGAAACGGTCATATCTTCCAATCCGGTTGCCCGAGTCGAACCTGCTTTGCGCGCGGCAAACTGCAACATACTTTTCGAGTCGAGTGCGTTTTCAACGAAGGCAGGCATGTGCCTGAAGATTTTAAACTTGTGCTTCAGGTAAAGATTTACGGCGCCATAAAAAACTGGCACATCATTCAAATCGTGCGCATCGTCGAACAAGGGCAAATACATCGGGACTTTGATCACCTGGTGACCAAGATATTTCAGTGCCTTGACATATTTACTGTCGCGCAAGCAGTTTCCGCAGTAAAAACTACCTCCTGAACCGGGAATAATGTGTGCAATTTTCATAAAGCCTCCCCCTTCCCCCTCCCAAAGAGGGGGTAAAAAACCGTCAATTTGATATTTTTATTAATGTTCATATCCTGTGCAATTTTGATCGAAGCGTTTTTAAGTCCCTTCCTTTGGAGGGGATTTAGGGGAGGCTACTCTCCAAAAACATAAATGCGTCCGTCGCCTGCCCCAACAATAATTTTTCCTGAAACCACGGCCGGATTTCCGGTAATGGCGCTGCCAAGTTCGTATTTCCAAAGTTCGGCTCCGGTTTTTAGATCGTGAATGTACAGCATGCCATCCATCGTACCTGTTAACACTTTTTCTGAAGCAATTACCGACGAAGATTCGACACGGTTGCTGGTTTTTACCTTCCAGACCACTTTTCCCGTATTTTTATCCAGACAGTAAATAAATTTATCCTGATTGCCAATAACAATGAGGTTGCCACTTAATGCCGGTGAAGCAATTAAAGGAAGGTTTTTCTCCGGATCGTCATAAGTCCAAACCACTTTTCCAGCCTCCAGATCAATGCAGAAAAAGCGTCCTTCGTAGTCGCCTACATACGCTTTATTTCCATCAATTACCGGCGACGAAGCGATGTATGTTTCGAGTTTTATCTTTTTATAAACTTTCCCTGTTTCGATATTTACCAAATGTAAAAAGCCGTCGCAACCGCCAAACAATGCATATTTGCCATAAATAGCCGGCGCCCCGTTGATGTAATTATCCGATTCATACTTCCAGATGCTATCGCCTTTTGCAAAATCGACACAATGCAAATTATAGTCGTAACTGCCAACCACCAACCGGATTTGGTTACCCACTTTCAACCAGTTTGGAGAACCTTCAATCTGGTTATCGGTGGTATATTTCCAGATTTGTTTGCCAGTCTTTTCATCCAGTCTGAAAAGCAAACCGTCCAGAGTGCCAAATACGACTGATCCGTCGTGTACCAAAGCAGGAGCTTCAATGGCATTTCCTGATTCAAATTTCCATTTCTGCTTGCCGTCAAATCCAATGGCATACATGCTTCCGTCGGTTGAGCCACAAAAAATTGATTGTCCGTCAACCACCGGCGAGGCTTTAATATCGTCGCCGGTTGGGAAAGAAAACAATAATTTTGGTTTCTCCGGAAGGCTTACCAATGTTGCTCCCGAAAGTTGCTGATTGCCTCGAAAAATGGACCAGGAAGATTGTGCATCCAGAATTCCGGAGTTAAGAAGAAGCAGAACAACCGGCAATATGACTTTTTTAAAACTCATTGGATGAGAATTTCTTTTAATTCAATGATGGAACAGAAACAACTCTGGAAACAGAGAATACCTTATTTTTTCAGCTCAAATTTTCTGCTTTTCGATTCTTCCGCAGTGGGAAAATCAGCCGGAACGGCTTGTGTGACTTTACCTGTTGCAGCCCATTCTACTCCACGCGTAAAAGTTGTGATAAATCCAACGCTTTCGCAGGAATAATCATCGTGTCCCAGTGTGGTATGAAAAATGCGTCCTTTTCCATAAGTCAACACCATGAGCATCGGTTCGTTTCTGTCGGTTGGAGCTTTACCTGACATATCTTTACCAGTAGCCAGGATAATCATATTTTCGCCCGGACCACGTAATTTTGCATAACATTCGTCTTTTGTAGTCAGCCAAACTTTTGGCAAACCTTTGGTAATGGGATGATCGGCCACACGAATTGTTACTGGAATGATGTGTTGCGGTCCGTGTGAACCTGCAGTACCCGGTGAATTGTCGCGAACCAGTTCACCTTCGTTGGTATAGTAAACATACGGACCATCTTTCTCGTTCCGGTCTCCCCATCCTCCCAGTCCAATCATCTTGTTATACTCCAGCCAGTTCGGGAAAGAGTTGTCGGCAGCATGTACCGAAACGAAACCACCGCCATCTTTCATGAACTTTTCAAGAGCCTTTTGAGTTGCTTCAGGCCAATCGGCTGCTTTCCATCCAAAATTTGAAACGACCACATCGTAGTTCTTGAATGAAGGAAGAAAATCAGGATCAGTTTTTGGATCTTTCAAATCCTGTGTTTCTCCCACGCCGGCCAAAGGCAGATATGCTTTTTCACGTTCTGCTTTCCATGTATACTTTGTACGTTTGATGTCCACTGTAAACAAACCCGTTTCTTCCAGATATTGCTTCATCATAATGGTCGATTTGGGCCATACTTCGTGGTTGTTCTGTCCGTCAACAATGAGGACTTTTATTTTAGCCTCCGTAGAAAACGATAACAACAGAATACAAACAATACTTAACAAACTTGTTTTCATAGTTGAGTCTTTTAGATGAATTGAACTGCCAATTTTGACTATTAAAGAAAGCAAATAATTCCAGAATTATAATTGTTCTTCATGATTAAACATTGCCAAAGCACCGGTCGGGCAAGCTTTTGCCACAATAGCAGCAGTTTTTTCCAATCCTTTCTGAACGCTTTCGTTAAACGGAACGCCAATCTTCACATCGAAGCCACGGCCAATAAATGTAAAACCAAATTCTTCCTGATGTTGCCGGGTTAATCGCACGCAAATACCACATTTGATGCACTTATTGGGTTCGTAAACAATTCCCTCGCGGTGCACAAATTTTTCAACATTAAAGCGTTCTTCGCCCTGAAACCGCTTCTGAACTGCCTGATACCGGTCGGAAAGTTCGCGTAGAACGCAGGATTCCGGCGTGCGGCAATCGCAATGCATGCAGCGTTTAGCCTCACGAATTGCAGCCTCCCTGGTAAATCCTGATTTATCTGCCAGTTGACGTGGCGCTGTTTCAGAATCTTTTTTGTACTGAATGAACTCCGATTCAGCGAGACGTCCGAATTTGGAATTGAAACGTTCCGGATATCCGTTAACTTCCGAAGTTTTGAAATAATTGTCGATGATTGTTGCAACCTCTTTTCCTTGCCCAACAGAACGTACAGCCATTTTCGAGTACCTTACCGAGTTTCCTACAGCAAAAATAGCTGGAATAGAAGTCTGGTAACTTGTTTTATCAGCAATAATTCCGGCCTTGGTTGTCTTTAATCCATAATCGAATGTTTCCTCATTAACCGCACCAAAAGCCACAACAACTGCATCAAACTCCTTTTGCAAGTCCAGAAAACGAAACTCATTAATCGTCTCATTCAATCGAAGTTGCACACCAGCAGCCAGGATTTTGGCTACTTCTTGAGTTATTATTTCTACCGGTAAAATTTCCCGATCAATCTGTAGCAATTCCCCGCCAGCCGAGTCATTCTTATCAAAAATCACAGACTGATGTCCTTTGATCTGCAAATAATATGCAGCAGCCAATCCGGCAGGACCAGCGCCAATAATTGCTACTTTCTTTCCTGAAAGTTCGGCCATTTTGGGCTGATAAGAATTTTCACTTTTAAAATCCTCGTCTCCCACAAAACGTTTCAGGAGACAAATTGAAACCGCTTCGTCAACCTGTTTCCGGCGGCAACCTGCTTCACAAGGAGCCGGACAAATGCGTCCGAGAATGGAAGGCAACGCGATATCGCGTTTCACCACCTCCAAAGCTTTGGCAAAATCGCCTTTGGCAATCAGGCGGTTCATCAGTGGAATATTCATGTGTGCCGGACAAACCAGTTGGCAAGGCGCTTCGCAGTCGCCGACATGTTCGCTGAGCAACAACTCCAATGCAGCCTTGCGCGATTCGAGTGTTTCCTCATCATTGGTTATGATGTGTTGTCCTTCAAAAACCGGAGTGGAGCATGATGCAAAAAAACGTCCGTTTTTAGCGTCTTTCACCAGGCAAATCATGCACGAAGTGAAATGCTCAGTTCCGTCCAGGTAGCACATAGTAGGTATTTCGATGCCGACAGATTGAGCCGCTTGCCAAACCGAAGTGCCGGTAGGAACTTCAACGGAGTGATTATCTATAGTTAATTTTATCATTTTCGTTTTTATCCTTTAGACCTTCAAGGTTTTAAAACCTTGAAGGTCTTTGTTTCACACAATTTCCACCGCATCAACCGGGCAAACCTGCTTGCAGGCATCGCATTTAATACACAGATCGGTGATGACTTCGTGCTTTTCGTGCGGTTTGAAAAGAATTGCATTGGTTGGGCATTTTTGCGCACATTTGGTGCAGCCTATGCACAAATCGTTGATCTGATATTTAATCAGGCTCTGGCATTTGCCCGATGGACATTTGCCGTTTATGTGCGCCAGATATTCTTCCTTGAAATATTTCAGGGTTGACAAAACTGGATTTGGCGCCGATTTCCCCAAACCACACAAACTGCCTTTTTTTGTCCAGTCGGCCAGGTATTCCAGTTCATCCAAATCTTTTTCGGTTCCTTTTCCTGAAGTAATTTTATTCAGGATTTCGAGCATTCGTTTGGTTCCGACCCGGCAGAATGTACATTTTCCACACGATTCGTTCTGCGTAAACGACAGAAAATAGCGGGCAATATCTACCATACAATCGTCTTCGTCCAAAACCACCAAACCACCCGAGCCCATCATGGCGCCCACTTTCAGGAGTGATTCATAATCAATCGGAGTGTCATATAATTCGGCCGGTACGCAACCTCCGGAAGGACCGCCAATCTGAACCGCTTTAAATTTCTTTCCGTTTTGCACACCGCCTCCGATTTCCTCTACAATCTGGCGAACCGTAATTCCCATCGGCACTTCAATCAATCCACCGCGATTTATCTTTCCGGCCAGAGCAAACACTTTGGTGCCTTTACTTTTATCACTGCCAATGCCGGCAAATTTGGCTGAACCTTCGCGGATAATGTATGAAACCTGGGCGAAAGTTTCTGTATTGTTGATCAAAGTTGGTTGTTTCCATAAACCACTCACCGCAGGAAATGGCGGACGAATGCGAGGAAAACCGCGCTGGCCTTCGATGGACGCCATCATGGCCGACTCTTCACCGCATACAAATGCACCGGCACCCTCATAAATGGTCAGGTCGAACGAAAAACCGCTACCTAAAATGTTTTCGCCGAGATAATTATTTTCACGACAATAAATCAGGGCCTGCCGGATACGTTTCACAGCCAAAGGATATTCAGCACGGATGTAAAAAAATCCCTGCGTGGCTCCAACAGCTTTTGCAGCGATTACAGCTCCTTCAATCACACGATAGGGATACGATTCGAGTAACATGCGATCCATAAATGCACCCGGATCGCCCTCGTCGCCATTGACAATCAGGTATTTCACATTGGAATGATTATAGGCTACCAAATCCCATTTCATTCCGGTTGGGAAACCAGCTCCTCCCCTTCCGCGCAAACCACTGTCTTTAATGGTTTCAATAATTTTTTCCGGAGTCAGGTCAAACAAACAGGTTTTCATGGCGTCAAAACCTTCATGTTTCCTGTATTCTTCCAGATCGAGCGGATTGATAATTCCCCGGTATTGCGTGGCAATTGGAAATTGCCGGTCAAGGAAATCGGATACCTGCTTTTCGCGGGCATCAATCGAATATTGTTTTACACCGTCCCAAACCATGTCGGTTTGCACACTTTCGAAAAATTTATATATGCTGTTTTTCAGTTTATTAAACGCACCAAGTGGTTTGAAATGGCTTTCTATAATTCCCTGAATTTCTTCAGGTTTAACCTTTGCATATAAAGTTGGCTTTTCATTGGTCGGAATTACTTCCACCAACGGAACCTGGTGGCACATGCCCACGCAACCCACATTTTTCAGGCTGATCTGAATTCCGGTATTTTCAATGGTTTCCTCAACTGCCTTTTTCACGTCTTCGCTTCCGGAAGCCACACAACAAGACCCCAACCCAATACGGATTTCTCCCTGAATTTCAGAACCATCGGCATCCTTAAACATGCCCTTTTTTGCTCCAGAAATTCCGGTATGTTTCTCAAAATCAGCCAATACATTTCCAACTTTATCCGAAGCCACATGCCCGTATGTAATTTCATCGATCTGAACCACCGGCGCCAACGTGCAACAACCCAAACACGATACTTTTTCAATGGTATATTTTCGTGATGCGTCAGTTTCTTCGTGTCCGGTCAGGTTAAAATGGCGACGGAAAGCATCGTAAACCTGTCCCGCGCCTTTTACGTGACAAGCTGTACCAACGCAAACCTTGATGATGTGTTCGCCAACGGGCTGCATCCGGAACTGCGAATAAAACGAAGCCACCCCGACAATCTGTTCCGGAGTAATATCGGTTTTTTCGCAAACGTATTTCATCGCTGCCTCCGGAAGGTAATTGTATGTATTTTGAATCGCCTGCAAAATAGGAATGACGGATCGCCCGGCCGTACCTTTTTCGGCGATAATTTCGTCAACGGTTTGTTGTATGTTCGTTTCGTTGTTCACCTTATAATTTTCAAATTTATTTTGATTTTAGATCAACGATTAACGATCAAAGATTTGCGATTTTCCTTCCTAAATCGTTAATCTGTAATCGTTAATCTTAATTCTCTATTTCGTTCCCAGGCAATACAAATTATTCATCCCCCTTAAATACACACGGCCATCCTGAAAAACCGGTGAGCAAACAGCCTTTTCTCCCAATTCAGGAGTTCCGACCAACTGATAATCTTTGGTTGCCTTCACGATGTGCGTTTTGCCCGACATGTCGGTAATGTATACTTTCCCATCGGCATAAACAGGTGAAGAATAAAATGCATCACCATACTCCTGATCCCAGAGCTTTTCACCGGTTTTGGCGTCAATACAGGCAAGAACACCGTAAGTTGTTGCAATATAAACCATTCCGTTTACTGCCAAGGGACTCGAAACTTCAGGTAAAAACTCATCGGCTTCCCAGGCAATTTCGGGAGTTGCACCCATTTTAATACCCACCATTTTGGCGTATTCGTTGGCCGCAAACACCATCCCATCGGCATATCCGGCTGATGGACCAACTTCTCCGGATAGACAGGCAATGTTCCACAATTCCTTGCCTGTTTGCGGATCGTATCCATTCACGTTCGGATTGGTGGTAAGGATTACTTCAGTTCGGCTTCCTGTATTTACTAAAATCGGCGACGACCAGGAAATTTTTGTACTGCGAACCGTTTCCCATGCAGTTGCTCCTGTTTGAGTGTTCAGTGCAATCAGCTTTCCTGACTTGTTGGTATCGTATTGAATCAGCAATTTGTCTTTATAAACGATCAGTGAAGAACCATGTCCGTAATGGTTATCCGGCACACCGATATTTCGCGCCCAGATTCTCTTTCCATTCATATCAAGGGCCAAAACATCGCCGGTTGCAAAAATGGCAAAAACGGCATTTCCATCAGTAGCCATTGTTGGCGCTGCCAAGCCGGTATCAGATGTTACTTTTGGCACTTTAGCAGGCGATCCCTGAATGTTATCTGCGGCCGCTTCCCACAATTGTTTTCCGGAGTTTTTATCGTAGCAATAAACCATGCGGGCCTGAGCGTCGGCGCCGGTCACAAACAATTTATCGCCCCAAATAATTGGTGAACTGAATCCTGATTTTGGAACTTTTACTTTCCAAAGTACATTTTTACCGGCAGCAACATTCCATTCGGTTGGCGTATTTTTCTGGGCAGCAACACCATTTCCTTCCGCACCACGGAAAAACGGATAATTCGCTTTTAACTGAGCCGATGTTGGAAATGCAGACGAAGTCGGCGCAGCAGCGACCGGTGCAGAATTTTGCGAAGTCTCAGCTTTTGTTTCGGTCGGAAGCACTGTTTCTGTTGAATTTTCCGGAGTTTGCTGAGCAGTATTTAAACTGGCAGAATCGACCGGTGCAGCACTTGTCTCCTGTACAGCAACCTGAGCAACTTCTCCAGGTTTTTCTTCCTGAAGCACAAGGTTCTCATTTACCTTATATTCATTCAACGAGTTGTACGATAGGAATCCGGAAATGAGGGCAAGTACAATTAAGCCTGAACCGGAGTAAATTACCCATTTTTGCGCGATCAATTTATCAAGGCCGTTCATTTTTTCAATAGCATCGATTTCGTTTAGTTTCGATTTTGCCGAAAGAATGTAGCGAACTGCCAAAACAGAAATGATAATTCCCAGGAACATGAGATAACTTCCGGTGCGCAATTGCCATTGGCTGGTAAAATAAGCCTTGCGGACCATCAGGTCGAACGCGCGAATTTCGGCTTTTAACGATTCGTCAGCGGGACTTTCGCTCAGCCTTTTCACCAGTTCCGGAATGGTTTTGTTATCGATTGGATCGTTCAATTTCGTCTGAACAAAATTGGCGACCAGCAAGACAGCCATGACCACAGCAAATCCGGCAGCCAGCCAGGCAATCTGGCGTGCGAGTTTGATTTTATCCATTACAAAAATATTTTAAGCCCCCTAAATCCCCCGTGGGGGGGACTTTTTGAAGCGCATTGTTAATTTTCTTTAGAACTTGTAACATCTCAAATTCCGATTAACCTGGAACCTGGAACTTTTTTATTCTTTCTTCACCGGGCAATAATCCACGCATCGGGCACAACTCAGGCAATTGGTGCGATTGGGTTCCCAATCTTCCCTCTTCCTGAAAGTCGACAAATTAATCAGACTGGTACCGATAACCAATCCCATAAACCCACCAAGCAACCACCCTCCGATGTAAAACTGGTGACGAATGGCATCAGCTTCCACAACGAGTTGCTGAGTTGTTTTCCCGGAACTCATAAAAGTCCGTACGTCAATATTTTTTGGATCGTTCTTTACTTCAGGATGTTCAATAATCTGTTCGGCCATGTAAACCGTTGGATTGAAACGCGACAGTGGAACGTGCATCATCGATCCGGCAAAACCGCCTATTCCGATCCACAGAGGCAGAATCACAAAATAAGTCATTAACCGATTCACGTTGCTTCTGCGCTTTCCGGTTTCGGCAACTGGCTCGTCGATAGCGCCAAACGGGCACGAATTGGAGCACAATTTGCATTGAATGCAAGCTGCCGGAGTAATGGTCAGGTGGCGGGATGAAAACTTCGACATCCAACCCAGCAAAACACCATACGGACAGAAAAAGCGGCAATACGGCCGGGCTACAAACACGCCGATTGCCAAGAATAAAATCCCCAGAATCAGCATATTGAATGGTGCATCGAACCGGAAAAACCCAATAAAAGGATCGTAACGGCAAATGATAAATTCCGATTTTGTGGCTACATACAAAACTGCCAGTCCGAGGTATAGATATGGAATCAGGCCCAACACTTTCTGAACCCATTTCGGCAATTCGATCGGCCGGATGGCGACAATATCCTGAATGGCTCCCAAAGGACAGGCACCGGCACAAAATGTTCTTCCGAAGAAAAGCGAAAAAATAAGAGGCATCAGGAAAAATAGCAATGCGGTAAGCGGAATAACATACGTTGAATCGACCATTCCCAGTACCACATTCTGAATAGATCCAATGGAGCAAATGCAACCTTCGCGGTAAAAACCGAAATACAAAAGCGAGAAAACCGAAGTCCAGAAGACACCTTTTCGCGAGCGTTTTTTCAACACAAACCATGTTGTAACCGACAAAACCACAAAAAGCACTAACACATCAAAGTATTCCAGGAAAAGGAAACGTGGCGATGGCGCGGTGGTATGTGGCTGCACATAACCGGTGTCGAACTCAGGCTTTGGAAAGCGTTGTTTGGATTCTACTGCGAACGATTGAAACGCAGTAAAAAGTATTACCGAAATCAGTAAAAAGTATCGCTTAATTAGTTTCATCATTTCTATAACCTATTCGTTTGCGCTGTTTTTGCTCGGTTTCCTGATTGTCCTTTTGCAATAGAAAATTTATTGCTTCGTACACATCTTTAAATTGTTTGTCGTATTTGGTTTCAAGTTCCTGAAGTTTTTCGGTCAAGTCTTTATTTGTCAACGCGTATTGCCTCATAAAAACAAAGGCTCTCATTATTGAAATATTTACGTCAATCGCTTTATCAGAATTAAGAATGCCACTTAACATCGCAACTCCCTGTTCTGTAAAGGCATAAGGCAAATATCTTGTTCCACCCCTACCTTTTGAGGTTTCAATTTGCAACCTCAAATTATCCCATTCGGGCTTAGTAAGTTGAAACATGAAATCAGCGGGAAATCTCTTTAAATTGCGTTTAACAGCAAGATTCAGATTTTTGGTTTCAACTTCATAAAGTTCGGCTAGATCAAAATCCAGCATGACCTTCTGTCGCCGGATTTCATAAATTTTCATTTGAATCTTTTCAAGTTGCATATAACTGAATGCTAATTATTTATCAACTATTCAATTTCCGTTTTCAATGTTCCTATTTTATTCCTGACCATTAAAATAAACTTATCGCAAATTGTGATGAGTTCATTTAGAATGACACTTTCAATATTTTAAAAATCTTGTTCTTTTATCTCTTGTTTAAGGTGTAATTTTTGCACCTTAAAGTTCAACTCCAATTTCTAAGATCACAACAGTGATTTTAGTAGTATCTGAAAACTGAGACAGCGACTGCCAACTATTTTATTTCTATGCTTTTTTCTCAATTAACTTACCTCCGCCATCTTTTTTCCAGTCACCTTTGATCAGATATGGTGTATTGGCAGGCACCCGTTGAAACGCGTCAGCCGGACAAACACGGGCGATGGAACAATCGTTACAGTTTTTGCACAAATCGTGGCGAACCTGCAGATGCAGCGAACCGTTTCCGAACGACGTGCAGCCGGCCACACATTTGGCACAACCGATGCACAACGATTCGTCTATAACGTACTCAAAATAAGGTTCTTCAATGTACTTTCTCTGAATAGCAGCCGTTGGACAAAGCTGATTTTCGGCGGCTGTACTTCTGGCATTTGAATCAGGTTTCAGGTAGCCGCCGCACAAATCGCAATATCCGCAAAGGTCGTAAGCATGCACGCATTTAACCGCCGATGGCGTCATAACACATTCGTCGGCACAACGTCCACATTGCACACATTTAAATGGATCGAGCTGCCAAACCATATCTTCTGAAGTCGATTTCAGGAAAGAAACACCCGCAACACCGCCCAGAGAAACAGCCAGCGCCATTTGCATCCCACTGCGAATAAACCGGCGGCGCTCAATACTTTTTGGTTCTTTTTTAGCGCTCATTTTTCCTGAAATTTTTAGCCTGGTCAAGCGAACAACTTGTCAATTTTTGGCACGATTTACAGAACTGATTATCAGCACAACCATAGAGCTGTACTCGATTTTCAACCAGTAAAAATGCCGAACCGCCAATCATTGCCGACAAAAAAGTAAGCTGACCTGCTTTCCTGAAAAAGTCTCTTCTAGTTGTTTCCATCTTTGTTCTTTTCAAAAATCCGAATTTGCTTCTTATCAAAATCGAGTGCAATCACGCGTTGGTTTTTATCAATGGCAATTGCTGGTGCAGTAGTACTTTGCTCGCTAAACATTTCCGGAGAAGCAACGACTCCTTTGAATTCGCCGTGCTGGTCGTATAATTTTATTCTGGGCATACCCTTTTCGCTGGTGATGAACGAATTATCGTTCAGGATAGCGATATAAACCGGATTGCAGCACCCACTAAACCCATCAATTTTAAAACTTGCTTTTCCCCATGAAGTTCGCATCGACCCATCCCGATTGTAATTTTCGAGGGTGTGACGACCGGGATTCACAACCCACAGCAAATTGCTGTCGTCCAAAGCCAAATCGAAATGCGGACTTGGAATGACATATCCGGGAACACCTTTATCGTCGTTCTTCTCGCCTATTTTTTCAATAACCTGTCCATTGGTGTTGCATCGGTAAACCAACCTGTTTCCGGCATCGGCCACAAAAACATTTTCGCCCGACACCGCTACCGAGGTTATTACAGCACGTTCACCAAACGAATTCCATCGTTTAAGCAACGTTCCGCCCTGATCGAACAAATCGACTGAATGACGCGTGCCCACCCAAATCTCGTTATTCGTATCAACTGTCACACAGGTTGCTGTGTCCGGAATATCTTTTCGCAAAATCTCATTTCCTGAAAGATCAAATTTCAGGAGCAACTTTTGAGCAACCATAACCAATTGCTCACCTGAAACAGCAATTGCAACCGGCTCACTCACCTGAACCGGGAAAGTCGCCGTTTCGTGGTATAAAACCAGGGAAGAATCAACTTTCCGGTATTCATCGACATTGTATTCATAAGGATTTTCAATGTTTTTTCCGGCCTTTTTTCCTATAAAATCCTTTGCAATAATGATTACAATAGTCAGAGCCAGAACAATCAGTACAAAATTTATCAGTTTCCTGTTCATAGTTTTACCGGCTAACATTTATACAATACATTGCTTTCGAATCCCGAAGCAGCAACCTCCCATCGGCAATGGCCATCGGCGCCCAGGCATCCTGTCCGTCGAAAAGTTTTTTCTGAGCCATCTGTACATATTTCTTGCTATCGGGTTTAATCATAGTCAGCGTTCCGTCGTCGCTTAGCACAAACATTTTATCATCGGCAATCAGGTAAGGGCCAAGTCCAAAACGGCCTTCTTTTCCTGAAGTCCAGATTGGCTTTGTAACGTCGTCGGGCGAAACACAAATCAATTGATTCCGGAGCGGACCTGCATCTTTAGGCTGAATGCCAAACATCACCCCGTCCCAAATCACCGGTGTCTGCTGCTCGCATGCCATTCCGTCTTTTGGGCTGTATTCCTTCAGTACATCAACCATATAATTTCCTCCTGAAAAATTGACTTTAATAACCATACTTCCGGCGCCATAACCGGCAGTCAGGAATATTCTGCCATCGGGAAAACAAACCGGAGCCGGAGCCACAACTGCATGATTCCATGCGGTGGATTGCCACAATATTTTACCGGCATCATCACCTTCGGCTGAAACGCCCAAAACTGCCCCAACGGCGCTGTACACATACATTTTTTTACCATTGAAGGTCCATGGCATAATGGACGAATGCGACATTTTTATTCCTCCCGGGTTTGGCGTTTCCCACACAATATTTCCTGAAGCCAGATCAACCGCAACCATAACAGAAGTTCCGCCAGGTGCCAGAATGGCTTTGTCGCCGTCGATCATCGGACATTGCCCTGTAAACCAAAGCGGAACTTCGGTCTGATATTTTTGAACCATATCGAGCCCCCAAACCAAATCGCCGGTTTCGCGCTTCACACACATCACATGGCAGCGCGGACCAATAGTCAGGACATATTCGGCATTAACAGCCGGAACGGTGCGAGACATTCCGTGATTTCGTTTCAGGCTGACTTTATACGAACGACGCCAAAGTTCCTGACCACTTTCGAGTGAGAAGCACCGCAGGGCATCTTCGCGTTTAGCTTCGTCGTAATCCATCAGGAACACTTTTCCATCGTATATTGCAGGCCCAGCATGACCTTCGCCCAGCTCAACCGACCAAAGAATTTCGGGTTGATTGCCTGACCAATTGTCTTTAAGCGGCTGCGAATTTTTAGCAATATTGTCGAAATCGGCGCCACGAAACCGTGTCCATGTTCCCTTCAAACTACTTTCTAAAGTTGCGAACTGCTCAAATGTTTCGCCAATGTTCACTGCTTCAACCAAAGTAGAATCGGCGCCACGATTGTCGGCACCGGGAGTGCTTTCGGTAAATTTGTTGGTTGGATCTCTGAACATCCACCAGAAAAACAGAAGCAGAACTGCAATTGCAACCGTCCACAAAATATATTTGCTATTCTTTTCCAAAATTTTATTTCAATTGTGTGCATCATGTCCGTTCACTGAAGTGAAAGGCAAAGGATATTGGTTAAATCAATTCTATTCATTAATTCTTAAGGTCATAAACCATCAGATTCTCGCCGTGACGAACAAATAGTTTTCCGTCGTAAATCGCAGGATGCGCCCAATACGGACCGATCCCTTTTTCAATTTTGAAGGAGCTGACTACATCAAACTTCTCAGGATTTGGTTTTACCAGAGCCAGATTTCCACTCTTCTCTTCCTGACAATACAGCATTCCATCGGCCGAGATGATTGGACCTTTGTTAAACCACTTTGTTTCGTACATCGTTTTACCGGTATTCCAGTCGGCACAAATCCAGTTTCCGTTTGAATTATTGGTCCAGTTCGAGCCGAAAATATAATCCCCGACTTTAACCACGCCTCCTAAATGATCATCAAAATCAGGATTTATCCATTTCACTGAAACAGACTTTCCATCGGCTGCCAGGCTTAGCATAATGGCCGAATGATTGTATCCGCTGGTGATAAAAATTTCATCGTTATAATAAAGCGGAGTATTTGTATTTCCGCCTTTCCCTGTCTCGCCGCTATGGTATTTTACCAGGTTAAAGTTCCATGCAATTTCTCCATTTTCAATATTTACGGCCAGTAAGTCGTTAGCTGTTTGTGCCAGCAAAAGTCGCAATCCGGCATTTTCAATAATCACCGGCGATGCGTAGGCGCGCGTGCCTCCGAGGCTCTTGGTTTTCCAAATCAGCTTTCCGGAGTTTTTATCCAGTGCGATTACCGATGTTTCCTCGCCCCCGGTAACATAGAAAACCGCCTTTTCGGAAATTGCCAATGATTCCGCAATTCCCCATTTGTTCGGTTCGCCTTTGTATTTGGCATTCGCATCAATTTTCCAGATACTTTTTCCTGAAGTCGCCTCAACACACGAAATTTCTCCCATTCCGCTTACCACATAAATTCGATTATTTTCAACCGTTGGCGTGCAACGCGCTTCAGGAAAAGTACGATTCCAGGCCCTGCCATAGGCAATTTCCCAGTTTTTACTTCCGTCCTGATTGTAGGAAGACAGAACATCGAGTGTGTCTTTTCGGCCTGTGACAAAAATTTTACCGTTACTGACTACTGCTGAGGAATAACCGTTCCCGATATTTATTAATTCCAGAATAAGTTGCGGGCCATTTTCAGGCCAACTTTTCATTAGATTTTTATCAGGATAAACTCCTGTTCGCTTCGAGCCTCTCCACTCAACCAAATCCTGCGAAAACAGACTTCCGGCGAAAATAAATATCAGCAACAATAGTGTGACTATGCGCATTTTAGCGTTCATATTCAGATTATGCTTTTATATTGTACACGTAAAGTAGGTCGCCATGACGGAGATATAATTTCCCGTTTGTTATGAATGGATGTGACCAATATGGTCCGCTTCCGCCCTGCAATTTGAATGAACTTACAACATTCCATTCACCAGCATTGGGTTTTACCAGTGCCACGGTTCCGGCTTTTTCATCGAGCACATAAAACATACCGTCGGCATAAACGAGGGCGCCTTTGGTAAGCCATTCGGTTTCGTATTTTGTTTCGCCTGAATTCCAATCCATGCAAACCCATTTTCCTTTGCTGTTGCTTAGCCAGTTCGATCCGTAAATGTTGCCATCAAGTTCAATCAATCCATGGTGATGGTTGTCGAGAACCAAATTGCTCCATTTTTCCTTTACTGATTTTCCATCCTCACTCATTCGGAGCATCACATTCCGGTAATCGTAACCCATTGATATAAAAATATCAGGACCCTTTACAACCGGCGTATTGGCCCAAATTAATCCGGGTTGATCCCATTTAGCGCCATCCCAGTATTTGAAAGTCCAAACTATTTTACCGGTAGCAGGTTCAAGCGCAATCAGGTTTTGTCCGGTAGCAGCCAAAATATACCTAAACTCTTTGTATTGATAAATGATCGGTGAAACATAGCACCTCGGGCCTCCAACAGATTCACTTTGCCAAATCAATTTTCCGGTCATTTTATCGAAAGCAACGATAGAAGTTGTGTTTCCGCCCGGTGAACAGATCACTTTATCATCAACGATTAACGGAGATTCTGATACTCCCCAGATGTGCCACTCGGCCTGAAAATCCTTATCAACATTTACTTTCCAGATATTCGAACCATCTTCAACATTGAAACAGCCCAATTCGCCAATACCACTGATGGTGTAAATCCGGTTATCTTCGATAGTCGGTGTGCTGCGTGTATCGGGGAATGATTTTACCCATGAATGGCCGTAAGGAATCTGCCATTTTATTTTTCCATCAGGAGTAATGCACGACAAAAAGTCGGAGGAATCTTTCATTCCGGTAGCAAAAATATATTTGTCGGTGGCAATTACCGAAGAATAACCTTTACCGATTCCTTCAACTTTCAGAGCCAGTTCAGGACCACCAGCCGGCCATTGTTTTAGTAAGCCGGTATCAGCGAATTTCCCGCTTCTCTCAGGCCCACGCCATTGAACAAGTTGCGAAAATGAAAACAATGCACATAAAATAAGAGCAATCGTAAGGTTTATTCTTTTCATAAAAGGGTTGGTTTTATCTTTTGGTAATTAATAATGTTTCGTGAAATTTATTTATTCTGAAATTTTATAGGCAATCAGTACACTTCCGTGCCTGACGTACAATATTCCATTGTTTATTACAGGATGTGCCCAATGCTGTTCGGAACCCTGTGTAACTTTTGTTTTGCTGATAATTTTCAGGCCTGAAGTATCTGCATCTGCCATAAAAAGTTCGCCTCTTTCAGAATAGCCAATCAGTTTGTCGTTTGTAGCAATTAAAACACCTTGACCAGCTTCTTTTGACGAATATTTTTTCTCGCCGGTTTTCCAATCAATACACTGCCAGCTTCGGTCAGCATCGCCCGATCCATACAAAAATCCATTGAGCAATACAGCTCCGCCCATTCGGCTGTCGAAACTCTTCGCTTCGAATTCTTTTGAAACAGAACCGCCGTCGGTGCTTAATTTCAACATTTCGGCGCCTTGCCCCCAACCGCTGAAAACAAATATTTTTCCGCCGGAATAAATTGGGGTATTTGGGTGAACGAGCCATTGGTTGGTGTGTGCGAAATTCCACAGCAATTTTCCGGTTTTGGCATCAATTCCCAAAACATGATCGGCGGTGTGCGTAACTAACAGTTCACGCGCAGGTAATTTTATTATTTGGGGTGTGCAGTATGCCGACAACTCGCCTAAACCGGTACAATTCCAGATTGTTTCCCCGGTCATTCGGTTTAACGCCATCACATTGTTCGTTTTTCCGCCAGGGGTACAAAACAGTTTATCGCCATCAACCAGAAGCGATTCAGTAAATCCCCAGGTAATATTCAATCCATCCGTTTGAGTCAGAAAATCCTTTTGCCAAAGAGTCTTTCCTGAATTCAAATCAAGACAGGTAAGTAATCCGTTTCCGGTTAACAAATAAACCAGATTGCCTGCAATAGTTGGCGTTGACCGCGATCCGGGATAACTGGTATCAAACTCTTTTCCGTATTTAAACTGCTGAAGTTTTTTGCCATTCTGATCGAGTACAAACAATACTGCCTGTCCGCTGATCATTCCGCTCACGTAAATTTTATTGTTTGCAAAAACAGGTGAGGTAAATCCGGCACCAAGTCCTTCGGTTGACCAGAGTACCTGAGGTCCTTCGGCAGGCCATTTTGCCATAAGGTTGTCAACTTTATAAATACCTAAAGAATTGTCACCTCTCCACTTTGTTGCATTCTGCGCAAAAGTTACAACTGAAAATAAAACAAATGCTGTAAGAATTACAGGAACTAATTTCACGGGTTTGGGTTTAAATGTTTTTTTGTAAAAGTATTAAGGATCGATCAGTAATCCAACACGATACGAAATTTAATCAGGTTCTAAATAGTAAGATTCATTAACAAATTCAGAAGGCATAAGTCGATCTCACAAAACTATAAACCAGCCAGTTAACAGTTTTACAAAATTTTACTGCCATAAATGATAATCTGTTAAACCCAACCTGCACGAAGAATAAAATCACATGGGAAGGATAATTGATGGAGCTCAGGAATTATTTAAATTAAATCGAGCAGGGGATTTGAATTGAGGAAATGTTGGGAAGTTACATACTGATTCTGGCAATCAGTGTGCGAAGCCAATCGGTACGGAGCGGTTTTTCCATAAAATCGTTCATTCCGGCCGATATGCAATCTCTTCTCCTTTCATTGAGTTCACTGCCGGTAAGTGCAACTATAAATGCGCTGTGCCCATTGCCTGATTCTTTTTCGTAGGCGCGAATTAGTTCCGTAGATTCCAGCCCGCCCAATACCGGCATGTGCATATCCATAAGAATCAAATCGTAATGTTTTTGCTGGTGCATCTCAAAAGCAATTTTTCCATTCGAAGCAATATCGCAAAGCAATCCCAACTGTTTAAAAGTAAGTATGGCCAGGCGCTGATTGATTTGATTGTCTTCAGCAATTAATATTTTCAAATCCTCGGTCTGCCTCATTGTAATTCCGTTAGAACTATGATTTTAGATGAACACGCATTTTATGATTAGAAAAAGAATGCCCAAATATAGGGATAATGTAAATTCCAGAAAAACAGTATTTGCTTTTTTTGAGTAGATTTTCAGGTTTATGATTTGGACGAAGATGTTCATTTACCATTTCATTTCCTAATTCCAGATGCATCATTCCGGACTATACCGGAAAATTCAGGTAAGATTTATTCCTGTATTTAGTTCTTATTCATCTTGTTAACCACTTCAGCTATTGGCCGAAGGCTTTTAATATCGACAATAAAAGCCAGTATAAACGATTCGTAAATCTTAAAATTTTCATTTAAGACTTTTTCGTACTTGCGTATAAAATAGGACAATTCATTGTCGTTATAAATCATCTGAAGTTCGTCTAAAAATTCCCATCTGTTTTTCTCAAACCAGTGTTCAGTCCTAAGCATGCGGCGATCGCCATATTTTCCAAAATAATAACTGTAAAGTTTTTTTGACGCCTTTGCTGTGGGGTCGGCTTTGAGTTTTGCAAGCGCTCCGGAATATGCCCGCAACATGTACCAGTAGCGGTTCAGATTGTCTGAAAATTCAACAAGATATTTCAGATCAACAAGCGATTGATAAAAGTGATCAATTTGTCCGGATTTTATATACGAATCAAGTAGCTCAAGTTTAAGAGGTGTATAGTGAACAAAATCTGAGAAAAAATCCTCAGTGAATTTTTGACTGTTCGATTGATCTTCCGATTTGGAAAAATAATCTTCAAAATGTTGCTTGAATGAGAGAGCTGATTTCATCATATTTTCAAATACTTAATCAAAGCTAACCTAAAGAATGAAAAAAACCTAGCCGTCTAAACCACCACTTTCTAAACCATACAGATGAACTATCAATTAATTGTTTTGACTGATCGAAATGGAAATCGTAAAATGCGAACTTATCGATCCCGTGACTAAACTCGGGCATAAATGATTAATCTGATGCCAACCAGAAAAAGAAAAAAAATGAAAATATTTTTGCCTTTCGACAAAAAAATTAAAAATTACCGCAAGTTTTTGTGTTTAGTTGTGTCAAATGAAAAACCAATATTGGTTAAACAAATAAATTTTATCACCATGAAAAGCTTAAAAATTAAACTGGCAGCAATTGCAATTCTTTTGTTTGTAGGTTCAATGAGTGTAACCGCTCAAATTGGCAGAGGTGGCAAATGCCTTAACACCAAAGTTTGTATTAACCAGTCGGGTACCTGTACCACACAGTTAACCGATGAACAACTGGCCATACTGGATGAACTTCGTGTAGAATATCAGGAAGAAATGGCTGTTTTGAGAGCTGAACTTCTGGCAGCAACCACGCTTACCGACAAAATCGCTATTCGTTCAGAAATGGTTGATCTAAGAAATGCTCATCTTGCAGAAGTTCAGGCATTACTTGTAGAATGGGGAATTAAATGAGAAATTGCATTTTGCCAAACAATTCTTTAAGCGAGAAAAAGGGGTACAAAAGGCACAAGATATACCGGTCAGTTTTGGCCGGTATTTTTTTTTCAAAATTTAAGCTTCTCAATTCACTGCAAACAGCGGGAAACTTAGCCTAAAAAATCACAAATATCTGGGAGTCATTTTCTTATATCGAACATAGCTTTCACCAAAACTTTTTTCAAGATACCTTTCTTCGCTCAGGATAATGAAATGATGAACAACCATTCCATAAATCATGACGACGAGCAACAACAGGCTCGGAATAAACAGGAAAGTTGCTGTATTCAGGAAAATAAAACTGGCATACATTGGGTTTCGGCTGATTTTATAAATACCGCCGGTTCGCAATTCGTGTTTTCCTGAAGGCAATCCAATGTGGGTGACCAGCCCCATCGACAAATAAGCCGGCACAATAATCAGGTTGGCAGGTATCAGGAATACAACGGCAAGCAATTTCTGCACATCCGGAATTTCATCCTGAATCTGAAAAGGAATGCTGCCCCTGAATTCAGGAAAAAGGGAAATGGCGCAGAAAATAGCCCAAACAGAAAAAAGCAAAAATTTACCGGTAAAGAAAAACACCGGCTGAATGGTTGGATTGCCCATGGCCTGTTTTCCGTTTCGTGCCAGAAACGCACCCAGGACTAAAGTTGCCAAAATGGGCAAAGCGATCAGAATTGCCAGGCAGTAATCGATCCAGTTCATTAGTAAACGCCTTTATACTGGTAGCCAAGTTCAGTCACAATCTGTTCAATCTCGGTGAGATTAATTTTTGTTCCTTTAATCTTTACCTGCGCCGTATTTTTATCGGCCACAACTTCATCAATTCCATCAAGTTTAACCAGATTTCGGGTAACTGCTGCTTCGCAATGCGAGCAGGTCATTCCATCTACACGGATTGTCTGAAATTTGTCGAGAGTCATTTTTTTAGTTTTTTGAATTCGTTCAATAAAATATCCTGAAACAATAGATACAACCAATAAAACAGCAGAAGAAATACCAAGCCAGCCCGGAAGCATTTCGTGTGCTTCGCCGTGTGCCGTGTGATTCATTTTGCTCAGAACAAAATCAACCGGAAGCAACCAGTTGGTCAGCAAACCGAAAATTATCGCTCCACCGGTAATCGAGCCGAGATAAATAAACAGCGATTTTCGCCCCATGGTTTTTCCGATCACTGTCATGGTTGCCACATTGGTTGCCGGGCCGGCCATCAGAAAAACAAGCGCAGCGCCGGGCGAAACACCTTTCATTAAAAGTACGGCAGCAATCGGAATTGAACCGGTGGCACAAACATAAATTGGGATGGAGGCAGCCAAAACCACCAGAATTTCGATAAAGCCATAGCCTTTAAACATGCTGAAAAAATCGGCTGGCAACAAGACTGAAATGAGCGCCGCCACTGCAAAACCCAACAACAACCATTTCGAAATGTCCTGAAGTAATTCGATAAAAGCATAATTAGCTGCTCTGATTAACGGATGAGTTTCTTTTGAAGGCTCGGTATGGCAACCACATTCACCATCGTCGCAAGTTGGCGCCGTTTTCCCCACCTTTTTAACATCAATTTTTAGATTTGCAAACATTGGATATACGACTGGTGCGGGCTTTAGCTTCTCTTTCAGAAACCAATTGGTGAGAATTCCGCCTATGATACCTGTCGTGAAAGCAACTACCGGACGCAATAAGGCAAATGGCCAGCCCAACATGGAATAAGTGGCAAATATGGAATCGACCCCGGTTTGCGGAGTTGAAATCAGGAAGGAATTTGTTGCACCTTTTGAAGCGCCATTTTTATAAAAGGAAATTCCGGTTGGTATGACTCCACAGGAACACAGAGGCATTGGCACCCCAAGTAATGCAGCATTTACAGCCGATTTGGCTGTAGGTTTTCCCAAATATTTATCGATGTGTTTCTGCGGGAAATAGACTTTTAAAAGTCCGGCGAATATTAAACCAAGAATAAGCCAAGGCGCCATTTCCTTCATCAGGTAAATCAATTCCGAAAAATAATTGATTGCAAATTCCATCATTCCTCCCATCAATTTTAATTCGATAACAGAGTAATATTCATATAGCCTGCAAAAGTAGTACAATTTAAAATATTCAGGTATCTGGATATTTAAATTTTATAAATATCCGGTTGAATGCCTAATTGTTCCGACTGATGGTCTTTGCCCCAAACCCCAATTCCTTTTTTGTGTTAACACAAAAAAGGAATCAAAAAAAAGTCAAGGCAGCACGAAGGAAAACTTTTCATTTGAGGTTAAGTAACGGATACTCATAAAGTTTTATTTTCTAATCGATCCTGGTTATCAGGAAAAACTGTGTTAAAACAAAACAAGGCTACCTACACCGGCAGCCTTGTTTTGAAAACCAAAATCAGAGTTAATTATCCTTTTATTGTTTGCTCGCAAGCAGATTTCAACTGTTTGGCAGTTGCATTTTCAGGATCGAAGCTCAATGCTTTATCTATAATTGGAAGTGCCTTTTTAAACTCCACATCAGCTTTTGCTTCAGCATCCTTATACTGTGGATCGGTGGTTTTGTACTTGGCAGCAGCGACATCTGCGGCAGCTTGTTTCAAAATTTTTGCACCGTTCGTATAAAATACATTGGCTTGTTTCAAATAAACAATTGCCAACATACTTTTTACCTTGGCATCATTAGGAGATTGAGCTAAAGCTTCTTCCAGCGTTTTAACGTAGTTATCCTCATCTTTCAGCAGCTTGTAAGAATTTGCCTTATACAAAAAAGCAGTTTCCTTTTTATAGTTAAGCTTGATAGATTCGTCAAAATATTTGATGGCTTTATCAAAGTTTTTGATTTGATATGCACTGTACGCCATGTGATAATACATTGCCGTATCCTGAATACCATCGGTCAATTTACTCAAAGCCTGTTCGTATAGCTCCAGCGCTTTTGGATAATCTTTTGTACGAAGGGCTTCATTGCCTTCATTTGTAATTTCAATTGCACTTTTCTCTTCCTGTGCATATCCTGCCATAATTCCAAAACAAAGTGCGATAGCTAAAAAGAATCTTTTCATAATCATTATCAATTTTTATCAGGTTTTCATTAAAATTATTTTGCTTTTTTTTATTCAGATCCCCAAAAATAATAATTAAGAACAAAAAAACTAAGAAATGGTTAACTCAATTCAGATTTTTTAACAAGTATTACCAATAAAAAAAATGTTTTTATGGATTAAACATATCCGGGGTGAAATATCCAAGAATATTTTCGGCCATTTTCAATCCTGATTTTGCCTCCTGATTTTGTGGTTCAAATTCTAAAACCGAAGAGAAATCATTGATGGCCTCGCCCCAGCTCTGCATCTTGAAATAGATTTTCGCACGCAAATTAAGCGATTGAATATCTGAAGAATCGACGGAAATGCGCTTATTTAGAATTTCAATTGCTCCGGCCAAATCATTCTCCTGAAAAAGTTGCTGCGCTTCTATAAAAGTCATCGTTCAATTTTAAATTATTTCTGCTTCGTTTAATCTGCCCGCGATACGGATAAAACCCCTTTGATGTTTCGAAGTTTATTCATCAAAAAATCGAGGTGTTCCAAACCGTTTACATAAACCCTCAAAGTTCCGTCGAACTCACCGTTTGTCGAATCAATATTGATTGACCGCATTTGCACGCCAATATCTTTTGAGATAACATAAGAAATCTGCGTCACAATTCCCATATCATCGGTTCCTGAAATACGAATAGTTGCCTGGAACGACGATTTCTTTTTGGTGTCCTGCCATTTGGCTTTGATGACCCGATACGGATAACGATCAATCATCTGCCTGGCATTCGGACAAGTTTCCCGATGAATTTTTATCCCTTCATTTATAGTAACAAACCCAAAAATATCGTCTCCGAAAATTGGGTTACAACAGGGCGCCAGTTTATAAATTACATTTTTAATGTTGTTGTCAATCACCAGGTAATCGTCGCCGCCCGAAAATTCAAGCTCCTGAACTTTATCTTTAGGCAACATTTCGGTGATCAATTGTTTGGCCGAATCTTCCTTTTTCCCGACAAGCAATTCTTTAATCTCCAGCGGATCAATCTTTCCGATTGAAACCTGATAATACAAGTCTTGCGCCAGTTTCAGTTTGTATTCTTTCAGCAGCTTCCGGATACTGTCGTCGTTAAACTCAATTTTCCAGTTCTTCGCTTTCCGGAGTAATATTTCCTTGCCGTTTTCGGCTTCTCGTTTTACCTCTTCATTCAAACTCGCCTTTATGCGGTTTTTAGCTTTGGTCGTAACCACAAAATCGAGCCAATCCATTTTGGGCCGCTGGTGATTGGCTGTGTCAACCGAAATCTGATCGCCATTTTTAAGTTTATGCCTGAGGGTAACATTTCGCCCGTTTACTTTTCCACCCACGCAACGATCTCCCACTCCGGAATGTATCTCGTAAGCAAAATCGAGTAAAGTAGCGCCGGCTGAAAGTTTTCTCAAATCGCCTTTTGGTGTGAAAACAAAAATTTCGTCGGCATACACGTTCATTTTGAACTCATCGATAAAATCGACCATATTCAATTCCGGATTTTCCAAAATTTCGCGAACGTTAGCCAGCCATTTCTCCATTTCCGAAGTTCCGGTTCCACCTTTGTATTTCCAGTGCGCAGCCAAACCTTTTTCGGCAATTTCGTCCATTCGCTTCGTCCTGATCTGGATTTCGACCCATTTGCCCTGCGGACCAAGCACCGTAGCATGAAGCGATTCATACCCGTTCGATTTCGGAATGGTAATCCAGTCGCGCATCCGATTAGGATTCGACTGATACTCTTCAGTAACAATCGAGTAAACCTGCCAGCAGTCCGATTTCTCGTTGGCTAGTTCGGTATTCAGAATCACGCGGATAGCAAACAAATCCATCACCTCATCGAACTCCACTTTCTGGGTTTGCATTTTGCGCCAGATTGAATTTATTGATTTGGTTCTCGCTTTCATATCAAACGAAAAACCACGGTGATTCAATTCATTTTCAATAGGTTTTACAAACTCGGCTACAAAATTTGCACGCTCCCGATCGGTCTCTTTCAGGCGTAACGAAACTGAATTATACGCGTCAGGATTTTGATATTTCAGGCATAAATCGAGCAACTCAGAATTGATGTAATACAAACCAAGACGGTGAGCCAGCGGAGCATACAAATACGAAGTTTCGACCGAAATCTTTATCCGCACAGCTTCAGACTGTGAATCGAGATTTCGCATTACCTGCAAACGATCGGCTATTTTCACCAGAATCACACGCACATCGCCAGCCATCGCCAGCATCAGGCTACGGTAATTCTCCGAATGCAACTCCACAGTATCGGTTCCCATGGCATTTATTTTTGCCATTCCATCTAAAATTGAAGCTACAGATTTCCCGAAACGTTTTTCAATTTCTGCTGACGATTGTGCCTGATAATACACATTGTGCAAGATTGCAGCAACTGCCGAATCAACTCCAAGCCCAATTTCCTGAACAACAATCCGCGCTACGTCGATGGAGTGAACAACAATCATCTCTCCCGAATCCCATCTGCTATCGCCGAAAACTTCACACACATGGCTGTATGCATCCCCAATTTTAGAGTGATCTTTCTCGTTAATATTTGTTTTACAGATTTCGTAAAATGCAGAATATGCTTTTTTAATTTCTTCGTTCATTGCCGTTCCGTGTATTTATTTTCAAAAAACTGAACCAAACCTGCTACATACATAACAAAAAAGGCTACCAAATGGCAGCCTTTTGCAAAATATTTTTGTAAAAATTAAACTGCCGCATTGGGATCATTAAAGACTCGCTGACTTAATTCACGATCCATCATAAAAATACCATTTCCTTGTCCATTAATAAGTTTCAGCGTTGCCAGAATTTTTTCAATATTCGATTCTTCTTCAACCTGCTCGTCAACAAACCACTTCAAAAAACTTTGCGATGCATGGTCTCTGGCCGCAACAGCAACATTCATCAAATTGCTAATCAGATCGGTCACATGGTTCTCATGTTCAAGGGTTTTCTCAAACACATCAACAATTCCGTCAAAATCAACCGGAACCTGTTCAATGGCTTTTAGCCTGATTTTACCACCCCGGTCGGTGAGATAATTGAAAAATTTTAGCGCATGTGCAGATTCTTCCTGATATTGAATTTTCATCCAGTGAGCAAATCCTGACAAACCAAGATTCTCGAAATAGCCTGCCATAGAAAGGTACATGTAAGCAGAATAGCTTTCTGCATTGATTTGCTCATTTATTGCATCCAGAACTTCTTTCTTTATCATCGCTTCGGGCTTTTTGAATTTTGACTAAAAGTATAAAAATTTAAAGTTAATTACACATGAAGGATAAAAATGGACGAACAACAACCGGAAATTATTCAGATTGTGTTAACAATTACTCGCTAAAATCAAGGTTAAATTTCTTCTTCAATTCATACAATTCAGGATTCTTTTGAATCATCATCTGCAGTTTTTCCGAATCGTTGAAATGTACCCGCTCAACTTCAATTTTTTCGAATCGCGTAATTATTTCAATTTCCGAATTCCTCAATTCTCTTCGCAACCAGCTCACCAGATCAGGCTTGATCAAACGTATTTCTTCTTCCTGAACAGAGTTTCCGATCTTCACGAGCAATTTACTTCCTTCCTGAATTGCGGGAACTGCCGAAAGTGTTGAAACCAGGTTTGGACGATCGGAATTTTGTTTCAGGAATTCGTTCCATTTTTCGGCAAGTTGTTCGGCCGTAAATGCCTCCGAGAAAATTTCGTATTCATTGTAAACCGTTTTCTTGATTTCATCAAGAAGATTTGGTTCCGAAGGTTTTCCGGCCAATGCATCTTTTATTGAAGGCGTGAATGAGCTGCCAACTTTCCGGATGGTCTTTACGAAAGGCGATTTTACGGTTGGTTCAGTCTGCTGTAATTGTGCTGCAGTAGGAGCCGACTGCGGCGTCGATTGGCTTGCTACAGGCTGGTTTTCCGACTTTTCTTCCGGATTAAAAATGGGAAGCAGGACGTTTTCATCAGTATCGTCAGCTATTTTTTTTTTAAGGTAAGCTGTGCAATTTTTATAATCGCCAGTTCAACCAAAAGCCGTTTATTCTGACTTGTTTTATACTGAAGATCACATTCATTGGCCGTTTGCAATGCGCCAATCAGGAAATCGCTTTCGCAACGGGCCGACTGAACCTTGTACTTTTCACGGATTTCGCCTCCAACTTCAAGCAGTTGAATGGTTACCGGATCTTTGCAAACCATCACGTCGCGGAAATGCGAACTCAAACCGGTTATAAAATGATGACCATCAAAACCATGGTCCAGAATTTCATTGAAAAGCAGCAAACTTCCGGAAATATCGTTTTTCAGGAACAGATCGACCAACCGGAAATAATAATCGTAATCGAGCACATTCAGGTTCGAAATAACATCTTTATACGAAATACTTTTTCCTGAAAAGCTGACTATCTGGTCGAAAATCGACAGTGCATCACGCATGGCGCCATCAGCTTTCTGGGCAATCACGTTCAACGCTTCGCTTTCAATGTTTACAGTTTCGCTTTTTGCCACATGAGCCAAATGGCCAGAAATATCGCTGATTTTAATGCGGTTGAAATCGAAAATCTGGCAACGCGACAATATCGTCGGAATAATTTTGTGCTTTTCGGTAGTCGCCAAAATAAAAATGGCATGACGTGGCGGTTCTTCCAGCGTTTTCAGGAATGCATTAAAAGCTGCCTGCGACAACATGTGAACCTCATCAATGATGTAAATGCTGTAATGACCGATTTGCGGCGGAATGCGAACCTGGTCAGTCAGATTGCGAATATCGTCAACCGAGTTGTTCGAAGCAGCATCGAGTTCGTGAATATTGTACGAACGATTTCCGTTGAACGCTTTGCACGATTCACATTGGTTGCACGGTTCAATTTCAGGAGAAAGATTCTGGCAATTTATGGTTTTTGCAAAAATGCGGGCACAGGTTGTTTTACCAACGCCGCGAGGTCCGCAAAACAGGTATGCATGCGCCAACTGGCTGTTCTTAATTGCATTTTTCAGAGTCGATGTGATCGATGCCTGACCTACAACCGTTTGAAATGTATCGGGCCGGTATTTTCGTGCTGAAACAATAAAATTCTCCATAAAATTCCTGAATTGAACGACCAAATATACAAATTCTGACTGATCGGCAAGGGTGAAACTTATCAACAGAATGTGCATTCCGGAGAAGGTCTTTGTTTCGCTTTAACGAATACAACAGAAAATGAAACTTTTATGAAACTGAATTGTTTCATTTTCAATTGATCTTAAAAATTATCAATCATGAAAAAATTTGCAATATTCTTTAGTTTGATCATATTTTCCTCGGTCGTGTACAGCCAAAAATCGTTCTACGATTTTAAAGTAAAAGACATCGACGGAAAAGAATTTGATCTTTCGAGCCTGAAAGGGAAAAAAGTGATGGTGGTAAATACGGCTTCGAAATGTGGAAATACGCCGCAGTACGAAATACTCGAAAGCCTGTACAAACAATACGGAAACCAGAACTTTGTGATTATCGGTTTTCCTGCCAATAATTTTGGCGCTCAGGAACCTGGCTCCAATTCTGAAATTCAGGAATTTTGTACCAAAAATTACGGCGTAACTTTCCCGATGATGTCGAAAATTTCGGTGAAGGGAGAAGACATGGCTCCGTTGTACAAATGGCTCACATCAAAAAGCCAAAACGGCGTTGAAGATTCGGAAGTGACATGGAATTTCCAGAAATACCTGATTGACGAAAATGGGAAACTGGTGGATGTTGTTGCACCGAAAACAAAACCGAATGATGAAAAAATTCTAAGCTGGATTCAAAAATAGGCTTGACAGGTTGATAGATTGAAACTGAAGCGACTTTCTTTTTGAGAGCCGCTTTTTTCGTTAGACCAACTTTTTAGTCTGGAGCAAATTTCCGCTTACATTTGATCAATTTGGTTTTGATCAAACGGTATAGAAATTTGAATTTTAATCGTATGAAATACAAATGCATCATTTTCGATAACGACGGAATTCTGGTTGACAGCGAGGCCATTTCGAGCCAGGTTTTTATAGAAATGGCCAAAGAACTGGGCGTAAAAATTAATCTGGAATTTGCAATTGAAAATTTTTCAGGAGTATCGATAAAAAGCACGCTGGAATACATTTCGAACAAGGCCGGAAAAGAACTTTCCGACGATTTTGAAAAAGAATTCAGAAGGCGCACCTTCGAACTTTTTAAAACCGATTTGAAACCGGTAAAGGGTGTTGCCAAATTGCTCGACAAAATCACCGTGCCTTATTGTGTAGCTTCGAGTGGTCCACGCGAAAAATTGCAACTCAGTTTACAAACAACCAATCTGCTCGCTAAATTTGAAAATCGGATTTACAGTTCGTACGACATTGGCAGTTGGAAACCAAATCCTGAAATATTCTTGTATGCAGCAAAGGAAATGGGATATGAGCCAAATAAATGTGCCGTAATAGAAGATAGTTTAGCTGGTGTAAAAGCAGCAAAAGCAGGTGGTTTTGATGTATTTGCATTTGCAAACGAAAGGAACAAAAAAACGATGCAGGAACTTGGTGCAACAGTTTTCTTCGACATGAACGAACTTTACGAACTTCTCCAAAATGCATGAATCACAATTATTTGTATTTTCCTGATTCTTCGATAACAAACAATTCCCGTAATCTATAATTTAGCACGTCCTGAATTAAACCAAAAAATGAAAAAATCGCGCACGACCATCACTGAAATAGCAAAGGAACTGGGAATTTCGCCCTCAACGGTTTCGCGCGCGCTAAACAATCACCCGGCAATTAGTACAAAAACTCGCGAAGCAGTTATTGAACTGGCTCGTAAATTAAATTATCAACCCAACCTTTTAGCTTTAAATCTCTTAAAAAAACGTACCAATACCATTGGCGTTATTGTTCCTGAAATTACAAGCTACTTTTTTTCATCGGTAATCAGCGGAATTCAGGATTTACTGAATCCAATGGGTCTAAACATGATCATCGGTCAATCGAATGAATCGTTTGAGGAAGAGAAATCGCTGGTCCGGACTTTTGCGTCGATTCGAGTCGACGGCTTTTTAATTTCGCCATCGTCGGAAACAAAAGATTTTGAGCACCTGTTAATCCTGACAGAAAACAATATTCCTTTAGTAATTTTTGATCGCGATTGCGAAGGAATTGAGGTAGACAAAGTTTTTGTCGACGAATACAAAGGCGCCTTTCAGGCAGTTGAATACCTGATAAAAACAGGCTGCCGGCGAATCGCGCATATTGCAGGTCCATCAACGCTTTCAACTGTCAAACACCGGCTCGAAGCCTACAAAGACGCGTTGAAATCGAACGGAATCCCGGTAAACGAAGATTACATCATTGAGGCCGAAGGCTTTATGCCTGAACACGGCATTGACCCGACCAAACAACTTTTGGCTCTGCCATCACCTCCAGATGCCATTTTTACCATAAACGACGGAGTTGCCATTGGCGCCATGTATGTTATTAAAGAGGCAGGAATTAAAATCCCCGACGAGATCTCGATTATTGGTTTCGATGACGATCCACATTCCTGTTACTTCAGGCCTTCATTATCAACCGTTTGGCAACCAACCTACGAAATGGGCATGTTGTCGGCACGAATCCTGATGAAACGGGTAAATTCGAACAACGACCTTTCAAACATCAAGGTGGAAAAACTCTTTCCTGAATTAATTGTCAGAGGTTCTTCAAAGTGATTTAATCGTTTCGCTTTTCCCCCTTCAGAAATTAACGAAAAAACCATTTTTCATGCGGCTATTTTTAAGCTTTCTGATTTCTTGATTTTTCAGAAAGCTTTCACCGTTTATGCAAACCTTTGCATAAACATTTCTGTCATATTATTTGGAATCCTTACAAATAGTGGCGTAAATTCATCCAATTAATTGTTTCTAACTAACTGAATCTCAAAACATGCATATTTCCGCAAAAGAAATATTTCAAAAGTGCTACGGCAAGTATGGAATTGCCTCTGTGAATGTTTGGTGCATGGAACAAATACATGCATTATTTAGTGCGGCTCAAAAGGCAAACGCTCCGTTTATCGTTCAAACTACTCCCGTTGCACGAAATTATGCCGGGTCAGAAATGCTGATTTCAATGATTTCGGCTGCAGCAAAAATTTATCCTGATACTGTTTATTCCCTTCATCTCGATCATGGCAACAAAGACCATGCTTTGAATTGCATTGAATCCGGAGCCTATACTTCGGTTATGATCGATGCCTCGCATGACCCTTATGAGAAGAATATCGCGCTTACCAAAGAAATCGTCGAAAAAGCACATGCCAAAAACATTTCCGTCGAAGCTGAACTGGGTGTTTTAAGCGGCGTTGAAGATGATATTTCGATTGATGAAAAGCTCAGGAAATTTACTCAGCCAGCCGAAGTTGTCGATTTCGTTAGTCAAACCGGTTGCGATAGCCTGGCCATAGCGGTTGGAACCAGTCACGGAGCCTATAAATTTTCCGGAGAACAGGGAATTCAATTCGATATTCTGAAAGAAATTCAAAAAAGACTGCCTGGCTTTCCTTTGGTTTTACACGGTGGTTCGGCTGTTGATAAAACTGAAATACAACGCATTAACGCGGCTGGTGGGCAACTTGGCACAGATGCCAAAGGTGTTTCGGATAAGGAAATTGTAAAAGCCATTCAATATGGAGTTTGCAAAATAAACATTGCAACTGACGCACGCCTGATCTGGACACGTGTGCACCGCGAATTCTTCAAATTATCTCCGGCCTTGTTCGATCCCATTGTTCCGGGGAAAACTTACATGGATACATTGGAAGAATTCTACATGAAGAAATTTGAGCTGCTCAAAGCAGTTGGAAAAGCTAACGATTTTAAGTAAATAATATGATCAGAGATAAAAAATATCCACTTTTAGCCAAACCAAAATCAGGATTCGGAATCTACCAGAGTGTTTTAAAAGAAGACACCGGCTGGCAATTTCTGAACTTTCAGGTCAGGTTAATGAAACGCGGCGAAAAATGGATTGCCGGCACCGGCGAAAATGAATATGCAATAATTCTCCTGGGCGGCAATTATTCAGTAAAAAGCGACAAAGGAAACTGGGAAACCATAAACGGGCGCAAAGATGTGTTCAGCGGAATTGCTCACTCTTTGTATCTGCCGAGGAATACCGAATTTGAATTGACTGCCGAAAGTGATGTGCTGGATATTGGATATGGCTGGTGCGAAACCGACGAAGATCATCCGGCATATTTTAAACGTCCGGAAGAAGCTGCCATCGAAATTCGTGGTGGCGACAATGCTACGCGACAGATCAACAGCCTGATCCAACCCGGATTCGATTGTCACCGGCTGGTTTCCGTCGAAGTTTACACGCCTTCAGGAAACTGGAGTTCATTTCCGGCGCACAAACACGATTCGCGCAATTTGGATGAAAACGGCAAAGTCGTTGAAGCTTGCCTCGAAGAAACATATTTCTATAAAATTGATAAACCGCAGGGTTTTGCCATTCAGCAGATTTACAACGACGACCGTAGCCTCGACGAAATTGCCGTTGCCCACAACAACGACATTGTGCTCGTTCCTGAAGGGTATCACCCGGTGGTTGCCGGACATGGCTACAATGTGTATTACCTCAACTTTTTAACCGGAAGCGACCAGTCGCTCGCCAATACCGACGACCCTGACCACAAATGGATTTACAAGTCGTGGAAGGGCCTCGACCCCCGGATTCCCATGGTAACCGCCGAAATGAACAACAAAAACTTATAAAAAACCAAAATGAATCATTCTGAAAAATTGTATGATGTGATTACCTACGGAAGGTCCTCCATTGATCTTTATTCACAGGCAGTAGGAAGCCGTTTCGAAGACATCCCCGGATTTCACGCATTTGTTGGCGGATCGCCTTTGAATATTGCAGTTGGCTGCAGCCGACTCGGGTTAAAAGCCTCGCTGCTAAGCGGAGTTGGAAGAGATAAAGTGGGCGATTTTATCCTGAACTTTTTGAAAAACGAACATGTGGTAACTGAAAATGTTCGCGAAATTCCCGGCACCAGGAGTTCTGCTGTCCTCCTTGGAATTGAACCTCCCGATCGCTTTCCACTGGTTTATTATCGCGACAACTGCGCCGATTCGCAAATTAACATCGACCAGGTTTTAAGAGCCGGAATTGAAAAAGCAAAACTTCTGGAAGTTTCAGGAACCGCTTTAAACATTGAACCTACCCGAAGCGGAGCCTTTCTGGCGGCCGAAATCGCACGGAAAAATCAAGTTCCTGTGATGCTTGATCTGGATTTTCGAGCCGACCAATGGCACGACATCCGAGCATTTGGTGTAACCGCACGAGCCTTCATGCGCAATGTGAATATCGTTTTGGGAACCGAAGAAGAAATTCTGGCCGCTTATCTTTCTGACGAATCGCAATTGAGTATCAGCCATCAGCAAATCTCTGCTCCTGAAATAAAAGGCGATATTAATGAGGCCATCAACGGAATTTTGCATTTGGGCGTCGATGCGCTGATTATCAAAACCGGATCACGAGGGGCAGTTATTTATTTACCCGACGGAACCATCGAAAAGGTTCCGGGGTTCCCGGTTGAAGTGGTCAATATTCTGGGTGCCGGCGATGCTTTTGCTGCCGGTTTTATTTATGGTTTCCTGAAAGAATGGACGCTGTACAACTGTTGCCGCATGGGAAATGCCTGCGGCGCTCATGTAGTTACCCAGCTTGGGTGTGCAAACTTCACGCCTTACGAAAAAGACATTCTGGAATTTATTGAATCAAAAGGTGGTTTTTAGAGACAGTTTAAATTTAATTTATTCAATATGTATTAAAGTTCAACCCCTTCAGTGTTGCCGGATTTTATCTTTCATTTTCCGTCCCGATGCATCGGGACGGTTATTAAAATCACACCCTTTCAGGGTTGTACAGAACCAAAAGTCCGAAGGACTTGAATTTGAATAACCTCCGGTAAAACCGGAGGTAAATGAATCCATAAGTTTAAGAACCCCAAAGCGGGTTCAATATAAATTTAAACAGTTTCTTGATTTACAGAAAAAAACAAATTTATTAATAACTGAACAAAATTATCGAACCTAAAAATATGAAGACTAAAAAACTTACCGTTGCGCAGGCGACCATTGAATTCCTGAAAAATCAATATTCGGAACGCGATGGAAATGAGCAGGCTTTTTTCGCCGGATGTTTTGGAATTTTCGGTCATGGCAATTTGGCCGGATTTGGACAGGCGCTTCAGCAAAATACCGATTTCAGATACTTTCTGGTACGAAACGAACAGGCCGCGGTGCACACTGCCGTTGGTTATGCCAAGATGAAAAACAGGCTATCCACGTTTGTCTGTACCTCATCGATCGGACCGGGTGCTACCAATATGATTACGGCGGCAGCCGGAGCAACCATCAACCGTATTCCGGTTTTGCTGATGCCCGGCGACATTTTTGCCCGGCGCGTTGTCGCTCCGGTTTTGCAACAATTGGAGTCAGCAGTTTCACAGGATTTTTCGGTGAACGATTGTTTCAAACCCGTTTCAAAATACTGGGACCGAATCAACCGCCCGGAACAATTAATCACCTCCCTACCTGAAGTGATGCGCGTTCTGACATCACCAGCCGATACCGGAGCGGTAACGCTTTGTATCCCGCAGGATGTGCAGGCCGAAGCTTATGATTTTCCGGTTAAATTGTTTGAAAAACGTGTTTGGCACATTGCCCGTCCGCGTGCTGATGTGAATGCGTTGAATCGCGCCGTTGAGTTGATCAAGTCGGCTAAAAAACCAATGATTATTGCCGGTGGCGGTGTGATTTACAGCGAAGCGGAAGAAGCACTCAAAAATCTGGTTCATGCAACCGGTATTCCGGTTGGTGAAACTTTCGCCGGAAAAGGTTCGCTGTCGTACGACGATCCGCATAACCTTGGTGCAACCGGTGCAACCGGAACCGAAGGCGCGAATGCGATCAGCACCGAAACCGATGTAGTTATCGGAATTGGCACACGTTACAGCGATTTCACGACAGCTTCAAAAACAGCTTTCCAAAACGAAAATGTAAAATTCATCAATATAAATATTACTGAATTTGATGCTCACAAGCACAACGCGCTTGCCTTAACCGGCGATGCCAAAGTGATTCTGGAAGAACTCGCAGAAAAGTTAGGAAGCTATAAAGTTGATGATGCGTACCGGAAAAAAGTAGCTGATTTCAACAAAAGCTGGGACGAAAAAGTTACCATGGCTTATCGGGTTGAAAAATCGGATGTTCCCAGTCAGGCTGAAGTGATTGGGGCAGTCAATACGTTTTCTGATGCCTGCGATGTTGTTCTTTGTGCCTCCGGAAGCGCTCCGGGCGATCTGCATAAACTTTGGCGTACCCGCAACTCAAAAGGCTTCCATCTGGAATACGGATATTCCTGTATGGGTTACGAAATTTCTGGAGGACTGGGTGCTAAAATGGCTTGCCCCGATCGCGAAATTTATGTCATTCTGGGCGACGGAGGCTACCTGATGATGCCTTCCGAAATCATCACATCCCTTCAGGAAAGATATAAACTCACCATTATTCTAATTGATAACAATGGTTTTGCAAGCATCGGCGGCCTTTCCAAATCAATTGGCAGCGAAGGATTTGGCACCAAATATTTATACCGCGACGATGCTTCAGGAAAACTGGAAGGAGAACCTTTGCCTGTTGATCTGGCCAAGAACGCCGAAAGTCTTGGTGCGAAAGTTTTCAGGACAACCGACATTGCTTCATTCAACGAAGCACTCAGTAATGCAAAAAAAGAAAAACGCACCACGGTAATCTATATTCAAACGGTTCCTGAACGCAAAATGGCTGGTTACGGCTATGCCTGGTGGGATGTGCCAATTGCCGAAGTTTCGGAATCAGAATCGGTGCAAAAGGCTTCTGCAAACTATAAAGAACAAAAGAAAAAACAACGCTATTTCCTTTAAAATATGTAATCAAAAACAGTGCTCTTAACTTAACTAAACTCTCTGATGCTAACAGTATTAACTTTCATCGGCTTTACTGCTTTTGTAGCTTTTTATACCTGGTACAAACTTCGGAAAGACAAGATGGACTCTTCCGACGGCTATTTCCTGGGAGGCCGAAGTCTGACCGGAATTATCATTGCAGGTTCGATGTTACTGACCAACATTTCCACAGAGCATCTTATTGGAATGAATGGTTCATCGTATAAAAACGGGTTCATCATCATTGCGTGGGAGGTTACTTCGGCACTGGCGCTGGTTATTGCTGCCGTAATATTTATCCCTAAATACCTTAAGCTGGGCCTGACGACCATTCCTGAATACCTGGAAAAACGTTTCGACGGAATTACGAGAAGTCTGGTAGCCTTATTCCTGGTGATTTCTTTCGTGGTTACACTGTTGCCCATTGTTTTATATACCGGAGCCATCAATCTCGAAAGCATTTTCAATGTCTCCGAAGTTTTGGGAATTACCCGTTCCGAAGGCTTATGGCTAACCGTAGTTTGCATCGGTGTAATTGGCTCGGTATATGCCATTTTCGGAGGTCTTAAAGCCGTTGCTTTTTCCGATACGATTAATGGTGTTGGCTTAATCATAGGTGGTTTAATGGTTCCGTTTTTTGCATTGTACAGCATTGGTGCCGGAAATATTCTTACAGGCCTTGAAAAGGTTTACCAGCATGCGCCGGAAAAATTCAATGTTATCGGCGCAAAAGATTCGGTCATGCCATTCAGTGTGCTGTTTACCGGTTTAATCATTAATCAGCTGTATTTCTGGGGAATGAATCAAACCATTATTCAACGGGCGCTGGGTGCAAAAAATCTGAAAGAAGCCCAAAAAGGATTGCTGTTTACAGGCGTCTTAAAAATTTTAGTTCCGCTGATTATTGTACTTCCGGGCGTAATTGGATTTTATTATTTCGGAGATTCCATGTATGGAAATCAGGATTTAATTTACCCGGCACTGATAAAAAAAGTACTTCCGGTTTACCTTACCGGATTCTTTGCCGCGGTTGTTATGGGTGCCGTTTTAAGCACCTTCAACAGCGTGCTGAACAGCGCGGCCACCATTTTCAGCATCGACGTTTACAAACGAATGATTAACAAGGAAGCCAGCGAGAAACGGCTGGTCTGGATCGGCCGCTCACTCTCATCTGTGCTGGCCATTGCAGCAATTCTGGCAGCGCCATTGGTTGCCAAAGCTCCGGAAGGTTTATACCAACTGTTACAGCAACTCAACGGCATATTCTTTATTCCGATTGCGTCCATTATGCTGGCAGGTTTTTTCATGGAAAAAGTATCGGCTGTCGCTGCAAAGTCAGCACTTATTTTTGGGTTGTTTTATTACATCGTTACCACATTTATCCTGAAAATCGACATTCATTTTATACACAACTGGGGAATTGAATTTGTGCTGAATGTCATCATCATGTACACCGTTTCGTATTTCTATCCGCGGAAAAATTTCAGCATACGAACCGCTCCGTTGAAAGTTGAAATGGTACCCTGGAAATACACGCCTCATCTTTCAATCGCCTTGGTTGTCATAACCATCATGATTTACATTATGCTCGGACAAAATTGAAAACAAAGTAAAATCTAAATATTTCGAACACTATGGAAGTTTTAAAGAATTACATAAACGGCCAATGGACCGAAAGTAAAGAAACAACCACCATTAATGTGGTGAACCCGGCTAATCAGGAAGTGTTGGCAAAAGTTCCGTATGGCGAAAAAACGGTTAAAGATGTTGAACTGGCCGTTTCTTCTGCCGCCGAAGCTTTTATGGCATGGCGCGACATCCCGGTCATGCGGCGAGTTCAGCCGTTGTATAAATTGAAGCAGTTACTGGAAGAAAATATCGATGAGGTTGCACGGCTGATCACCCTCGAATGCGGAAAAAGTTTTGCCGAATCGAAAGCTGAAATGCAACGGGCCATCGAAAACGTGGAAACGGCCTGTGCTGCTCCGGTGTTGCTCCAAAGTGAATTTTCGGAAAATATTGCTTCCGGAATTGATGAATTCATGATTCGTCAACCCGTTGGCGTTTGTGCCTGTATTTCGCCGTTCAATTTCCCGGGCATGATTCCGTTCTGGTTTTTGCCTTACGCCATTGCCTGTGGGAACAGTTTCATCCTCAAGCCTTCGGAAAAAGTGCCATTGACCATGATGAAAGCTTTTGAACTGATCGATCAGCTTGATATTCCCAAAGGTTTGATAAACCTGGTTCACGGAGGCAAACCCAGCGTGGACGCGTTGCTCGATCATCCCAAAGTGAAGGCGATTAGCTTTGTCGGCTCAACCAACGTTGCCCGGTACATTTACCAGCGCGGGGCTGCCAATGGGAAGCGGGTCCAGGCGCAGGGCGGGGCAAAAAACCCGGTTATCATTATGCCAGATGCTGACATCGAAATGACGACCAAAATTATTGCCGATAGCGTTTACGGTTGCGCCGGTCAACGCTGTCTGGCTGCTTCGAATATTGTTACCGTTGCCGACAGTAAAGGCATTGTAAAAGATGCATTGGTTGAAGCTGCCAAACTTAAAACCACCGGTTTTGGCCTGAAGGAAGGCATTGAAATGGGGCCGGTAATTACTCCGGAAAGTAAAGCCCGTGTGGAAAGTCTGATTGACAAGGGCGTGAGTGAAGGTGCCAAACTGTTGCTCGACGGACGGAATGCCAAAATCAGCGGATACGAAACCGGAAACTTTATCAAACCTACAATCCTTGAGAATGTAGCCCTGGACGGCGAGCTGGTTAAAACCGAAATTTTCGGCCCGGTTATGAGCCTTATTCAACTCGAAACCATCGATCAGGCCATCGATTTTGTAAACAGCAACGCCTACGGAAATATGGCCTGCTTGTTTACTTCCAGCGGATTGAACGCCCGTACTTTCCGGAACCGTGCAAATGCCGGAAATATTGGTATCAACATTGGTGTTGCTGCACCTCTGGCGCAATTCCCGTTCAGCGGCTGGAACAACAGTTTTTTTGGCGACCTGCATGCTCAGGGAAGACATGCCATAGAGTTTTACACCCAAACGAAAGTCGTTATTGAGCGTTGGCCCAACGAATGGACGCGGAAATTCTGAGAAATCAATTGGTGGCAAGTAGTGTCATGCTGAACTTGTTTCAGCATCTCTCAATTGATGAGACCCTGAAACCCCGCCTGACAAGCAAGCGGGCAGGAAGTTCAGGGTGACCATGATCAGGTATTTAATTTCTTATTTTAATGACTCAACTACTTAGAAACGATAAAACAACTTAATCAATCCTGAAATGATAAAAATAGCGAATGCTCCCTGCTCATGGGGAGTTCTTGAATTCGATTTGGAAGGTAAGGCCGCCGGTTTTGAACAGGTGCTTAACGAAATCCGCGAAACCGGATACGAAGGCAGCGAACTGGGCGACTGGTGTTTTATGCCAACCATCCCTGGCGAACTTAAAAAAGAGCTCGACAATCGAAATCTTGCAATGGTCGGGGCTTTTGTTCCGGTTTTTCTGAAAGACAAAACCAAACATGCAGCCGGCGCTGAACTTGCCGTAAAGACTGCAAAACTGATGGCCGATGCCGGTTTTCCTGAAGCATTTATTGTGCTCGCCGACGACAATGGAAGTGTACCTGAACGCACCCAAAATGCCGGAAGAGTTACTACGGAAATGGGACTTTCACCTGAAGAATGGAAAACCTTTGCTCAAGGAGCCAATTTCGTTGCTGCCGAAGTAAAAGCAAAAACCGGTCTGCGAACCGTGTTTCATCATCACTGCGCCGGATATGTTGAAACTCCGGAAGAAATCGACCAGCTAATGGCGCTGACCGACCCGAAATTGGTCGGATTGGTGCTCGATATGGGACATTACAAATTTGGCGGCGGCGATCCTTTAGAAGCCCTAAAGAAACATCAATCCCGCATTTGGCACATTCATTTTAAAGATTGTCATCCTGAGATTGCTGCTCAATCGAAAACCGAAGGTTGGGATTATTTTCAATCGGTTGGCAAAGGTGTTTTCTGTGAACTCGGCAAAGGTGCAGTGGATTTTTCCGCGATTGTTGCTGAATTGAAAAGTCAAAATTACTCCGGATGGATTGTAGTGGAGCAGGATGTTCTTCCGGGAATGGGAAATCCCAAAGTATGTGCCCGGCGAAACCGCTATTTTATTCAATCATTAGGATTGTAATGAAATATAAAACATAATTTATAATTATTCACATTGTATCGCTTCTGCTACCTTTTTGTAACCTAAAGAAGCGATTTTTGCGAACTGAAAAACGAATAAGAATACAACCAAATAAACACATCATGGAAAAAATAAAAATAGCAGTAGCCGGTTTGGGCCGCATCGGCAAAATTCATTTAAAGAATTTATGCCGCAATTTTTCTGAAATAGAAGTGGTGGCAGCAATGGATGTTTTTGACGAATCGAAAGCTATTGCTGACGAATTTAAAGTGCCTGTTTTTGTAAAAGATTTTGATGAATTATTGGCAGTTGAAGGCGTAGAAGCCGTTGTAATCTGCTCGCCAACCGACACCCATGCCGATTATGTGGTAAAAGCCGCTAAAGCCGGGAAACAGATTTTTTGCGAAAAGCCATTGGATCTTTCACTGGGTCGGGTAAAGGAGGTCCTGAAAATTGTGGAAGAATCCGGAGTAAAACTTATGCTTGGCTTTAACCGCAGGTTTGATCCTGAATTCAAAAAAATTCGGCAAATCGTTTTAAGCGATGCCGTCGGCGACCCGCAAATCATCAAAATTACCAGTCGCGACCCCGGACCACCACCGGTTTCGTACATCGAAGTTTCGGGCGGAATGTTTCTTGACATGACCATCCACGATTTCGACATGGCCCGCTACATTTCAGGAAAACAAGTGACCGAAGTTTTTGCAAAAGGCGCGGTTATGGTTGATCCGGAAATTGGTGAAGCCGGCGATATCGACACCGCTGTAATCACCCTGACCTTTGAAGACAATTCGATGGCTGTAATCGATAATTGCCGGAAGGCTGTTTACGGATACGATCAACGGCTTGAGGTTTTTGGCAGTAAAGGAATGGCAATGGCCGAAAATAATTATCCAAACAATCACAAACTCTATACACAATCCGGTGTTTCGGGCGATTTGCCCCTTCACTTTTTTCTGGAAAGATACGATGCGTCCTACAACCAGGAAATCAGGGAATTTATTGATGCCCTGGTTTCAGGAAGTGAAATGCCGGTAAACGGAACCGACGGACTTTTATCGATTGCCATTGGCCTGGCCGCCAAAAAATCGGTAGCCGAAGGTAGACCTGTGAAAATTGAAGAGATTTTAGGGTAGATCAGATCTAGCCCATTTGAAGTTCTGAATATACAGTTACAGCATCAACTCAATAAGGGAATTAGCCATTGCTTTTTCCCTTATTTTTGTTTTTCAATTCCTGAAAAGTTTCCGTCAAACTTCAAAAAGTTACCAATCATGAAACAGATAGTTACAGGTTTAATTGCAATCATATTTGCAAGTTGTACTCTTCAGCAAAAAGAAAAAGTTCAGATTATTCCGGCGCACTCGCACAACGATTATGAACAAAGCAGGCCGCTTTTCAATGCGCTAGACTGTAATTTCAAAAGCGTAGAAGCGGATGTATATTCAATTGGCGACTCATTGTTTGTGGCCCACGATTTCGATCAGATCAGGCCGGGACGGACGCTTCGCAGTATGTATCTGGAACCGCTCAGGAAACAAATTGAAAAGAATAAGGGCTCGGTTTATGGAAATGGTGAAGAAGTGATTCTATTTATCGACATTAAAGATGATGCGATGAGAACATACCAGTTACTCGATCAAATCCTGAAAACATACGCCAACGAGGTGACGGTTTTCGAAAACGGAGAGAAAAAAACAGGAAGTATCATGGTGGTTGTCTCCGGAAATCGTCCCTTTGATTTTATGAAATCTCAGAATGTTCGTTATGCCGGATTCGATGGCAGGTTACCCGATTTGGATTCTGACATTCCCGCCACACTGATGCCGGTTGTTAGCGACAACTGGACCAAATACTTTGCCTGGACCGGAACAGGCGAAATGCCTGAAGAAGAAAGGCAGAGGCTACAGAACTTTGCATCAAAAGCAAAAGCTGCCGGTTATATTCTGCGCTTCTGGGGAACGCCAAACCAAACTCAGGAGCAACGTGTTGCAGTGTGGACCGAGCTTAAAAATGCAGGTGTTGGCCTAATCGGAGCCGACCATCTGAGAGATTTGCAGCAATACTTCCTGAAGAATTGATCTTCTGTAGGCAGGCAGCAGTTATTGGAAATTTGTTCAATGTCCTTCCTCGTTTACATATTCCAAAATATCACCTGGCTGGCAATTTAAAACTTTACAAATTGCGTCCAAAGTGCTAAACCGGATTGCTTTTGCTTTTCCGGTTTTTAAAATAGAAAGATTAGACAAAGTTAATTCCACTTTTTCTGACAGTTCGTTAAGTGACATCTTTCGCTTTGCCATCATTACATCTAAGTTTACAATGATTGGCATGGCTTAAACAGTTAAATCGTTTTCGTTTTGAATTTCAACTCCTCTTGTAAAAATTGTAGCGATGACATAGATTACAGCAGCCATTAAAATCCATGCCTGACTGTCGGCCCAAAACTTGTTGAGGGCATCGATTTCAATTCCATAATGCGGCAAATTATTAGCTGTTTCTCGGGCAATGTAACTTATGAGTCCAATGGATAGCGTGTAGTAACTAATTTTTTTCATCTGACCGGCAACATAGCTGTTGAATGGTTTTGTCAAATCAAGTTTGTGTAAAAGCATAATGACAACATAGAATAGGCATGCCTTCAAAATAGAGATGAAAAGTATAAAACTATACATACTGAAAAATATCCATTTGTTAAGATGATACATTTGACTTAAGTCCAACTTTTGATATAGGTTTTGGACAAATTCAGGTTTGTAGAGACTGAAAATAAAATTGACTATTAAACCTCCGGCTTCAATGCCCAAGCCAACGAAGATGAGCCAGGCAACAATAAGCAGGGCTATAAATACGAAGTTGTTTCTTTTTGCCATGATGTTTAAATTTTAAATTACATCGCAAAAATAACAAATATTTATTGAATAGCAATAAATATTAATCTTTTTTCAAGAAATATAAAAATAAAATACTACAAATATTCTGCTAGATTTTCTTTTCATGATGCTGCCTCATAAATCAAAATTCAATTAGACACTGCTTCGCTCTCATTACTTTTCAATCCTGACAGCCCAACCAGTTCCTTTTATGCACATAAAAGAATTCTGTAAGCATTCTCAAAGCGATATTATTCTCTTTCTGACGAGATGAGCATCTCGCAACGATGAGATGAGCATGTCGCGACGACGAGATGAGCATATCGCAACGATGAGGTAAATTACTATTTCGAAAAAGAGGAAGTACAATTGCCGAAAAGATGAAGAAGATTTTGAAAAAAGTCGGGCAACATTTTCCGGCAAGTTGAAGACGGTTAAAACGCAGGCAAAATAAATTAGCTTAGTGCTTTGCGATACGTTTCAATGGCCCGGTTGCGGGCAAATGCATGGTCAACCATGGGTCGGGGGTAGGCCGGTGTTTCATATTCGAAAACGGAGAAAAGAAAACGGGGAACATTATGGTAGTTGTTTCAGGAAATCGGCAGTTCGATTTTATGAAATCGCAGGAAACACGTTATGCCGGTCCGATGGCCGGTTACCCGATCTGGAATCAAACATTCCACCCACTCTAATGCCTGCCGTGAGCGACAACTGGATCAGGTATTTTTCCTGGAATGGAACCGGAGAAATGCCTGAAGAAGAAAGGCAGAGACTACAGGGTTTTGCATCAAAAGCAAAAGCTGCCGGTTATATTCTGCGCTTCTGGGGAACGCCAAACCAAACTCCGGAACAACAGGTTGCAGATTGGACCGAACTTAAAAATGCAGGTGTTGGCCTAATCGGAGCCGACCATCTGAAAGATTTGCAGCAATTCTTCCTGAAGCAACAAAATTCTGATACTGGTTTTGATTGATTATAAAAAATTTAGAAACTTGCATAGGTACAAACAAACGTGTCAACTATTTGACTACAAAAATTATATCTGTCAACGCGGTAAATGGTTGTTGTTTACCCTTGAAATTGAAAGTTACTTTTAAGTCTTCGATTTTTTTAGTTTCAAAATTGTCCAAATATGAAATAATTGTTGGCTTTAAAAGATCGAGATTTCTCTTCAACTTCCAGGAACTATTAAAATCTTCAGTATCAACAAGAACAAGAAATAAGCGATTCTCTGAACCAAATCGCATTTCACCTTGATTTTCATAAAGCCAGGTGGCAAGAATTTTCGGATTGGATTGAACTTCTCTAAGTATTTCAAGCTTCTCATTTTTTAACGTAGCCAAAATGCTATTGCAGAATTCATCGTTCCTATCCCTCATCTTTTCTACTATTTCGTAAAAAATGTCAGCAGGTTTTGCATTTTTATCAAATTCGATCTTTGCTTCTTCGGCTTTCTTTTTCAGGAAAGTTATCTCAACAGGGTAACCTTTTTCTTTACGTTTGTCCTTTATGTATTCGGCAGGTAGATAAGTAACTTTCAAATCAAATGGAATATTGTTAATAAAAAAAATCCACGCTTTTGATTTGCCCAACGGTTGGTAAAACTGTTATGTGAGATTTGAAAATATATTCAATTAAGATACTACTCCAGTGATTATACCAACTGTTCAAAACATATCCTTTGACAGCAACATTTATTTCGTTTTCAAACTTTGATATAAGTGTATCATAGGATTTATGGACTTTTACATAATGGCTAACTAAATACTTATCCAATGAGTTTTGGTAGTCTCCACCCCATTCAAAATTTTTGAGTTTGTAAAGTTCAGAAACTAATTGAACAGTGTCAAGTTTCAATACTTGCTTTGCGTTTTCTTCCTTTATATAATCGTTTAAAATCTTGTGTGAATTAACCGGGTCTTTACAAAGCAAGTCGAATAGTTCAATAAATTGTTTGGCTAAAGCTGTTTCCGTTAATGATATTGAGTTATTTTTAATAAAACCCGCTATGAGTTCTTTTCGAACAATTGATTTAGTTTTTAGCCATAATAGCCCAATAGTATCATCGCTAAACTCTTCGAGTTTCTCGGTTTCATGTAATTTCTTCCAGTAATTAAAGTCTTTCATTTACTAATTCCTGTTGGTGACTTGCTGATACAAAATGCTTTTTCCTTGGTTTGCAAACAAATAGAATCTCCTGACTACCTGCAACACTTCCTTTTCCACCTCGACCATTATGATATGTTTTTGCTTCAACCTTCACGTCTTTATATTTAGAAATTAGTTTCTCAAACTCTTCAATTCCTGGATAACTCCTGTTATTATAGCTAATTAACCAATATGGTATTTCTTCGGAAAGTTCGAAGAGTTTCTCAAATGAGGTAATAACATCTCTTTTCTTGTCGAACCCACTATACCGTTGAGGCTCATATCGCTTTATGCCATTTATGAATTTTTTGTCTTCCCAATACTCTGTGTAAGTTTCAAGCAAATGATAAAAACCTTGATAATCTGCGTGGCTGTCACAATATGGTGGGTCAAAATAAGCCAAATCTACATTCGCTATTGAGGGTAATAACTCTAATATATTTTTATTGAAACTTTGGTTGTCTTGCTTATTGTCGAAAATAGCATTGTTATATTTTGGAAGTATTTCTTCAAATATTTCTTTAACTGGCCTAATCAAACTTCGATTACGTTTTATTCTTTCCGGATCACTTGCATAAACCAACGCTTGTGTATGACCAAAATGCCCCATTGTAATTTTTCTTGTCATACTTCTATTAATTACGGCAAAAGCAATCGCTTGCTTTATAGGATTGTCAAGCAAAGGAATATTGGCTCTAAAATTGTCCAGAAATTCTGCTTCTCCTTTTTCAAAAAATACATTTGTAAAAGTGTTTTCAATAAGTTCAAACTCTCTTTTGTTTTTTGCTGGCGCAAAAAGAAGTTTTAAATCTTCAACAGTCAATTTTGTGCTTTTGTTTTCAATTAGCGCTAATCCAATTTGATTATTGAAGCTTAAAAAGTCGTTAGTTATTGTTCTATGGCCCATTTGTTTGAATAGAAAAGCAACAGATTGAGAACCGGAAAAGGCATCAATAGCTGATTTGGTATTTTGGGGAATGAACTTTTTAATCCAAGCTAAATGAGTGTGTTTTGCACCCAAGTATTGTGGTTCCGGAAATTGGTAGTTGAAATATTGAAATTCTTCGAAAAGCATTTTATCTGTTTTTATAAGTCCAAAGGTATAATTTTAAAGTCCTATTTTGCCATTCAACTTATGAAAGCTATCAACAATCCTTTTCTCCGGTTGTGAATATGTCTCCGTTAACTAAAGCTATTGCATTTAGAAAAACCGATTAGTGTGTCAAGTATTATCTCCTTAAATTTTGCTGAAACATTGATCTGTCCGCTCATTTTTATGTCACTATTACTACTGGTACGGCCGCTTCGCCTGATCACTGACGTGCAATATATACTATTGAAAGTTAGAAATATTCAGCTTAAGGGCATCTCTAAAAACTAAATGTTAATTTAAATAGCTGAATGTTAATAACTTAATTGACCACACGACATACAAATTGCTTAATTTTACAGTAATAAAATTAGCAACTATGAAAAATATAAACCCCCTTGGCCTTTTTGATGATCATTTTTTACTGGAGAAACTCACCAAGCTAGGAGACCCACTTGAAAGATTGAACGATTATATCAATTGGAATATTTTTAAAGCGCCATTGGATAGTGCTTTCAGTGAGGGGTTAAAAGATAGTTCAAAAGGGGGACGTCCTCCTTTTGATAAATTATTGATGTTTAAAGCCCTGCTTATCCAGAGCTTATATAATTTGTCAGACGACCAGCTTGAGTATCAAATAGTAGACAGGTCGAGTTTCAAGCGGTTTTTAGGATTGAAAAAGAGCGACAAAGTACCTGACAGTAAGACATTCTGGTCTTTTCGTGAGCAACTTATAGAAAAAGACGTAATTATCGCCCTGTTCACCACATTCAATGAAATACTTGATTCAGCCGGGGTATTTGCCAATGAAGGGAAAATGGTTGATGCAAGTTTTGTGGAAGCACCCCGTCAACGTAACACCAGAGAAGAGAACAAGCATATAAAACAGACTGGCACCGCACCTGAACAATGGAAAGAAACCCCTCACAAACTCTGTCAGAAAGATGTGGACGCACGTTGGACGAAGAAGAACAATGTGACATTTTTTGGATACAAGAACCATATCAAAGCGGATACAAAAACAAAACTGATCGAAGAATTTACTGTAACGGATGCTTCAGTTCATGATTCCCAGGCCATTGAAGGATTGCTTACCGAAAAAGATAAAGGACAACCGCTTTATGCAGACAGTGCTTATACCGGAGAAAATCAGGAGAATACTTACAAAAGCAAAGAAGTAATAAATATGGTACATGAAAAAGGGTACAAGGGTAAGCCACTGACTGATGAACAAAAAGCAGACAACAGGGAAAAATCAAGAGTCCGTGTAAGAGTAGAGCATGTATTTGGTTTTGTTGAAAACAGTATGAACGGCTCAATTGTCCGAACGATAGGAATTGCAAGGGCAAAAGCCAAGATAGGTATGATGAACCTAACCTATAACATTAGCCGATGCGTACAGCTAAAAATCAATGTTTCAATGGGATAGGCATGTTTAATAATGAACAAACGCAGTAATTAAAATACTGAATATCAATATTATAACAAATGAAGAATTAAACATCACAATATGACAGGAATAATTTGACCGTTTTCACAACAAGAAAAATAGGTTGTTAGAGATGCCCTTAATGCTTTGCGGTACGTTTCAATGGCCCGGTTGCGGGCAAATGCATGGTCAACCATGGGTTGGGGGTAGGCCGGTGTTTCATATTCAGGAACCCATCGGCGAATGTATTCGTGTTTGGGATCGAACTTTTTGGTTTGTAAATCGGGACTAAAAACCCGAAAATATGGTGCGGCATCGCAGCCCGAACCACTCGCCCACTGCCAGCCTCCGTTGTTCGATGCCAATTCGTAATCGAGCAGCTTTCCGGCAAAATAGGTTTCGCCCCAACGCCAGTCTATCAACAGGTGTTTGGTCAAAAAACTGGCCACCACCATGCGCACACGGTTGTGCATGTAGCCGGTTTCGTTCAGTTCGCGCATGCCAGCATCAACCAGCGGATAACCGGTTTGTCCGGCACACCATCGCTCAAATTCGGTTTCGTTGTTTCGCCACGGAATATATTCGTACGCTGGTTTAAATGCTTTTTCAGCCGCATGCGGAAAATGCCACAATATGTCCATGTAAAAATTCCGCCAGATCAACTCGTTCAGAAATATTTCGGAATGTTGGCGTGCAAACAAGCTGAGCTGACGAATGGAAATGGTTCCAAACCGCAAATGAATCCCCAACCGGCTTGTTCCGTTTTCAGCCGGAAAGTCACGTGTTTTGGCATAGTTTTCAAGCAAATTCTGATCAATTATTTTTTCCGGGAAACTAACATTTTGAACCTTGTACCCGATTTCGTACAATTCAGGAAAATAATCCGACGACATGTGCTTCAGCATGTACATCAGTTTCTCGCTTTCGAATGAGTTGATCGGGTAAGATTCGAGCTTTAATTTCCACTTTTTACTGTAAGGCGTAAAAACTGTATACGGCGAGCCGTCGGGCTTCACAACTTCGTTGTGGTGAAAAATTACCTGGTCTTTAAATGTTCTGAATTCAATTCCTTTATTCTCAAGCAATGTTGCCACTTTTTGATCGCGCCGGATGGCAGCCGGCTCATAGTCGGTATTCGCAAAAACGCTATGTATGTAATACTTGGCCATCAATTGCCCGAAAACCACTTCCGGAGACGAAAAATAAACCTGCAGACTGCTGTTGAATTTTCGAAATTCGGCATCGAGTTCCTGCAAACACCGGTGGATAAACGTTAGCCGTGCATCGTTCGGATTGGGAAACTGCGCTAAAATTTCAGGATCGAAAATAAAAACGGGAACGACGGGCAGCCCCGAATTCAGCGCCTGAAACAAGCCGTGATTGTCGTCGATCCGCAAATCGCGCCGGAACCAAAAAATGTTTATGCTTTCCATAAGACGGATGAAGGAATTAAATGACTAATTTAAGAAATAGCCGCGTAAGCCGCTGCCTGTGCCATTTGGATGGCTTCCTGAACAGCTTTCGAAATTTGGGTTTCGGGCAATTTTTTCAAATACTGGGCAGCTTCTTTTCGCCTCTGTTTATCCGGAAAAATACCGGGCAACAAATTGGTTTTCGATGCCAGAACGGCCAAAATCAGTGATCCTTCGGCAGGTTGTACTTTTCCCAATACAGCATTCTCAACTTCCCGCCTGACCGATTCAACCAACTCACGATCCATCAGGAAAACTTTTTCGTACGGAATAAATAAAATTCGCCTTTCTTCGATCCGAAGCACTTGCTTACGAACCAACGTGCGGATGAAAAGTTTCTGAACCTTACGCTTCCTGAAATTAAAAAAAGAAATCCAGTTGCGCATTTTTCTGTCCGTTCGGCGGTTTCGCAGATAACCCAGGAAAAATTCGTGAATTTCATCAGGCGACGCTTTTGGGTTGGCCAGGTGTACTTTGCCGTTTTCAATTGAGATCACTTCATTATTCATCAGTTCAACAAAAACGGAACCGGTCAAAGTCATGCCAAGCGCTGAAGAAGCGCTCAGGAAAATGCCGCCTCTCTTTGGATTTACCGCCAGACAAAACAATTTCTCGCTCAATTTTAATGATTTTTCCATTTTGTTTGGTTTGAATTTTTTCAGTTCATTTACACTATCTAAAATTACAATAAATCATCTATGAAACGAGGTTTTGCAAGCGATAATAATTCAGGGATTCATCCTGAAATTTTGAATGCAATGGCAGCAGTGAACACTGACCATGCCATTGGCTACGGTGGAGACGAATATACTGAAATGGCTGTCAGCCGCTTCCGCCAAGAGTTTGGAGAACAAACTGAAGTCTATTTCGTGTTCAACGGAACAGGCGCCAATGTACTCAGTTTGTCAACCCTCACCCACTCTTTTCACTCGGTAATTTGCGCCGATACCGCACACATCCAGACCGACGAATGCGGCGCTCCCGAGAAATTTACCGGCTGCAAACTTTTACCTGTCGCCACTATAAAAGGGAAAATCACTCCGGAAGGAATTTCGAAATACCTGCATGGTTTCGATTTCGAACACCATTCGCAGCCCAAAGTAATTTCGATTTCGCAGGTCACCGAACTTGGCACGGTGTATTCGCCCGGCGAAATTCGTGCAATAACGACTCTGGCCCACCAATACGGGCTTTATGTGCACATGGACGGCGCACGGCTGGCCAATGCCGCTGTAGCTCTCGGTTTATCATTCCGAGCCTTCACCATCGATGCCGGAGTTGACGTTTTGTCGTTTGGCGGAACAAAGAACGGAATGATGATGGGCGAAGCTGTTCTGTTTTTCAATCCCGAACTGACCAAAAATACCAAATACATTCGCAAACAAAGTATGCAGCTTTTCTCGAAAATGCGATTTGTGAGCGCTCAGTTTCTGGCCTATTTCAACAACGACCTCTGGAAAAGAAATGCCGAACATTCCAACAAAATGGCACAGCTTCTGGAACAGGAAGTTTTGAAAATCCCCGCCATTCAGCTCACGCAAAAAGTAGAAGCAAACGGTGTCTTTGCCATTGTTCCGTCCGAAATTATTCCCCGCCTTCAGGAGAAATATTTCTTTTACTTATGGGACGAGCATCGCTCCGAAGTGCGCTGGATGACTTCGTTCGACACCACGGAAGAAGACATTTACAGTTTTACCGGGTTAATAAAATCGATGGTTTAAATGCCACTATTCAACTATTACCCCGGAAACCGCGAGCCCTACGACAAGGAAACGGGAAAAAAGATTTTCAAATACAGTCTTTTAATTCCGTTACTTATTGTGGGTTTGTTCTGGCTGGTAAAAGTTACCGAAAATGTTATGGGTATTGACCTGACACGATTTGGGATTTTACCCTTGCACGTTGAAGGTTTGCCCGGCATTTTGTTTTCGCCCTTTATTCATGGCAGTTACGATCACCTCATTTCCAATTCGCTTCCATTCCTGATCCTGACGTTTACTTTGCTCTACTTTTACCGCAACCTGGCTTACCGTATCTTTTTCCTGATTTACATTCTTTCAGGCATCTGCGTTTGGCTCGGCGGACGCGAATCGTGGCACATCGGCGCCAGCGGAATCGTTTACGGACTGGCTTCATTTCTGTTTTTCAGCGGTGTATTCCGGAGAGATACCAATTTACTGACCATCGGAATTATTGTCGTTTTTCTGTATGGAAGCATGTTTTGGGGAATTTTCCCGATCAAGCCCGAAATTTCGTGGGAAAGTCATTTGTGGGGATCGGCCAGCGGACTTGTACTCGCCTTTTATTACCGCCACCAGGGCCCGGCCCGGCCAGCCACCAGTTTCGACAACGAACCCGACGATGATGAAGATGACGAGTTTTACAAAGTGGACGATGCCAACTCCGGAAAGGAACAAACTCCGGAAAATACCGTAGTAAACCCCGCAGAAAATACGCCTTACACGAGAACCCAAACCGAATTTCCTGAATTTCGGTAACTGTTGGAAAGAGCCAGCCAATTAATATGGTTATTGCAGATGAGGTGCCGGTTTCGAAACTGGAAGAAATAGAAGTTGAGGCAAAGGAAATTTCAGGTGCAAAACTGGATGAAGAAACCGGGGAGCTTAAGTGGAATTTTGTGCTCGAACCATACGACAAAAAAGAGTTTGACCTGGTGTATTCGGTGAAATATCCAAAATCGAGAACTCTGGTTATCGAATAAGGAAAAAATTGAACGAATTGTAAAAATTCAAAACCTGGCGTATTCTTTTGTTCTTGAATATTAACAGTAAACCCATTGAAATGGAAATCACAATCAAACAACTCACTCCCGAATTACTGGACGATTACCTGAATTTTTTCGATCACATTACGTTCTCTGAGCATCCGGATTGGTCGGACTGCTATTGTTTTTCGTTTCATTTTGTCGGTCCCGACGAAGAATGGAAACGGGAAAAGAATCGTGCTTCGGTGATCAAATTTATTTCGGAAGGCCGGATGAAAGGTTACCTGGCGTATTCGAATCATCAACCCATTGGCTGGTGCAATGTGAATAACCGCCTGAATTACGAACGGTTACTAAAGTATTACGATTTTGTTGACCGGAAGGAGAAGAAAATCTGTTCGGTGGTGTGTTTCACGATTCATCCGGATTTCAGGCGGAAAGGAGTCGCGCAGAAGCTACTGGAGCAAGTTTGCGCCGATTACGCCAAACTGAATTACGATTACATTGAAGCTTATCCGGGGAAAGGCGATTTATCGACCGAAGCGCATTACAAAGGCCCGATTGAAATGTACGAACGACTGAATTTCGGCGTTGTAAAGGAATACCCGGATTATTTTGTTGTCCGGAAGAATTTGAAACAGTAGAAAAATTAAACCATGAATTTACCCCGAAGATTCCAAATCAAAGAGCGTCATTTGTGAGTCGCCACTCAATTATTTTGGGCACAATGTGAATATGACAGGGTACGTGTCTTAATGCTCGGTTCCTGATTCGCCGGAAGGCGAAATGCAGGGAAGGCCCGAAAATTTTGCGGGCCGGCGTTGGCGGGAACGGTTTTTTGTGGGTATTCAGGGTTGTGGGCCGGAAAGAAAAAACCGTGACGCGGGCTGAAGCTTAAAATTTTCTTGACTTTTTTGTTTCGTTTTTTGGTCAAGCAAAAAATGAAAAAGCACTAATTTATGAAATGCGAAAATCTGTCATTGCTAACGGAGTGAAGCCTGTCCGGCTGGCCAGATGGACAATCTGTTTGATATCAGGAGATTGCTTCATGCACTTCGCCCCCTTGCAATGACTAAACGACTTTTCGGAGTGGTTCAAACCGTAAATTTTTAAGCCGTATGAGAAGATTACTCATTGTTTTATTTGCAATCCTGTTGGTTTTAAACGGATATGCACAGCCAGACCTCAAAAGAATTCAGGTTTCTGACGATCTGGAACTGGTGCAACTTTCTCCGAACGCGTGGGTGCATGTTTCACAGTCAGAAATTTCAGGTTTCGGACGGGTTTCATCCAACGGATTGATTTTCAGGAACGGAAATCAGGCTTTCCTGTTTGATACGCCCGTGACAGAAGAGCAGACCAAACAACTGGTTTCGGCAATTGAAGATTCACTGAAACTGAAAGTCGTCGGATTTGTCCCCAACCACTGGCACAGCGACTGCATGGGTGGCCTGGGCTGGCTTCAGAAAAAGGACATCGCTTCGTATGCCAATCAAAAAACCATTGATTTGGCGAAAGAAAATAATTTGCCGGTTCCGAAGCACGGATTTCAGGATTCGCTGCGGTTGCATTTAGACGACAAGATGATCGATTGTTATTATTTTGGAGCGGCCCACACAACCGATAATATTGTGGTTTGGATTCCGACAGAACAAATTCTTTTTGCAGGCTGCATGGCAAAAAGCCTGAATTCACAGAATCTTGGAAACACAGCCGACGGCGATTTAAAAGCCTATCCGGAAACGCTTCGAAAAGTAATCGCCAAATTTCCGGATGCCCGGATTGTCATTCCCGGACACGGACAGTACGGCGGGGTTGAGGTGCTGAAACACACGCTGCAACTGGCTGAGCAGTAAAGCAAATAAAAGACTTTCCCGAAACTACTTTATCAACTTTTCTTAGCTACATTTTGGCGGAAACAATTTTCCTTGTCGCATGTTGAGATTGTCATGAAAAACAGAGAGCCCGGGCATGAGCTTTGGATTCAATGAGTTGAAGAATATGCTGGTACATCATTCTAACTCCTGAAATTATTCACTTATCAGGTCAATATTATGACTATCGAAAACAACAAAAACGTAGTGATCCGTTTTAATAAAGAATTCCTGGAATTGGGGAAAACGGATATTTTAAAAGAAATTGTAGCTGATGATTTTATTAATCATACTGCCCCCGAAAATATGCCCAACGATGTAACCGGATTGATTCAGTTTGTGAAAATGTTACATCAGGGATTTCCCGATATTCAGGTGCAAATTCACGAACAAATTGCTGAGAACGATATCGTAGCGTCGCGGAAAACCATCCGTGGGACACATTTGGGCGAAATTATGGGCCACCAGCCAACCGGTAAAAAAGTTACCATTTCGGTGATGGATTTCGTTCGTGTGAAAGACGGGAAATATACCGACCATTGGGGGCAAAACAACATAATGCAGCTTATTGAGCAGTTGTAAGAAACTGTTTAAATTTATATTGAACCCACTTCGGGGTTCTCAAACTTGTTGGTTCATTTGCCTCCGGTTTCACCGGAGGTTATTGAAATTCAAGTCCTTCGGACTTTTGAGTCTTTACAACCCTGAAAGGGTGTGATTTTAATAACCGTGGGTGTTAACCCACGGAAAATGAGTGATATAATCTAGCAACCCTGAAGGGGTTGAACTTAGATACTTGTTGAATAAATAAAATTTAAACAGTCTCTAAAATAACCTGTCTTTTTACCGTTTCCTAACCGTACCAAACCAATCGCGCATCGAAAAAACAAAGATTAAATAACCGATTTCAGAAAAAAAGCCCTGAAGATGTCCAATTTCTTTTTGGTCGGTCATTATTGATATGTAATTCAAACAGTCAATAACTTAAAACAAAAAGAAAATGCAACACAGAATTAATGCTTATGAAAAAGGCCAGGGAGCCGCGAAATCTTTGTTTGCCATTGGCGCCTATTTGCAGAAATCCCCGATCGAACAAAAACTGCTGGATTTAGTTTATTTCAGAGTATCGCAAATTAACGGTTGCGCTTATTGTCTGGATATGCATTCCAAGGATTTGCGTGCGGCCGGCGAAACCGAGCAGCGTTTATACATGCTGGATGCCTGGCGCGAAGCGTCGTTGTACTCTCAGCGCGAACGTGCTGCGCTCGCATGGGCCGAAGCCGTTACTAAAATTACAGGCGGCCAGGTGTCGGATGAAGTGTACAACGAAGCGACCGAACATTTTTCCGACGAAGAACTGGTCGATTTGACTCTGGCCGTGTGTACAATTAATGTTTACAACCGCTTTAACATTGCGTTTCATACTCCCGCCGGAAATTACCAGGTTGGTCAGCACGCGGTGGTAGAGCAGTAATCCGGGAAACTCGTGTATTTCAGTAAATCAGGAATCGTTAAAACAAAAGCAAAATGAAAGAATTCATGTTTATTTTCAGGCAACCCAACTACGATTATAATCAGGTTTCGCCAAATGAAATGCAGGCCCTAACAAAAAAATGGCAGGACTGGATAAATGATATCGAAACCCAGGGAAAATTTGTCAGCCATGGAAACCGTCTTTCAATCGAAGGCAAAGTTCTTAAAGCAGGGGGTATTATTACCGATGGCCCCTTTGTCGAAATCAGGGAAATATTAGGTGGTTTTATCATTATAAAAGCCGATAATTTGGATGATGCAGCCACGTTAGCTCACGGCTGCCCCGCGCTGGATGTCGGCGGAAGTGTCGAAATCAGGCCTTTTTACGAATAAAATAAGATCAGGAAATGGAATCCACTTTGTGTTGACGGAGTGGATTTTATTGTTCAGAAATATGGAAAAAGAAAGCAATTCATTAAAACAGTTATTCCAGCAGGAATTTTCCAAAATGGTTGCTGTTATCAGTAAACGTTTTGGATTACAATACATTGAAATTGCCGAGGATTTGGTGAGCGAAACATTTTTGCAGGCGGCCGAATCCTGGGGAATGAAAGGTATTCCTGAAAATCCGGCAGCCTGGCTTTACGCAGTGGCCAAACAAAAAGCGCTCTACCAGTTCAGAAGAAATAAAATTTTTGATGAGAAAGTAGTTCCGCAAATAACAACCGAAACGATCAATAACCCGGAAGCAGAATTGGATTTCTCGGCACCAAATATTAAAGACAGCCAGTTGCAGATGATTTTTGCGATATGTAACCCGGCCATCACCAGCGAAGCCCAGATCGGACTGGCATTGCGTATTCTTTGCGGTTTCGGAATCGACGAAATTGCCGAAGCCTTTTTAACCGGTAAAGAAACCATCAATAAGCGGCTTTTCAGGGCAAAAGAAAAACTGCGGAATGAAAAAGTTAAGATGGAATTTCCGCCTGACCGGGAAATAACCGAACGGCTGGATAATGTGCTGCGTGTAATTTATCTTCTTTTCGGCGAAGGTTATTACTCCAGAACCCAAAACCAGATTCTGCGGAAAGATTTGTGTGCCGAAGCCTTGCGCCTGGGAATAATGCTCACCGAATATGAACGGACAAACCTTCCCAAAACAAATGCGTTAATGGCGCTGATGTGTTTTCATGCATCGCGGTTTGGCGCCCGACAATCGGGCAATCCGGAATTTTCCGGACTGATTCTTTATGAAGATCAAAACGAAGATTTGTGGGATGAGGAATTAATTGAGCGGGGAATACATTTTTTAAGTCTTTCGGTACAAGGAGATGAGGTAAGTTCTTATCACCTGGAGGCGAGAATTGCATCGTGGCACTGCATAAAGGAAGATACTCCGGAAAAATGGGAAGATATTTTGTTTTTGTATGATCGGTTGCTGGTGGTTAATTATTCGCCGGTGGTTGCGTTAAACCGGATTTATGCCCTCTACAAAGTAAAAGGAGCGCAATTGGCACTGGCTGAAGCGGAAGAGTTAAACCTGGAGAACAATCATTTTTATTTTCTGCTGCTCGGCGAACTCTGCAAAAACCTGGATAAAGCGCAATCCATACTTAATTATCAAAAGGCGCAGACATTAGCCAAAACACAAACCGAAAAAGACGAGATTCAGAAAAAGATCGACAGCCTTGCTTCGGAAAGAATTTAAAAGGAATTATAAAAATTCGGACAAAAGTTCCTGTGTTTTAATCCACAAAGCTGCCCGGGCCTTCGAAATATAAGTCTGGGAAATGGCTTTCGCTTTGCGTTTCATGTCGTAATATTCGCCCGTTGAGTCCGGGAAAAGCAGGTTTTCGGTTGCTTCGGCGCCTTGTTCAACAGTTGTGAGCGTGTAATTCCAGTCTTCAAAAACCATCTTCGTGTTCATCAGCGATGCCGGATGGAGGACATTCACCCGGATGCCGCTATTTTTCAGGCGTTCGGCCAGATCAAACGTGTACATAATCAAAGCTGTTTTGCTCTGTTTGTAGGCAAAAAAGCCGTCGTAATTTTGTTCAAGCATGAGGTTGTCAAAATCAATCGGCTCCTGTCCGATTGAAGCGACGTTGATGATTACAGCGTTCGGAGACAAGATCGAGAGCAACTTTTCGGTCAGCAAAACGTGCGACAGGTAATTCACCTGGAACCGCAGTTCGATGCCGTCTTTGCTGATTCGCCGTTGGTTATTGTCAGAAACTTTTCCCGATCCGATGCCAACATTATTGATCAGGACGTCAATTTGCGTATGGTTCTGAATGATTTCTTTGCTCAATCGGCCAACTTCGCTGAAAGAGGCAAAATCGCCGTTGTAATACCGGATGTTTTGGTTGCCGGTTTGGCTGATCAGTTCCTGAAGAACCTGTTTGCCTTTTTCTGCATCCCGGCCGTGCAAAAGTACCGTAGCGTTTTGTTCTGCCAGATGTCGGGCAACCAGTTTTCCCAGGCCGTCGGTAGAACCGGTTACCAGTATTGTTTTTCCTGAAACTGAGTTTTTCATGGCTCTAAAATTCAAGTTGAAAAATGACTTTAAATCTCAACCAATTCCGGGAATGAATGTTCATGTTTTACCTGCATTTTTTTGACTGCGATCAGGACGCAAATTATCCCTACGGAAGAAGTCCTGCAATTTTTTGATCTATGTCAACTGGCCGTGTCGATTTTGAGATAATCTTTGAACATTGAAAACTGAAATCAGAAAAACTTGTTTTGCTATTTTTAGAACATTAGTCATGAACACAAAAGACAATATCCCGGTAATTAATCTGGAAGCCTTTGGTAAAAGTTACCTTAATGGAAAATCAATAGAACGCTCGCCTTCAAGTATCTATGATCTGGATCAACATCTGCAGATTAGCAAGCGATGTAAATACCAGCCTCATAAAGGCGCCCATCGGCTGGATTTTTATTTGGTATTTCTGGTTACCGGAGGCGAAGGAATTCATACGTTTGGCCTTAAAGAATATTACATCACGAAAAACATGCTTTGTTTTGCCGATCCTGATGTGATTACTTCGTGGAACTCATCGGCCGAGGAGCAACTGGGTTTTTTGTGCGCCTTTTCCCACGAATTCTTTACCATTGGCCTGGAAGACAAATTTTTCCTGAACGAAATGCCTTTCTTTCATATGGACGGACATTCGGTACTTCAACTGACTGATGAACAAATGCGCTATTACCGGCCTGTTTTTGAACTGATGCACGAGGAATATCAAAACCGGAACCCGTATTCAGAACATGTTCTCAGAAGTTTGCTGCACTCCATTTTGGATAAAGCTTATTCACAATATCGGTTGAATCAGTGCCAACGGAAGCTGGGCAATCATTCCGGATTAAGGTTGCTGAAATCATTTACAGAATTGTATCTGGACGATTTTAAACCGCTCAAAGATGATCGGGAAATAAACCTCAAAAAGGTTGGCGATTATGCCGATCAGTTGGGTGTTTCTCAAAATCATTTGAACGATACCATGAAAGCGGTTACCGGGAAATCAGCCGGTCAACTTATAAAAGATCAATTGCTGAAGCAAGCCACGATGTACCTTCGGCAGTCATCAAAAAGTGTGAGTGAGATCGCTTATTTGCTTGGTTATGACGATCCTTCTTACTTTACACGTTATTACAAGAAACAAACGGGCGTGGCGCCGTCGGAACTTAAGAAAAAAATAAGTGTGCTGTAAAAAGTACCAGCATTCCGGTAATAAATCCTAACAACATAGCTCTTCGAACCTCTATTTTTGCTTCAGAAAACAAAACAATCAGAAAGGAGAAACACATGGAAAATCTTCAAATAAGATTTTCAGGTCTTAAAAGCTTTAGTATTTATGTTCGGTTTACATAGCTGAGTATATTCCTGCTCCGAACGGAAAAAATTTCTTTGGTGGATATTGCAACGGCCGAAAATCTCAGTTACCCGTTTGGTGGAAGCAGCCTGGAATTTCTGTTTGGAAACAATGCAATTGTCCGGATTACCAAATACCGGAACAACCCAAAATTTTATCTATTTATTTGCCATGAAAACAATTAAAGAACAACATAAATCAATTGCTACAATTGTAGCGTATGCCATTGCCCCGTTATCAGGGATCGCGGTCGATCTGTACTCACCATCCCTGCCGGCTATGGCGCGGGACCTGAATGTCAGTGTGCTGCAAATACAATTTTCGGTAAGTATTTACCTGATTGCTTACGGCCTGAGCCAACTTTTTGTCGGAACACTTTTGGATAGCTTCGGACGGTTCAAACTGAGCCAGATTGCTCTGCTTATATTCAGTATTACCTGTTTTGGTATAGCCATATTTCCAAATATTCAGCTGATTTATTTTTTTCGTATCATTCAGGGAATCAGCATTGGATTTGTTTTGGTAAGCAAGAGAGCTTATCTGGTCGATGTTTTTGAAGGCGAAAAACTGAAGCACGCGCTGAGCCTGTTTACCGTCATTTGGGCAATCGGGCCAATTATCGCTCCTTTTATTGGCGGAAACATCCAAAATTATTTAGGGTGGGAATACAATTTTTATTTTCTGGGCCTGACTTCTTTGCTCGGCGTTATACTTGATTTCATATATGGCGGAGAGACCTTGCGATCACCAAACAAGTTCAATTTTAACCACATTTTGGGCAGCTATACCAAAATGCTTGGGTCGGCTGATTTCCTTTTGGGAATCGTATTGTGTAGTTTGTCGTACAGCATCATTCTGATTTTTACCCTGACCAGTCCGTTCCTGATCGAACATACCATGCATTTTAGTTCGCTGACCACCGGATACGCCTTATTGGTTATCGGAGTTTCCATGCTGACCGGTAATTTGTTGGGAAAGTTGCTGATCCGGTACAATTTTATGAAAACCGGATTCATTGCCAATGTCATTCAATTAGCGATCATTTTGTCGATGTTTTTCGTTTTCAGGTTTTGGCCAAATCTTTACACACTGGTTGGCCTCACCAGTATAGTCACGATGATGTCAGCCTTCGTTTTCAATAACTATTTTACCTACTGTTTGCGAAAATTTCCTGAAGCAGCCGGTATTGCCGGAGGATTGACCGGGGGGCTGATGTACATTTTTGTTTCCGGAATTACTTATTTGCTGGTCAGGTTTATCCCGGTGACGGTTTTAACTAATCTGGCCACGTACGATTTAATCCTTGCCGGAAGCATATCGATCGCGCTGATTTCTTTCGTAAGAATGCAAAACAAACGTGTGTTAGTCGGTAAAACAGCCTGAAAATTTACTCATTCAATTTTAAATGCTATGACCACAGAAAATGCAAAAGAAATTGTACTTCGTTTCAACAAAGAATTTCTGGAGAAAGGAAATTTTGAAGTCCTGAAGGAAATTGTGGCCAACGATTTTGTCAATCATACGGCGGTCGGTGTCCCCGGCGATGTTGATGGATTAAAGCAATTTGTCGGGATGCTGCATCAGGGATTTTCCGATTTGAAAATTGAAATTCACGAGCAGGTTGGCGAAGGCGACATGGTGGCAACCCGAAAAACAATCCACGCTACGCATACGGGTGAAATTATGGGACATCAGCCAACCGGAAAGAAAGTCACATTCAGGGTGATGGATTTTGTTCGGGTAAAAAACGGAAAATACACCGACCATTGGGGACAAAACAACATTATGCAGGTTATTGAGCAGTTGTAATCTGGTGGTTGAATAAAACTGCAAAAAGGACAGAATACGGTCTCCTGAATTCAGGAAAAATATTCCTGAAGTAAATTCTTGATCTATGTCAATTGGAGGTGCCGATTTTGAGGTGAACTTTGAACACTGAAAACGAACTTAGGAAACATCTCAAAGTAGCCGGTTATTATTTATATAGATGGTTTTAAGCCAGAAATGGGTTTCATTTACAATGCAATAGAACAGAAACAATTAACAGATAATAGAAATTAAACAATTAAACGTCAAAGTCATGAAAAACAGAATCTCAAAATTAATTGCAATTATTACCTTCGTTCTTATGGTATCTTCCGGACGAGTTTCGGCGAAAAGTAACGTATTCGATGGTTACAAAATTACTCCAATCGAAAAACAGGACATCAAAGCCGGCTTTGATAATGGCTGGGTACTGTCGTACGATAAAGGTGAATCCCCAATTGTTATCTCCTTGCAGCAAACGAAAAAAAGCAAGACGTACCTGGTGCGAACCAGCCATTTTGAGGTGGCCTACGTTTCCTCAGATAAAGGATTTGGTGCAAGGCCGGTGAAGATGAGTGAAAGAACAATGCCGGATGAATTAACAAACCAGGTCATAAATCCGGATGAATTATCCAGGCAACGCATTATTTCTGACCACAACGTAGATGAAAAGGAGGCACTGGATTTGATCGCCGGTTATTTACCCGATCTTTTAAATTCCCGTTTTCAGCACCTGTTAACCGATTAGTTAAATGTAAATGAGCTGAAAAAACTGGTCAGGATTAAGAATTTGGTAAGCGTATTTCGAAATTCAAAAGTCAGCCGCGATAATGGAAATATCGAAAAAGTTGGAATCTGCGTAAAAACATAAAAACTGAAACGAACATGTTGTTATCAACACAAACACCTTTGATGATAATTTTCAACAACATGTGAGTTCCATCAGGCAATTAAAAAACAAATTATTTACTGATGAAACGAGCCATGAGAGATAAACTCACACAGTCGCCTGATTATCGATGGCGAGTTCCATGCAACAAGTAAAAAACAAATTATTTACACATGAAAATAGTAATCCCCGACGATTATCAAAACGCCGTACTAAATCTTGAGTGTTACAAGCTTTTGCAGGGACATCACGTAACGATCTATAACGACACTTCTTCGTCAATTGACAACCTTGTGGAAAAATTGAAGGAAGCTGATGCAATTGTTTTGATAAGAGAGCGAACAGAAATTACTGAACAGCTTTTATCAAAACTGCCCAATCTTAAATTGATCAGTCAAACAGGTAAAATATCAAACCATCTGGACCTTTCTACCTGCACGAAACACAATGTTGCAGTTGCCGAAGGTGTTGGATCGCCCATTGCCCCCGCCGAACTTGCCTGGTGTTTAATTCAAAATGCTTACCGGCAAATACCTCAGGCCATAGAAGCCATGAAGAAAGGACTTTGGCAAACCAATATTGGCAAAGCATTACATGGACAAACGATTGGAATTTGGGGATACGGAAAAATAGGCAGGCGAATTGCAGCGTATGCAAAAGCATTTGAAATGAAAGTCGTGGTTTGGGGCAGCGAGAATTCCAGAAATAATGCACTCAGTGACGGCTTCTTCGTTTCCAAAAGCAAAGAAGAGTTCTTTTCATCGGTGGATATCCTGACCTTGCATTTACGGTTAGTGAAAGAAACCACTCGTATTGTAACAGAAAAGATCTGGCTTTAATGAAACCAGACTCCTTACTGGTCAACATAAGCAGAGCTGAACTGATAGAACCCAATGCGTTGGAAAACGCACTTATTAAAGGAAGGCCAGGTTTTGCTGCGCTTGATGTTTTTGAAAATGAGCCAATATTGGACAGGAATTATCCTTTATTTCAAATGCCAAACGTAATTTGTACCCCACATTTGGGTTATGTGGAAAAGAACGGATACGAATTGTATTTTTCAAAAGCGTTTGAGAACGTTATCGCGTTTGCAAAGGGTAATCCCGTTAATATTGCTAATCCGGAAGTTTTAAAACATTAACCGGCGAAACAATACTGGTTTGTCTGAAATCGTAAAATGCTTCCATCAATGTCATTCCTGATTTCTTGATTTTTATCAAGTGCAGGTATTGATTTATCACTGAATTTTGTTTTCACAAACAAAACAGCAAAACACATAAATCAAAAAAAAGAAGATACCATGAAAAAGACGTTTCTCTTGCTGGTAGTCCTAATTTATGGAGGAGTAACCGACGGCAAAACAATGAATATTGAAGCTAATTCTAAAGCTAAGGTATATTCAGTCGATTCAATTCAAATCAATGCAGATATTCATAAAGTGTATTCATTAATCTCAAATATTAGCGACTGGCCCCGTTGGTTTGATGGTGTTACCGAAGTTCACCTGAATGGAAAGGTCGAAGAGGGTAAAGATTTTGTATGGAAAGCGCAAGGGTATAAAATAAAATCGAAAATACATACCGTTCAGCGCGATTGTGCCTTCGGTTGGACCGGAAAAATGTGGTGGATAAAAGCAGTTCATAATTGGCATTTTAAAAGTTTGCCAAATGGCCGCACTGAAGTGGTAGTAGAAGAGAGTTTTGGGGGGTTCGGCTCGTCGCTTATGAAGAACTCTATGAAGAAAGATATGAGGAAAGATTTAGTTTCCCTGAAAGAAGAATCGGAAACAGCATTCTGAAAAAACACAGAATAAATGTTATAACAATAAAGAAAACAAAATGGAGACAATTAATTTATCAAAAGAAATCAAAGATCGCAGAGAACAGTTTGATCAGATGGGGAAAATATATCACCCGGCAAATCATGTAAAAATTGAACCACAACAGATAGCGGATGTGCTTTGTTATTGGTTTATCCCTCAAAATCCAACGACAGATAAAACAATTATATATCTGCATGGAGGAGGTTATATTATGGGATCGATTGAGTCCCATGACGCCATGGTCAGCCACCTGGCCGATCGGTTTAATGCCAGTATCTTATTTGTAGAATACGCTTTGGCTCCCGAAAACCCTTATCCGGCTGGGGTCGATGATTTTTTAAAGGTATACAGGCATTTACTTCAGCAAAACAGTTCTTTAAAATTGTTTGTTATTGGAGATAGCGCCGGAGGAGGAATTTTGTTATCGTCTCTTGTAAAGATGAAAGACCTGAATCTGCCCCAACCCGCCGGAATCATTGTGATTTCACCATGGTTCGACCTCGAATGCACCGCTGATTCATACGAATTAAACGAATCAATTGATCCCATATTTACAAAAGCTATGATTCAGGAATACGCGTCACTTTATGTCGGTAACGGTAATTTATCCGAAGCAAACCCTGTAAAAGCCAAATTGCAAAATTACCCTCCGGCTTTGATTCTTGTTGGAACGAACGAATTATTGCTTGATGACAGTAAGAATTTCTTTCATGAAATTGAAAAATATCAACCTAAATCGAAGCTGAGTATTTATGCGAATCAGAGCCATGTCTGGCTATTGCCAAATATCAGCAATGATGCATCCCAAAAAGCGATCAAAGAAATGAACGGCTTTATAGAAAGTTTGTAATCAATTTTAAATCACAGGACTAAGAAACAGCTAAATGAAAACAACATTTTATACTCTCTTTGTTGCTTTGTTGTTGTTTACAACAAAGCAACAAAGGACAGTCAAAGGAAAACAGTAATAAGATGAAGAAGCAAATTTTAATAGACAAATTTTTCATTCCTAAAAATTCAATAGAGGAGTTTAACCAACGAATGAAGTATAACCGGGATTTTATTAAAAACCTTCCTGGTTTTATAAAAGATGAAGTATTTGTACAAACGGCTGAAGATGGAAGTCTGACCGTTATTACCGTTGCAACCTGGGAAAATCAGGAACGTTTAACCAGGGCCAGGGATGTTGTTCAGAATGAATACAAGAGAATTGGATTCAATCCCGTTGAGTTTTATCAACGGCTAAATATTAAAATGGAAAGAGGACTTTTTCAGGATATGGAAGACTAAATTTTCTGCCAACAGTATAAGAATAAGAACTTTAAAAACAAAAAAGTTATGGATAAGAATTTGAAATTAACGGCCTCAATTGATCTGGATGCTTCAATTGACAAAGTGTGGTTTGCACTGACTGACAAAGAAATGATTAAACAGTATTTCTGGGGAACCGAAGTTAACTCTGACTGGAAAGAAGGAAGCCCGATTTCTTACTCCGGAACCTGGGAAGGGACTGCTTATGAAGATAAAGGGTTCATACTTAAAATAGCAAAGAACAAAATCTTGAAACACAGTTACTGGAGTTCGTTTTGGGGAACCGAATATAATCCTGACGATGTTAGTATTATCACTTATGAACTTTCAGGAGATGGAGAAGTGACCACTTTAACTGTAACCCAGGAAGGGTTTAAAGACCAGCAATCCCACGATCATTCGGTTGGAAACTGGAACGGGATTTTGGCTAACATTAAAATCTTGCTTGAAAAATAGAATGCTTGCCTTCGTATATATCAGACATTGCAGTTATTTTAAGGAAAAGGATCATGTTCCATTAAACCAAAACTGAAATTTTCAACCATTTTTACGATTGATTGTTCCTCATTTATTTTGAACAATCAATCATGAAAGAGCTCGAAGTTTATATCACTTCCTATTTTGGAATTCCTCCTGAAGAGATGGCTGAAATCACAAACTTTTTTAAACTTACCACGTTGGAAAAAGGCAGATTCTTCCTCAAAGCCGGACAGACATGTGATAAACTAAGTTTTCAGAAATCAGGATATATCCGCGTATTCAAACAAGCCGGAGACAAGGAAATAACCCAGTGGATCTCTTCAAAAGGATACTTTGTCACGGATCTCCGTGGAATCCATTTTAACCGCCCGGCCATGTTTAATGTTCAGGCTTTGTCCGATTGCGAGTTGTACACGATTAACAGGGAGGATTACCGGAACCTGGGAAACTACATTCCACAATGGCACGAACTGGAAAAACTTTTTCTGTCAAATTGTTTTACCTATATCGAAGAACGGGTGTTTAATCTGCTTTCGTTGTCAGCCGAAGAAAGGTACCTAACCTTGTTTGAACAAAATCCGGAACTGTTCAACCATGTGCCTTTGCAACACCTGGCATCGATGATGAATATGACTCCGGAAACGTTGAGCCGGTTAAGAAGGAAGCTGGTTGTGCATTCTTGATCTTTGTCAGGAGGAAGAGATGGAATTATCCGGAACTTTACTGATGTCCCGGCTAATGAGATTTTTTAAACTAAGAAGAAAACAGAAATGGAAACAGAACAGAAAAAAAACGACAGGAACGATGCCCGACAAATCTTCATCGACAGGTTTTTTGTTCCTCAAAGCGGGATAGGGGAATTCAAACAGCGCATGCAGATCAACCGCTTCAGATAAAGATGGAGCGGAGAACTTACAACGAATTAACCGATTGAAAGGTGTAAAGAAAAACGGCGATGGATTTGTTTAGCTCCTTAATCGATAGCGGCGCCAACCTTTTGCCCAAAGACGGGATGGTGAATTATTTTGGCCCGATCCTGACCATTCAGGAGGCGAATCATTATTTCGATCGTTTGATGTCGTCAATCGCCTGGAAAAACGACGAAGCCATCATTTTAGGAAAGCACATCGTCACAGCCCGAAAGGTGGCCTGGTATGCCGACCGGGAATACACGTACACATATTCCAATACTACGCGCCAAGCCTATATTTGGACAAAAGATTTGCTCGAATTGAAAAACCTGGTTGAAAAGAAGCTTGGTGAAACATTCAATGCCTGTTTGCTCAACCTGTACCATAGCGGAGAAGAAGGCGTTTCGTGGCACAGCGATGGCGAAAAAGACCTTAAACGACACGGCGCGATTGCCTCACTTTCTCTTGGCGCTGAACGCAAATTTTGCTTCAAGCACAAACGTACCAAAGAAAAAGTTGACCTGATTCTGGAACACGGCAGTTTGCTTGTGATGAAAGGAACCACCCAAACGCACTGGCTGCACTGCCTGCCAAAAACAAAAATGATACGCCAGCCGAGAATCAACCTAACTTTTCGTACGATGGTGGATTAGAACTCACAAAAAATTTGGATATGGACGCTGTCAAGCAGGCCAATCTGCTGCTTTCGTTTCTGCTTGAGCTTGTCTTGCTTTTTCTTGTTGGATGCTGCGGATTTCAAGCAGGGGAAACCCTGGTTTTGAAATATGTTTTTGCCTTTTTTTTGCCAACTGTCATTATCGTTCTGTGGGGTATTTGGGCAGCTCCAAAATCAAAACGTCGGCTGAAAAATCCGGTAAGGACAATTTTCAAACTGACTTTGTTCTTCGTGGGGGCGCTGCTCGTTTATCTTTTCGGAAATCAAATATGGGCGATCGTTTTTGCCGCTATCGTGGTTCTGAATGCCGGTTTGGCTCTTCTGTTCGGGCAGGATTATTAAACTTTTCAATTCCATAAATGAGTCCACTCCGAAAAGCTGATTAATTATCCCGAAGGGATAAAATTTGAATAACCACCGGTGTGAACCGGTGGAAAAGAATGAAATCAAAATCACAACCCTGAAAGGGTTGAACAATTAGTGTGTTAATATTCAACCCTTTCAGGGTTGTGTGTTCAATGTTTCGTTCTTCCGTGGGCTTCACCCACGGTTATTCATATTCAGTCCTTTCAGGACTATTTTTGACTTTCTGACTTTTCGGAGTGGGCTCTTAAATTTATTCTAAGAATAATAAATCAATGCGCCCTATGTGTCTTAGCGGTTAAGAGTATCCTATCCAAACAAAAAATGATTCAGGCAATCAATTGATGTAAGAAAAAATTCTAACTTTGCCACCCCATATTTAACCAGGTTCTAAGACAATGATTAGCAGAAGAATAATTCGAATCAAGGTATTACAAATATTGTACGCGTTCTTTACTTCACCGGAAACATCAATCAATAACACTGAAAAGGAACTGCTTTTCAGTTTGCAGAAAACATACGATCTGTACCATTACCTGATGGCTCTGGCTATTGAAATTGAAAAATTTGCAGAGGATCGAATTAATCTGGGCCTGAAGAAACACAGGCCAACCAGCGAAGAACTCGCACCGAATACCCGCTTCATCAACAATCTGCTGATTCACCAGTTAAAAGCAAACATTTCACTCACCAAATATCTCGAATCTTCGAAATTAAGCTGGGCCGACCAGGAAGATTTAATCCGAAAACTTTATCTTTCGCTCATTGAGCAGGATTTTTACAAAGAGTACATGGCTGCTCCTGAAAACAGCTACGCCAACGACCGTAAACTGGTTGAAGATATTTTCAAATACCTGATCCTGGACAACGAAGAAATTGAATCGCTGCTCGAAGAACAAAGTATTTACTGGAACGATGACCTCGATTTCGTGGTGAGCATGATCCTGAAAACCTTTAAGAAATTCAAGGAATTCAGCGACGAGCGCCAGGCATTGCTGCCCATGTACAAAGACGACGAAGACCGTCAGTTTACCAAAGACCTTTATCGGAAAGTGGTTTTAAATCATACCGAAAATATGGTGATGATTAAGCAACACACCCTGAACTGGGACATCGAACGCATTGCGTTTATCGACAACCTGATTCTGGAACTTGCATTGAGCGAATTTTTGTATTTCCCGTCCATTCCCACCAAAGTTACCATGAACGAATACATCGAACTTTCGAAGTATTACAGCACCGAAAAAAGTCGGAATTTTATAAACGGAATTCTGGATAAAACGTTAAAGGACCTGAAGAAAACGAATAAAATACTAAAAGCCGGTCGTGGATTGATCGGCGAAGATGAAGAATGAGAACAAGTTTCAGGTTTCAGGTTTCAGGTTTCAGGTTAAGTTCGGGCTTGCTGTTATGTGCGGCATTTCTGATTTTCTCATGTCATTCGGGAACAAAAAAAGCTGAACCGGCCAAAAGTTCCAGGGAGTCGGGCACGGCTAAATTTGTCTTTTCAGAAGAAATGCATAATTTTGGTTCGCTTAAGGCCGGAGAAGTTGTTTCTTTCACCTTTGTTTTCAGGAATGAAGGCACAAAAACACTGACAATAACCGATGTTGATTCTGGCTGTGGATGCACCGAAGTAAATATTCCGGAGAAAAATGTCGCTCCCGGACAGGAAGGAAGAATTGAAGTAATCTACAATTCGGCCGGTGAAGTTGGGAAACAATTGAAAACAATCGTACTGTTTTCGAACGCCGAAACAGCAGAAAAGCGCGTGTTTATAAAGGCAAATGTAACGAACGAAGCAATTGAAATATACAGTTAATTTAAACCCATAATCGAATGAATTATTTATTAATGGCACAACCGGCACAAGGTGCTGAAGCAAATCCAATCATGACTTTTTTGCCACTGATCCTGATTATTGTAGTTTTTTACTTTTTCATGATCCGTCCGCAAATGAAAAAACAAAAAGAAGTTGCTGCATTCCGCAACAGCCTCGCCAAAGGTGACAAAGTGGTTACTACCGGTGGTATCTACGGTAAAATTCTTGAGTTGAAAGACAATTATGTACTTCTTCAGATCGACGACAATGTAAAAATCAGAGTCGACAAATCTGCGCTTGTAAGAGACATGTCCGACGTTCAGACACAAAAATAAACGCTGACGAGTGAATACGTTAAGGGCCGGCAACATGTCGGCCCTTTTTTTTATATTTGCTGCCGTGAAGACAAACTGGGTATATAAAACTTTTAAATACCTGAGAAAGGTATATTTCCGTAACGACAAACGGGTTGCGGCATATCTGGTTTGCGTGGCTATTGCCACCGTGTTCTGGTTTCTGAATGCATTGAGTAAATCGTACACTGTTAAATTGGTAGTGCCGGTTAAGTACGTCGATTTACCGAACAACAAAACGCTGGCAAACAACATGCCTGCCGATTTTGAGTTGACCATCGAAGCGCATGGGTTTACCATTTTGAGACAAGAACTGGCCTTTTTATTTATTCCTCTTGAATTTAACGTGAACGAACTCACAAACAACCGGATGACCGAAAGCAACAAAAGTTATTTTGAATTTCCGTCACGCCAGTTTCTCACCGAACTTTCATACCAAATATCAAACGACCTCAAAATACTGAGTATTAGCCCGGATACTTTAGTTTTCAGGTTCGACAAAATGGGGCAAAAACGGGTAAACGTAAAACCAAACTTCAGGCTAGATCTGAAAAAACAGTACCAGGTTTCAGGCGACATCACAACAATTCCTGAATCGGTCATTGTAAACGGGCCGCAAACAATGCTCGATACATTACATTTGGTCTCAACCAAACGGGAGATTTTCGATCAGGTTGAAGAAAATATTCATGTTGAAGTACCGCTAAATCGGGTTAACGAACTGTTTTTCGAACCAAAATCGGTCATCCTGAATATTCCGGTTGAAGAATATACCGAGGCTGAGCAAACAGTTCCTGTTACAGTAGTTGGCCAACCCGAAGGAATGACAGTCAAATTATTTCCATCGAAAGTTAAACTGAAATTTTTGGTGGGTTTGAGCCGTTTTTCCGACATTCATCCTGAAGATTTCAGGCTAAATGTTTCCTACAGCGACATTCTTGAAGGCAAACTGCGGCTCAAAGTTAAGACTGAATCGAAGCCACCACATTTGTACGATTTAAAAATTACTCCGGAAGACATTGAATACCTAATCGAGAACTGAGCTATGATGAAAATTGGCGTCACAGGAGGAATTGGAAGTGGGAAAAGCACAGTTTGCAAGGCATTTGCTGTCCTGGGCGTTCCGGTTTTCGAAGCCGACACCAGCGCCAAACAACTGATGAATTCTGATCCTGAAGTTGGTGAACAACTTATTCGTTTGTTTGGGGCATCCGTTTACCTGCCCGATCATACCGTCGACCGAAAATATCTGGCCGGAATTGTCTTCAACAACCCATCTTTGCTGGCTCGGTTAAATGCGGTTGTGCATCCGGCTGTCCGCAAAGCTTTCGCACAATGGCTCGAAAAACAAAATGCAGAATACGTGATTCACGAAGCGGCTATTTTGTTTGAGAGTGGCTTTTATAAACTGATGGATAAAACAATTACCGTTTATACTGATGAAGACCAAAGGATTCAGCGGGTTTTAAAGCGCGACGGAGTAACAATGGAACAAGTAAAAGAAAGAATACGAAATCAGTGGAAAGATGAAAAAAGGCTTAAACTGGCTGATTTTGTTATACAGAATAACGACGAGGATTTAATTATCCCGCAAATATTGGAAATTGATAAAAAAATAAAAGCACATGGCTAAGTTTGGAAAATGGATTACAGGTGGTCTGGGATGGGCTTTCTTCGGACCAATCGGAGGGATTTTAGGTTTTGTGGTTGGTTCAATGCTCGATGGCAATACCGCCATACAAAGCGGTCAGAATTATCAGCCGGGACAGCAAACCACGCAAGGTGGCTACATCATGAGCCTTTTGGTTTTGGTAGCTGCCGTTATGAAAGCCGACGGAAAAGTTTTAAAGTCGGAACTCGATTATACCAAGCAATTTTTTGTTCGTTCATTTGGATCAGGAGCTGCCAACGAAGCCGTTAAAATTCTGCGCGATCTGCTCAACCAAAATATTCCGGTTACTGATGTTTGTATTCAGATCCGCAAAAATATGGATATACCTTCGCGTTTGCAGTTGCTGCATTTTCTCTTCGGAATAGCCGCCGCCGATGGCCATGTTCACGAGTCGGAACACAAACTGATCAAACACATTGCGCAAACAATGGGAATTGGCGAAAAAGATTACCAGTCGATTGAGTCGATGTTTGTGGCCAGCACAGATGCGGTCTATAAAATTCTGGAAGTTGAACCAACCGCAACCGACGATGAGCTAAAAAAGGCATACCGGTCGATGGCTGTAAAATATCACCCCGATAAAGTTCATTATCTCGGCGAAGATGTTCAGAATGCCGCCAAGGAAAAATTCCAGAAAGTGAACGAAGCCTGGGAAGCAATCAAGAAGCAAAGGGGAATTGTATAAGAAAAGTCGTTATTGACTGGCAAAATAAGCATGTCCTTCGGAGCCCTGATTATCAAAAATTATTCCCGATATATTTTAAACTACGTGAGGTTATGCTTATATTTAAGTACTTAAAACCCAACTATCATGAAAACAAAATCACTCGGTTTTATCGGTGGCGGCCGGATCACCCGAATTTTTCTGCAAGCCTTTGTCAATAAAAAAGCCATCTTCGATTCCATCTCTGTTTTCGATTCAAATCCGGAAACACTTCAGGTTCTGAAACAAAAATTCCCTTTCATCGAAACGCTCGAATCGGCTTCTGAAGCCGCCAAGAAGCATGTCGTTTTTCTGGCTTTGCATCCTCCGGTAATTATGGAAACGCTTGAAAAAATTACCGACGCAGTGAGCGAGAAAACCATTCTTATTTCGCTGGCACCCAAAATTACCATTGCAAAAATAGCTTCTGTCCTGAAGTCGGTTCCGCAAATTGTCCGACTGATACCCAACGCAACTTCGGTAATTAATCACGCCTACAATCCCGTAAGTTTTGCTCCCGGAATGTCGGAAATTCAAAAATGGTACATTCTTGAAATGCTCAACTTACTTGGTCACACGTTCGAAACTTCAGAAGATAAACTGGAAGGCTATGCTTTAATATCTGCAATGCTGCCGACATATTTCTGGTTTCAATGGAATGAAATCGAAAAACTGGGCGAGCAGTTTGGCCTGACGGAAGCCGAATGTCGCGAAACGATATACGAAACCATGAATGCCGCACTCAACACCATGTATCACTCCGGAATGAAGCCTGAAGAAGTGATTGACCTGATTCCGATTAAACCAATTGGCGAAAGCGAAGAACAAATAAAAAGTATTTATCAGGAAAAGCTGGTAGGCTTGTGGGAGAAGATTAAGCCGTAAATACATATTTTAAGGATTCCATTCCCGATAAAAGGATGGAATCCTTTTATAAAAACCCGGCTTCACAGCACCCCATTCATCACATACCCCACAACCACAATTCCAACAGTAACAATTCCGACAAACGTCAGGATGAACGGTAGTTTCAGCACTTTCTTCATGATAATGAGTTCGGGAAGCGAAAGCGCGATGACCGACATCATAAAGGCCAGCGCTGTTCCGAGCGGAACTCCTTTTTCAATCAGGGCGCTGACGATTGGTACGGCGCCTGCCGAGCACGAATAAAGCGGCACACCGGCAACAACGGCAGCAGGAACCGAATACCAATGTGCACTATTCATCATAGAAGCCAGATAGTCTTGTGGCACATACGTATGCACGGCAGCCCCTACCGCAATTCCGGCCACCAGGTAAATCCAGATTTTTGAAAAAATGTCTTTCACGGCTGTTACACCTGTTTGAATGCGGTCATCAAAAGTCAAATTCACTTGTTGTGTTTCAACGTTTCCGAACCGGGCCTGCAAAACCCAATCCTGAAGCCAGCGTTCCAACTTCAATTTCCCAATGATCCAGCCGGCCAAAACCGCAAGGATAAGTCCCGATAAAATATACACAAAGCCAACCTTCCAACTGAACAAACTAAACAGCATTACCACCGCGACTTCGTTAATCATCGGAGCCGCTATCAGGAACGAAAAAACTACGCCCAGCGGAATTCCGGCCTCAACAAAAGCCAGAAAAAGCGGAATGGCCGAACACGAACAAAATGGCGTGACAATACCCAGCGAACCAGCCAACACATTTCCTGCAAACAGTGATTTTCCTTCCAACGCTTTCCGGGTCTTTTCAGGTGAGAAATATGAACGGACTACACCAGCAAGAAAAATGACCAGCAACAGCAGCAAAGAAATTTTCAGGAAAGTGCCGAAGAAAAACCACAGTGAATCGGCAAACTTCAAGGCTTCAGGAAGGTTAAACATGTAATAAACTATGAATGTAGCAATCCAGTCCCTGAAGTAGAACAGAACACTCCACAGAACCAAAAGCAGGAGATATCGATAATTTTTTGATGGCATTTGCTGATTTGAATTTGCAGTCGGTTAATAAAAATTACAGGTGAACCAACCGCTTCAAAATCAAAAGTAATCTGATAAATGAATGCATCAAACTATATTAACGATTGTTAAGGAAAAACAGCACAATCCAATCGCTTTTGTTCAGTAACTGTTTAAAAATTTCCCATCGGGAAAATATGTCGGCAGAAATGTCGAATAACAAGCTCTGTTTTGTCCCGTACGGGACAAAAGACGTGCATATTTTCATTCATTCTACCGACCTTACGTTCCTAACGGAACAAGAAAACTTAATTTAAACAGTCTCACGAATAAACAATACTTCGTTAAATTTTAAGCGGCAATTTTGCCGTAATCCAATAGTTCTTTGACAATTTTTTTATTTTTTGGCGTGTTTGGGTTTATAGCAAACATGCACATAAATCGTTCGAGCATCAAAGTGT